>JABBAP010000057.1 GCA_018607905.1 Paracoccaceae bacterium | reverse complement strand
GTTCGAACATCCGCACTGTGGTTATAATCTGGGTCTTTGGGATCGTCAGACCACACATCTGTCAACGAAATCGGCTGGCAATGCACATTTGGCGCATCAAATCCAATCCGCTCTGACCGATAGCCACATCCCATAATTTGAAACGACCCGCGCGGGGTGATTCCATCACCTTCCCCGCCCTTAACCCCAATGCCACCACGCCCAATCGCGCAGGGAAATTCAACACCTTGAAACCGCGCACCCCACCGATTGATCACCAAGTCATCGAACCGAGTCACAACAAATGCCCGCTTTTCTTGGCCTTAACGTCCAAATAATCCGTGTTCTGCGGCGTACGTCCAACCTGCAAAGCCACACGTTCGGCCACCTTCACGCCCGCCTCTTCCATCTTGGCAACCTTCGCAGGATTGTTTGTCATCAACCGCGTAGATTTAAAGCCAAGCCCGCGCAAAATCTCTGCACCCAATCGAAAATCCCGCTCATCATCCTCAAATCCCAGCCGATGATTGGCCTCAACCGTATCAAACCCCTGATCCTGCAACGAATAGGCCCGCATTTTATTGGCCAAGCCAATCCCACGCCCTTCTTGGTTCAAATACAACAAAACCCCAGAACCCTCGGCCCCAATCTGCGCCATTGCCGCATGCAATTGCGCCCCGCAATCGCATTTCAACGATCCCATAATATCGCCGGTGAAACAGGCCGAATGCAGCCGCGACAAAACAGGTTTGTCTCGCGCAGGCTGCCCCACTTCAATCGCGTAATGCTCTTCGCCACCATCCCGCTTGCGATACACATGCACGCGCGAATTCTCTGAAACTTCTAATGGAACACGCGCGCCAGAGATCAAATCGAGCGGCATCCGCTTTGCCGCCGCTGCCATCACATCCAGAACATCCAATTGCACAAGCGACTCAGACATATTCGAAATCGGCGCAAAAATCGCACCGGGCAATAAGCCAGCCCCTTTACACAGCGCAATCGCTGCACGATCCGCGATCGGCGTCCCGTCACGCAGGAAATGAAACGGCCCTTTCATGGGCATCTGCAAATCCAAAGACGGGTCCGCCATCGCATGAATCCACGTCGCAGGCGCATCAAAAGGCACTGAAATCCGCACCAAATCCCCGTCATAAGGTGGCGCTGCCAGCGTTTCTGCGCGGCGATCCGTCAGGGCGACATGCAAATCACCAGATTGGTCGCGCATTTGCGCCAAGCGTTCCGAACTGAGCGTCTCAATCGCGCAAACTGCCCAATTCGTTGCCCCGTCACGCAGAACAATCGGCACTCCAATGCGTAAATCAGCCCGGGCGCGGGCGATCTTTTCGTCTAATGTTACGGAAAACGGCATCATGCCCCTACATTTTGAAACATTTCGTTCGCTTTCTATATCTGTGAACGGCAGGAAGTGAAACATTTGTTCGTTTTTCGACACGTCCGTGTGAAGCGGATTGCCCGAAAGCCCGTTTAGGCGCACCTTCCATCCAACGAAGGAGTTGACTGATGAGCAACGTAAAAAAAATTCTGATGGTAGACGATGACGAAGATCTGCGCGAAGCCCTTGCAGATCAGCTGGTCCTCACTGAAGATTTCGATGTGTTTGAGGCCGAAGACGGCGCCGCTGGATTAGAACGCGCCAAAGAAGCGCTCTATGATCTGGTTCTGCTAGACGTCGGATTGCCCGATATGGATGGCCGCGAGTTGTGCCGCTTGATGCGCAAACAAGGCGTGAAATGCCCGATTGTTATGCTGACAGGCCACGACACCGACGCCGACACGATCCTCGGCCTTGATGCGGGCGCAAACGATTACGTTTCTAAACCGTTCAAATTTCCGGTTCTTTTGGCACGTATTCGCGCGCAACTTCGCCAGCACGAACAATCCGAAGACGCGGTTTTCAACCTAGGCCCCTATACGTTCAAACCCGCCGCCAAGATGTTGCTTACCGAAGACGAAAAGAAAATTCGCCTTACGGAAAAAGAAACAAACATCCTCAAATTTCTGTACCGCGCCCAAGACGGCGTCGTCGCGCGCGATGTGCTGCTGCACGAAGTGTGGGGCTATAACGCGGGTGTCACCACGCACACGCTGGAAACGCACATCTATCGTCTGCGTCAAAAGATCGAACCTGATCCCAGCAATGCACGGCTTTTGGTCACTGAATCAGGTGGTTACCGCCTGAACGTCTAACATTTCTAAGATTTCTCCCCGGACTGGCCCGCTTTTACAGCGGGTCTTTTTTTGGTTGCGACGCTGTTGCACCGCGCTACCATAAGTCATGAAAAAATTTATTCTCTACGCCATCTATTCCATCTTACTGATCCTCTTTGTCTGCTGTCTCGCACTTTGGGCCAGCGTCAAAATCCGCGAAACAGAACAGCTCGCGGATATTTTGCCCGAAAACGGAATGCGCGTTGCAACCCCGCTTGGCACTGTCCACGTCACGCCAACAGGTGAAAAAACCGCGACCCCTGTTTTACTGATCCACGGCACTGGCAGTTGGGGTGGGTACTGGCAAGAAACCGCAGATATTTTATCCAAAAACAACTACTTCGCCCTCGCGCTTGATGTTCCACCGTTCGGCTATTCAGACCACGCCGCAGATCGTGATTATGGCCGTGTGAAACAAGCAAACCGCATCCTCGCCGCGGTAAAAGCGATGGAAACTAAACCCATCGTGGTCGCACATTCTTTTGGCGCATCCGTCGCGCTTGAAACCGTCATGCGCGCGCCAGACCAATTCGCAGGCCTCGTCATTGTCTCTGGCGCTGTCGGCCTAAACGCCCATGAAACTGGCCCCGATAAGCTGCCGTTGTTTGCCACCAGCAAATACGTCCGTCGCGCAGGCGTGGCACTGACATCGACAAATCCGTTGATGACAGAAAACCTGATCCGCTCCTTTATTTACGACAAATCGCTCGACGTTTCGAAATACGCCGCTGTCCTGCAACAACCCACCAATCGCAAAGGCACAACCGCCGCCCACGCAGATTGGATTGTCGATCTGCTGGTTCCGCCAAAAGATGCGCTCAGCACCCGTGAACCCGAAATTGCGAAATTCACCCTACCCACCGCCCTCATCTGGGGCGACAAAGACGAGGTCGCACCCCTAGAGGTCGGCCAAACGCTCAACTCCCTTATCGCAGGATCAACGCTCGACGTGATGCCAGATATCGGCCACATCCCGCAAATCGAACACTCCGATCTGTTCCACAAACATCTGCTCCAGGCTTTATCGCAGATTTCGGGTGGCGCGGATTAAGGCCATCCGCTATCTTTGCGAAAAACATAAGGGCCGAGCACATGCCAACCACAGTCTGCACATGGAACATCAACTCTGTTCGTTTGCGCGAACCCATTGTTCTACAACTGTTAAAAGATGAACAACCCGATGTTTTGTGCCTGCAAGAATGCAAAAGCCCGACCGAGCTGATCCCAACAGAAAACTTCGCCGCCATAGGCTACCCGCACATGGTTGCACGGGGTCAAAAGGGCTATAACGGCGTCGCGATCTTGTCCAAACACCCTCTCAAAGACATGGGTCATCGCGATTTTTGCGAAAAGGGCGACGCGCGTCACGTCTCAGCGCAACTTCCGAACGGTATGACAATCCAGAATTTTTACGTCCCAGCAGGCGGCGATGTTGCCGACCGCGATGTAAACGAAAAATTCGGTCATAAAATGGATTTCTTGGCGGAAATGCGCGATTGGTTCGCTGCCGAAGCCCCAAAAAAATCCGTGCTTGTCGGCGATTTAAACATCGCACCGCGTGAAGATGATGTTTGGGATCACAAAAAACTGCTCAAGGTCGTGTCGCACACCCCGATGGAGGTTGAAGCCCTGAGCGAGACCCAAAATGCGGGTAAATGGGTCGATGTCACACGCCAAGATATCGCGACAGGCAAACTATACACTTGGTGGTCCTACCGCGCGCGCGATTGGGACACGGCAGACAAGGGCCGTCGCCTTGATCACATCTGGGCCACACCCGATATTTCGGGAACAGCCAATTCATCCCGCGTCTTACGCGAAGCACGGGGCTGGGAAAAACCCAGCGACCACGCACCTTTATTCGCGACATTTGATGTAGACTAATACAAAGGGGATTTTCATGAACCTCATTACCAAACGCGCCCTCCTTCTTGGATCTGGCGCCCTGATCGGCGGTTATTTTGGCGCCAAACTAGGGCCGAAAACCCCGTTCTTGATGGAACGACATCGCTGCAACCCACCGCAGCGGCCAACACCTTAAACGATGCGAGCGGCCTGTCAGAAACGCCGATCCACAAGCATATCATCATCAAACAAGACCCCGATCAGGGGCTAATCAGCATCCTGCGCGATGAATTAAAGGCCGCAAAATCCGATGGCCGCCCGGTCAGCCTCTCCGCCGCCCGCCACTCAATGGGTGGCCAATCCATCCCCCGCGCAGGCCATGCCATAACCTTGGAAACCGATTTCTTCGAACCAGACACCGCAAACAGCACCTTTCGTTGCTCCTCTGGCTTACGCTGGGACAGTGCATTAAAACAAATGGACGCTATAGGTTTCGGTCCTAAGGTCATGCAATCCAACAATGATTTCGGAATTGCCTCCACGTTTTGCGTCAACGCACACGGCTGGCCGGTTCCGTATTCCGCGATGGGCAGCACCACGCGCAGTTTCAAAATGCTGATGCACGACGGCGAGCACGTCACCTGTTCACGCGATGAAAACGCTGACCTGTTCAACCTCACGATGGGTGGCTACGGGCTCACGGGTTTGATCACCGAAATGAATGTCGAAATGGTCCCCAACGCGCGTCTTTTACCGACATTTGTGGAAATGCCGGGCCGTGATTTTGGTCTTAAATTTGTCGAGGCGCTGAAAGACCCAACCGTTCAGATGGGCTATGGTCGCATGAACGTCGACAAACGCGATTTCTTCGACAACGCACTGATGATCACCTATCGCCCCACCGAAAACCAAGACGATCTACCCCCTGCGAGCGGATCTGGTTTTGTGTCCAAAGTTGCGCGTAATCTTTTCCGCGCGCAACTTGGCCATGAAAGCGTGAAACGGCGGCGTTGGTGGGTTGAAACCGATCTGCAGGCTAAGCTGACAGCAGGCGAAGTGACCCGCAACAGCCTGATCAACGAACCCGTCGTTACCCTTGATGACCGCGATCCAACCCGCACCGATATCCTGCACGAATATTTCATCGAACCCAGCCGTTTTGCTGAATGGGTTGATCTGTGTAAGCGTGTGATTCCAGGGTCTTACCAAGAACTCCTCAACATAACTTTGCGCTATGTCGCCCCTGATAATGAGGCCGTTCTATCCTACGCACCTGTTGATCGCATCGCTTGTGTGATGCTGTTTTCCCAAGAAATGACAGTGCGCGGAGAGGCCGACATGGCTCGCATGACCCAAGACCTAATCCAAGGCACGGCAGATCTCGGCGGGGCATATTACTTGCCTTACCGCCTTCATGCGACGCAGGATCAATTCATCCAAAACTACCCCAGCGCCGTTAAATTCGCGGCAGAAAA
>JABBAP010000004.1 GCA_018607905.1 Paracoccaceae bacterium | reverse complement strand
CCGACCGAAAGCTCGGGCTTCTATGAGGGCTTTTCAAAGTTCGTTGCAATTGGATCAAAAACTTGCATTGGCTTGTTGATCCTTTGGGCAATTGTTTTTCAAGAGTCAGCAGGGAATGTGCTAAACTCTGTGCGTGCGACCATCGATGCCAACACTGGCTCTTGGTACATGTACGCGATGACGTTTTATATTGTCGTCTGCTTGGTTCTGGCTTTGTATCCTGCAACTGGCAAAATCCGCCTTGGCGGTGTTGACAGCAAACCAGAGTTTTCCAGTTTCTCATGGTTCTCCATGATGTTTGGGGCCGGTATTGGTATCGGCATGTTGACCTATGCAACAGGCGAGCCGATCTTTCACTTTGGCAACAACCCAAGCGTGATTATGGGCGACACAACTGCATCTAGTGCTGACAATGTTCGCGCCGCGATGAAGTGGTCGTTCTTGCACTGGGGTTTCTCTGCTTGGGGTTGTTATGCGATTGTTGGCCTTGCGCTGGCCTTCTTTAGCTACTCACGTGGGTTGCCGCTGACCATTCGCTCTGGCTTGACGCCGTTGTTGGGCAAATCCCTAGAAGGCCCGTTGGGCCACATCGTTGATATCGTATCTGTTATCGCTACGATCTTGGGTGTTTCTGTTACTTTGGGCTATGGCGTGAGCCAGTTCGCTGCGGGTATCTACAACATCACGGGTGCGGAATGGATCATGACCGATGGATCACCAACCAAATTTGCAATGATTTTGGCGCTGGCGATTGTGATGTTCTTTTCAACAATGTCTGCTTTGTCAGGCGTTGGTAAAGGCATCAAATGGTTGTCCAACATCAACATGGGGCTGTCGTTCTTCATCCTCGCGTTCTTGCTGATCTTTGGCTCCACGATGTTCGCGCTCTCAAGCTTGTTCTTGGGTATCTGGGATTACATCATCAACCTTCCAATGATGTCGATGACAGTTTGGAAAGGCGATGGAAACGCAGAAAGCGAAATGACCAAACTTGCCGGTTGGCAGGGTGGCTGGACCATCTTCTATTGGGCTTGGTGGATTGCATTTGCACCGTTCGTTGGCCTGTTCTTGGCACGTATTTCCAAGGGTCGTACGATCCGCGAATATGTGTTGGGTGCGATGATCGTTCCGTCAATCATGTGTTTTGTTTGGTTTGCATTTGCAGGCGGAACAGCGATTGATCTGACACTGAACGGCGGCGCGGGTGATCAAATCACTGGTGCTGGATTGTCGAGCCAGTTGTTCGCGATGATCAACTTTATGTTGTCACCTGCGCTTGCAACTTTGATGTCGATTGTCATCGTTATATTGTTGCTGACGTATCTGGTGACGTCTGCTGACTCCGCTGTGTTGATCATCAACACAATCGTAGCAGCGGGTGACGAAAGCCCGAAGGGCCGCGTTCACATCATCACGTGGGGTGTTATCCTGACGCTGGTGATTGCGGGTCTGCTCTTGGCAGGCGGATTAGGTGCGATCAACACCGCGATGATTATCGGGGCGTTGCCGTTCTCGTTCATCATGGTTTTGATGGGTATCTCACTGTTGAAAGCGTTGATCCGTGATGGCATGCGCGAGAAATCTGGCGCAACCGAACCAGCGGAATAAGGTTTGGGGGTTGAACCCCTAGCCAATTCAAACAAAAGTAAAACCCCGTGCACATCGCGCGGGGTTTTTCATTTTAGGAGCGGCACCATGGCGTTGGATATTGATTTTGTACGGGCGCAGTTTCCTGCTTTTGCGCAGGCCTCATTGCAGGACCAAGCGTTTTTCGAAAATGCTGGAGGGTCGTACACCTGCCGCCAGGTGATTGATCGCCTCACACGGTTTTATACGGAGCGCAAAGTCCAGCCTTACGGCGTGTACGAGGTTTCGCGCATTGGTGGTGAAGAGATGGACGAGGCCCGCACGCGGTTGGCGGCGATCATGGGTGTGGTTGGCGATGAGCTGTCTTTTGGGCCATCAACCACGCAGAACACCTATGTTTTGGCGCAGGCGTTTGGCCAGTGGCTGAAGGCGGGCGATGCTATCATTGTGACCAATCAGGACCACGAGGCGAACTCTGGTCCGTGGCGGCGTTTGGCGGATCGCGGCGTTGAAGTGCGCGAATGGCAGGTCGATCCTGAAAGTGGGCAGTTGAAGCAGGATGCGCTGGCAAACCTGATTGATGACAAGGTTAAATTGCTGTGCTTCCCTCACTGTTCTAACGTGGTGGGTGAAATCAATCCTGTTGCCGAGATTTGCGCGATGGCCAAGGCGGCGGGTGTTTACACCTGTGTCGATGGCGTGAGTTACGCCCCCCACGGGCTGCCAAATGTGGATGAGCTGGGCGCGGATGTGTATTTATTCTCGGCCTATAAAACCTATGGCCCGCATCAGGGGATCATGGTGATGCGCAGGGGATTGGGGTTCACTCTGCCCAATCAGGGGCATTATTTCAACGAAGGGTCGCTGGAAAAACGTTTCACGCCAGCGGGGCCAGATCATGCACAAGTGGCAGCCAGTGCGGGCATGGCGGATTACATTGATGCGCTGAGCGAGCATCACGGGGGCAGCGGTGACGGTGCGGCGCGTGGTGCGTTTGCCCATGATCTGATGCGCGCCCATGAGGTGGAACTGTTGCAACCGCTGTTGGATTATGTGCGCGACAAGAATTCAGTGCGATTGCTGGGGCCTACGGATGCAAATGCCAAAGCACCGACGGTTGCGATGCATGCGCAGAAATCTGGCGGTGAATTGGCAGAGGCGCTTGCGCCATTGGGCGTGATGGCAGGGGGCGGTGATTTTTACGGTGTGCGCTGTTTGCAAGGCATGGGAATTGATCCAGATCATGGCGTTTTGCGGGTGAGTTTTGTACATTACACCACCAAAGCCGAGGTTGATAAATTGATTGACGCTTTGGAACAGGTTTTGTGATCCAAGGGGTAACGCTAGGCGTATCTCTTTCATGAATAAAACACCCCTAATTTGGTGGGTCCGCCGCGATTTGCGGCTGGCCGACAATCCTGCACTGGCCCACGCGGTGGCGACGGGTCGCCCTGTGATCCCTGTGTTTATCCATGACGAATTGATCGAGGATCTTGGCGCTGCACCCAAATGGCGGTTCGGGCTGGGGGTTGCAAAATTTGCTGAGAGTTTGAGCGCGGTTGGATCACGGCTGATCCTACGGCGGGGCAAAGCGGTTGATGTCCTCAAGGAGCTGGTGGCGGAAACGGGCGCGAACGAGGTTGTCTGGTCGCGGGCCTATGATCCTGCAGCGATTGTGCGTGATACGGGTGTGAAGACGGCACTGAAGGATTTGGGTGTTACGGGCGAGAGTTACATCGGACACCTGCTGTTTGAGCCTTGGAGTGTTAAAACTAAGGTGGGTGGATATTATAAAGTCTATACCCCCATGTGGCGTGCTGTGAAGGATATCCATGTCGATAATTGCATTGCCGCCCCGACGGAAATTGCCACGCCTGAGCGTTGGCCCGATAGTGACGCGCTGAATGAGTGGCAGATGGGCGCGGCGATGCGCCGTGGGGCTGATATTGTGGCAAAATACGTGTGCGTTGGCGAAGCAGCAGCAGAGGCGCGGTTGATAGCGTTTCTGGATGACGCGGTGGAGCGGTACAAAGAAGAACGGGATTTTCCGAGCATTGAGGCCACATCGCGGCTGTCGGAAAACCTGACCTACGGCGAAATTGCGCCGCGTCGCATTTGGCATGCAGGGCAACGAGCGATGCATGAGGGCGCGAAAGGGGCTGAGCATTTTTGCAAAGAGTTGGTGTGGCGCGAATTTGCGTATCACCTGATTTACCACACGCCCAGAATTGTGGAGCGCAATTGGCGCGAGGAATGGGATGCGTTCAAGTGGCGCGGTGATAATGCGGATGCAGAGGCGTGGCGGCGTGGGCTGACGGGGGAACCGATGGTCGATGCGGCCATGCGCGAGCTGTACGTGACGGGCACCATGCACAATCGGTTGCGCATGATCGCGGGATCGCATTTGACCAAACACCTGCTAACCAATTGGAAAATTGGGATGAAGTGGTTTGAGGAAACGCTGATTGACTGGGACCCCGCTGCAAACGCGATGGGCTGGCAGTGGATTGCTGGTTGTGGGCCCGATGCGACGCCGTATTTTCGCGTATTCAACCCAGAATCCCAAGGCGAGAAGTTCGATGGGACAGGGCGATATCGCGCAACCTATTTGGATGGCTGGAAAGACGAGGATGGAAATTCGCGGCTTGAAGATTTTTACAAGGCGATTCCGAAAAGCTGGGAGTTAAGCGAAAATGACGCGAAACCGGCGCGAATTATCGAGCTGAAAGACGGTCGCGCGCGCGCCCTAGCTGCATATTCTAGTTATAAATCAGACGAGTAGAGCCTGACTTAACGAAAGGCTTGGCAGGTTTAAAACCTTATATTAATCTTTGTGCATGAACTAAAGGGAGGGATGGATGGCTGTTTTTACATCCACTGAGGGTCAGAAAGACTTGCCACGCTTTTTCGCGGTGGCCTTTCACCAATTGTCCAAAATCAGCAATGGGGCGCTGGATATCGCGCTGCCCGATGGGCGTGTTTTCCAAATCAAAGCGGAAAATGCAGGGCCAAATGCGCGGGTCAATATTATCAATCCAGACGTGTTTTCACGCCTTGCCCGTGAAGGGGACATGGGGTTTTCGGACGCCTACCTAGAAGGCTGGTGGACCTCGCCTGATTTGCAAGCATTCTTGGATTTGGTGTTCGCCAACAACCGCGAAGTTGGACATGGGTTTCCAGGTGGATTTCTGGTGCAATATTATGAGCGGTTCTTCCACTGGCTGCGCGGCAATTCCAAAACCCAAGCGCGCAAGAATATTTCCTATCACTATGACCTTGGCAATGATTTTTACGGCAAGTGGTTGGACGAAACCATGACCTATTCGTCAGCGCTGTTTAAGACGGGCCAAGAAGATATGGCCAAAGCGCAGACGCAAAAATACGAACAGTTGTGCGATGAGATGGGCATGAAAGAGGGCGATCATCTGCTGGAGATCGGCTGTGGCTGGGGCGGGTTCGCAGAATACGCTGCGGGCACGCGCGGCGCACAGATGACCTGTTTGACGATCAGCCAAGAACAACATGATTTTGCCAAAGAACGCATGTTTAATGCCGGCTTGGCCGATAAAGTCGACGTTGTGATGCGCGATTACCGTGATGAAAAAGGCACGTATGATGGGATCGCATCCATTGAGATGTTCGAGGCCGTTGGCGAGAGTTATTGGCCGACCTATTTCAACGCGGTGCATGATCGCCTGAAGCCAGGGGCCAACGCCAGTTTGCAGATCATCACAATCGACAATGAATTGTTCCCGCAATACCGCAAAACCGTTGATTTCATTCAAAAACATGTGTTTCCAGGGGGGATGTTACCGAGCCCAAATGCGCTGCGTCAGCAGGTGGAACAGGCGGGTATGAAGTACATAAAATCAGTGGAATTTGGCGAAAGTTATTCCATCACTTTGCGCCGTTGGTACGAGACATTTAACGCGGCTTGGCCCGAAATTACCAACGCCAGCTTTGATCAGCGTTTTAAAAACATGTGGGATTTTTATCTTACAAGTTGTGCGGCGGGGTTTCATTATGGCACTACGGATGTAACGCAAGTAACCATTCAGCGACCAAAATAATAAGGAAGTGAAAAGATGCCAACAGCAGCAAAACTCGTCGCGGCACTGGCATTGGCTTTGACGGGCGCAATCGCAGCAATGATTTTCGTGCAAGGCAATTCAGAGATTCCAATCGGAATTCGGTTTGTCGGAACAAATGCGCTGGTTGGGTTTTTCGCGGGTTGGTATTCGCTGGGTAAAAATCCTGGTAACAGCATTTTTGATGGTGCGATGTCAGGCATTCGCAGCCTCGTTTTTCTGTTAATCGGGTCTGGAATGGTGTTTGCATTTTATCATGTGTCGCGCAATTTGCAGCAATTCAAATCCCAAGATGTGACGTCGCTGCCGCTGGCATGGATCGAAAATAGCTTTGAAAACGTGGTTTTGGCGATGTCAAAAGACGTGGCAATTGCGTTGGTTATTGGTGGCATGCTGGCTGGTATCGCAAGCTACGTCGCGAGCCGTCGCTGGGTCTAACCTTATGAAAATTTTTGTATCTGATGTGCGTGTGGCGCAGGTGTTGTCGCGCAGTGCCGATTGGCAGGAGTGTGTTTTGCCGGATCACGGGTGCGATAGGGTCGGGTGCATAACCGAACGCGGAAGTGGCGTGCGCGGCGTTGCGGCGAATGTTGATGATCGCGCAGTTATTGACGCCTATTTTGGTTTGTTTTCAGGGGATTGGGCCGAGGTAACATTGGGCCAAGACGCGGTTACTGCCTTTGTTTCGCCAAATGAAAGCGCAGAATTTAGCGAAAACGCTCGGCGCGTTGAAGAACAGGTCGCGACCGATGTGGCAGTGATCACACGCACCCCAACAGAGGCAAACCAGCCGATCAATCGGGCAGGGTTGGTAATGCGGGCGCGGTCATTTGTGCGGGCGCGCGACGGTGCCGCGCCTGTTGAAGTGCGTGCAGGATTTAGTGCCTCTGATGTGGAGATTCAGCGCCGCGATCTGCCCTATGCCAAGTATTTTGATGCAGAAGATATCGCGCTGCGACACAAACGATTTGATGGCAGTATGTCCGATCCAATGCTGCGTTCCGTTTTTCGAAGCGCAGATGCGGTGACGGTGCTGCCCTATTATCCTGTTCTGGATCAAGTTGTGTTGGTTGAACAGTTCAGGCCCGGCGCATTTGTGCGCGGTGATGCGAATCCTTGGGTTTTGGAGCCTGTTGCGGGGCGTTGTGACGGGGATGAACCTGTTGAGGTGGTTGCCGAGCGCGAAATGGTGGAGGAGGCGGGGCTGACGCTCCTATCGCTAGAATCCATCGGGAATTATTATCCGTCGCCCGGGTGTTTGTCGGAATATCTGTATTCCTTTGTTGGGGTGGTGGATTTGTCGGATGCGCAGACGGGTGTTCATGGGCTAGAGGTCGAAAATGAAGACATTCGCACCCATTTCCTGACGTTTGATGCGGCAATGGCGCTGGTTCAAAGTGGTGAAGCGGATAACGGGCCGTTGTTGTTGTCGCTGTATTGGTTGGCGGCGAATCGAGCACGGCTTCGTGGTGGCACAAGCGCCGCTTGAATCCCCTGATTGGCAGGCGTATCAAGAGGCAACCAAGCGTTAAGGACTCCGTGCAATGACTATCTACAAAGACCTTCCACATGCCGTTGGAAACACCCCGCTGATCCGCCTAAACGCGGCGTCTGATCTGACGGGCTGTGAAATTCTGGGCAAAGCGGAATTTATGAACCCCGGCCAATCGGTTAAAGACCGCGCCGCACTCAGCATTATCAAACACGCGATTGCAGATGGCTCGTTGAAACCGGGCGGCACAATCGTGGAGGGCACGGCGGGGAATACGGGTATTGGCCTCGCGCTGGTCGGCTCTGCGATGGGGTTCAAAACGGTTATTGTGATCCCTGAAACCCAAAGCCAAGAAAAGAAAGACATGCTGATGTTGGCGGGCGCGGAATTGGTGCAAGTACCAGCGAAACCCTACCGCGATCCGAACAATTTCGTGCGCTATTCTGAACGGCTGGCGATTGAGCTGAACAAGACAGAACCCCACGGCGCGATCTGGGCGAACCAGTTTGACAACGTGGCCAACAAACAGGCGCATATTGACACAACCGCGCCAGAAATCTGGGCGCAAACGGACGGCAAAGTGGATGGTTTCATCTGTGCCTGTGGCTCTGGTGGCACGCTGACAGGCATGGCCGAGGGGCTGCGCTCCAAGAACAAAGACATCAAGATTGGTATTGCTGATCCAGATGGCGCATCCTTGTTTCACTATTTTGCACACGGCGAATTGAAGGCCGATGGCGGCTCCATCGCGGAGGGTATCGGGCAGGTGCGGATCACCAAGAACCTTGAGGGTTTGGCTGTGGATTACGCCTATAATATTCCAGATGCCGAAGGCCTGCCGATTGTTTTTGATCTGCTGCAAAACGAGGGTCTGTGCATGGGGCTTTCTACGGGCATTAACGTCGCAGGGGCCATTCGGATGGCCAAAGACATGGGGCCGGGCCACACCATCGTGACGATCCTGTGTGATTACGGATCGCGGTATCAATCAAAACTGTTCAATCCTGCGTTCCTCAAGGAAAAAGGCCTGCCGGTTCCAACGTGGCTAGACAAAAAGCGGACGGATATTCCGACCGTTTTTGAATAACGGATGATGATGAAAAAATTTCTATTTGTTTTCGCGCTGCTGGTGGCTTTGCCATTGGCGGCGTTTGCGCAAGAACCCACAACTGTTTTTGACGCAGAGGCGTTTGAAAGCACGGCAGAGCGCGCGCAAAGCGTTGTGGAAAACAAGGCCGCGTCCAGCGAAGCCATGGAGGAATTGCGCCAACAACTTGTGGCCTTTCGCACGCAAGCGGTAAACCAAAAAGCGTTGGCAGCGGCCAAAGTCACGCCGATCTTTTCACGCATTCAAGCGCTTGGCCCGACACCCGCCGAGGGGGAGACCGAGGCGTTTGATGTTGCTAATTTACGCTCCGAGCTGGAAACCCAGCTGAAAAACCGCCGCGCGCCCGTTCTTGCCGCCGAGGAATCGTATAAACGCGCGGATGGGTTGATCAAGCAGATCGACACGATCATCCGCGAGCGCACGACGGCGGAGTTAATCTCGCAATCTCGCTCGCCCTTGTCGCCGCAATTGATCGGCGATGCCTTTGCCGCATTGGGCATTTTTGGCGGCAATTTGATTGGCGAAATCAAAGCGAATATGGTCAATCCAACGCGTCAAGTTGGGCGATGGCAAAACCTGATCGTGGTGTGCGCGCTGTTTTGTGCAGCGTTGCTGTTGCTGTTTCGAGCGCGTCGCTGGTCGCGCGATCTGGAACGCATGTTCGTTAAGAATGCGTCTCCGTCAACGGGTGCGGTGCTCAGTTTTATCGGGTCGCTGTCGCAGTTGATTTTGCCCACCATTGGGCTGTTTATTTTGGTGCAATCGCTGCTTCTGCTCGATCTGTTTGATCTGCGTGGATATTTCATGCTGCGCAGTTTGGGGATCGCGGGATTCGCGCTGTTTTTTGCGGCTTGGCTGTCGCGATCTTTGTTTGTGCCGTCTTCCACGCAGCCTGCGTTGATCGAAACAACACAACAGCAGGCGCAATCAATGCGCTGGTCGTTCTTGGCCTTAGGTTTGATGTTTGCCCTACGTGAAATGCTGGATGCGATGGTGGTTGGATCGGGGCAAAACCCGCCCGTTGTGGCAGCGATTCCAACACTGACATTCCCGCTGATTGTGATCGGGGCCATTGCGCTGTTTCGAATTGGCCGCGTGATTGGCCATGCCGCGCGTATTTCGAGCAAATCTGAGGGCGGCAATCCGTTCTTGGGGCGGATCGCGTCGATCATGGGCAATTTGTGCGTTTTTTCGGGTGTTGCAGGGCCGATTTTGGCGGCGATTGGGTATAAATATGCGGGCGAAATGCTGGTGTTTTCGACCGCGCAAAGCCTGTTGTTAATCACGGGGCTGTACATTGTTTTCCGCCTGATCGGAACACTGTCGGGCAATGTGACGGGCGTTGTTACGGCGGCAGGTTCGCAAGAAGAGACGCAACGATACGGTGCGCTTTTCCGTGTGGCCGTTGGCTTTATCATGATCTGTGTGGCTGTTCCTGCCCTTGCGCTGATTTGGGGCGCGCGGGTCAGTGATTTGCAGGAAATTTGGTTGCTGCTGCGCAATGGTATTTCTGTTGGTGACACACGTATTTCGCTGACGGATTTTCTGACGTTTGTTTTGATATTCTCTATCGGTTTCACGATCACGCGGGTGCTGCAATCTGCGCTGCGCACGACAGTTTTGCCCAACACGCGCATGGATGTGGGTGGGCAAAACGCGATTGTGACGGGCACGGGATATGTGGGGATATTCCTCGCGGCGATTGCGGCGATCACGGCGACAGGGCTGGATCTGAGCAATCTGGCGATTGTAGCTGGTGCGCTTTCAGTTGGTATCGGTTTTGGCCTGCAAACGATCGTGTCGAACTTTGTGTCTGGGATCATTTTGTTGATTGAACGGCCCATCAAGGCGGGCGATTGGATCGAGGTCGGGACGTATTCTGGATATGTTCGCAAAATCTCTGTGCGCTCGACCGAAGTGGAGACCTTTGATCGTGCATCTGTGGTCATTCCTAACGCTGATTTGATTGCGGGTGCCGTTACAAACTGGACCCATTCCAGCATGGCGGGGCGTGTGCGGGTGCCTGTGGGCGTGGCCTATGACAGTGACCCGCGCCACGTGGAAAAGGTGCTGCGCGATGTGGCCGAAGCCCATCCGATGGTTCTGTTGGACCCAGCCCCTGTGGTTATGTTTATGGGGTTCGGGGCGGATAGTATGAATTTTGAAATTCGTGCCATTTTGCGGGACGTCAATTGGATGCTGTCCGCTGCATCCGACATGAATTACGCGATTGTGAAATCGTTCCGCGAGGAAGGTATCGAAATCCCGTTTGCACAGCGCGATGTGTACATCAAAAACTTGGATCAGTTGGGCGGCGCGCGTTCTGCTGAGCCGAAAATTGATGCGCTGGAACAGGGATCTGCCGTTCCAGCGTCTGCGTCGTCGAGCGTGGCGATGGACAGATCTGAGGGCGACGACTAACGTTTAATGATCGCCGTCAATCAAAGGCCATCTATGAATTTGTAGATGGTTTTTTGCCCTGACACCGACCAATGACCGCTGTGACCAAGGCCATCGACGCTGTGAAACGATTTCTGTTTTGATGCTGCGGCAGCGAAAATTTCTTGGCCATGTTCGTAAGGAACAACCGCGTCGGCGGTGCCGTGCAAGACCAGCAAGGGGGCGGTGATTTTAGGCATTTGCGAAAGGCTGTCCCAAGTATCATTTAGGCCAAGGCTGGTTGGGAAATAGGGCATAGCCGCACCTGCTAGGGTTTTGAGCGAGGTAAACGGCGCTTCTAGAATCATCGCGTCGGGTTGGTGGTACGCGGCAAGGTGGATCGCAACCGTTGTGCCAAGGCTTTCGCCGTAATAAATCAGTTTGTTGGTTTTGCCGACAATCTGATCCAGAACTTTGTGAACCAAAGCGCTGTCGGCGCGAAGTCTGGATTGGTTCGGCTCCCCCGTGCTGCCAGATGATCCGCGATAGCCAAGTGCAACAAGTCCGTAACCGCGATCTATCATGCGATCAAACCGCTGCGCGCGATTTGCAAGGTTGCCCGCGTTGCCATGAAAATACAGGATCGTCGGCTGGTCGCCGTGCGGGCGTGCCACCCAAACGATAAGAGTTTCATCATCCGTGGTGATCAGTTTGAATTCGGTGATGCGCAGTTCTGGCTGTTCGCGCGTTGGATCAAACGGATAGATCAGTTTGTTTTGAAATAGAACAATCGCGCCAAAGGCAGCGCAGTACAGTGTGACCGCAAGGATAAGGAGTTTTTTCATCACTCACCAATGCCGTAGGGCAGGATGCCACGGCTGTTTGGGTCTACCTTTAGGTGGCGCTCAAGCGGTGGAACGGAGCGTTGGTGGCAGTTATGACGTTCGCAAATACGGCAGGATATGCCGATAGGCTCAAACGCTTGGCGGTTGGTGATATCAAGGTCATCTGCGTAAACCAGCGCGCTGGCGTGGCGGATTTCACAGCCCAAGCCAATGGCGTAGCGCCGTGTGGGCGCGCGGAATGCACCGCCCGGTTTAGATACATCGCGTGCAAGGCACAGGTATTGAAGACCATCGGGTGTTTCGGCCAATTGGCGCAGGAATTGACCCGGTGTTTCAAACGCGCGGTGCACATTCCACAGCGGGCACGCGCCGCCGAAACGGGCAAATTGCAGCCGTGTGGCGGAATGGCGTTTGGTGATTGTGCCCGCTTGATCGACGCGCACAAAGAAGAACGGAACGCCCTTAAGGCCCGGTCTTTGCAGGGTCGACAGACGGTGCGCGACCTGTTCGATGCTGGCGTTAAAGCAGGCTGCGAGGAGTTCGAGATCGTGGCGATTTTCTTGGGCGGCTTGCAGGAACCGTGCGTAGGGCAGGGTTGCCGCCCCTGCGAAATAATTGGCGAGGCCGATTTTGCAAATGGCGCGGGCCTCTGGTGTGTGGAATTTGGCGAAATCGAGCGTCGCTTCGAGCAGATCATCTTGTTCCAACAAGGCCGTTTGGTGGGCAATTTGAAACAGCTGGCTCGCAGGGGTGGCTTGTGCCGAAAGGGTGAGCGTGCGTCGCGCAGGATCAAAGTGGCGCAGGATTTCGGTGTTTTCGCCCTTGAGCTGCACGTTGTGTTTTTCCGCGAGCCAATCACGCGCTGCGCCGAGCGGATTTGGGCCAAGGATGCCAGATTTCGCGGCGTGGTTTTCGGCGACGCGGTCGATGCTGTCGATGTAATTGTCGCAGTAATGGAAAAAATCGCGCACCTCTTCCCACGGGGAGGGGGAAATGGCGCTGTCTTCGCGCCCCAAGGCCTCATCCAAGGATGCGAGGCGTTCTTGGCCTTGGCGATAGGCGCGGTGCAGTTCCAGAAACGCGCGGGCAAGGGCGGGGGCGTTGGATGCGGTGAGCTGCATGTCTGCAATCGGGGTTTGTGCGTCTGAAAAGACGGGATCGGCGAGGGCTTCGCGCATGTCGGCCACGATGCGCTCGGATTCGCCCACGGACAGTTGCGTGACGTCAAAGCCGAATTCTTGCGCCAGTGCCAGCACGACGGTCGTGGACACCGGACGGTGGTTGTTTTCCATCTGGTTAAGGTAGGGCAGGGAAACGCCGAGTTTGCTGGCGAAATCTTTCTGGGTCAGGCCCTGTTTCAGGCGCGTTTCACGTAGTGTAACGCCAGCATAGAGTTTTTGGGCTCGCATTTTCGGCGACCTTTGATTTGCGACTTTGCGATCTGTGTAGGCGGAATTTGCAAAGTTTGCAATCAGGGGAGCGTGGGGTGATCTTCGTCGCCGCGCATCTGGTGTTCAACGCGGATGGTATAGATTGCAGCCAATAGACCAAAGACAGCCGAGACGAGCATGAACAAAATAAGGGGTGTGACGCCTGCTTCTTTGGACAGAAAGATCACCACCAGCGCAGACATAGCCCCCCCGCCAGAGGTCATCATGGAGCCGCCCAATCCTGCGGCTGTTCCTGCAAGGCGCGGGTTGATTGACATCATGCCCGCACTGGCCGATGGGATGACCATACCGTTGCCGATGCCAATGAAAACCGTGCAGCCAAAGAAAGCGATGGGATGTTCATATCCATTTTGGACCAAGATCAGGGCCAAAACCATTCCAAAAATCGTCAGGGACGAACCAATCGTCAGCATCCGATATGTGCCCAAACGCGCGGCATATCGCCCTGTGATCAAAGACCCTGTGAAATAGCCCATAGGGCCAAAAATGAAATACAGGCCAAGGGTAGAGGGTGAGAGGCCATAAACTTCGGTCCCGACAAAGGGCGCACCACCAAGCAGTGAAAAGAACACGCCCGATGCGAACATATTGGCGAGCGCATAGCCCCAAAAACGGCGAGACGTGAGCAGTTGAGGATATTGGCGCACCTGTTCGGACATGCTGGATGACGGAGTGAGGTTGGTTTCGCCCATATCGCGAAAGACCAGAAACAGGACTAAAACACCAAGGCCAGATAGGGCCCAGAACGGCGCGGTCCAGCCGAATGCTTCTTGCAAGAAACCACCGATAGTGGGGCCAAGCATGGGGGCCACGGACATGCCCATCGCGATGTAACCCATCATGCTGGCGGCATCTTTGGTGCCCGCAATATCACGCGCGGCGGCGCGTGAAAGAACGAAACTGGCGACAACCACCGCTTGGATGGTGCGTGCAGTGACCAACGTGGCCGTGTTGGGCGCATTGGCGCAGACGATTGATGCGATGACAAAGATGCCAAAGGACCACAGCGCGACAGGGCGACGACCATAGCGATCTGACAGGGGGCCAAGGAGCAGTTGTAAGACGCCATTCATGAACAGGAACCCAGACAGCAGGAATTGTACCGCTGATGGGGAGGCACCAAAGTATTCTTGGATCGCAGGCATGGAGGGCAGGAAGATGTTCATCGACAACGCCCCCATTGAGGCCAAGATCACAAGCGTGATCATGGTTGGAGGCGTCGATGGATCGAGGAATTTAGCTTTGGGAAGGGCATTCATGTAATTAGGGGTATTTGGGATGTTCGAGCATGTCTATGGCGAAATGATTTTACGTCGCGGCTGTCGGTGTTGGGTGCGTTTGGCTGCGATGTGTTTGCAAGTTTGCAATTTGATGGCAAGAATAGGAATGGAGTTTGCAAATTTGCCATAACGTGCTTTCGCACCTGCGGCATTTGCGGTATATTTGCTCGAAATATGCACTTTCGGGAGAAGCCGCCGTGAACACAATCCTGCAACAACTTGAAGACCGCCGCACTGAAGCCCGTTTGGGTGGAGGACAGAAGCGTATCGACAGCCAGCACGCCAAGGGCAAGTTGACGGCACGCGAACGGGTTGAGGTTTTGCTGGACGAGGGATCGTTCGAAGAGTTTGACATGTTCAAATCGCATCGGTGCACCGAATTTGACATGCAACAAACCAAATTTGCTGGCGACGGTGTTGTTACGGGCTGGGGCACGATCAACGGTCGATTGGTCTATTTGTACAGCCAAGATTTCACGGTGTTCGGTGGTTCGCTCTCTGAAACCCACGCCGAGAAGATTTGCAAAATTCAAGAAATGGCGATGCGCAATGGCGCGCCGATTATCGGGATTAACGATTCAGGTGGTGCGCGTATCCAAGAGGGTGTGGCATCCTTGGCAGGGTATGCAGATGTGTTTCAGAACAACATTTTGGCGTCTGGTGTTGTGCCGCAGATTTCTGTGATCATGGGCCCTTGCGCGGGTGGCGCGGTGTATTCCCCCGCGGTGACCGACTTTATTTTTATGGTTAAAGACAGCTCTTACATGTTTGTCACCGGTCCTGACGTTGTGAAAACAGTGACAAACGAAGTTGTCACGGCAGAAGAGCTGGGCGGTGCATCGACGCATACCAAAAAATCATCTGTTGCGGATGCAGCGTTTGAAAATGACATGGAAGCCTTGATGGAAGTGCGCCGTTTGGTGGATTTCTTGCCGCTGAACAACCGTGAAAAAGCACCTGTTCGCCCGTTCTTTGATGATGTGGCACGCGAAGAATCCTCGCTCGATACGTTGATCCCTGAAAACCCGAACCAGCCGTACAATATGCATGAGTTGATCGAGAAAATCGCCGATGAAGGCGATTTTTATGAAATTCAGGAAGATTTTGCCAAGAATATCCTGACGGGGTTCATCCGTATGGAAGGGCAGACCGTGGGCGTTGTGGCCAACCAGCCGATGGTTTTGGCGGGATGTCTCGATATTGATTCATCACGCAAAGGCGCGCGGTTTGTACGCTTTTGTGATGCGTTTGAAATTCCGATCCTAACTTTAGTCGATGTTCCAGGCTTTTTGCCCGGCACCAGCCAAGAATATGGCGGCGTGATCAAGCACGGCGCGAAACTGTTGTTTGCTTACGGCGAAGCGACAGTACCAAAAGTGACCGTGATTACCCGCAAAGCGTACGGCGGGGCCTATGACGTGATGGCGTCCAAGCATTTGCGCAATGATTTCAACTATGCGTGGCCCACAGCCGAGATTGCGGTGATGGGGGCCAAAGGCGCTGTCGAGATCCTGTATCGCTCGGAGTTGGACGACAAAGAAAAGATTGCTGCGCGGGTTGCTGATTACGAAGAGCGGTTCCAAAACCCGTTTGTAGCAGCGGAAAAAGGTTTCATCGACGAGGTGATCATGCCGCGCAATACCCGCAAACGGGTGTGCCGCGCCTTTGCCTCGCTGCGCGGGAAAAAGCTGGAAAACCCGTGGAAGAAACACGATAATATTCCGTTGTAGGGGGAAGTATATGTTTTCTATCGAGCAACTGTATGCAATTTGCTACGATCTAAATGACCTATCAGGAAAGGTTCACTTAGAAAGTGCGTTGTTGAACATTGAGTTACCGAACGACGACGCAATTGGTACTATTTTAAATCTGATTGAGGAGTCGCGCTTCGAAGTGGAAGCGTGCAATTTTCGGCGCGAAGAGAAATCCGCTAGGTATTTAGACGATTTAAGAGTGTTTAGAGCAAACTTAATGAGACGAATAATTCGAAGAGACCGTGGCGAGGTTGGGCAGTTGTTTACCGAAGGCGCGCTTGAACGGCTTAATGCGATTTCAGATGCTGTTACTGAGAATCTAGAAGCGGAACCAAAGCCAATTGGTAGGGAAATGTTTTCGGAAGCGACAACAGTTCTTCTGAAAGAAGTTCAGGGTTGGCAAATGGATGAATTCGCCAAACGTTCTTTGTTGTTGTCTATTGGCTTAGTGAATTCGCAACTTAATGTTGTTCAAACTTCAGTATCTGACACAGATATTAGGCGTCGTGTTTGTGCTATTGTAGCAGCATTTGCTACAGAGTTTTCGTTAGTTGAGAAAGAGTATCAAACTTGGTTTGAGACGATAAGTCGGTGGGCAAAGCTTGGTTATGAGGGGGCCCCGAAACCTCTTGGGCTAACATGGGAAGTCATGAAAGCGCTTCCAAAGCCATGATAACTTCAACTTTTTTTTCACTTGCATTGATGATCACGCCTTTCGTTGCCCATGCCTACGACCTTACCGTCCCGTCTGGCCAGATCGTCACGTTAGACGAGCAGTTGGTTGTGCCGCCTGACGATCGTATTTTGTACCTCGGATTTACCGCGCCCTCGATTGGGGGGGATTATGCCGTGTCATTTGAACGGGCGTCGCGGGATATGGATTTGCTGTGCGAAACCATCGCGATACCAGAGGCAGGCAAGCTGATCGGGCAGGGCGTGCGCATCGACGAAGTGGTTGTGCGGTTCATGGAACGGCTGATCCCCTACGGTGAAGTGGACCCAGATGTGGCGCAATATTTGAATGCTTACGACATAAGTGGAGGAACCTGCGTATGGTTATGATTCTTTTTTCCTTGAAAAACAGGGCGTTTTGTAAGGGATTTGAGGCTGTTGCACCATTTTCGTCACAAAATGCAGTAGTTTTTCGCCCGTTTGGACTTATGCGGTTTGCGTATCGCAAAAACTTTGTTAAGAATCAGCCAAGTCGTAATCACGCGGCTGCGGTCGCACTGCGTGATCGTTTCAGTTTAAATTATATCTGTCACAGGAGGACATCATGTCCAACACACTTAAAATCGCTTTGGTTATCGTTGCAGTTGCAGTTTCAGCATGTGCACAACAAGAAGAGCCAGTTGTACTGGAAGTTCAGCCAGAGCCGACTTCTACTAAATACTAAGATTATTGCTGGGCGGGGCTTCGGCCTCGCCTGTGCGACCCTTTCGCATTCAGAGCTGCGGAGGGTGTCATGATAAAACATCGCGGATTTCCAAGCCGCCTCCCAAGTTCTGATTTCCAATTCACAATCCGACGCCCGAACAAAAAAGGGGCAACGCCACTTAAGGCGCGCGAACGCTATGCCGATCGTAGATTCGCAGATCGCCGTGCGGACGAGCATTTCATGTGGGCGTTGTGGACCTGTTTTGGCGAAGAGCCGTTTGAACGGGGGAATTTGGACGCAGGGCGCCTGAATTGGTTGATGGGGCGCGAGGTCGAGGAGGCCGAAAAACCATTCGATCCTGTAAGTTACGAGGCATTGTTAAAGATCAATGTGCCCCGTGCGATGGTGAGTTTTCCCGAAGTTTTCGAAGAAGATTACGAGGGATCGGCGTGAATTTGCCTATTGAATCAACAGTGTGGCGCAAAAGTGCCGAAATGACCTGCTTCTTGATCAAGAGGGTATGCGCGCGGATTCCGACGCGCTACGGTTGCGTTAAGGGGAGCCAGTTGAGCGGTCCCCTAGAGCAAATCAAAAGAGGCATAAAATGCACAAATCAACAGTTTTTGCGGCGATCGCCGTGGTATTCGGATTATCGGCCTGTAACAGCCCAATCGTGGACCAACGCACAACCAACCGCATCGCGACAGGCGCTGCAATTGGCGCTGTCGGGTCCCTATTGCTGGACGGCAATCCGATCAAAGGCGCCGTTGTCGGTGGCGTTGTTGGTGGAGTCACCAGCAAAGATCGACTCGTTTGGGAGTAACCGTTCATTAGGGCGTTTCGTTCGAAGCATCCTTGAACCGTTAAACTCTTTCATTTCCCCTCTACTGAACCCCCTGCGCGGTTGCGTATGGGGGTCTTTTTCGTGTCTGAACGCTATTTTCATGCGCGAATGCCCCGCTCTTTCCAATACTTTCGGCCCTATCAAAGGTGAGACCTATGTTTAAGAAAATCCTGATCGCCAACCGTGGTGAAATCGCGTGTCGCGTTATCAAAACAGCCAAAAAGATGGGTATTCAGACTGTCGCGATTTATTCGGATGCGGATCGTGAAGCGCTGCATGTGAAAATGGCGGATGAAGCGGTGCATATTGGCCCGTCGCCTGCGAACCAATCGTATATTGTGATCGACAAGGTCATGGATGCCATTCGCCAAACAGGTGCTGAGGCCGTTCATCCCGGGTATGGATTTCTGAGCGAAAACAAACTGTTCGCAGAGGCTCTTGAAGCAGAAGGCGTTGCCTTTATCGGCCCGCCAGCAGGCGCAATTGAGAGCATGGGCGATAAGATTACTTCTAAAAAGCTGGCACAAGAAGCGGGCGTTTCTACGGTTCCAGGTCATATGGGTTTGATCGCGGATGCAGAAGAAGCGGTCGCGATTTCCAACAAGGTTGGCTATCCCGTGATGCTCAAAGCCTCTGCTGGGGGCGGTGGCAAAGGCATGCGGATTGCCTGGAACGATCAGGAGGCACGCGAAGGGTTCCAATCCTCCAAGAATGAGGCGGCCAATTCCTTTGGCGATGATCGGATTTTCATCGAGAAGTTTATCACGCAGCCCCGCCACATCGAAATTCAGGTGTTGGGCGATAAACACGGCACCGTTTTGTACCTGAACGAGCGGGAATGTTCGATCCAGCGTCGCCAACAAAAGGTTGTTGAAGAAGCGCCAAGCCCTTTCTTGGACGAAGCAACCCGCAAAGCGATGGGTGAGGAATCTGTCGCGCTGGCCAAGGCGGTGGATTATTGTTCTGCTGGCACGGTCGAGTTTATCGTTGATGGGGATCGCAACTTCTATTTCCTAGAAATGAACACACGTTTGCAGGTGGAACACCCTGTGACTGAGTTGATTACGGGGATTGATCTGGTCGAACAGATGATCCGCGTGGCCTACGGCGAAAAGCTGGCGATGAAGCAGTCTGACATCGGGATCAACGGTTGGGCGATTGAAAACCGTCTGTACGCCGAAGACCCGTATCGCAATTTCCTGCCGTCGATTGGCCGATTGACGCGGTATCGCCCTCCTGCGGAGAAAACCAAGAAAAGCCATGTCGTGCGCAATGACACAGGTGTTTTTGAAGGCGGCGAGATTAGTATGTATTACGATCCGATGATCGCAAAACTGTGTACCTGGGCACCAACGCGCGAAGACGCGATCGAACGCATGCGCGTGGCGTTGGATAGTTTTGAGTTAGAAGGTATCGGGCATAACCTACCGTTTTTGGCAGCAGTTATGGATCACGAGCGGTTCATTACGGGCAACATCACCACCGCGTTTATTGAGGAAGAATATCCTGATGGTTTTCAGGGTGTTACGCTTGACGCAGCCGCATCGCGCCGTGTTGCCGCCGCAAGTGCCGCGATGTACCGTGTTGCAGAAATTCGCCGTGCGCGGGTTTCGGGGCGGATTGATAATCACAAACGCAAAGTTGGCAAAGACTGGGTCGTAACGGTTCAAGACACGTCTTACGCAGTGAAAATCAAGGCGGATGACAAGGGCTCAACCGTGAAGTTCGAGGATGGTGAAACCGTTCGCGTGACCTCTGATTGGTTGCCGGGGCAAACGCTGGCGAAGTTGAAAGTTGGCGGTGAAAAGCTGGTTCTGAAGGTTGAGCCGATTTCTGCAGGGTATCGTATTCGCACCCGTGGCGCAGAGATGAAGGTGCGTGTGCGCAGCCCGCGCAATGCCGAACTGGCCGCGTTGATGCCAGAAAAGCTGGCACCTGACACATCAAAATTGCTGTTGTGCCCGATGCCGGGTCTGATCGTCAAAGTGGATGTTGCTGTGGGCGATGAGGTTCAAGAGGGCCAAGCCTTGTGCACCGTCGAAGCGATGAAAATGGAAAATGTTCTGCGCGCTGAAAAACAAGGCGTCGTGACCAAAATCAACGCGAATGCGGGTGATAATTTGGCCGTGGACGAAGTGATTATGGAGTTTGAATAGGCGAGAGCCTGTTCAAGAGCACATGCAAATCAATGCGGGCAGGAATAGTGATCTAGGGCTGGGGCGGATTTACCGTTCCCAGCGCTGTTTCAATTCCTGTTGGCGCATCGGCATTTTGTCGATCACGCGCGACAACTCGCGCACCGTCCAAGGGCGTGGTTTGCGCAGTTTCACTTTGCCGTCTTTGCCAATCAACGCCAGTTGGAAGCCGCGCGGGCGCAATTTTTTGCGCAAAGGCGAGATTTCAGCGGAGTCGGTATCGGTTAGGATGACCACATCGCGTTCCGCCAATTCTTCTTGGCCCGCGTTAAGCAATTCCATCTGGCGGATGAACAACAAATCCTCTGGTGTGTCGGCGAACACAACGATGGGGCGCTTTTCCCACAAATACTGGTCGAGCGTTTCGGCCGATGCGGTTGTTGCAAACGTAAGTGCGAGGGCTGCGCTGAGTAGCGAAAATTTCATGATCTCTCCTGTTACACTCAGATGTAAGCGGTTTTTCGACAAATGCGAGGGGCAAATGCGCCTGTTTGCGCATAAACGGGTAGGTATCTGATGGAACGGATTAGTTTAAAGCAGTGGTCGATCCTTGGCGCAGTGCTGCCCACATTGGTGTTGATCGCGATGACGCTGGCGAAAACTGGCGGTGTTTGGGAATATGCGCTGGATGACGTTTACATCCATTTGGCGATGTCCGAGCAGCTGTGGCAGGGCGGGTACGGGGTGAACGCGGGTGAGTATGCGTCTGCGTCGTCTTCGATCCTGTATTCCTATTTGCTTGCGCCGTTTTCGCCATTTGGGTTTCATGCCTATTGGCCGTTGATTTTGGGGCTGGCTGGTTTGGTTGCGAGCGCGATTTTATGGGCGCGGGTTTTGGGGTTTGCGTCAGATGGTGCATCTGCTGCGATGCAATGGGCGTTGATTGCGCTGGCCGCGTTAGGGCCGTTGTTCCTTGGTTGGCCCAGCATGGCGTTGATCGGGATGGAGCATATGTTGCACATCATGGTCACGCTGATGGCGTTGGTCGGATTGTTGCAATTTGCGCGTGATGGGCGGATCGGCTGGTTGCTGATCGCGGGGATCGTATTAAACCCTGTGCTGCGGTTTGAAGGCATGGCGATTGCGGTTGTTGCATCGGCCGTTGTGTTTTTTGGCGGGCGCAAGGTGGCGGGTCTTGGCCTGTTGGTTGCGGCGATTGTGCCATTGGCGGCGCATTTCGCGCTGATGTCGCAACTGGGGCTGGATATGTTGCCAAATTCCGTGAACGCCAAGGCGGCGATTACTGGGGGAGGTGAAGGGCTGGCTGAAGTTTCCAGCTGGACCAAGGCGAAGTTCGCGCTGTTGATCACCATCGGGTCGCCGTCTGGGCGGATGTTGTTGGTAACGCTGATTGTGGCCATGTTCGCACTGTTTTTGGCGCGAAAGCATGTGACGGGGCGGTATCGTTTGATCGGCATTGCGTTGGTTTTGGGCGTGGCAGCGCATACGTTTCTGGGGCAAGCGATTTGGTTCTATCGCTACGAGGTTTATGTCTGGACGTTTGCGGTTGGGGCAGGGGCGGTTTTGCTGTCCAAAGTGGTGTTTGCGAATGTACGCATGGGGCAAATGATCCCTGCGATGTTTGTGCTGGCGGTGTTTTATGGCGGCGCCCATTACCCGCCGGTTGCGTTCAATTATGTTCCCGCTGGTGGGGCTGCGATTTATGCGCAGCAACGCCAGATGAGCAATTTTGTTGAAGGCTACTGGAAAGCGCCTGTCGCGGTGAATGATCTGGGGCATGTGGCCTATCGCAATCCCCATTATGTGTTGGATTTATGGGGTTTGGCATCGGCAGAGGCGCAGGACTCGCGGCTTCGCGGAACAGACCCGATGTGGGCGGATAAGCTGGCGCAAAAATACGATGTGAAGGCCGCGTTGATTTATAAAAGTTGGATGGAAAAGCATATTCCGCCCAACTGGATCGAAGTGGCGCAGCTGCGTTTGGAAATTCCACTGGCGACATTGGGCAACAATATCGTCAACGTCTACGCCATTCGGTTGGATGCAGTGGAGCCGTTGCAGATCGCGCTTAAAGCGTTTGAACCGACGTTGCCAGAGGCTGCCAGCCTAAAGTTTTTAGAGATATCAGAATGAGAAGGAAGCTGTGAGATGAGCACCGAGGACAAGAAAACATGGGAAGCGCTGGCTGAAAAAGAGCTGCGTGGAAAGCCATTGGACAGCCTGAATTGGGACACGCCAGAAGGCATCGAAGTGAAGCCCGTTTACACGGCGGATGATCTGGATGGGCTCGATCATTTGGGCGGTGTGCCGGGCGTAAACCCGTACACACGTGGGCCGCGCGCGACGATGTACACTGGGCGGCCTTGGACCATTCGCCAATACGCTGGGTTTTCGACGGCTGAAGAAAGCAATGCGTTTTATCGCCAAGGGCTGGAGGCTGGGCAGCAGGGTGTTTCCGTGGCCTTCGATCTGGCGACGCACCGTGGCTATGACAGCGATCACGAACGGGTTGTGGGTGATGTGGGCAAGGCTGGCGTTGCGATTGACAGTGTTGAGGATATGAAAATCCTGTTCGACGGTATTCCGCTGGATAAAATTTCAGTTTCGATGACGATGAACGGTGCGGTTATTCCCGTTTTGGCTAGTTTTATTGTGGCAGGCGAGGAGCAGGGGCATGATAGATCACTGCTGTCTGGGACCATCCAGAACGACATTCTGAAAGAGTTCATGGTGCGCAATACCTATATTTATCCACCAGAACCGAGCATGCGGATTGTGGCGGATATTATTGAATTTACCGCCGCTGAAATGCCGAAATACAACTCGATTTCGATATCTGGCTACCACATGCAAGAGGCCGGCGCGAACCTTGTACAAGAGCTGGCGTTTACACTGGCGGACGGTAAGGAATACGTGAAAACTGCGATTGAACGGGGTATGGATGTAGATGCGTTTGCGGGGCGGCTGTCGTTTTTCTTTGCGATTGGCATGAACTTTTTCATGGAGATTGCGAAATTGCGCGCCGCACGTTTGTTGTGGTCCGAGATCATGGCGGAGTTTGAGCCGAAGAAGCCGGGCTCATCCATGCTGCGCACGCATTGCCAAACCTCTGGCGTTTCGTTGCAGGAGCAGGATCCGTATAACAACGTGGTGCGTACGGCGTATGAGGCGATGTCCGCGGTTTTGGGTGGCACACAATCGTTGCACACGAACTCGTTTGATGAGGCGATTGCGTTGCCGACAGAAGAAAGCGCACGGCTTGCGCGGAACACACAGTTGATTTTGCAAAATGAAACGGGTGTGACCAATGTGGTCGACCCGTTGGCGGGATCATATTACATCGAAAACCTGACGAATGAACTGGCTGAGGCGGCGCGTAAAATCATTAAAGAAGTGGATGATATGGGAGGCATGACCAAAGCGGTTGCGAGCGGTATGCCCAAGTTGCGGATCGAGGAAGCGGCGGCAAAACGGCAAGCGGCAGTGGATCGCGGTGACGAGGTGGTTGTTGGTGTGAACAAGTTCAAACTGGATAAGCAACCAGAGATTAACATCCGCGATATCAACAATACCGAAGTCCGCATCAGCCAAGTGGCGCGGTTGAAAAAGATCAAAGCAACACGTGACGCAGATGCCTGTGCGCAGGCGTTGATGCTGCTGGAACAGGCTGCGTTAACGGGCGAGGGCAACTTGCTGGCACTCGCCGTAGAGGCCGCACGCGCACGCGCCACTGTCGGCGAGATTTCGGATGCAATGGAAACGGCCTTTGGTCGACACAGAGCGGAGGTGAAGACGTTGGCAGGTGTGTATGGTGCCGCCTATGAAGGCGACGAGGGTTTCGCGCAAATCCAAGCAGATGTGGAGAGTTTTGCCAAAGGCGAGGGCCGTCGCCCGCGCATGTTGGTGGTGAAAATGGGCCAAGATGGGCATGATCGCGGGGCCAAAGTGATTGCCACGGCATTTGCAGATATCGGGTTTGATGTGGACGTGGGGCCGCTGTTTCAAACACCTGCCGAAGCGGCGCAAGATGCGATTGATAACGACGTGCATGTGGTTGGCATTTCCAGCCAAGCGGCAGGGCATAAAACATTGGCGCCCCAATTGGTGGCCGCGTTAAAGGAGCAGAATGCAGAAGATATTATTGTGATTTGCGGCGGGGTCATTCCGCAGCAAGATTATGACTTCTTGTATAATGCGGGGGTTAAGGCGATCTTTGGGCCAGGGACGAATATCCCGTCTGCGGCACGCAATATCCTCGACCTGATAAAATCCAGCTAAGGAGACCCAATGTCCGATAAATCCAAAAAACGTGCCCTTCGGTATCACGAATCTCCTAAACCCGGAAAGTTGGAAATTCGTGCGACCAAGCCGATGGACAATCAGCGGGATTTGTCGCTGGCCTATAGCCCCGGCGTGGCGGATGCGTGTTTGGAAATTAAGGCGGATGCGACCAACGCGGAGCGCTACACCACGCGGGGCAATCTGGTGGGTGTTGTCACAAACGGGACGGCTGTTTTGGGGTTAGGGAACATCGGTGCGCTTGCGTCAAAGCCAGTGATGGAAGGCAAGGCGGTGCTGTTTAAGAAGTTCGCCAATATCGACTGTTTTGATATCGAGCTGGATGAAGGTGATCCCGAAAAACTGGCGGAGATCGTCTGTGCGTTAGAGCCGACGTTTGGGGCGATAAACCTTGAAGATATCAAGGCACCTGATTGTTTTATAGTGGAAAAAATCTGCCGCGAGCGGATGAACATCCCTGTGTTTCACGATGATCAGCACGGCACGGCGATTGTGGTTGGGGCTGCGGCGACGAATGCGCTGGCGGTGGCTGGTAAGGCGTTTGAGGATGTAAAAATCGTGTCCACGGGCGGCGGCGCGGCAGGAATTGCCTGTTTGAATATGCTGCTGAAACTGGGTGTAAAACGCGAAAATGTCTGGCTGTGTGATATTCACGGGCTGGTGTATGAGGGTCGCGTTGAGGATATGAACCCGCAGAAATCTGAATACGCGCAGAAGAGCGATTTGCGCACGCTGGACGATGTGATTGGCGGCGCTGATTTGTTCCTTGGGTTGTCTGGCCCCGGTGTTTTGACCCCAGAAATGGTTGGCAAAATGACCAAAAAGCCGATTATTTTTGCGCTGGCCAATCCGACGCCAGAAATCATGCCTGACGCGGCGAAAAAGGTGGCACCCGATGCGATTATCGCGACGGGGCGCTCTGATTATCCCAACCAAGTGAACAACGTGCTGTGTTTCCCGTTTATCTTTCGCGGCGCGCTGGATGTGGGCGCATCAACGATTAACGACGAGATGAAAATCGGCTGTGTGAAGGGGATTGCCGAACTGGCGCGTGCCACCAGCAGTGCAGAGGCGGCAGCGGCCTATCGCGGTGAACAAATGACCTTTGGGGCGGATTATCTGATCCCGAAACCGTTTGATCCACGTTTGATGGGGATTGTCGCGAGTTCCGTGGCCAAAGCTGCGATGGACAGTGGTGTCGCCAAACGACCTGTGGCCGATATCGAGGCGTATAAAGCTGATCTGGATCGTTCGGTGTTTAAGTCTGCCTTTATCATGCGGCCCGTGTTTGAGGCCGCTAAAGGCACGGTTCGCAAAGTTATCTTTGCTGAGGGCGAGAGCGAACGGGTGTTGCGCGCGGCCAGTGCCATTCTGGAAGAGGGTGTGGATAAGCCGATCTTGATCGGGCGGCCAAATGTTGTGAAACGGCGCATCGCCAAGGCTGGCCTGACTATTGAAGCGGGCAAAGATTTCGAGCTGGTCAATCCAGAAAGCGACGCGCGGTATCGCGATTACTGGGAAACCTATTACGGGATCATGAAACGGCGCGGAGTGACGCCCGATCTGGCCAAGGCGATTATGCGCACGAATACCACGGCGATTGGTGCAATTGCTGTGCATCGCGGCGAGGCGGATAGCCTGATTTGCGGCACGTTTGGGCAATACCTGTGGCATCTGAAGTACGTGAACGAGGTTTTGGGTCAAGATGGCCTGCATCCCGTGGGCGCATTGTCGTTGATGATCCAAGAAAAAGGGCCGCTGTTTGTAGCCGACACGCAAGTGAACCCTGAACCTACGGCGATGCAGATTGCCGAGACGGTGATCGGAGCTGCGCGCCACGTGCGCCGTTTTGGATTAGAGCCAAAGGTGGCGTTGTTGAGCCATTCACAGTTTGGCAATCTTGATAGCGAGAGTGGGCGGCGGATGCGCGAAGCCTTGGCGATTTTGGATAGCAAGAACCTCGATTTCGCCTATGAGGGCGAGATGCATGTGGATAGCGCGCTCGACCCTGAATTGCGCGAACGGATCATGCCGAACAGCCGCCTTGATGGGGCCGCAAATACGTTGGTGTTTTCAAACACAGATGCCGCCAGTGCGGTGCGTAACGTGTTGAAAACCCGCGCCGATGGGCTGGAGGTTGGGCCGATTTTGATGGGCATGGGCAACAAAGCTCACATCGTGACGCCTTCGATCACCGCGCGTGGTCTTTTGAATATAGCAGCATTGGCGGGAACGTCGGTAGATTCGTACGAATAAGGAGCAAATCCAATGGGATACAAAGAAGTTTACGCCGCCTGGCAGAATGATCCAGACGCATTTTGGATGGAGGCCGCGCAGGCAATTGATTGGGTGAAAGCCCCGAGCAAAGCGTTGAGCGATGAAAATGCGCCGTTGTACGAATGGTTTGCGGATGGTGTGGTGAATACCTGTTATAATGCGGTGGATCGCCATGTTGAAAATGGCCGCGCAGATCAAGCGGCGATTATTTATGACAGCCCGATCACCGACACAAAAGAAACGATCACCTATGCGCAATTGCTGGATCGTGTGGCCAGCTTGGGTGGCGCATTACAGGCGCAGGGCGTGGAAAAGGGCGATCGCGTAATCATCTATATGTCGATGACGCCCGAGGCGATTGTCGCGATGCTGGCCTGTTCGCGCATCGGTGCAATTCATTCGGTTGTGTTTGGTGGTTTTGCGGCAAACGAGCTGGCAACACGGATTGATGATGCAACGCCCAAAGCGATTATCGCGAGCTCTTGTGGGATCGAACCCGGCCGTGTGGTGGAATATAAACCGCTGCTAGACGCCGCGATTGAAATGGCTGCGCATAAGCCTGAAACTTGCATCATTTTTCAACGCCCAGAAGCGGCTGCCAGCATGGTTGAAGGCCGTGATCTGGATTGGAACGCTGTGCAAGTTGACGTGACGCCTGCGCCCTGTGTGCCTGTGAACGGCAATGACCCTGTTTATATCCTGTACACCTCTGGCACGACAGGCCAGCCCAAGGGCGTTGTGCGCCATACAGGTGGGCATTTGGTTGCGCTGAATTGGACCATGAAAAACGTCTATGGCATGGATCCTGGTGATGTGTTTTGGGCGGCATCTGATGTGGGCTGGGTCGTTGGGCATTCGTATATTTGTTACGCACCGCTGATCCACGGAAACACCACGATTGTGTTTGAAGGTAAGCCCGTGGGCACCCCTGATGCAGGGACATTCTGGCGCGTGATCGAGGAACATAAAGTGAAAGCGTTGTTCACCGCACCAACCGCGTTTCGCGCGATCAAGCGAGTCGATCCAAACGGTGAATTTGTCAAAAAATATGACTTATCGAACCTAAATACCTTGTTTTTGGCAGGTGAACGGGCAGATCCCGACACTATTCAGTGGGCGCAAGATCAGTTGAATGTGCCTGTGATTGATCACTGGTGGCAAACGGAAACGGGCTTTACGATGGTGGGCAACCCGATGGGGATTGAACATCTGCCAGTAAAGTTGGGCTCACCAACGGTTCCGATGCCAGGGTATGACGTGCGCATTTTAAGCGATGAGGGCGAAGAAATGCCCAGCGGCGAATTGGGCGCGATTGTGGTGAAACTGCCTTTGCCACCTGGTACGCTGCCAACGCTTTGGAATGCAGAAGAGCGGTTCAAATCATCCTACCTGAATGCGTTTGAAGGCTATTATGAAACCGGTGATGCGGGCATCAAAGACGAGGATGGATACCTGTACATCATGGCGCGTACTGATGATGTGATCAACGTCGCGGGCCACCGATTATCGACAGGCGCGATGGAGGAAGTTTTGGCAGGCCATCCAGATGTTGCGGAATGTGCCGTGATCGGCGTGGCGGATCAGCTGAAGGGCCAATTGGCAATGGGCTTTTTGTGCCTGAGCGCGGGGGTGGATCGCGCAGAAAGCGACATCGTTGCGGAATGTGTGACGTTGATGCGCGAGAAAATTGGCCCAGTGGCAGCGTTTAAATTAGCCTGTGTCGTTGATCGCCTGCCAAAGACGCGATCTGGCAAGATTTTGCGCGCAACTATGGGTAAGATCGCTGATGGTGAGGCGTATAAACTACCTGCGACCATTGATGATCCCGCAATTCTAGACGAGATCGCAGTGGCGTTGAAAGGCCTTGGGTACCCCAAAAGTTAAGTCTGTTAAAAGATGCCACGGTATCTAATGTGTATTTGTAACGAGTTAGGGGATTGTGGTGTCGGTTCGGGTCTTGGTGGTTGAACAAACAGATGCATTGCGAGAGGCGTATTCTGACGCTCTTTCCACTGCTGGTATGGATGTTTTCACGGCTAAGACTGTGCCAGAGGCGGCGGCGCTTTTTGCTGAACATGGCGCAAGCATTGTTGTGCTGGATTTGCTTTTGGTTAGCGGTGATGCGTTTGCATTTATGGCCGGACTATTGGGTGCGCGCCCTGAAACCCGGATCATTGCGACAACAGCGAGCGGAGCCATGCGTCAAGCGGGCACTGCCATTGATCTGGGTGCGTTTGATTATGTTGTAAAACCAATTGATAGCGCGTCGCTTTTGGCGGTTGTAAGCAATGCAGCAGTAGACGCGAGCGAAGCCAGATTTGAAGATGAAAAACCGTACTACAGCGCGGTTTTTGGCGATAATTTCGACAATATTATCAAGATAATGCCAAGTTTTTCCCCTGTCTTGATCGAGGGTGATGCAGGCACGGGCAAGGGCGCGTGCGCGGAATATTTGCACGCCTGTTCGCATCGATCCCATTTGCCCTTTGTCAGCGTCGATTGTGGAGGCACGACACACACCAAATTGGCGGCGATGTTTTCGGAAGAGGTGTTCGAAAACGGGGGAACGCTTTACCTGTCAGAAGTCTGCCGTTTGTCTTTGAGCGTGCAGACCCAGTTGCTTCGATTTTTGCAGACGGGGGTGTTGGAAACCAATTTTGGCTTTAGCAGCCACACAAATATCAGAGTGATTTTTTGCAGCACGATTAATGCCGAAGACGCCGTGGATGCTGGGCGGTTTCGCGAAGACTTATACTATCGTTTAAAGGTGGTGCGGATAAAATTGCGCCCTTTGCACAGTCGCTGCGATGAAATTTCCCCACTTGCACAGCAGATGTTGAACCGCATCACACACAAGATGCAAAAGCCGCAAATGGAATTGGCTGAAGATGCAGCCTTGGTACTAAGCAAAGTGTCGTGGGATGGGAATATTTCACAGCTTCAATCGACCCTTGAAAAGAGTGTTGAGGCGTCAAAATCATCGGTTCTAAAGGCCGCGATGTTGCCAAATGCGATGCTGAATGAGTACATTGCCAGCACGCAGCCGCAAACCCAGCAGGCGGTGCGTGATACGAATGACGGCGCGAAAAACACGATCATTGAAATGATTAGGGCAGGGTGGGCGCTGGCAGATTTGGAGCGTTTGATCATTGAAACCGCGATTAGCCAAAATGGTGGGTCAATCCCGAAAGCAGCGCTACAACTGAGCGTTTCGCCGTCAACCTTGTACCGAAAGAAGGAAAGCTGGAATTAAAACCCTATCGTTTTCAACGAGATGCTGCCTCTAGGAATGTAGTGGACTAAGCTAAACCCTGATGTCCTCGCGCTATTAAGCACGAAATGTTGTGGGTACGGCGGTTCTGCCCTTTACAATGTGGCGAAATAAAGGCAACTTTTACCCCGTATCCTAGGGGGCTTAGATGCATAAAATTCTGATCCATGCAGCACGCGCTGCACTTGCTATTCTTGTTACTGCGTCCATTGTTGGACCCGTCACATCGCAATCTTTGCGTAAAGTTACGGCACCAGCGGAGTATCCACCGAGCGCGTTTAAGGGCAAGCAGTATGTGGACAGCCGTGGCTGTGTGTTCATCCGTGCTGGTTTTGGCGGGCGGGTCACTTGGGTTCCACGGGTAAATCGCAAGCGTAAAGTTTATTGCTCCAAGCAGAACAAGCCGTCTTTGACTGGTAGCCAACTGGCGACCTTGCAAAGAAAAGTGAACCCGACATCTACGGGCACGGTTCTAGATTTGTCACAGCCGACGATCAAACGGGTGGCTGCGCCCAAACGTAAAACCGTCAAAGCGCCACCAAAGAAAGTTGTGAAGAAGGTTGTAAAATCCATTCGCACCAAACCTGCGCGTGTGCTTGTGCTCAGAGAGCCCGCAGTGCAACAAGTGGTGCAGCCAAAACGTGTCGTGACACGTAAAAAGGTTGTGACACAACGCGTTGCGACGCGCCGTGTTGGGCAACAAATTCATCCAGGTGATCTGGTGCGCAATTCGCGTTCTGGCATCCAAAGCACTGATAACACACGAAATGTAACGGTGTTTTCAAACCCAACGCAGGCCCAAACTGGTGTTCGCACGAACACAACGCGCGTTGTGCGCCGTCGTCAGGCAACAGGTCAAACGCAACAAATTCATCCCGGTGATCTCGTACGTTCGCGCCGTTTGCAGGCCGCTGCCGCTGCAAATGCGTCGATCAAAACCACGCGCAGAACAGTGCGCGTCGTGACCGCCGATCAAGTTGTTGATCCGATTCACGGCTTGACCACAACAGGCCCAGTTATCGAGTCTGATGTGACCCGCGAAGGCGATGCTCAGATGGAGTTGGTTTGGACCAATACGGTGCCGCGCAAACTGGTCAAACGGAAAACGCGGGTTCGTAAAGTTGCCTCAACGCGGCAATACCGCACGACGCAATCAACAAAGAAAGTTGTTGTAAAACAACGTGCTACACAGGCGACAAGCAAGCGGTACGTGCAAGTAGGTACCTTTGGTGACGCCTCAAATACACAACGTACAATTCGTCGCTTTCAAGCGGCTGGCGTGCCTGTTGCAACGCGAAATGTTGCGCGCGGTGGCCGGAATTTGAAAGTTGTTTTGCTTGGCCCATTCGGCAGTTCTGCGCAAATGCAATCTGCATTGCGCTCTGCACGCGGGGCTGGTTTTGGGGATGCGTTTTACGTAAACTAAACCGAGCAACAGTGATTTAAACGATCTAAAACGGTGGCTTGGGCTGCCGTTTTTCTTTTGAGGTGACGCCCAATGACAAGAACTGTGATCAAAAACATCGGCCATTTGGTCACGATGGATACCACGCGGCGCGAGCTGACGGATGTGGATATGGCTATCGAAAATGGTGTGATTACGCAGATCGGTCACGGGCTGGACGGGGGCGGAATTGATGCCGCTGGTTGCGTTGTTACACCCGGGCTGGTGAACACACATCATCATTTATATCAAACACTTACGCGGGCTGTTCCGGGGGGGCAGGACGCATTGTTGTTTGGCTGGCTCCAGACATTATACCCGATTTGGGAACAGATGGGGCCAGAGGAGTTTTATACCGCTGCGCAGGTTGGTTTGGCGGAATTGGCGCTGTCTGGGTGCACGCTCAGTTCTGATCACCAATACATTTTTCCCAATGGCGCAACGCTGGACGACAGTATCGCGGCCGCATCCGAGGTCGGTTTGCGGTTTCATGGTGCGCGGGGATCTATGTCCATTGGAGAGAGCGACGGTGGGTTGCCGCCTGACAGTATGGTCGAGGTGGAATCTGCTATTCTGGAGGATTGCATCCGTGTGATTGATCGTTTTCATGATGCAAAAGACGGGTCAATGACGCGGGTTGTTGTGGCACCGTGTTCGCCGTTTTCGGTCTCCACTGATCTGATGAAAGACAGCGCCGCGTTGGCCCGTGACAAGGGCGTTATGTTGCACACGCATCTGGCAGAAAACGATGAAGATGTGGATTATTCGCTGGCGAGATTTGGCTGTCGTCCGGGGCAATATGCCCAAGATATGGGATGGACGGGGGATGATGTTTGGCATGCGCATTGTGTAAAGCTGGATGCACAAGAGATTGATTTATTTGCACAAACTGGCACGGGCGTTGCCCATTGCCCCTGTTCAAATTGCCGGCTTGGATCGGGCATTGCGCCAGTGCGTGCGATGCGGGATGCGGGTGTTCGTGTGGGGTTGGGTGTGGATGGATCGGCGTCGAATGACGCGGGGCATTTGCTGGATGAAGCGCGCCAATTGATGCTGTTGCAGCGGGTTCAAAACGGCGCTGATGCCATGTCTGCCCGCGAGAGTTTGGAGATCGCCACGTTAGGGGGCGCGCAAGTTTTAGGGCGTAGTGATGTGGGATCGCTCGAGGTTGGTAAACGCGCCGATTTCGCGATTTGGAACATGGTAAACTTGGCCGCTGCGGGAAATTGGGACCCAGTTGCCGCACTGGTTTTGTCGGGCCCGCATCAAGTTCGTGATCTGTTTGTTGAGGGGCGCGGTGTGGTGCGCGATGGGCAGATGACGACGATTGATTTGAACGCGGTGATCGCGCGGCAAAACAAAATGGCGCTGCGTTTGGCTGGGCTTTAACAGGGTGATACGCGCGCGTTCGGTTCGGTAAGATTTGCCTTAAAATGCGATTTTTCGGGGCTGCAAAACGTATGCAAAGTGTATGCAAAACGTATGGCACTTTTGGCGTTAACCTTTGACGCAACGGGCGGGATTTGAGCCTATCCCAGAGGCGTTAGTTTTTTCATTTTTTCGGCGATATCGGGTGTGATCTTGATCAAGGTGCCGTCGATTGTGACGCCGTCGATAACCTTGCGGGCGCGGCGCGGCAATCCGCCGTCTATCTGCCAATCGAACAGCAGTTTTTCCTCGTTCAGATTGGGGAGTGGTTCGAGAAGTGACGGGCGCGCATAAATGGCGGCAAAGACGTTGGGAAATTCCGAAAATAGGATCAGCCACAAGACCATCTCGAACCAGTCTTTGGCGTTTTTGGGATCAAGCCCGAGCGTGGATTCAGCACTTGCTTGGTACACGGCGATCATATTGACGAGCCGTTTCACGCGGCGGGGATTTTGGGGCAGAAGAAACCATACTTCTTCGAGCCCGTGGTTAATTTTTTCCAGCTGATCTGGTGCCGCTGCATTGGCGAGCGCCGATTGAATATTCAATTCGTCGCGCGTTGTTTTAGCCTCGATTTCGTCTTTTGGCTCAGCCGCTTGAATTTCCTTTTTGACTTTTTCTTTCTCCTCGGGGGTTTTCGCATCGGAGAGTTTCTGGCGGATTTCGCGTTGGACCTGTTCGATTTCTTTGGTCTGTTCTTCGTTCAACCCCAAGACACTGCGCAGGTAGTGTTTGCGCTGTTCGGTCGGAATTTCGGGCAGAAGATAGCTCATTTGAATGACCTTTTCTGCAAAACGGGCGCCAAAGCTGACAGTTTTGTCTGTGTGGGCCTTGCTCATGTCGTCGTTCACGTTTTCGAAGCTTTGCTCGATCCAGCCGCGATCTCCAAGGATAAGATAGCTGACGTGGTTTGATTGAAAAATCGTGATAAGGCCGCGCATCAGTTCAACGACATATTCGGGTTCACACCGATCAATATCGTCGATTACCATGAGCACGGGGCGATCGTGCCATTTGGATACTTCGATAAAGCGATCGCCAAGCCGTGTGAGGGGATCCGTTTCGCCCAGAACGGTTGGGTTATACGCGCTGTTGGAGGCATCTACGACGCGTTTTATGCCTGCTTTTGCTTGGGCAAAGATGAAGGCGAGCAGGGAGCCAGCCCCCAGCAACGACGCGGCAGCGGTAAGCGTGCTGAGTTCGCCTTTATCAATCGTATTCATCGCGAGCACAATGGCAACGACAACCAGTGCGGCTGTGATTAGCAGGGACTTTTTGGTTTCTGGGGTCCAAATACGCCAGTGCCATTCGTTGATTTGCAGCCCTGTGGGGTGTTCGATTTTGTCTTTATAGCCGTTGAGGAATGAGGTGTAAAAATTCCACCAGGGCGGCGAAACATGCTGGTTTTCCCAAGCGTTGAAATGCAGGATCATCCAATCATTTTCTGCCAAGGGTTCATAAAGGCTTTTTTCAACTCCGCTGTTTTCGATGAAGGTTGCGACATTTTTGGGCGTTTTATGGTGCCGAAAGCTGAGGAAATTTGCGATGAAATTGGCGAAAGTGGTTTTACCGCCGCCCCAAGGCGCATCGACGTGCAGCACGTAGCTGTCTTGGCTTTTCTCGTCTTTGATCGGCGCGCCGCGCAGGCGATCTAGGTATTGGGCCACGACAAATGCGTTCGGGGCGCGGCGCAAAGTATCGACAACGCTGCGCGGTTCGTCGGTGGAGAAATGGGATTGGGTTTCAAGGGCTTGGGGGGGCGTTGGTTCTGGAGTTGGTTCTGGTTTTACCGCGCCTTCGGGATTTGGCAGGGGCGGTGGAATCGGTTTATCGTCGGTCGGGGTCATGCTGTCGGTGAATGCAATAGCAGCGCGTTTTTTGGCGGCGTCAGGTGTGAAATTGATTTTCGGCTTGTTCGAGATTTTGAACGCTAGGGTTGGTTCCACATGTTTTTGCAAATAGGAGCCAAATTGTTCGGAATCGATTGAAGACAATCGGAGCAATTCTGTCACATATTTTGGATCTATTAAGTTGTCTGAGTTGTGGTTGTAATTGATCGAACGATCAAAAAATGTATCGACGACGGAAATTTGAATTTGGGGTTTTTCGCCCGAGTTATGTTCAAACGGAAGCATTGTTCCAACGGCAATGATTTTCCCGTCGGGGTCTCCCTCTGATCGCGCCTCAAAGGCAATTACATCGCGATCGCCTTCCAACTCTAGAAATTCATCCAATGAATAAGGTTCGATGCTCCACGATATCAGAGAGTCTTTTTTCAGATTGGGACCAAATTCAGGATTGGCTTCAGAATTGAACGATGCAAGCCAGACACGATGGGCCCTATTCGACCTTGTTACGTCTATTGTGGACGTTTTCACGCCTGATTGGTCTTCCTTTGAAACCATAATAAACCCTCAAATAAATCGCTTTAAATCTACCTTAGGGTGTCATGGGATCGCCTGTTGTGTCAAATTATCCGTTCGCCTGCGATCCAGACGTCGGTGATCGCGCGTTCGTCGCCCATCATGATGGTGGGGAAGATGGCTTCCCAGATGGTGTTGGCGCGCGCGCTGCTTAGTTTGATGGGCGGCGTGGAGGCGAGGTTTATGGCGATGAGGTCGGCCTCATTTCCCGGTGCGAGGTTGCCGATTTTATCGGACAGGCCGAGGGTTTTGGCGGAGCCAACAGTGGCGAGGTAGAGCAGGTGGCTGGGGTGGAGCGCGTCGCCGCGAAGTTGCGCGACCTCGTATGCGGCGGCCATTGTGCGCAGCATGGAAAACGACGAACCACCGCCTGTATCGGTGGCAAGGCCCGTGGTGACCCCCGCCGCGTTGAGCCCCGTGACATCGCACAGGCCCGATCCGATGAAGGTGTTGGATGTGGGGCAGTGGGCGATGGTGACGCCGCAATCTCGCATGGTGGTGATTTCGCGCGGTGTGAGGTGGATCGAATGGCCCATGATCGCGCCCTCGCGAACCAACCCGTGCTGTTCGTAGGTGTCGAGGTAATCGCGTGCATTCGGGAACAGGTCTTTGACCCATGCGATTTCCTCATGCTGTTCGGAAAGGTGTGTTTGCATCAGGCAAGTTGGGCGTTCGGACCATAAACCACCCAGCGCGGCGAGCTGGTCATTTGTGGATGTCGGTGAAAACCGTGGCGTGATGGCATAGGTGGCGCGGCCCTGTTCGTGCCAACGATCAATCAAGGTTTTGCTGTCATCATAGGCGGATTGGGCGGTGTCGCGCAAATTGTCTGGCGAGTTGCGATCCATGCAGGTTTTGCCGCCAACCATGCGCATGTTGCGGGTTGCGGCGGCGGTGAAATAGGCATCGACGCTTTCGGGATGAATGGTGCAAAAACTCGCGGCGGTTGTGGTGCCGTTTGCAAGCGCAAAATCACAGTATTTATTTGCAATATCAGTGGCGTAGGCAGGATCACCAAAGCGGGATTCTTCGGGGAACGTGTAGGTGTTGAGCCAATCAATCAGGCGTTTGCCCCAGCTGGCGATTATGGCGGTTTGGGGGTAATGCACATGGGCATCAACGAACCCTGCCATCAACAAATGATCACCCATATCGGTGATTTCAGCCTGAGTATGAGTGGCTTTCATCTGATCGGCAGGGCCAACGGCGGTGATTTTGCCGTTCGTGATTGCCACCGCGCCGTGAACCTCGTGCTGGGCGGCATCTGGGCCTAGCTCAAACGGATTGCCAGTGAAAGACAGGGTTTGACCGAGGATTAGTTTAGTAGTCGGCATAAGATTTCTCTTCTACGATTTGAGAGCCGAGCGCGGTGTTAATCTGTTTTTCAGGTCGGCGCGTTTGTCGTTTGTGACGTAAACGGCGCGGGCAAGCCGGATAAATTCAGGGCCGAAATCACCAGCGCGTTCGCAATCGCGGATGTCGTCTTCGATATCCCACAGCTGTTTATTTACAGACAAAAGATTGGCCTGCAGCTTGGCGATTTGATCGGATTTCGGGATGCCATCATTAGCGACTTTAGAAAGCAAAGTATGCTCCACATGCACATTGGCGCGTTTGTTCGCATCGGTGATGTTTTCCAACTTAATCGTCAGGATCGTCAGCTTATCAAGCAACTCACCCGGAGAGATGGGCGTGAGAATTTCATCCATGTTTTTGCCTTACCAATTCTTGAATATCAGTGCGGAGCGTTTGGAAAACCGTATCCCAATCGCCAGATTTATCCTGTCTTACCAAGCGCATAGTCGGATACCACGGCGTATGGTCAGGGAAAGGTTCATAGAGCCAATAGGCCTCGGAGTGCAAGAGGTTCCAGACGTTTGCGCCCAGTGATCCTGCGACATGGGCGATGGCGCTGTCCATTGTGATCACGAGGTCGAGCTCGTTGATCAGGGCGGCGCTGTCGGCAAAATCGCGATCATTTGAGGCGGCATCAATGATAACACACGAGGTGCCGTCGTCGTGGAATGCTTGGGACAAGGGGCCTTTGTAGAGCGAGAACATTTGCGCGCCCGCAATATCGGCCAATTGGAGGAATTGGGTGTGGCTGAACGAGCGTTTGTGATTGGCGCGGTAGCTGACGGAGCCTGACCACAGAACGCCGATTTTAAAATCGTCTTTGAATGGGGCAGTGGCGGATTTTGCCCGCTCAATGCTGTCATCTGGGATGGAGAGTGCAGTTGGCGCAGGGAGGTTTTGCAGCGTTGTGCCAAGGTAGCGCGGCAGATCCATCATCGGGGACCAGTAATCGCAGCCAACGATATCGTCGTTGGTGATCGCGAATTTATTAACCCCAGCTAGGCCGTTGAAAATGCGGCGCAATGGTGGTTTGACGTTTAGGCGAACCTTCGCCCCGAGATCGGCAAGGCCGCGCAAGAAACGCGCCATTAATATCGTGTCGCCAAACCCTTGTTCCGGCGTGATGAGGATGGTTTTGCCGTCGATATCCTCGCCTTTCCACTGGGGGAAATCCATCTTGGGAAGGGAGATTTCATCGCCTTTCCAGCGCCAATCAAACTCGGTAAATCCATTTGGGTAATCGCCAAGGGCCAGCTGGGCAAAGGCCAGTTGGATGTGCAGTTCGGCATCATCTGGATGGGTTTCCAACGCCTTTTCAAGTTCAACCTTTGCTTGATCGTGATGGCCAAGGGCGCGCAAGTATTTACCAAGAGAAGACCAGTTTTCGGGGTCTTCTGGCTTACTTTCCAAGGCCTTACGGCGAAGTTCCAGCGCCTTTTCTGGCTCGCCAGCATCGAAATGCGCGTTGGCCGCATTGTTAAGAACGCTATCGGATTCTGGATCAAAGCGCAGGGCGCGGCGTTGGCAAATCACGGCCATCGCGTAATTTTTTTCTGCACGAAACAGCGCCCCAAGGTTGGACCACATGGGCGCGTCTTTTGGGCGTTTGGATAGGAAGACGCGGTAAAGATCACGGGCGGTTTTGGTATCGCCTTTTTTGTGATGCTCTACGGCGGCGCCGCGCAATTCTGCAATGGTTTTGAATTGCATCTTTTGGGGGGATTGATCTGCCATGTGCGTGGTTCTGTTTCTGCCGATTTTTGAAAGAACATTAGCGGGGATGGTTGGGTTACGCAAACCAGTTGATGGCGGCGCAATTGCGGCTGGAATTTCGGTTGTTGCAGGGGGGGCAACGGGGTAGAACTGGCCATTCACACCACGAGGAGCCCCGCAGATGCAGGATCAAAACACAGCCGAAACCGGGACTGTCGATTTTGAAGGTGGCGATGGGGCCTATGCGCTCGATAAAGGGGCGACCGAGGCGATTTTAGCTGCGGTTTATGCGCAAGATAAAGTGGCGTTGGTTGGGTTGTTGGATCCGCTGCACTCCGCTGATATCGCCGATTTGCTGGAACAAGTTTCAAGCGCCGAACGATCCGAGTTGCTGACCCTTTGGGGCACTGAAATCGACGGCGAAGTTTTATCCGAGCTGGATGAAAATCTGCGCGGTGATTTGATCGAGGGCATGTCTGTCGAGGTGATGGCGGAGGCGTTCAAGGATTTGGAATCAGATGACGTTGTTGATCTGATCGAGGATTTGGAAGAGCCGGAAAAGGTTAGGGTTTTAGACGCGCTGGATGATGCGGAGCGTGTCGTTGTTGAGCAGGCGTTGCAATACCCAGACGAAACCGCCGGGCGTTTGATGCAGCGCGAATTGGTCATGGCGCCCGGGCATTGGTCCGTCGGTGAGATGATTGATTTTCTGCGGGCTGCGACAGATTTGCCTGATCGGTTTTATGATGCGGTGATTGTCGATCCAAAACTGCAACCCATTGGTAAAGTTGGACTTTCGTCGCTATTGGCAAGCCCGCGCGACACGATGTTGGCCAATATCATGGATGAGAATTTCCAGATTATTCCTGCGACGCAAACACAAGAAGACGTGGCCTATGCGTTTAACCAGTACCACATGGTTTCAGCACCTGTTGTCGATGGTATGGGGCGTTTGGTCGGCGTAATTACCATTGATGACGCGATGGATGTGCTGGACGAAGAGGCCGAGGAAGATTTGAAATTGCTAGCGGGTGTGGGCGATGAAAGCCTGACGGACACGGTTCTGGATACGACACGGCAACGGTTTCCGTGGTTGGCCGTTAACCTGTTAACTTCTATCATGGCGTCGGTTGTGATTGCGCAGTTTTCGTCCGTTATCGAAGCCATCGTCGCCCTTGCGGTGTTGATGCCGATTGTCGCTTCGATGGGGGGAAATGCGGGAACGCAGACGTTAACGGTGGCCGTGCGCGCACTGGCCACAAAGGATTTGACCTCGGCCAACGCAATGCGGGTTATTCGGCGCGAAGTGATCGTCGGGTTCTTAAATGGTGTGGTTTTTGCCGTGATTATTGGCATTGTCGGGTTGATCTGGTTTGGCTCGCCGATGCTGGGGGTCGTGCTTGGGCTGGCGATGATCGCCAACCTTTTGGTGGCTGGCATGGCGGGGATTTTGGTGCCAATCACGCTGACCAAGCTGAACATTGATCCCGCCCTTGCCTCGGGCGCGTTCGTGACAACGGTGACGGATGTTATCGGGTTTTTCGCGTTCCTTGGCCTTGCGGCGGTGATGCTGCTTTAAGGAATGCGTAAGACTTGATCACGGCTGCCTTTTTTGATCCGCAGGCTGCTTTCGCCGATGGCTGATACTTTCCAGCCGCTGACTTTGTCGCCGTTTTGCACTTTGACGTAGCGCCCAGAGGACAGGCGGATCAGGGCGCGGCGTTTGTTCGGTGCGCCAAAAATACCCACAAGGTTCATGCGAGATTTCTTAAAACGGGATTTTTCTGTCGCTGCGCGGGCCACAGTCGCGTTGGAGGGCGGCGCGGATTTAACCGTGCCTTTCGCAGATTTTGGCAATTTGGCCGTTGCGCGGGTTGAGCCGCCTGACGCGGAAACGCCAGCGCTGCTGTCGCTTTGGACTGACGCATTTGTGCGTTTGGCTTCACGGGTGACCCGTTCTACAACACGGGCGAGCGTGCGGGGGCGGGTTTTGGGTTTCGGGCTGACGGAAACGGCGAGCCGCGTGCCGCGAATAACCGGTGTTTCAGGCGCGGTTTCGAGGTCTTTGGCGATGGCCGCCTCGATTGCGGATGTTTCAGGTTCAGGCTGAAGAACGCGCAAATTGCTGGGGCGCGCACGGGTGCGTTTGCCAGCCAATGTTGGATCAGCGAATGTGAGAAGCGATGATTGCTGTTCGGGCATGACGACCCGCAAATTACCCGGGCGGGTGCGGGCACGCAGGCCAGACAGGGTTGGATCAGCAAGTGCCAATAGGGTCGGCGCGGCGTCTGTTTGTGCGCCATCTGTCGTCAGCGAAGCGAGTTGCGCGCCGGGCACCAATCCAGTTGGGCGGGTTCTGGCACGGAAGGGGCGCAGCGCGGGATCAGAAAAGGCGAGGGTGGAAGCCTCGTCTTGGATCGTTTGCAACACGGTGTCCTGCGCAATGGCTGCCACGATTTCATCCGTGGCGTCGGTCGGATTTTCAATCGCCGCGTCTGCAATCGCGGTTTCGACGATTGATGTCAGGTCTGACGCGGGTTCTGTTGGCTCAACAACAACTTCTGCCACGATTGGGGCAAGGTCTGCTGGGCGTAATCGGGCGCGCAGGGGCCGCAAAGCGGGGTCGCCAAGGCTGGCGATTTGCGCAGCGGCGGTAATTTCAGCGGCGCGATCTGCCAATGTTGCGGGGCGCAGGCGGGCGCGATTGCCAGCGAGCGTAGGATCGGCAAGGGCGAACAGATTTGGTTCTTCAACCGTGTCTGATGTGGTTTCTTCTGGCGCAACCGCGGCCAAAGCCTCTGCTTGTGGAACAACCAGTGTGGAGGGGCGCAAACGTGCCCGCAGCGCGCGCAAGGTTGGGTCGGCTAGGTCCAGAATTGTGGGTTCTGCAACCACTTCGGGTTCGACAGCGGCCAGCAGTTCAGCAGGCACATTCAGCGTTGCAGGGCGCAGTCGGGGACGGAATCCTGCTAGCAATTCTTCGGGTGGGACTGGGTCGATGCGGTTGCGCGGCGGGTTCGCAGGGCGGCCCGCAAAGATGGTGATGTAATCTGGGCCAGGGGTGCCCTCAACCGTTGGGATCAAGGTGCCTGGGGCCGCAGTTATCGTAGAAGGCGGGCGCACCGGGCGGGCAGCAGGCTGGGTCGTAGAAGAATTGACGCCCGTGTCAGTGGCGATGGTGCGCGGCAGATTGATCAGCAATGCAGGATCAATCGGATCGTTTGGTGCTGTCAGTGCAGCGAGCAGGATCGGCGCGGTTTGTTCAGGTGCGTTAAGGGTCGCGATTGTCATATCGCTTTGAATGATTGCAACGATTTCGTCGTTTACCGAAACATTTGGCAGATCGCGGCGGGCTTCGGCAATTTGAAGATCGCTGGTTTTAACCTGCTTTGAGGAGATCGAGACCTGTGGAACACTTGCCTGTGCTGCGAACAGGCGCGTGACGGCAGGATCAGCGGCATCTGAAGAAAGATTGATCGCAGCGACCCGCATTTCTGGGTATTCGGTAGCCTGTGGCGGTGCCAAAACGACGGCGACACTCGGCAGTGCCGGGGCCACGTCTTGCAAACCAAGCTGCGCGGTATCCACGACTAGGGGTTCGGGCTCAGGTGCGGGCTGTACCGTTTCTACGGCGGCAGTTTCCACCACGGGTTCGACTACGGGTTGTTCTGAAACAGCCGCCGTGGAAACGGGTTGGGACACGTTGGGCGCAGTGGCGTAGGTGTAGCCGAAATAGCCCAAAGCCAAACCGACAGACGCGGCCGCGACCCAAGGCACGTACCATAGCGGTTTTGCAGCTGGCACTGCGGCGCTCGTGTAAAAACGTGGCTCGCGGGTGAATTCTTTCTCGGCGTATTGCGTGGTGAAATACAGCGGATCAAAGCCGTTCGACCTTGCAAAAGCTTCGGCCTCGACCAAGGTTTGGCGCGCAACGATGCCAACGGGCGCCATGTTACCAAAGCCCTTTTCGCCCAAATCAAAGGCGATTTCGTTCATTTGGTAGGGCGATAATTCGGCGATTTGTTTGTGAGCGTGGCGCACGGCGGCCTCGCCCTCGAATACGCCAACGCGGACTTTGGAGAGTAATACTTCGGAGCGGGGGATGCGGATGACGCAGCGGCGCGCGCGTCCCGTGCCCCTTGATGCGCCATCGCGAAGGGCCGCGAGTTGCGCAGAAAAATCATCAGCGGCAAGAGAAACGCTGCCAAGCGTCGTCCATCCGCCACCACTGCTGCGGTGCCAGAGCGCGACGCCCTCGTTCGATAAGTCGAGCGCAAAATTAGGTTTGCTGTCACCCATCATGGTTCATTTACTCTTTACCCTGCTGCGCGGGTACCTGATTCCCTAGCAAATTGCTATGCATTTAGGAGGCTAAGTCCCTAAACTAGCAGGTTTTTGCCTGCTTTGGTAGTGATCTGGGCCTTTGCCGTGTGGTCGGCAGGTTTATGCAGATTACACAGCGGTGGTTAACAACACTGAATTTGGGGGTTGTTGGGCGCAGAAACAAGGGGAATGGGGGTATTTTGCAAAGAAAAAGAGGACCGAATGGCCCTCTTTCGCATGATATCTGATCGCGGATTAGGAGGCGGCTTTTGACAAAGCTTGGTCCAGATCGGCGATGATGTCTTCTACGGATTCAATACCGATGGACAGGCGAACCACGTTGGGGGCGGCACCTGCGGCCTCTTGTTGTTCAACGGATAGCTGGCGGTGCGTTGTGGATGCGGGGTGCAGGATCAGGGATCGTGCATCGCCAAGGTTTGCCACGTGGCTGAAAATCTCCAAGCTGTCGACGAGTTTGATGCAGGCGTCGTAGCCGCCTTTGACCGCGAAAGTGAACAGCGCACCGCAGCCGCGTGGATACAGCTTTTTCGCGCGATCCGCGTAGGGCGAGGATTTCAAGCCCGCGTAGGTGACGTAATCAACGCGGGGATCATTTTCGAGCCAATCGGCCACTTTGATCGCGTTTTCAACGTGGCGTTCCATGCGCAGGGACAGGGTTTCCATGCCGACAAGCGTGTAATGCGCGCCTTGCGGGTTCATGGTCATGCCAAGATCCCGCAAGCCGATGGCGATGCCGTGAAAGGTAAAGGCCAATTCGCCGAATGTTTCGTGGAATTTCATGCCGTGATAGGCGGGTTCTGGTTGGGAAAGGGAGGGGAATTTATCGCTGGCGGACCAATCGAAACGACCTGAATCAACAACTGCGCCACCTGTTACGGTGCCTGAACCCGTGAGGTATTTGGTTGTGGAGTGCACGACAAGCGTTGCGCCCATTTCGATCGGGCGACACAGGAACGGCGTTGCAGCTGTGTTGTCCACGATCAACGGAATGCCCGCGCCATCTGCGATTTTTGCGAGGGCTGGGATGTCGGTGACGTAGCCGCCCGGGTTTGCGATGCTTTCGCAGAAGATCGCTTGGGTGTTTTCATCAATTGCGGCTTTGATCGCGGCTTCGTCGTCAAGGTCTACGAAAGTAGCAGACCAGCCGAAGCGTTTGATGGTTTGGCTGAATTGGGTGAGCGTGCCGCCGTAAAGGCGTGTGGAGGCGACGATGTTTTTGCCCGGTGACATGAGGGGAAACAGCGCCATGATTTGGGCCGCGTGACCAGAGGAACAACACACTGCGCCAACGCCGCCTTCCAAAGTAGCGATGCGCTCTTGAAGCACAGCGACCGTTGGGTTGGTGAGGCGGGAGTAGATAAAGCCGACTTCTTGGAGGTTAAACAGGGCGGCGGCGTGATCGGCATCGCGAAACACGTAGGCGGTTGTTTGGTGGATCGGTGTTTGGCGTGCACCTGTTGCAGGATCAGGGCGTGCGCCTGCGTGAATTTGCAAAGTGTCAAAGCCGTAGGCTGGGCGATCTGTCATGGGTCTCTCCGTTGGAATTTGGTTTATTTATGCGGATTGGTGCGGGGTTCACAACCGCTTTTGCTGATTAGGGCAGGGATCACAGCTTTGAGGAAATGATGCCCGTGTTAAAGCCTGCTTTGCGAAGTTCACCAAACAGGCGCTGGTGTTCGATTTTCGGGCAGAGGTTTTGGACGACTTGGAGGCCTTGGGCTTCGGCCTCGGCGGCGGCTTCCGCGTGGCGTACACCGATTTGCATCCAGACAGTTTTTAGCGATGGCATTAAATGCGCCAGCGCGTCGTCAACAATTTCTGGCACGGCTTCGGGGCGGCGGAAGATGTCGATCATGTCAACGGGTTCGCCAGCAAGATCGGCGATGGTGCCGCGAAAAGGCTCGCCGAACAGCTCATTTCCGACTTGGCCGGGGTTCACAGGGATCACGCGGTAGCCGCGTACGTGCAAATACCGCGCGACGTAATGGGACGGGCGGATCGGATTTGGGGACACGCCGATACAGGCGATGGTCTTGGTTTCCGTCAGGATTTTGCGCAGTAGCGCGAGGGGAGGGCGATCTGTCATGAGGGGTGTATAAAACGGGGTTTGGGTGTCGCCAAGAAAAAAGCGCCTGAGGCAAAAGCATCAGGCGCAGGTGTGGAACGAGGGACAGTAGTTTGAAGCAGGATGTTCCTAATCGCCCTGCCTCTGGTCTTAGACTTAGGGTGTGAACGTCCAAAGTTAAGGGTTTGTAAATTAAATGTGAACAAACCCTTCTTTTTGGCGTGGACCTTAAAAATCGTCCAAAGAACGTGGCCAGTTGGCGTTTGCTTTGGAAATTTCGCCCGGAATGTCTTTCTGCCAGCGTTTCTGGATCGCTTTGGAGAAGTTCAGGTAAAGTTTGCCATCAACAATGCGCCATGCTTCTGGAACGGTTGGGGCAACCGCACCGCGTGCCATCGCATAGGCACAGTAGCCGCCGTATTGTGGGGCGTAGGCCTCTGGGTTCGCTTCGAATTTGGCTTTGTTTTCAGAAGTGGAGAACAACCATGTGGAGCCGTTATATTGGAGTTTGTGTTTTTTGGAGCCGGGAACTGGTTTGCCTTGGTCGAAATAGGCAACGGTGTCTGTGCCGTCGATGGCGATTTTGCCTTCGGTGTAAACTGGTTTTGCTTTGGCAAATGCGGCGGCAGGGGCAATCAAGGTTGCAGCTGCGGCAAGGATGGCGGTGCGTCGTGTAAGGTTCATCTGAGTTACTCCTGATTTAAGTTGAGAACAGGGGTAGCAGGGATGTTTGAGCGGCGATAGCGGGCCTCGCGCGGTTGTGAGGTTGGGTTACCGTTCGCGAGCGGCTTCGTACAAGCCAACGGCGGCTGCGTTTGACACGTTGAGCGAGCCAAATTCCCCAGCAAAGCGGATTTTTGCAACGATATCACAGGTTTCGCGGGTCAGTTGGCGCAAACCTGGGCCTTCTGCACCGAGCGCAAGGGCGATGGGCATTGTTGCAGATTTGGCCAATTCATCGGCTAGATTTGTTTCACCCAAACCATCAAGCCCAATGATAAAATAGCCCATTTCCTTGAGCGTCTTCATCGCGGTGGCGAGATTCTGGATGCGTAGATAGGGCTGACGTTCCAACGCGCCAGACGCTGTTTTTGCCAACGCACCCGTTTCAGGCGCGGAATTTCTGTGTGGAGCGATGACAGCGCGCGCGCCGAATACTTCGGCAGAACGCAGGATCGCGCCGACGTTGTGGGGATCTGTCACGCGGTCGAGCAGAAGGACAACGGGGTTTGAACCACGCGGTGCGCACACCTCGGATAGGCTGCCCCATTCGAGAGGGGATACTTCTAGAACTGCGCCTTGGTGTACGGATTGGGGATCAATCGGGGCTTTGAAATCGCGCGGTTCTTGAATTTCGGCGGTCATCCCAGAGGTTTTGACAGCGTCTTCAAGTTTGATCGCGGCATTGGGCGTCAGGATTAGGCGAATTTTTTTGCGCGCAGGGTTAACAAGAGCGTCGCGCACGGCGTGATGGCCGAACAGCCAAACGGTTAACGGCTCTGCGCCACGTTTTTCGCGCTCTTTTTCAACAACCCAATTGGGTTTTTTACCCTTTTTAACCATTTTTTCGTGCCTTTTTATCGCGCAATCACTGCGCAAACCCCGCCCAAACATCATCTAATCACCGTGTCGCAGATGCGCGGAGGTGCTGCAAGGGGGCAGTGATTTGGCGGTGTTTTGAATCCACGTTGATTTTGTGTTGACGAAGGCGAAACAGGCGGCTATTCCGCCACCATGTTGGGCGACGGGCTGCAAGGTGCGGCAGGGGACTGTAACTCCCCCGAGGTGACTCACGCCTGGTTCGATTCCAGGGTCGCCCACCATAAAACTTTCTAAACATTATAAAAAATACCCCAGAGGGGTATTTGATTTTATTTGGTTCATTCGCGGGCTTTGACGCAGATTAGGCTTCGTCGATCACGGGGTTTGAACAGATGCCGATGCCTTCGATTTCAACTGAGATGACATCACCCGGTTTTAGGAAACGTGGCGGGGTGCGGGCGTGGCCAACACCTGGTGGTGTGCCCATCGCGATCATGTCGCCCGGTTCTAATGTGGCAAATTCGGAAATGGTCGCGATGGTTTTGGCGACGTTCCACATCATTTCAGATGTGTTGGCGGATTGCATGACCTCATTGCCGATGCGGCTTTCGATCTTGAGGCCGTCGCAGCCTTCGGGAAGTTCATCTGGGGTTACAACAATGGGGCCAACCGCGCCTGTGTTGTCAAAGTTTTTGCCTGGCGTCCATTGGTGGGTTTTGCGTTGGTAATCGCGCACAGAACCGTCGTTGAACAGGGTGTAGCCAAAGATATGTTTAAAGGCGTCTGCCTCTGCAATGTGACGCCCGCCAATGCCGATGATGAGCATAAGTTCAACTTCGTAATCGAGTTTTTCAGAGCAGGATGGGCGAACCATTGGAGCGCCAGCGGCCATAAGGGAATTACGACCGCGCATGAACAAAGCGGGGTAGGTCGGGATTTCGTAACCGCCTTCTTTGACGTGATCTACATAGTTGAGGCCAAGACAAATGGTTTTGCCAGGGCGTTCAACGGGCAGGGCGGGAACGATATCTGACACGGCAACTTTGTCCGCTGAAGCGATCTGATCTTGCAGCGGGCCGAGCGCACCTGGGGTGTTTATTAGGCCCATCAAATCGGTGCCAATGTCTGGCGACAGTTCTGTCAAATTGACGGCAGTGCCACCTGTTACCAAAAAAACAGAGGCTGCGTCGTTATGTTCACCAACCATGTAGCGCATGATTTTTTCCTTATTAATCCATATAATCGCCCCGAATTGCCCGATTCTGGGGTGAAAAGCAACTAATGATTAACAGGTTTATGATACTGTGATGTCATTCTGCGGCTTGACGATTGTGATGCTTTAAAATAGATCGAAAACCACAGAGCGGGTATGGTGAAATGGTATCATAAGAGCTTTCCAAGCTTGGGGTGAGGGTTCGATTCCCTCTACCCGCTCCAAAAGACCTCGCAGTCGTCGAGATTGCTAGTTTTCGGCCTGCATAACACGCGAGCAGGCAAGATATGGCACAAGATCAAAACATCGAATCCGATCCGTTGACGCGGGAAAAATCCAAAACGGTTGGGCCGTTGCGCGGTTTGGCGCCGTATTTAAGGCCTTACAAAGTGATGATCGCGTTGGCGGGCCTCGCATTGGTGGTGACGGCTGGTTTGTCGTTGATTTTACCGCTGGCGGTGCGCCGTGTGGTTGACGGGTTTTCGGCAGGCACAACAGGACAGATGGATCAGTATTTTGGCGCGGCCATTGCGGTGGCTGCACTGTTGGCGGTGGGCACAGGGTTTCGGTATTATTTTGTAACGCGTTTGGGCGAACGGGTTGTGGCCGATATTCGCATGGCGGTTTACAACAAAATGATCGGCATGAGCCCTGCATTTTTTGACAAATTGATGACGGGAGAGGTGCTGAGCCGTATTACTACGGATACGACATTGATCCTGTCGGTGATTGGCTCGTCTGTGTCGGTGGCCTTGCGTAACGTGTTGATTTTCTTTGGCGGTTTGGTGTTGATGATGTTCACATCGGCCAAGCTAACGGGTGCGGTTTTGCTGATTGTACCGCTGGTTTTGGTGCCGATTTTGGTGCTAGGGCGGCGGGTTCGCACGTTGAGCCGTGAAAATCAGGATAAGATTGCGGAAAGCTCGGGTAACGCAAATGAAACGCTGCTGGCATCGCAAACGGTGCAGGCGTTTACGCATGAAGGCATCAGCCGTGCGCGGTTTGGAGGGCTGACGGAGCAAGCGTTTGAAGCAGCACGCCAACGCATTGGCGCGCGCGCGTGGATGACGGTGATCGTGATTTTTCTGATCTTTACGGGCATCGTTGGTGTGTTGTGGTTGGGCGCGCGTGATGTGCGCAACGAGGTGATTTCACCCGGCGCGCTGGTGCAGTTCTTGATTTATGCGATTTTGGTGGCGGGCGCGGTGGCGGCCCTGTCCGAGATTTGGTCCGAGTTGCAACGCGCGGCGGGTGCAACCGAGAGGTTGGTTGAATTGTTAACGGCAGAAGATCCTGTTGTGGATGCTGTGAATGCGGGCGCATTGCCAGCGCCCGTGAAGGGTGCGGTTTCGTTTGAAGGGGTGACGTTTCGATATCCGTCACGCCCCAATATCGCAGCCCTTGATGGGTTTGATTTAAAAATTAAAGCGGGTGAAACGATTGCGCTGGTTGGCCCGTCTGGTGCGGGTAAATCGACGGTGTTTCAGCTGTTGTTGCGCTTTTTCGATCCGTCCAGCGGGCGGGTGACAATTGACGACACAGATATCGCTGGCGTGGTGCGCGAAGATTTCCGCAGGCACATTGCCTATGTACCCCAAGACTCTGTTATCTTTGCAACATCTGCGATGGAGAACATTCGGTTTGGTCGTCCTGATGCGACGGACACCGAGGTCATTGCAGCGGCGAAGGCAGCGGCGGCGGATGATTTTTTAACGGCACTTCCCGAAGGTTACGACAGTTTTGTTGGCGAACGTGGTGTGATGCTGTCTGGTGGGCAAAAACAACGGATTGCAATTGCGCGCGCTATTCTGCGTGATGCGCCTGTTTTGTTGCTGGATGAGGCGACATCCGCGCTCGATGCTGAAAGCGAACGGCTGGTTCAAGCGGCGTTTGATACACTGTCACAGGATCGCACGACGCTTGTGGTGGCCCATCGGCTTGCCACGGTAAAACGCGCGGATCGGATCATCGTTTTGGACGGTGGTCGCGTGGTGGCACAAGGGACGCACGATGCGTTGGTGGCCGAGGGCGGGTTGTACGCGCGACTTGCGCGGTTGCAGTTTACCGATGGATTTACCGGGTAATCAGTACAGCAGCGCGTCGCGGTCTACTTGTGACATGCTGGTGAATTCGGCCACTTGCCACACGATGAGGCGTGCTGCGTTAAACCAGACGGCCAAGGCTTCGCGCACCGTAAGGCGAATGCCCGCTTTGATGCGATCGCCACGAAAACGGCGTGCGTGAACAAGGGTGATTTTCTGTGCGCCGAAGGCCTTGAAGGTGGCCCAACTGCGAGGCAGGTGGAAGCCTTCGGTCACGAGAACGATGTGTTTTGCACCCTGCCAATCGGGTTTAGAAAACAGGGCGTTTTGCAGGGTGGAATAGGATTTTCCCTCAAAGCTGGTGGCGATTTCGGGCACGCCGTCGGCGATGGATCGCGCTGCCATTTGATGCCCTGCGGAGGGCGCATTTGGCGACGCCAAGCCACCTGTGAAGTGGATGCGCGGGGCAACGCCTGCCAAAAATAGCTGAGTTCCGCGATCAACGCGTACCGTGGATGAGGTGTGAAGCGTTCCCTTTGGCGACATGCCACCGCCAAGGACGATGATCAAATCCGCTTTGATATCAGTGGGTTCCCAGTAAGGTTGCAGAGTGGCAAAGCCAGCTACAAACACGAATGTGCTAATGTAGATTACGACGATCCATGCGATCAGTCTGCGGAGGAAACGAAAAAGCGGCACTTGGTTCTCTGGTTTGGGTCAAAACCCAGCGCCAAGGCTGGACGGGCTGCGCGGAATAGGCCATATAAGGCGGAGCCAGACAAGGGTGCAAACCCCCCTGTTCGGCGACAGAAACGCAAGAGTGTTTGAAAAGGCGATAAACCGCCCAAATACTTGGACTTAAGAGCGTAAACAAAGAGTGGTGCGATGCTGAAATCAATTTTGCGGATTTTTACTTGGTGGGATGGTCAGACGCTGAACACGCAGTTCTGGTCTTGGCGCAATGGCGTGAAGATTGGTGAAGACGGCGACGGTAACCGATTCTATGAGAACCGCGATGGATCGCGTCGCTGGGTGATTTACAACGGCGAAGCAGAAGCGAGCCGTGTGTCCCCAGAATGGCACGGCTGGCTGCACCAAACCTATCAGGATCCGCCGACAGAATCGCCTTTGCCCCGTAAAGCGTGGGAAAAAGATCACCAAGAAAACCTGACAGGGACGGCCATGGCCTATGCCCCTGCGGGCAGTTTGCGGGTGGAAAAACCTGTGGCACGATCTGACTACGAGGCGTGGACGCCCGAATAGGCGGCGGCCAATTATACGGCGAGTAAAGGGGAGTGCGACATGGCGAATAATGCAGCAGAAACAACGATTGGTGCGGTTGTCTTAGTGGCGGCGGCGGGTTTCCTGTTTTACGCAGGGACCACGGCGGGCATTTCTGGGCCGTCTGATAGCTACGTGGTAAAAGCGTCGTTCCGTTCGGTTGAAGGCGTGTCCCTTGGGACGGATGTTCGCCTTGCAGGCGTTAAAATCGGCTCTGTGACGGGGTTGGAGTTGAACCCGACGACGTTTCGTGCGGAAACAGCGCTGGCTGTGAATAAAGACATCGTTTTGCCAGATGACAGTTCGGTTGTGATTGCATCCGAGGGGCTGCTTGGCGGGAATTTTGTTGAGATTGTACCGGGTGGTTCAGAGTTTAATTTGGACGATGGTGGCGAGTTGCTGGACACGCAAGGCTCGGTCAGCCTGATTTCATTGCTACTGAAGTTTGTGAGCGGCACATCAGAATGATCCGCATTTTTGGATTTTGTCTGGCGCTTCTGCTGCCTGTGATCGCTGTTGCGCAAAGCAATGTGAAAACCAAATCGGGTGCGACTGTTCAGCTGCGCGCGCTCGATACCATTACTGGGTTGGTGGAAGATATTGATTTGGCCGTTGGCGACACCACGGTTTACGAACGCTTGATGATTTCTGTAAAGGAATGCCGCTATCCGTCGGGCAATATTTCGGCTGATGCGTTTGCCTATCTGGTGATCCGCGATGTGCGTGAAACACTGCCTGCGTTTGAAGGCTGGATGATCGCGTCTTCGCCTGCTTTATCTGCGTTGGAACACCCGCGATACGATGTTTGGGTGCTGCACTGTAAGGTGGACGAATAGCATTTTGGTGCTGGGTTTGAGGCTGTATTTAGGGGCGTTGCCCCTAAGACCCCAAAGTATTTTTACGAAAAAGAAATGGTTAGGATTGCGCGAGCAGCTGTGCGGCTGTTGGTGTTTCTGGGGATGTGAAATCTGCTGTGGCGGTGACTGCGGGGAACAGCATGTCGTGATAGGCCTCGCGGGGGATTTCGATGGCGCCAAGGGAGGCGAGGTGGTCGGTGAGGAACTGGGTGTCAAAGACCTGGTAGCCGCCCGCATTTAAGCGATGCACGAGGTAAGCGAGCGCGATTTTGGATCCGTCTGTGGCGTTGGAAAACATGCTTTCGCCAAAGAACCCTGCGCCCAAAGCGACGCCGTAAACGCCGCCGATCATGGTGGTTTCGCGCCAAATTTCCAATGAATGGGAAAAGCCGAGGCGGTGCAGTTCTGTGTAGAGCGCGAAAATTTTGGCGTTGATCCATGTTTCTGGACGGTTGGCACAATGTTGCACGGTTTGGGCGAAATCAGAGTTGATGCGCACATCAAAATCGGCGCGTTTGATGGCGCGGCGCAGGGAACGTGACATGTGGAAATTGTCGAGTGGGAAGACCCCGCGTTGCGTAGGGTCGACCCAGTAAATCTCATCGCTTGAAGCGCTGTCTGCCATGGGGAAAACCCCATTGGCATAGGCTTGTAACAGCAGTTCAGGGGTGATTTTGATCACTGAATTAAGCAGTTTCCTGCGCTTCGAGCCAGTGTTCAAGCCAGTGAATATCGTAATCACCAGTTTGCACGGCAGGTTCATCCAGAAGGGCGTGGAACAGCGGGATTGTCGTGTCCACGCCTTCGATCACCAATTCGCCAAGGGCGCGGCGCAAACGCGCGAGTGCTGCTGGACGATTGGTGCCGGTTACGATTAATTTACCGATCAAACTATCGTAGTAGGGTGGGATTGTGTAGCCTGCGTAAAGCGCGCTGTCGACGCGCACGCCAAGGCCGCCTGGGGCATGGAATTGCGTGACTGTGCCAGGGCAGGGTGTGAAGTTTGGTAGTTTTTCTGCGTTGATCCGTACCTCAATCGCGTGGCCTTTGATCGACAGGTCTTCTTGTTTGAACCACATGTCTTCGCCAGCGGCGACGCGGATTTGCTGCTTGACCAGATCGACGCCAAAGATGGCTTCGGTTACGGGGTGTTCCACCTGCAAACGGGTGTTCATTTCGATGAAAAAGAACTCGTCGTTTTCGTACAGAAATTCGATTGTGCCTGCACCCGCGTAGTTGATGTTGGCCACCGCGTCGGCGCAAGTTTTGCCGATACGTTCGCGCATTTCTGGGGTGATACAAGGGCCGGGGGCCTCTTCGAAAACTTTTTGGTGACGGCGTTGAAGCGAGCAATCGCGTTCGCCCAAATGGACTGCGCGGCCTTTGCCATCGCCGAAAACTTGGACTTCGATATGGCGCGGAAGCGTGAGGTATTTTTCGATATAAACTTCGTCATTGCCAAAGGCTGCTTTGGATTCAGAGCGTGCGCCGAAGAAGGCGTCTTCTAGATCTTCGCGGGTTTTGGCCAGTTTCATGCCGCGCCCACCGCCACCTGCGGTGGCTTTGACGATGACGGGGAATCCCATTTCGTCGGAGATTTCATAGGCTTCATCTAGGGTTGGAACGCCACCAGGGGAGCCTGGAACGCACGGAACACCAAGGTTTCGCATGGTTTCTTTGGCGGTGATTTTATCGCCCATGATGCGGATGTGTTCGGCCGTTGGGCCGATGAATTTGATGTCGTGATCTTCGAGCACTTGAACGAAATTCGCGTTTTCCGACAGAAAGCCATAGCCCGGATGCACGGCTTCTGCGCCCGTGATTTCGCACGCAGAAATGATTGCAGGGACGTTCAAATACGACAGTGCGCCCGCAGGTGGGCCGATGCAGATGCTTTCATCTGCCATGCGCACGTGCATTGCGTCGCTGTCTGCGGTGGAGTGTACCGCGACGGTTTTTATGCCGAGTTCGTTACACGCACGGATTACGCGCAGCGCAATCTCGCCTCGGTTCGCAATGAGGACTTTGGAAAACATCTGTGCCGCCTTTGGTTATTCGAGGATGACAAGCGGGGAGCCGAACTCTACCGCGCTGCCGTCATCGACAAGGATGCGTTTGACTGTGCCAGAACGGGGCGACGGAATTTGGTTCATGGTTTTCATGGCCTCAACGATCAGAAGGGTTTGGCCTTCTTTTACGGTTGAACCCACAGAAATGAACGCGGCTGCGTCTGGTTCTGGTTGCAGATAAATCGTGCCAACCATTGGCGATGTCACGGCGTTCGGATCGCTTGCAGGATCGCCCGAGGATGCTTGGCTTGGTGCGGATGCGGTGGGTGCAGCAGCGGCGGGTGCAGCTGGCGCGGCGGCCATTTGAACGGGGGCAGCGGGGGCGGCAACGGATGTGGTTGCAGCATAGCGCGTGACGCGTACGTTCATGGAAGAATTATCATCGTAGTCCCGTTTGACCTGAATTTCAGCCAAATCTTTAGCGTTTACGAGTTCGGAGAGCGCCTCAATAAAGGCGACGTCAGCGTCTTGGTGTTTCTTTGACATCAAGGGGTCCTTAACCTGTTTCATGTCTGTCTATTGTGCAGACCTGAGCGCAGTTATAGGAGGTTTTGGTGCGCTGGGAAAGTAAATAGCGCACCAATGGGTGTGGTCGCGTTAACCCGCGTTTGCGCGAATTTCAGCGACGATGTTTTGCATGTCTGCCAAGGGCAGGTAGCCGCGCAATATTGTGTCGTCGATGACAAAAGCCGGTGTGCCGGTGACGTTGAGTTTTTGACCAAGGGCGTGCATGCGTCCGATGTGTTCGTTCACACTATCGCTGTCCATCAAATCGCGGATCGGTGCGAGTTCAATTCCGGCGCTTTTTGCCAGGATCGGCAGGGTCTTGTCGTTCACTGGGCCTTTGAATTCCATCAAAACATTGTGCAGGCTGAGGTAGGCCTCGTCGCCGTAATGTTGCAGCGTTGCGACCGCCATTTTAGAGGCTAAGTCGCTGTCTGGGCCCAAAATCGGAAATTCTTTGATGATCCAGCGGATGTTGCCGTCTGTTTTTAGCAGTACCGTCAGATCCGCATGGGCGCGGCGACAATAGCCACATCGGTAATCCATGAATTCAACAATTGTAACATCGCCATCGGGATTGCCGCCAATGAAAGAGACGCCGTCGTTGAATATTTCGGGAGAAAGTTGCGCCAGCAGTTCATCGTCTTGAGCGGCTTCGGATTGGGCTTCGCGGTCACGCAAAACCTGCATGGCTTCCAACAACACCTCTGGGTTTTCGATCAGATAGGCGCGAACTTCGGCGCGGAACGTGGCCCGTTCTGCGTCTGTAAGTTTTTCTAAATCTGTGGCACCCGCAGGCAAAGCAAAGACGGCAAGAAGGGCGGCGATTTTTAGAGGGTTCATGTTGATCCGATCATTTTTTCTTTTTTGGAGCAAATTTGCGTGCAATTGCAATGATGTCTTCTGCCTTTAGCCAGCCTGATGTGCCCCGTGGCAATAGGCCTTGGGCCCGTTTGGCATGAATGGCGGCTTGTTTAAAGTTCGATTGTAGCGCGTAGCGTTCGGCGGTTGCGACAGAGGCTTGGCCCGGTTGACCTGTGCGCGCGTAGGCTTGGGCCAAATTGCGCAGGATTCGAGCGTCGCGCGGATCGCGGGCATAGGCACGTTTTAGCACTTTGAGGGCCTCGTTTACCGAGGCGCCAGACCCTTTCGCTAACATCGCATGGCCAAGACCGCCCAGAATGAGGGATTCTTTGGGTGCGAGGTTTGCGGCGCGGCGGTAACTGCCAACGGCGGCTTTTGCGCTGCCGCTTTCGAGCAGGATTTGACCGCGCAATTCGTGGTAATAGGGATCTTTGGGGCGCATTTTCACCAAACGGTCGATTTCACGGCGGGCTTTGGCGGGTTTTGGTTGGCGGTGATAGGCGATGGCGCGTGCCAAAGTTTGCAGCTCGCCTTTGTCAGATTTTTTGATGCGCCGTAGGTTGTAGCTGGGGTTGCCGATGAAGCCGTTAAACTTAACGATCATGCGGGCATACCAATAATTGATGTTAGGCGATTGTTTCGATGGGGCGCCTTTGAACGCGCTGGCGGCTGCTTTCATTCGGGCGATACGTTCGGATGTCAGTGGATGGGTCAGCACATAGGGGTCTTGGCGGTTGATTGTGAGGGCTTCTTGGCCTCTGAATATGTTTAGGACATCGACGCCAGCTTGGGGTGAAATCCCCGCGCCTTTCATGTACCTGATTGAAGCGCGATCGGCAGCGCTTTCTTGGGAACGGGAAAAGGCAAATAAGGAACGGCGCACGCTTTCTTGTAATCCTGCGATAACGCCAACGCCTGCACCCGATGAACCTGCGGCGGCCGCTGCCGCGACGCCGATGGCCAAGCCGATGCCCGATGCGGTGCGTGCAGATGCAAGGTTTGCTGCGCGTGCTGATTGATGACCTTGGGTGATATGCGCCAACTCATGTCCCATAACAGCTTGTAACATTTCAACATTTTTCATCTTGCGGATCAGACCCGTGTTCAAAAAGATGTTATTCCCGCCTGCCACAAATGCGTTAAGCGAGCGGTCGTTGAGGATGAAGATATCGACGCGCGCACCGCCAATGCCAGCAGATTTTTGCAAAGGTTGCAGCACAAGTTTGAGCGTGCGTTCGATTTCTGCGTCCCGTATCAAGCTTTGCGCGCCAGCCCATTGGGATTGCAAAACGATGACAACGCATAAGAAAAGACGGCGCAACATGATGTCTACTTTCGGCCTATTGACGGGGGGCGGTGTGCCTGAAACAACCCGCGTGCAAGCCCAGTTTAGGAGAGTTTTGTTGCGAAGTTCAAGCAGAGGTGAGGTTGATCCCTTTATTGTGATGGATGTAATGGAAGCAGCGCGACGCGAGGAGGTTGCTGGGCGCTCAATTATTCACATGGAGGTTGGGCAACCAGGGACGGCGGCACCTGTGGCCGCGCGTGAGCGGTTGGTTGCCGAGATGGGTAAGGATGCGCTGGGATACACTGTTGCGCTGGGGCGGATTGATCTGCGCGAGCGAATTTCGAAACTGTATTCGGATTGGTACGGCGTTGATGTGCCAGCCAGTCGAATTGTGGTGACCGCAGGGTCATCGGCTGCGTTTACGCTGGCGTTTACGGCGTTGTTTGATCAAGGCGAAAAAGTTGCGATTGGGGAGCCAGGATACCCGAGTTATCGTAATATTTTGAAGGCGTTGTCGCTGGAAGCAGTAGGCATTCAAACACGGGCTGAGGATCGGTTTCAGCCTGTTTTGGCGGATGTTGCAGCGATTAAGGATTTGGCGGGGCTGTTGGTGGCATCGCCCGCGAACCCATCTGGCACGATGCTAGACCGCGATGCGTTGAAGGTATTGATGGATCATTGTGCAGCGCGTGATATCGCTTTCATCTCTGACGAGATCTATCATGGAATTCAATACGATGGGCGCGCAGTTTCGGCGCTAGAGGTGAGTGACGAGGTTTTTGTAATCAACTCGTTTTCCAAGTATTTTTCAATGACAGGATGGCGCATTGGCTGGATGGTTGTGCCCCAAAGCCATGTGCGAACGGTTGAGAGATTGGCGCAAAATATGTTTATTTGCGCCCCCCATGCAGCGCAGGTTGCCGCGCTTGGAGCGATGGACGGCGAGGCCGAATTGACAGCGAATTATGCGGTTTATGCGGAAAATCGCAGGCTGATGTTAGAGCAATTACCGTTGATGGGGTTTGATCAAATCGCGCCACCTGATGGCGCGTTTTATGTTTATGCGGATGTGTCGCGTCACACGGATGACAGTGCCGCGTTTTGCAGCGAAATCCTGCGCGATGCGGGAGTTTCGGTGACGCCAGGATTGGATTTTGACCCTGTTCGCGGGCATCAAACCATTCGGTTTTCCTATGCCCGATCAAACAGCGATATTCGTGAAGGTTTGACCCGTTTGGCCGCGTTTATGGCGGCTAAAGAGGCGGGGCGGTAACGGGTGGACGCCGCGCATTTGCGGTTGTATCTAAACAGTGATTATCAAGGACAGACCCATGCGCGCAGAAATCGAAAATATTACATCGAACATCGAGAACTCGCTTGAGCTGTTAAAGCAGCGCATGGATTGGGACACGGCGGGGCATCGGTTGGAAGAATTTAACGCCATGTCCGAAGACCCCGATTTGTGGAATGACCCTGATAAGGCCCAGAAATTGATGCGCGAACGCCAAGCCTTGGTCGATGCGATGGACACGTTTTCGGGCCTGAAACAAGAGCTGGCGGATAACATTGAGCTGATTGAATTGGGCGAGATGGAAGAAGATGCAGATGTTGTGTCCGAGGCCGAAGAGGCGATCAAAAAACTGGCGAAGGTTTCTGCGCAAAAAGAGCTGGAAGCATTGTTGAACGGCGAAGCGGATGCCAATGACACGTTTTTGGAAATTAATGCAGGCGCGGGTGGCACGGAAAGCTGTGATTGGGCGGCGATGCTGGCGCGGATGTATGTGCGGTGGGCCGAAAAGCAGGGCTATTCTGTCGAGGTTCAATCAGAACAATCTGGTGATGAGGCTGGCTTGAAATCTGCGTCGTACAAAATTTCGGGGCATAATGCCTATGGTTGGTTGAAATCAGAAAGCGGCGTGCATCGGTTGGTGCGAATTTCCCCGTTTGATAGTGCTGCCAAGCGGCACACGTCGTTTACGTCAGTGAAAGTGTATCCAGTGGTGGATGACAGCATCGAGATTGACGTGAATCCAAGCGACATTCGCATTGATACGTACCGATCATCGGGTGCGGGTGGGCAGCATGTGAACACGACGGATTCGGCTGTGCGCATTACCCACGCGCCGACAGGAATTGTTGTGACAAGTTCGGAGAAATCGCAGCACCAAAACCGTGATATTGCGATGAAAGCGTTGAAATCGCGCTTGTATCAAATCGAGCTGGATAAACGATCTGCGCTGGTGAATGAAGTGCATGAAAACGCAGGGGATGCGGGTTGGGGAAACCAGATCCGGTCCTATGTTTTGCAGCCTTATCAAATGGTTAAAGACTTGCGCACGAATTTTGAAACATCCGACACAAAGGGTGTTTTGGATGGGGATATCACCGCATTTATGGAAGCGGTTTTGGCCCAAGACGTAGCCGGCATGTCGCGCGCGGATGCGAACGCTGAATAATCAGGTTGAAAGTGCCGCAAGGCCGACGACGGCCAACATTGCGAGCGCCATGAAGATGTTGATCGCCTGTTGTGTGGTGTCCGCTAGGTTGAGTTTTTTCAGCGATGCACCTGCATAAAGCCATGCGAAATGTACGGGAATCCAGATTGTATTAAGGATGATTGCTTTGATGATGACTTCGATCAAGAACGCATCTGGATAGATTGAAAACCCCGAAAACATTGTGGTTCCAACGACATAGGCCTTTGGGTTGATGATTTGTAGGGTGACGGCAGCCCAGAACCCGGGCTGTTTATCGGAATGGATAAAGGCGACTTTGCTGCCTGCAAAAGCGATACGTGCGGCGAGGTAGAGTAGATAGGCGGTAGATGCGATGAGCAGCGCGATGCGTAGACCGTTGAATTGGAAAACGAGCGCTGCAAGACCGCTGACGACGGCGAGCATGACAAGGTTTGAGCCAACGAACAGCCCTGCGATATAGGCGAGACCTGCGCGAAATCCGTAAGCCGCGCCAAGGCCTGCGGTGGATAAAACACCGGGGCCGGGGGTGGACAGGATGAACAGGCAAGCGAAGATGAAATTGATCATTGGAAGGCAAACTTTGCGTAAAAGGGCGGTAATGGCGGCGTTTTGGTGATTTTATCGGCGATTTTGGCGGCGAGCATTTGGGTTGGGGCATTTAGATTGCCGCTGGGGATCATTGGAAACAGCGATGCGTCCACAACGCGCAAGCCTGTGATTCCGTGCACGCGGCCCTGATCATCGGTGACTGCCATGTCGTCCGTTCCCATTTTGCAGGTGCCGCAGGGGTGGAAATCGGTTTCAACGTTGTGGCGAATCCAATTTGCGATCTCATCGTCTGATTTTGCGTCTGCACTGGTGAATAATTCGCGCCCTGCGAGGTGTTTAAACGCGGGTTGTGACACCAGATCTCGGGTTTTGTGGACGCCTTTGATTATGTCGTTAAAATCTTTCTGTTTTTCGAGATAATTGATGTACACCAATGGATTGCCGTTTGGACTTAAAGTATTTAATCGAACTTCGCCGCGTGACTTGGGCCGCAGCAGATCGACGTGAATGGCAAAGGCTTGGTTTAGGGTGATTTTATCCGCGATATATTCGAAACCGACGGGGCCAAAATGGTATTGCAGGTCTGGGTAATCGACCGTTTCGGACGAGCGGATGAGGCCGCCTGCCTCCCAGATATTACTGGTCGCGACGCCTGTGCGGGTGAAAAGCCACTGTGCGCCTGCCAGCCCTTTTCGGATCGGGTGGTCGACTTTGTGGATCGGGAAGCGTTTGAGGCTTTCGAATTGCAGGATGAAATTTGCATGATCCATGAGGTTTTGGCCGACACCGGGTAGGTTTAGGGTGCAAGAAATGTTGTTTTGCGCCAAATGATTGGCTGGGCCGATGCCCGAGAGCATGAGCAGGTGCGGCGAGTTGATTGCCCCGCCCGAAAGGATGATTTCTGGGGCATGGGCGGTTTGGTGTTCGCCTTGAAATGTGTATTCAACGCCTTGTGCCTTTGTGCCGTTCAACAGGATTCGGCTGACCTGTGCGCGGGTCAGCACCGAAACATTTCCGCGTTTTAGGGCAGGGCGTAAATGGGCGACAGCGGCGGAACAGCGCGCGCCGTTTTTGCGTGTGGCGTCTAATCGGGTAACGCCTTCTGGGTTAAATCCGTTCGGGTCCTGCGTGCGTCCTTGGCCCGCTTGTTCCCCCGCCGCGATGAATGCGTCGAAAAGGGGGTTGTCATAGGTGCCTTTGGATACGCCGAGTGGACCCGATCCTCCCCGGTAATCGTCTGCGCCGCGATCACTGGTTTCGCCTGCTTTGAAGTAGGGCAAGCAGTGGGCGTAACTCCAATCGGGGAGGGTATGATCGGATGCCCACGCATCGTAATCCAGCGGGTGGCCCCGCATGTAGACCATTGAGTTTATGCTAGAAGAGCCGCCCAACACCCTGCCACGTGGCATAAAAATGTTGCGATTGTGTAGTTTTGGATCAGACTGGGTTTGGTAGTTCCAGTTTATTTTTGGATCACGCCATGCGCGGTAAACCCCTGCAGGGATGTGGATCATCAGGTCTCGGTCAGGGGGGCCTGCTTCGATTATCAAGATGGATCGGGTTGTGTTTGCGCCAAGCCTATTGGCCAGAACGCAACCTGCGGACCCTGCGCCGATGATGATGGTGTCAAAGCTGTTCATTGGGGCCAGTGAACACCAAGATTACAATGTTCACCACAAGAAAAAGGCCCGCGTGATGCGAGCCTTTGGTCTTGGAGATATTGTTGCGATCAACCTGCCATGCGGTCTTTGAAACCATGTTTGGCAGATTTTGAAATCGTGTAGCTGTCTTGTTTTACGCGCAAAATACGGCCATCGCGCATGAGGCGGTTTAACGAACGGCTTGCGGCCTCGTTTGACACGTCATTTTTGGACAAATAGTCGCCGAGGTTTTCCAAAATACGATCTTGGCTGAAACGCGGTTCGTCTTCTACGATTGCAAGATACGCGGCAGATGCTTCGAGCAGTTCATGCAGCGAGTTCGCGCCGATTTTTTCTGCAAAACCTGCAAAGCCAGATTTTTTGATCGTGCCACGCACTGCATTGTCTGTGTCCTGCGTTTCTGGCCGCACGATCTTTAATGCTGGTTTGGCGCGTTCAATTGGTGTTTGTGCGGCAGTTTGCTGGCCGTCAGCCCCGAGCTTTTTTCCGGCGGCGGCTGCCTCCGCAGCGTCGTTAGAACCTACACGTTGGTCATTGCCAAGGATCAGCGTTGCAAATGCACCACGTGCACGTTCGCCTGTTTTCTTGGATTTTGGACGAGAGATTTTAACCACTTCTTCGTGACCGCGCCGTAAGTCGCCCATGCGAGATTTAAATTCAGCAGGGCTGCCGAGGTCTTGAACCTTGGGACGTTGGGTTTTTTCTGGATCTGAGCGCAAACGACGTTCTGCCTCGGTTGCGGCAACGGCTGCCTTTAGGCGTTCCAGAGCGTTGGATTTGCGGGCGTGCGCAGGATTATCCATTTTGGTGTTTGTTGTTTCCAACAAGCGTTCCAATGCTTCTTCTTCGCGCTGAATGTCGTCCGTATTTGTGCCAGCATGAACAGCAGCCTTATCTTCAGGTGCTTTTTCGTCTGCTGCCGGCGCATCTTCAACCGATTTCACGTCTTCTTTGATTTGCGCTTTGATCGCTTCCAGCTCGGCTGATTGATCCGTGTCGTCGCTATCGTCTTCTTCAGCGAGCAGTTCTGCGGCAGATTTTTCAGATTCTGTTTCGCCAGATTCTAGGGACCCGCGACGCGAGGAGAACATGGCTGCTTCTACGAAAGAAGCGATGTCTTCGTCAATCGTGTCTTCTTCAACGGCGTCTTCTTCAGCAATGTCCTCTACAATTTCTGCAACTGGTTGAGGTGCTGCGCGTTTAGAGGCAAAGAGCGGTGCGGCTTCTTCCTCAATAGGGGCTTTTTCTGGGGCGGGCGCGTTGCTGACGATTTCGGCTTTTGGCTGAGGTGCGTCCACAATATCGGCTTTGCGCAGCGTTACGCCTGTATCCGTAACTTCGGCGTCAACCTTGTAGGGGTTCGCATCTTGCGCGATCCGGTGCAGTGCGTTGTGATCTGGCTGGAGCGGTTCGCCCCCAAAGTAACGGTCCTCTGAAGAGAGTTTGCGGAAATATTCCGAAACCAATTGCATTGTCGTGAACGGATCGTCGAATCCATCCAGCGTACAAGAGAACGTCCCGTAGGACACTGTCATTACTTTGTTTTGCGATTCCATAATTAACTCTACTACTCGTTTTTACATTGTTACTATGGTTAATTTAGCCTTGCACATGCGGACACCCTAGGAAAAAACGCTAAAAAAAGCATGAAGATGCAAAATAAAACGCTGATTGAGCATGATTAGGAACCAATGTGGATAACTTACCGCAAATTGTACACAACGCCGCAATGATGACACTATTGGGCGGTGGTTCTGTCGATAAATCCGATTTGGGCCATGCCTTGGAGATCGCGTCGGTTTTGGTGGCCGCAGATGGCGGAGCAAATATTGCGTTTGACTGGGATATCAAACCTGACGCGATTATCGGCGATTTAGACAGTGTTGAGATTTTGCGCGCCACGAAACTGGATGTGGCGATGGTCTTTGTGGAGGATCAAAACTCCAACGATTTAGAAAAGTGTTTGAAGGTTGCACCCGCAAGGGTTGTGTTGGGGGTTGGGTTTTTTGGGGGACGATTAGATCATCAATTGGCAGCCTTTAATGCATTATCAAAGGAGTTAGAGCGGTGTGTTGTGTTGGTTGGCGAGCAAGATATCGTTTTTCGTGTGCCTCAATCCCTATCGTTAAAGTTGCGTGAAGGGGATCGTGTTTCACTGTTCCCGATGTCGCCCTGCGACGCGCGTAGCACGGGGTTAAACTGGGCGTTGGACGAATTGGCGTTTCAACCGAACGGGCAGATTGGCTGTTCCAATGCGGCGGTTGGTGGCGATATGAACGTGCAAATCCGGTCGGGCGATATGCTGATGATCCTGCCTAAACATCTGTTAAAGGACGCGATCAATGCCGTTTGCCACGCGCTGGCGATCAGCACGCGGGTAGATTAACAGCCAAGCCACCGAGCGACGTTTCTTTGTATTTTTCGGACATATCATGGCCTGTTTGGCGCATTGTTTCCACGCAGGCATCAAGGGAGACGAGATGCGTGCCATCACCGCGCATAGAAAGAGACGCGGCAGAGACGGCCTTGATTGCGCCTAGGCCGTTACGCTCAATGCAGGGTGCTTGAACGAGGCCAGCAATTGGATCACAGGTCATGCCGAGGTGATGTTCCAGTGCGATTTCGGCGGCGTTTTCGACTTGTTGGGGTGTGCCACCCAAAACGGCGCATAATCCAGCGGCGGCCATGGCAGAGGCAGAGCCGACTTCGCCCTGACAGCCAACTTCGGCGCCAGAGATGGAGGCGTTGTTTTTAATAATGCCCCCGATGGCGGCGGCGGTGAGTAGGAAATCGACGATGTCGCTTTCTTTGGCAGTTGGTACGTGGTCGAGGTAATAACGGATTGTTGCGGGAACCACGCCTGCGGCACCGTTGGTGGGGGCGGTGACGACTTGGCCACCTGCGGCGTTTTCCTCGTTTACCGCCATCGCGTAGGCGGCGATCCAGTCGTTAATGACGTGGGGCGGTGTTAGATTTTTGCCCTGTTCGGCCTGTAATTGATCATGGATGCCCATTGCGCGACGTTTCACGTTTAGGCCACCGGGTAGAATACCGCCTGTGACCAAACCCTTGTCGATGCAGCTGTTCATCACGTGCCAGATGCGCATGATCCGTTCGTGTAGGTTTTCTGGGCCAGAGCGGAACAGTTCATTTTCCCATTTCATCTGTGCGATGGAATTGCCCGAGCATTTGGCCATGTCCATCATGTAGTCGGCGTTTTTGAACGGGTAGGGGACCTCGTCTGGGATCGCGCCTTGCTCGGCCTCAACCTGTTCCATTTCCTCGGCGGTGGCAACAAAGCCGCCGCCGATGGAATAATAGATTTGCTCCACAAGGATTGCGCCATGTTCATCTTTGGCCCAGAGCTTCATGCCGTTAGCGTGGCCCGTGAGGATCGTGTCGTAATCAAAGATAAGGTCGGTCGCAGGATCGAAGGTGTATCCTGGATGGCCTTCGGGTTTGACGATTTTGTGGATGGTGATGCGATCCTCGGCCATTTTTGCGGCGTCTGGATCAAAGTTATCAGGGGTAAAGCCGTCAAGACCGAGCACAATGGCGCGGTCGGTGCGGTGGCCGATGCCTGTAAAGGCAAGCGATCCGTGCAGGGAGCCGCCAAGTGCGGTGGCGTTGATGTTTTCGGCTTTTAGTTTGTCTAAAAACATTGAGGCCGCGGTCATGGGGCCCATTGTGTGGGAGGATGAGGGGCCGACGCCCACTTTGAAGATTTCGAAGATGCTGAGAAACATGGCGGCTATCCTGTTGGTTTGAGGTTCGTTTACGCAAGCGCGCAACCAATTGAATGGCCGTATCCGACATATAATGGATGCAAAGGGCCATCGGTTCAGAATTAGCGGCAAAAAACGCGAATTTCGATACATTTCACGCTCGCGGCAGGGCGCAGAACCTTTTATACAGGTGCCAATCCTCTAACCCAAAAAGGTCCGTTATGAGCAGCGAATTTTCCCCCATTGATAAAGCCAAGTTTGTCGCCGCAAAACGCGCGGTTGATTATGTAGAAGACGGGATGCGTGTTGGATTGGGTACGGGATCAACGGCTGCATGGCTGGTAAAGATGCTGGGCGAGTTGGTGCGCGATGAGGGTTTAAAGATTAAAGCCGTTCCGACATCGAACCGTACAGCGCAGCTTGCACGGGATGTTGGCATTGATGTATTCACGCTCGATCAAGTGAAGTGGCTGGATTTGACCATTGATGGCGCGGATGAGTTTGATCCGCAGTTGAACCTGATCAAAGGTGGTGGCGGTGCGTTGTTGCAAGAAAAGATCGTGGCCACGGCGAGCGATCAGATGGTTGTGATTTCGGATGCAAGCAAATCGGTTGAAACGCTGGGTGCGTTCCCGTTGCCGGTAGAAGTGGTGAAATTCGGTTGGGAAACTACCAAAGAGCTGATCGAAGAGTGCCTGTCGAACGTGAATGTTTTGGGCAGTGCGGTGACGTTGCGGATGCAAAACGACGCGGCAATGATTACGGATGAGGGACACTATATTCTGGACCTGCACCTGAAGCGGATTGAAAACCCGCGTGAATTGTCGCTGATTATGAACCAAGTGCCAGGCGTTGTGGAAAACGGTCTGTTCCTTGATATTGCTGACGCCATTGTGATTGGTCATGGTGATGGGCGTGTGGAAGTCCGTGATATTAACAACGGCACGGTCGAGAGCGAGCAGATTGATATATTGCTGAACGAAAACCTTTTTGCCGACATCGAAGATTAAGCCTGTGCCGCCGTTGCGGGCAGCAAGTTAAGGACGTGTACTATGGCGTATGATTATGACCTGTTTGTAATTGGTGGCGGTTCTGGCGGTGTGCGTGCGGCGCGTGTTGCGTCGCAAACTGGCGCCAAGGTCGGGTTGGCTGAGGAATATCGGTATGGCGGAACCTGTGTGATCCGCGGCTGTGTTCCCAAAAAGCTGATGGTTTATGCGTCCCAATTTTCAGAGCATTTTGAAGATGCGGCTGGGTTTGGTTGGACAGTTGGGGAGCGATCCTTTGATTGGGCCACGTTTATGGCTGCCAAAGACGCAGAGATTGATCGCCTTGAGGGGATCTATGCCAAGAACCTACAAGGGGCGGGTGTAACACTGCATGATGCGCGCGCGATTGTAACAGGGCCACATGAGGTGACCTTAGCAAGCGATCAAGTGATCACGGCGCGCACCATTTTGGTGGCAACAGGTGGCACGCCGTTTATTCCCGATATTGTGGGCAAGGAGCTGGCGATTTCATCAAACGAGATTTTCCAGATGCCAACGCAGCCCAAACGGGTTTTGGTTGTGGGCGGTGGGTATATTGCGTCTGAATTTGCGGGCATTCTGAACGGGATGGGCACAAAGACGACGCAGTTTTACCGATCCGAGCAGATTTTACGCGGCTTTGATAATGAAGTGCGTGATTTTGTGGCGGATGAAATGCGCAAAAAGGGCATTGATCTGCGGGTGAACACGGATGTGGCCTCGCTTGAAGCGATATCTGGTGGGATTAAGGTGACGGACAGCGATGGTGGTTCGTTTGAGGTGGATCGGGTTCTGTATGCCACGGGGCGCGTGCCAAACACGGCTGGCTTAGGGCTGGAAGATATCGGCGTGAAGCTGGGCCGTAAGGGTGAAGTTGCCGTTGATCAGTATTCCGCCACAAGTGTTCCGTCGATTTATGCTGTTGGTGATGTAACGGACCGCGTGGCGCTAACGCCAGTGGCGATCCGCGAAGGTATGGCGTTTGTTGAGACAGTTTTTAAAGACAACCCAACCAGCCCAGATCACGAGCTGATCGCGACGGCTGTTTTCACGCAGCCTGAAATCGGCACGGTTGGAATGGGCGAAGAAGAGGCCCGCGCAGCTGAAGAAATCGAAGTTTACAGTGCGGCATTTCGACCGATGATGCATATTCTTGCAGGTAAAGACGAGAAGATGTTGATGAAGTTGATCGTGTCCAAAGCATCCCGCAAAGTGCTGGGGTGCCACATTGTGGGCCACGGCGCGGGTGAAATGATCCAATTGGCGGGGGTTGCGGTGAAAATGGGCGCAACAAAAGAAGATTTTGATCGAACTGTCGCGGTTCACCCAACGGCGGCGGAAGAATTGGTGACGATGTCCACGCCGACACGTTAGGCGCGGACGACTTGATTTTTTGACAAACACAGCCAACTAGGAGACTAGTGGCTTGAACACGTTACGAAAGGATGCTGTTTAAAATGGCAGGTAATAATTCTGGTGGTCCTTGGGGCGGCGGCGGTGGAAACCGCGGCGACGACGACGACAAAAAACGCGGTGACGATGATCGTCGCCCTAAAGGTGGAAATCAGGGCCAAATGCCCGAGATCGACGAGATTGTACGCAAAGGCCAAGAGCAACTGCGCGTATTGATGGGCGGCAAGGGCGGCGGTGGTCGACCAGGCGGTTCAGGCGGGGGCGGTTTGCCCCCCCTTGGTATTAGCCGTGGTATGGTTGGGCTGGCGCTTGCTGGTTTGGTTGTGTTGTGGGCCTTTGCCAGTTTTTACCGCGTGGATACATCAGAGCAATCTGTTGAGTTGTTATTCGGTAAATATTCCTCCACAGGGGATGAGGGCCTTAACTTTGCACCTTGGCCGATTGTGACCAAAGAAATTCGCGGTGTGACGCGGGAAAACACCGAAGACATTGGTGTGGGCCGTGGATCGCGTTTGGACAGTGGCTTGATGCTGACGGGCGACGAGAACATCGTCGACATTGATTTCCAAGTTGTCTGGAACATCAATGATTTGCAAAAATTCTTGTTTAATCTGGCAGAGCCAACAGACACCATTCGTGCGGTTTCTGAATCTGCGATGCGGGAAATTATTGCGCGCTCAAACCTTGCGCCAATTTTGAACCGTGATCGCGAAGCGATTAGCCAAGAGTTGGGTGAATTGATTCAATTAACGCTGGATAGCTATGACAGCGGCATGAATGTTGTGCGTGTAAACTTTGACAAGGCCGATCCACCTGAAGAGGTGATTGACGCTTTCCGCGAAGTACAAGCAGCAGAACAAACACGTGACACGTTGGAAAAGCAGGCTGACAAATATGCCAACCAAAAATTGGCGGCAGCTCGTGGTCAAGCGGCACAATTGTTAGAGCAAGCCGAAGGCTATCGTGCACAGCAAGTGAACCAAGCTCAAGGTGAAGCAAGCCGTTTCATCGCAGTTTACGACGAGTATGCGAAAGCATCCGAAGTGACACGCAAACGTCTATACCTTGAAACAATGGAGCGTGTTTTGGGCGGTGTTGAGAAAATCATCATCGACGAGAGCGCGGGCGGGCAGGGCGTTGTGCCTTATCTGCCGCTCAATGAGCTGAACAAAAATCGTGCGGGGTCAAACTAATGAAGCGTATTCAACTTCTTATCCCAGTTTTGGGTGTTGCCCTTATCATAGCATTCAGCGCGTTTTACATCGTTGATGAGCGTGAAAAGGCACTGCGTTTGTGGTTTGGTGAGGTCACGGCTGAGATCGAAGAGCCTGGGCTGTATTTCAAAATACCGCTGTTCCACGAAATCGTGAAATACGATGATCGTATCCTTGCATTGGATACGCAGCCTCTGGAGGTCACCCCTGCGGATGATCGTCGTTTGGTTGTGGATGCCTTCGCGCGGTGGCGGATTTCAGATGCCAAACAGTTCCGTCGCGCGGTTGGCGCGTCTGGTGTGAATGGTGCGCGTTCGCGTTTGGAACGTATCCTAAATGCGCAGTTGCGTGGTGTTTTGGGCGGTGTGACGTCGGGGGCAGTTTTGTCTGCTGATCGTGTTGCACTGATGAACCAAATCCGTGATTTGGCCCGCACAGAAGCCAGCGGGTTGGGTGTGGAAATCATCGACGTGCGGATCAAGCGCGCCGATCTTCCAGAGCAAAACCTTAAGGCTACATTCGAGCGGATGCGTGCAGAGCGTGAACGTGAAGCGGCCGACGAGATTGCCCGTGGTAACGAGGCTGCGCAGCGGGTTCGTGCCCAAGCAGATCGTACAGTCGTGGAAACTGTGTCCGAAGCGCAGAAAAACTCGGATATTATCCGAGGTGAAGCAGATGCGGAACGAAACGCAATCTTTGCGCAAGCCTTTGGTCGTGACCCTGAGTTCTTCGCTTTTTATCGCTCGCTTGCGGCGTATGAAACTGCTTTGAAGGGCTCTAACTCGACGCTGGTGATTTCGCCTGACAGTGAGTTCTTTGACTTCTTGAAGTCAGACACTGGTCGCGAATGAAAGAGCTGATATTAGCTCTCGGCCTTGTGGCCGTAATTGAGGGACTGGTGCTTGCACTGGTCCCTTTACGGTTTGACGATCTGCTAAAGGCGCTGAGCGAAATCCCGGAACAAAAACGCCGCAATATTGGGTTGGGTGTTGTTGCTTTTGGGGTTTTGATCGTCTGGGTGTCGCGATCTTTTTGATCGTTTGACCTATAAAACTTTAAGTAAATGAACCTCAAATTAATGTGTTTGAGCGAAACAGCGCTTAATGGCTCACAAATTGATCACGTTATTTTCACCTTTTGTTGCAACGGAATTCATTGCAATGTTGCCGTGGTGACACAAAATAAGAGGGACGGACATTTGCGCACCCTGCGTACCAGTCCCAACAGTCTAGCAGTATCTTGAGGAGAGACTAAATTGAAAACGATGACAGCGACACGCGCTTTGAGCTCACGGCGGGCCATGGGTTATGCAACTGGAGTTTTTGTGACACTTGCCATGATTATGTTGCAGGCAATTTCTGCTGCAGCGCGTGGCGCCCCTGACAGTTTCGCGGATTTGGCCGAACGCCTCAGCCCTGCCGTGGTGAACATTACCACAAGCACAGTAGTGGCAGGGCGAGAAGCCCCAGCGATGCCTCGTGCGCCTCAGGGTTCTCCGTTGGAGGAGTTGTTTCCAGATTTGTTTGGCCCCGAAGGGCAGAATAACAACACCAACCAGCGCCGTGCATCGGCATTGGGGTCCGGGTTCATTATTTCAGCGGATGGTTTCATCGTGACCAACAATCACGTGATTGATGGCGCAGATGAAATCCAGATTGAACTGTTTGAAGGTGGCCCGTTGTTGGACGCTAAATTGATCGGCACAGATGCAAAAACAGACATCGCGTTGTTGAAAGTAGATGCCGATCGCCCGTTGCCCTTCGTTGGTTTTGGCGACAGCAATGTGTCGCGTGTTGGCGATTGGGTTCTTGCGATTGGTAACCCGCTCGGGCAGGGGTTCTCAGTTTCGGCTGGTATTATTTCGGCGCGGGAACGCTCTCTTCGTGGAACATACGATGATTACATTCAGACGGATGCGGCGATCAACAAAGGCAACTCAGGTGGGCCACTGTTCAATATGGACGGCGATGTTATTGGCGTGAATACGGCGATTATTTCACCCACTGGCGGCTCCATTGGTTTGGGGTTTTCGATGTCATCGAATGTTGTGACCAAGGTTGTGGACCAGTTGAAAGAATTTGGTGAAACGCGCCGTGGTTGGTTGGGTGTTCAAATCCAAGATGTAGATGAAGATATCGCAAATGCCGTTGGTCTGGATTCTGTCAAAGGGGCGTTGGTTAGCAATGTTCCTGAGGGCCCTGGCAGGGAAGCTGGTATTTTGGCTGGTGATGTGATCCTGAATTTTGATGGTCGCGAGGTTGAAGATACACGCGGATTGGTGCGCGCTGTTGGTAATGCAGCCGTGGGCAAAGCCGTTGGTGTGATCGTGTTTCGTGATGGAAGCACACAGACACTCGAGGTTGTATTAGGTCGTCGTGAGGATGCAGAGCGCAGTCGCGTGGTGCCTGCAGTTGCCAAACCAGACACAAGCGATGAAAAAGCAATGGGCATGCGTTTGACCGCGTTAAGCGAAGAGGTGCGCGCCCAGCTTGGCCTTGATGCGTCAATCAAAGGTGTGGCCGTGTTGACGGTGGATGAAGGTTCTGATGCGTTTACCAAGGGCATGCGCTCGGGTGATCTGATTTCTGAGGTTGGGCAAAAACCTGTGTCCGCTCCAAATGAAGTGGCAGAGGCATTGAAAGCAGCAAAAGAAGCTGGTCGTAAATCGGTGTTGTTGTTGGTTCGCCGCGATGGTGCACCACGGTTTGTGGCGTTGTCTTTGATTGAATAGGCCAGCAGATTTTTTGAATTGAAAAAGGGCTCTGAAATATCAGCGCCCTTTTCTTTGAGTATTTACCGTCAAAAGAAACCAGCAATTAGACCAGCATCGACATTGGTTTTTCGATGTAACCTGCCAGAGCCGCGAGGAATTGAGCACCAAGGGCACCGTCGATGACGCGATGATCAACGGAGAGGGTCACAGACATCATTGTGGCGGCTGCGAGTGCACCATCGCTGTTGACGATGGGCTGTTTCTGGCCCGCGCCAACCGCAAGGATCGAGCCGTGGGGTGGATTAATCACAGCATCGAAGTTTTCTATCCCAAACATTCCAAGGTTGGAAATCGCAAAGCTGCCCCCCTGATATTCATGGGGCGCAAGTTTGCGCTCTTTGGCACGGGTCGCGAGGTCTTTCATTTCGGTTGAAATGACAGAAAGCGGTTTGATTTCAGCGTCTTGAATTACAGGTGTGAACAAGCCACCGTCGATTGCCACGGCCACGGCAACATCTGACGCTTTCATTTGCAGCAAACGATCACCAGCCCAGACGGCGTTACAACCGGGTACGTCTTGCAGGGCTTTGGCGCTGGCTTTGATGATGAAATCGTTCACCGAGATTTTCACGCCGCTGTCCGCGAGGCCTGAGTTAATCTCACCGCGTGTTTTCAACAATGCGTCGAGGGTAATGGAACGACGCAAGTAGAAATGCGGGATGGTTTGTTTTGCTTCGGTCAGGCGCGACGCGATGATTTTGCGCATGCCGTTGAGCGAGATTTCCTCGTATTCGCGATCTGTGTACATCTTTTTGACGGTTTCACTGTCGGCAGATGTGGCAAGGGCAGGAGCTGTTGGTGCAGTTAATGCGGCAGCAGCAGATTTTGCAGCTGGATCAGCATTTTCAACATCTGCTTTAACGATGCGTCCACGTGGACCAGAACCAGTAAGGGCAGAAAGGTCGAGGCCTTTTTGGCCAGCAATCCGTCGCGCGAGTGGTGAAGCAAAAATGCGATCGCCGTCTTTTTGCGGGGCTGCTGGGGCAGGAGAGGTGGGGGCGGGTGTTTCCGCTGGTGCTGCCTCAGTCTTTGAGGATTCGGGCTTGGCCGCTGGGGCTGCATCTGCGGCAGAGGCGTCTTCGCCGTCTTCCAGAAGAATGCAGATGGCGGTGTTCACTATTACGCCTTCAGTGCCTTCTGCGATCAGGATTTTACCGATGACGCCTTCATCGACCGCTTCGAATTCCATTGTGGCTTTGTCAGTTTCGATTTCAGCCAAAAGATCGCCGCTTTCAACGGTGTCGCCTTCTTTGACGAGCCATTTTGCGAGCGTGCCTTCCTGCATTGTGGGGGACAGGGCGGGCATAAGTATTTGGATAGCCATTTCGCTGTCTCCTAGCGGTAGGTTACGGATTTAACGGCGTCGATAACTTCGGCCGTTGTGATAAGCGCGTGACGTTCTAGGTTTGCCGCGTATGGCATCGGAACGTCTTTGCCTGTGCAGTTAATCACGGGCGCGTCGAGGTAATCAAAGGCTTGTTGCATCAGAACCGACGAGATTTGGCTGCCGATCGAACAGACGGGGTAACCTTCCTCGACCGTGACGCAGCGGTTGGTTTTTTGCACTGATTTGATAACGGTTTCGGTGTCCATTGGGCGCAAGGAGCGCAGATCGACGACTTCGGCGCTGATGCCTTCAGAGGCAAGGGCGTCTGCGGCCTCAAGCGCGTATTTCATCCCGATGCCAAAGGAAACGATTGTGACATCGTCGCCTACACGGGCGATTTTTGCTTTGCCGATTGGAACGGTGAAATCATCGAGTTCAGGAACATCGCCCGATGTACCGTACAGGATTTCGTTTTCCAAAAAGATTACGGGGTTAGGGTCACGGATCGCGGATTTCATCAGGCCTTTGTAATCGGCGGCGGTGTGGGGCATCACCACCTTTAGGCCGGGAATTTGCGCGTACCACGAGGCGTAGTCCTGGGAGTGTTGTGCACCAACGCGCGCCGCTGCACCGTTTGGACCACGGAACACCATCGGCGCACCCATTTGGCCGCCAGACATGTACAGGGTTTTAGCGGCAGAGTTGAGAATTTGGTCAATTGCTTGCATCGCAAAGTTGAAGGTCATGAATTCGACAATCGGGCGTAGGCCCGCGAAGGATGCGCCGACCGCGATACCTGCAAACCCGTGTTCGGTGATCGGTGTGTCGATCACACGGCGGGGGCCAAATTCATCGAGCATGCCTTGGGAGATTTTGTAAGCGCCTTGGTATTCGGCGACTTCTTCGCCCATTAGGAAAACATCATCAGAGGCGCGCATTTCTTCGGACATGCCATCGCGGATTGCTTCGCGGACGGTTTGTTTTTTGAAGGTTGTGCCTTCTGGGACGTCTTCCATCGGAGGTGCTTCCGAAACGGGCGCGGCTGCTTTTGCAGGGGCTGTTGGGGCAGGTTCAGCGGATTGTGCAGATGCAACAGGGGCCACCTCTGCAGCAGAGGCGTCTTCGCCGTCTTCCAGCAAGGTTGCGATGGCGGTGTTTACTTTCACGCCTTCAGTGCCCTCAGCGATCAAGATTTTGCCGATCACGCCTTCATCGACCGCTTCGAATTCCATCGTGGCTTTGTCAGTTTCGATTTCGGCCATGATGTCACCGCTTTGAACGGTGTCGCCTTCTTTGACGAGCCATTTTGCAAGCGTGCCTTCTTCCATTGTCGGCGAAAGGGCGGGCATAAGTATTTGAATTGCCATGTTTTTGATCCTTACGCGTAAATGTCAGTGTAGAGTTCGCTTAGCGCGGGCTCTGGGGATTCAGAAGCAAAGTCAGCGGCTTCAGAGACGATTTTCTTCACCTCTTTGTCGATGGCCTTCAACTCGTCCTCAGTGGAATGTTTGCCAGAGACCAGCATGTCGCGGATGTGATCAATTGGATCGCGTTCGGCTTTCATTTTCTGGACCTCTTCGCGGGTGCGGTACTTTGCAGGGTCCGACATGGAATGCCCACGGTAGCGGTAGGTTTTCATTTCCAAAATGTAGGGGCCTTTGCCGTCGCGACAATGGGCCACGGCGCGTTCACCTGCTTCTTTCACGGCTAGAACATCCATACCATCCACGGCTTCGCCAGGGATGCCAAAAGCGGCGCCGCGGGTGTACAGTTCTGGCGTGGAGGAGCCGCGTTGCAGGGAGGTGCCCATGGCGTATTGGTTGTTTTCGATGACGAAAATGCAGGGCAGTTGCCACAGGCTCGCCATGTTGAAGGTTTCGTAGACTTGGCCTTGGTTGGCCGCGCCATCGCCGAAATAGGCGAATGAGACGTTGTCATTGCCACGGTATTTGTTGGCAAATGCGAGGCCCGCGCCGAGGGGGACTTGAGCGGCAACAATGCCGTGGCCTCCGTAAAAGTTTTTCTCTTTAGAGAACATGTGCATGGAGCCGCCTTTGCCCTTTGAGTAGCCGCCTTCGCGGCCCGTCAATTCGGCCATGACGCCCTTCGGATCCATGCCACAGGCCAGCATGTGGCCGTGGTCGCGGTATGACGTGACCCGCTGGTCGCCTTCTTTGGCAGCAGCCTCTAGCCCGACAACGACGGCTTCTTGGCCGATGTAAAGGTGGCAAAACCCGCCGATCAAACCCATGCCGTATAACTGCCCAGCTTTTTCTTCAAACCTGCGGATCATCAACATCTCGCGGTAGTGGGTCATCAACTCTTCGGCGGAAACGTTCGGCGTCTTTGCCTTTTTCGCGGTGGCCATGGGGCAGGGCTCCAATATAGTTTAATATTAAACTATATTATAGAGCACCCCGTCAGAAAGTGCACTTGTTTTTTTGTGTTACTGTATTGGCCCGTTAAATCAGACCTTTACGCCAAATTCAGGCCGTCACACTTCTTTGGCTTTGGCAATTTTTCGTTTCAGGGCATCGTATTTCCCCAAAGTGACACCGTGTTCACGTCGTGCTCGTTTGTGTTCAGATTTGGTCGCGCGTAGCCGCTTTTTGGCGATTTTGGCATCAGCACGCGCCTCTTCGTATTCGTTTTGCAATTTGTCCCCGTAATTGTCCGAAAGGATTACCCGATTTTCAAGTTTTGCGCGTTGTTCATTGCCGAGCGGGTTCCCGTCTGCATCAACACCTTTCTTCAAAATCTTACGGCCATTCTTGACGAACGCGATCTCATTGTCCCGCCTTGCTTTCTTATCAGCTTCACGGGTTGCGGACTGCTCAACACTTTGCTCATCGCTTTTTATGGCTTTGTTTAGGCTTTTAATCTTTTGTTCCAGCTTATCGGTTTTGCCAAGACATCCGTTCAATTCATAGTTCAGGAGTTTGATCTTATTGCTTGGATCAAAAGGGGATTTCTTTGTGGGGTTGGGTAAGTCACCGTCGGGATCGGCTGCGATGGGCGTGCCAAGGGCCACAAACAGTCCGAAAAACAGGGCGATAACCAATAGGGGAATGATATTTGATCGAGGATTAGGATTCATTTTAGGAGTCCTTACAAAGTTCAATAAAATATTCGTATTGTTTTTAAATATACTTGAAGATGCCAAATTTGCAAATTGGACAGCAAAAAGGCCGTTGCTTGGGACAACGGCCAGAATTTTTGCACCTTAGAAATCGTTCGGGTTTATTGGATGAGTATCTCATCCCCTCTTGCCATGCCGAGTACTTTGCGGGCCCGTTCATCAAGAAGATCCAGATCCAAATAGGTATCTGAAAGACGTCGGGTCTTGTTTTGTAGCGTTGCTCGATCTGCATGGAGTTGTGCCAACTGCACTTTCAAAGCTTGTTCATCAGCTTCGATTTGTACACGGCGGAAGTGACCAAAATCACCTTGGACTGCGGCAAACACAAAGTAAGCAGTAAGGCCGAAAGCCGTGATGAATAACATCACAGATCCAATTGCCGACCCAGTTTTTCCTTGCTGTAACACGATGCTCTTACCTCATACCCGTTCTAGCGACGGGTTATGACAAGGTGTACACCAAGTGATTCGTTTTGTGAATCCCTAAAACGAATCACTTAAGATCTTTTTTGATTCGCTCTTATCCAGCGTTGGATGCAGCGGCGATGCTGTTGATTGTGGCGCCGATGGTTGCGTTGAATTCATCGTCTGATTGGCCTGCAGAGAGGCCTTCGGTCAGAGCCCGGCTAAAGCTGGCGATCACGCCTGTGTTTTTGGACAAACGATCATTTGCTTCACCACGATCATAGCCACCAGAAAGGGCGACAACACGCATAACCGAGGGGTGATCAACCAGCGATTTATAGAGATTGGTTTTTTCGGGCAGGGTCAGTTTTAACATAACTTGTTGACCAGCGGGCAGGGTATCAAGGTGGCGGGTAAGAGCAGCGAGAAGCAATTCCTCGGCCTGTATCTTGTCTACAATGGTGATGTTCACTTCGGGCTCAATGATTGGCATCAGGCCGTGACCATAGATTTGCGCGCCCACTTCGAATTGTTGTGCAACAATGGCGTTGATGCCATCTGCGTTGGCCGCATCAATGACGGAGCGCATCTTGGTGCCGAAAATGCCTGCGGCCTTGGCGCGGATCAAAAGCGCATCAAGATCAGGCATTGGTTTCATGAGTTTCACGCCGTTTGCGCCGTCTTCCAGCCCTTTGTCGACCTTCAGAAACGGAACCACGTTTCGGTCTTCCCACAGATAGGTTGCAGAGGGCTTCCCATCAATCAGGCGGTCCATTGTCATTTCAAACAAGATCGCGCCGATAACTTTTTCACCCGTGAAAGCAGGCGCTTGGGCGATGCGGGCCCGCATTCCGTGGATCAGATCGAACATTTCACCGTCATTGGCGTAAGCTGTTTCGGACACACCGTACAGACCGAGGGCTTTGGGCGTTGAGCCGCCACTTTGATCAAGAGCGGCGATAAAGCCCGGACCAGATTGCATTTGTTTGGTTTGCGCGGCGTTTGTCATTGGGTGTCCGTTCTAAAGATGTGTCAAGTTATGCGCTGGCTTCGAGTGCGGCGACGCCTGGAAGCGTTTTGCCTTCGAGCCATTCAAGAAAGGCTCCGCCAGCGGTGGAAATATAAGTGAAATCATCGGCAGCGCCCGAGATATTGAGTGCTGCAACTGTGTCGCCGCCCCCAGCAACGGATCGCAGTTTGCCTGCTTTTGAGAGCGTTGCGGCATAGAGCGCGGCGGCATCTGTGGCCATGTTGAAAGGTTCGATTTCGAACGCGCCAAGCGGGCCGTTCCAAACCAGTGTTTTGGCGTCGTCTAAGATGGATTTGATCTGTTCAACGCTTTGGGGGCCAGCATCAAGGATCATCATATCGGATGGACAGGCAGACGCGGCGTGGATTGTGTGTGGTGCATTGGCGGCAAATTCGGTGGCGCTGACCACGTCTTTCGGCAGGATCAGGGCGCATTTGCCTGCGATGGCTTGGGCGATGATTTCGCGGGCTAAATCCAGCAGGTCGTGTTCACATAGGGATTTGCCGACGTTATGGCCTTGGGCCGCGAGGAACGTGTTGGCCATGCCGCCGCCGATGATGATTTGATCGACTTTCGGGATGAGGTTGGCGAGGAGTTCGATTTTTGTTGAAACTTTGGCGCCACCGACCACGGCCACAACGGGATGTTCTGGGTGGGAAAGTGCTGCTTCGAGCGCGGTCAGCTCGGCTTGCATCAAACGACCTGCACACGATGGCAGGTGCGCGGCAACGCCAGCAGTAGAGGCATGGGCACGGTGCGCGGCGGAAAACGCATCGTTGCAGTAAATATCGCCCAATGTCGCAAGGAATTGCGCCATTTTTGGATCGTTTGCTTCTTCCATTGCGGAAAAGCGGGTGTTTTCCACGAGGATGATCGCGTTTGCGGGCTGGGTATCAATGAAATCACGGGACGGGCGTTCCACAAAGATCACGTCTTGGCCAAAGTGTTGGGACAGGGCGGGAACCAGTTGTTTAAGCGAGAGCTCAGGGACGACTTGCCCCTTGGGGCGACCAAAATGCGCCAGAAGGATCGGCGAGCCGCCTTTAGCGACAATTTCTGCGATAGTGGGCACAATACGTTCGATACGCGTGGCGTCAGTGATTGCGCCATCTTTCATCGGGACGTTGATATCAACGCGCGTCAAAACGCGTTTTCCAGCCAGATCCATCGCGTCGAGCGTTTTCCAAGTCATGTGTTTTCCTAGCGCCAGAAGGCAATCCAGTCGATCAAACGGAGCAGTTGTTTGCCCCATAAGACAATGTATTCAGCATCATTTACGCGCCAATCAAAGGCGATCAATCCCAAAAGGCAAAGACCAATTATCACGGCGACGGAGTTATTCATTAAAAGTGCTGCCCGCGTTGATGACGGGCAAAGTGCCCATTAGATGAGTTTGCCCATTGCTACCGCTGTGTCGGCCATACGGCAAGAAAAACCCCACTCGTTATCGTACCAGGACAGGATGCGAACAAGGTTGCCGCCCATCACAGTGGTTTGCAAGGATGCAAAGTTAGAGGAATGGCTGTCGTGATTGTAATCGATGGAAACGGTTGGTTCATCGACATATTCAAGGATGCCTTTCATCGGCCCGTCTGCGGCTGCTTTCATCGCGGCGTTGATTTCTTCTACAGTCGTATCACGTGAAGAGATGAAGTTTAGGTCAACAGCGGACACATTTGGCGTTGGTACGCGGATCGCGGAGCCATCAAGTTTGCCTTCGAGTTCTGGTAGGACCAAACCAACCGCCTTGGCGGCACCTGTTGTTGTCGGGATCAATGACATTGCGGCGGCGCGGGCGCGGTACAGGTCTTTGTGGCGCCGATCGAGTGTTGGTTGATCACCAGTGTAGCTGTGGATTGTGGTCATGAAGCCTTTTTCGATACCGACGGAATCGTTGAGGACTTTGGCGACAGGGGCCAAGCAGTTTGTTGTGCAGGATGCGTTGGAAACGATCACGTCGTTAGCTGTAAGATCATCATGGTTCACGCCGTAAACAATTGTTTTGTCAGCACCTTTAGCAGGGGCAGAGTTCAAAACACGTTTCGCGCCACGATCCAAGTGGACAGATGCAGCGGAGCGGTTGTTAAATTTACCAGTACATTCAAGAACCAGATCAACGCCTGTCCAATCCAGTTCGTAGGGATCGTAGGTGGAAAACATACGCATGTCGCCTTTGCCGACGTTCATGCTGTCTGCACCAAGGGTTATTTTACCTGGGAAGCGGCCATGCACGCTATCGTATTTCAAAAGGTGAGCCGTTGTTTCGAGCGGGCCAGTGGCGTTGATTGCAACCACTTCGATATCGTCGCGATTGCTTTCGATGATGTGGGCAAGGGTGCAGCGACCAATGCGGCCAAATCCGTTGATGGCAACTTTGATAGCCATGATACTCTCCTCAAAACATTTAAAGTGCAGACGCAGTTCTGGTGCGAGCCTGCTTTAACGCCTCGCGTAAACACATAACGCCCGAATGGAAACCATCGGGCGTTATGGAAACGGTAAATGTTATCGTTAAAGCTACATGTTAACGATAAAGCGCGGCTTACAGCAGGTTTTTAACCCGCTCTGCCACGGCATCTGCGGTGATGCCAAAGTTCGCATACAACTCTTCTGCTGGTGCAGAGGCACCAAAGCTGTCCATGCCAACAAAATCGGCTTTTTGCGCTTTGCCGCGTTCGCCAGTCAGCCATTTGTCCCAGCCCATGCGCACGGCTGCTTCTACGGCAACGCGTACTGGGCCACCTGGAAGGACTTTGCGACGATAGCTTTCGTCTTGTGCTTCAAACAGCTCCCAGCAAGGCATGGAGACAACGCGGGTGCCGATGCCGATGGCTTGCAGTTTTTCACGGGCTTGGAGCGCGATTTCAACTTCGGAGCCAGTTGCCATGATGATCGCTTGGCGTTTGCCTTCGGCATCGGCCAGAACGTAAGCGCCTTGGGCGGTCAGGTTCTTATTCGTGTGATGCGTGCGAACTGTTGGCAGGCCTTGGCGGGTTAGGGACAAAACAGACGGCGTTTCTTTCGTCGTCATGGCAAGTTCCCATGCTTCGGCTGTTTCCACGGTATCACAGGGGCGGAACACCCAAGTGTTTGGCGTTGCGCGCGAAATCGCCAGATGTTCCACAGGTTGGTGGGTCGGACCGTCTTCGCCCAAGCCAATTGAATCGTGGGTCATCACGAAAACCGTTGGGATTTTCATCAGCGCGGCCAAACGCATTGCAGGACGCGCATAATCGGTGAAACACATGAACGTGCCCCCATAAGGGCGCACGCCGCCGTGCAACGCCATGCCGTTCATCGCAGATGCCATTCCGTGTTCGCGGATGCCGTAGGCGATGTGGCGGCCTTTGCGATTGTCGTCGTCAAACCAGCCCAAACCTTCGGTCAGGGTGTTGTTAGAACCCGTAAGATCGGCTGAACCGCCCATGGTTTCCTTCATGATCGGATTGATCACTTCAAGCGCCATTTGGCTGGATGCGCGGGTCGCTTTGTTCGGCTGCTCTTCGGAAACTTTGCGTTTCAGCTGTTTAATCACGGCAGACAGACGTTTGTGGGGATCACCCGCCATTACGCGGTGGAAATCTGCTTGGCGGTTTTCTGACAAACCTGCCATGCGCTCTTCCCATGCTTCACGATCCGCAGCGCCGCGTGCGCCGATTGCTTTCCAAGACGATTTCACATCGGCAGGGATTTCAAAGGCTGGGTAGGGCCAATCGTAATATTTACGCATTTGGGCCAGCTGATCGTCTTTGATCGCGTAACCGTGGCCTTTGTTGGTGTTAGCAACGCCTTCAACGCCAACTGCGATGGTGGTTTTGCAAGCAATCATCGATGGGGTATTGGTCTTTTTCGCCAAAGTGATTGCTTCGTCGATTTCATCTGGGTTGTGGCCGTCAACTTCGAACACAGACCAACCTGCCGCCTTGAAGCGTTTTTGTTGGTCGGTCACGTCGGAAATGCTGATTTCGCCGTCGATGGAGATGTTATTGTCATCCCAAAGCACGATCAATTTTCCGAGTTTCTGTTTGCCAGCAAGGCCGATTGCCTCGTGGCTGACGCCTTCCATCAGGCAACCGTCGCCTGCGATAACGTAGGTGTAGTGATCGACAGCTTTTTTGGAATAGCGTCCCATCATGGATTGTTCAGCCATCGCCATGCCAACCGCGTTTGCGATGCCTTGTCCAAGGGGACCTGTTGTTGTTTCGATACCTTTGGCGTGGCCGTATTCAGGATGGCCTGCAGTTTTCGCGCCCCATTGGCGGAAGTTGCGGATTTCATCCATTGTCATGTCTTCGTAACCTGTAAGGTGCAACAGGCCGTAGATGAGCATGGAGCCGTGACCCGCAGACAAAACGAACCGGTCACGATCTGGCCAATCTGGATTTGCAGCGTCAAACTTTAGATGTTTGCCAAACAAGACAGTGGCAACATCTGCCATACCAATTGGCATGCCTTGGTGGCCAGAAGCAGCGGCGTGTACGGCGTCTGCGGCCAAAATCCGCAGTGCGGCGGCGTTTTTCCAGTGTTCGGGGTGTTTTGTTTTCAACTCAGAAATATCCACGAAAAGCCCTTTCTTGGGGTGATGTGCATGGTGTTTTGTGGGTCTGTGATAGCAACTCAGATTAGGGGGTCAAGCGGAGGAAAGCCGTTTACTTCAGCTTTCTTTTGCAGTGAATTGTTTTTCCAGTAAGAAAATGGTCATATTGGGGAAAGAAAATTGATTCGAATGCGGCACTTGGTGCCTGGACGGACGAGCAGTGGGTGAAACGATGACACAATTTCCAAAAATGCAGGCACGGTTTGACGCTGCGCTTGAAATTATCGAAGGGGCTTCTGGGGGCGATGGCAACGCAGCAGAAACCGAAAAACTAGCTAAAAACTTGGCGGCGGCTGAAAAAACAGCAAACACGGCCAGCGATGTGGCGAAAGCGGCGCAAGCCGAGGCAGCATCTGCCAGTGAAGCCTTGCAAAAAGCACGCGAGCGAGTTGATGCGTTGGAAAAAGAAGTTGCATCTGGTGCTGACGGCGCAGAAGCGCAGCGGGCAGCGATGATTAAACAGATCGACGCGTTGGATAAAGCGCGCGCATCAAGTGAAGAAGAATTGGATAAAACGCGCCAGTACAACAAACATTTGAAAAAGCTGAACACCAGTCTGCGCAAAGCAAACGAAGACAACGTGGGTGATCCTGAGTTGATCAATGCGTCATTGGTAACAGAGCTGGAGCAGATCAAAGCACAGCGGGACATTGATTTGGAAGAAGTGAACGGCATTCTTGCCCGACTGACACCACTGGTAGAGGGCGCATAAAATGGCTGATGTAAAAATAAATATCGGTGGACGTGAATTTGAAGTTGCGTGTCGTGAGGGCGAGGAGCACTTTTTGCACTCGGCTGCTGGGATGTTGGATAATGAGGCGGGCGCGCTGAACGAAGCGCTTGGTCGTATGCCAGAAACGCGCATGTTGTTGATGGCGGGTTTGATGCTGGCGGATAAAACGGCCAGCCTTGAAGACCAGTTGAAAGCAAGCGGCAAAGACGGCGCGGTTGATACGGGTGCCTCAAAGCGGGCAAAGAAAACTGAAGCGCAACTGAGCGCCGCCCAAGCCGAATTGGCTGAAATCAAAGCGGAATTGGCGGAAGTTCAGGCTGAAGCTAACAAAACGAGTGAACAGCGAGACGCGGCAATTGAGACAATCAAAGACATGGTGAGCCGTGTTGAAGATGCTGCTGAAACATTAAAAAAGGCCGGATAAACCGGCCTCTACGCTTCGCAAATAGTGGCGATTTAAGAGTTAGCTTCGCGAATTTTTTCGGCGGCGTCTTTATCATAAGAGACGCCGTTTTCTGTGAAAAGCGTATCAAGTTCGCCTGAAAGCATCATTTCCGTGATGATATCGCAGCCACCGACGAATTCACCTTTGACATAAAGTTGCGGAATTGTTGGCCAATCAGAGAAATCTTTGATGCCTTGGCGCACGGCGTCATCCGCCAAAACATTCACATCAGAAAATTGCACGCCCATGTAGTTGAGCACACCAGCAACGCGGGATGAAAACCCACATTGAGGCATTGAAGCCGTGCCTTTCATGAACAAAACAACGTCGTTGTTGGTTACAGTATCTTGAATTTGTGCATTTGCATCGGTCATCGGTTTATCCTTTTGCGATCTGGCCGTGTTCTGGCCAGCGTTGTCTGTTGATATATCAAGGCAGCGCAAGAACACAATGGTAGGTGTTGGAGCGCGAGTTATTGGTTTTTTGCGTCTTTCGGGACGAATATTTTGGCGTATTCGTCAGGATCTTTGGTCACATAATAGGTGTGGGCGTGGCCAGATTCGGATGTATTGGCGTGAATTGCGTGTTCTTGGGTGTGATGTGGATTGGATTTCAACCAGCGCTCTTCGCGCAATTTGGAGCGAACAAGTAAAAGCAGTATGCCGCCTGTGAAAGCCAGAAGAGTGTACAGAAAGCTCATTTGGCGCGGCCTTTGCGCATATCATTGCGTACTTTTGCACGTAATCGTAGGGCCATGACCACAATTGTCAGTATCAAAAGCGGGATCAAGACCAACAACAAAACAATGACCGTAGCGTCTGTCATTCAGGGGCCTTGGTGGTTAGCGCTAGGGCGTGCAATTCGCCTGATGCGCCGTCCATTTTACCTTTGAGCGCCGCGTAAACCATGCGCTGTTGGGCGACGCGGTTTTTGCCGATGAATTCTTTCGCAACAATATGGGCGGCCATGTGAACGCCGTCGTCTCCTTGGACGGTGATTTCGGCATCTGGGAACGTTTCGCGCAGCAGTGTTTCGATTTCGGGGGCTGTCATGGGCATTTGGTATTCCTTTAATCGTGCTTAAGCGACCGCTTTTGGCAGGCCAGTTGTAAAGGCGTCGCGCAGTGCGGCGAGCGGTACGGACGTTGCACCTAATGTTATATCGGTTCCTGTGGCGGTTCCAATCACTTCGCTGGGAACACAAGCGGCTTTGGCGGCGGCCAGAACCGCGTCTGGATTGGATGTCGCGATCAGATAACGGGCTTGGTCTTCACCAAAGAACCAGCCTGTATCACCATCTTTCAACGTGATGCCTGTGTTTCCTGCAAGGGCCATATCGGTTGCGGCAAGCGCGAGGCCGCCATCGGAAAGGTCATGTGCGGCGGTGATTACTTTGTTTGATTGTAACGCGCGCACGAGTTCGCCTGCGGCCCATTCGGCCTTAAGATCAACGTGCGGTGCATCGCCGTCTTCGCGGTTAAACAGCTCTTTTAGCAGGGCAGATTGACCGAGGTGCCCCGTGGTTTCACCGAGAAGGACGATTGTGTCACCTGCGTGGGGCGCAGTGCCGATCATCTGGTCGAGGTTGGTCATCAGGCCAACCGCGCCGATTGTGGGCGTCGGCAAAATACCCGTTCCGTCGGTTTCGTTGTAGAGCGACACGTTGCCTGACACGATTGGCATATCAAGTGCTGAAACCGCGTCGCCGATGCCTTTGATGCAACCCACAAATTGGCCCATGATTTCTGGCTTTTCTGGATTGCCGAAGTTCATGTTGTCTGTGGTTGCAAGGGGCTTTGCGCCCGTTGCGCAAAGATTGCGGTATGCCTCGGCGACGGCTTGTTTGCCGCCTTCATATGGGTTGGCTTTGCAATAGCGCGGTGTCACGTCGGATGTGAACGCCAGTGCTTTGGGGGTGCCGTGAACGCGTACAACGCCTGCATCCATGCCCGGGCGTTTGACGGTGTCGGCCATAACCATGGTGTCATATTGTTCGTAAACCCAAGCGCGCGAGGCGTAGTTTGGGGAGGACAGCAGCGCAAGGAGCGCTTCGCCTGCGTTCACAGCCGGTGCATCTGTCAGGGCAGGTCGTGCGGGTGTTTCGACCCACGGGCGGTCATATTCTGGGGCGGTTCCTGAGAGCGCTTTGAGCGGTAGGTCAGCTTTGACCTCTCCGTTGTGCATTACAAGGAAACGGTCTTCGGCGATGGTTTCGCCGACGATGGCGAAATCGAGGTCCCATTTATCGAACACGGCCTTTGCTTCTGCTTCAAGTTCGGGTTTTAAGACCATAAGCATGCGTTCTTGGGATTCAGACAGCATCATTTCATAGGCCGACATGCTGGTTTCGCGAATTGGCACGTCTTCGAGGTTCAGGCGGACACCGAGGTTGCCTTTGTCGCCCATTTCAACGGCCGAACACGTAAGGCCAGCGGCGCCCATGTCTTGGATGGAAATTACAGCGCCAGTTTGCATCAACTCGAGCGTTGCTTCCATCAGGCGTTTTTCGGTGAAAGGGTCACCGACCTGAACAGTTGGGCGTTTGTCTTCGATGGTGTCGTCAAATTCAGCAGAAGCCATTGTTGCGCCTCCAACACCGTCGCGGCCTGTTTTCGCGCCGAGGTAAACGACTGGCATACCAACGCCAGAGGCGGCTGAATAGAAAATTTCATCCGTGTTTGCGAGGCCAGCTGCGAATGCGTTTACAAGGCAGTTGCCGTTGTAAGCCTCATGGAAGCGGAGTTCGCCACCAACTGTTGGAACACCGAAACAGTTGCCGTACCCGCCAACACCTTCGACAACGCCAGCCACAAGGGATTTGGTTTTTGGGTGGCTGATTTCGCCAAACGACAGTGAATTCATCGCGGCAATTGGGCGTGCCCCCATGGTGAACACGTCGCGCAAAATGCCGCCAACGCCTGTGGCCGCACCTTGGTAAGGTTCGATGTAGGATGGGTGGTTGTGGCTTTCCATTTTGAAAACAACGCACTGGCCATCGCCGATATCGACGATGCCCGCGTTTTCGCCAGGACCACAAATGACCTGCGGACCCGTGGTTGGTAGCGTGCGGAGCCATTTCTTGGAAGATTTGTAGGAACAATGCTCGTTCCACATGGCGGAAAAAATACCCAATTCCGTGTAGGTCGGCTCGCGACCAATAATGTCGAGCACCATTTGATATTCATCGGGCTTTAGTCCGTGATCAGCGATAAGTTTTTCGGTGATTGCTGGTTCGGTCATGAAAATAGCCCCTAAAGCGTGATTTTGAAGGTTTCTTACTGGATGGGGGGCGGGCGCGAAAGGGTACAAGGCAGGCCTTTTCAAAGTTTTTTCAACTTTTTTGAAAATGTTTGTCGATTTGGGCCGTTGCTGTTCGTCTTGTTAGTAGAGACCAACAAAAAGGAAATTGAAATGTTGCTTCAAATCGCCCCTCTTTATGCAGCTATCTTGGCTGTTATTTTTCTTGTTTACACGATGCGGGTCATTAAGGCGCGCTCTGCCGCTGGCTTGTCTATTTTGCATGGCGACGACATGGATCTGGCGCTGAAAGTTCGTATTCACGCGAATTTTGCCGAGTTTGTACCCATTGCTCTGATTGTTCTGATGCTGGCTGAAATGTCTGGCGGCAACGGTTTGGCGGTGCATATTGCCGGTGCGATGTTGGTCGCGTCGCGTATTCTTATACCGTTTGGAATGGACCTTAACCGGTTCGATCATCCGCTGCGTATCATTGGCAACCTTGGCACGCATATTTCGATTGTTATCAGCGTTGTTCTGATCGGCATCGCGCAATTCAGTTAATCTAAGATCGCAACTTTTGTTGCAAAACGGTTCGAAAATGGACCACACTCAACCCACCTTGAAAGGAAATATTATGCAATATCTAGCCCTGATCTATTCTAAACCCGAGCCTACACCTGAATACGGGTCGCCTGCATTTGTTGAAATGATGCAAGAATGGAAAGATGTGACGGAAACCTACGTCAAAGATGGCGTGATGGTTTCTGGCAACGCGTTGCAACCTGTGGAAGCGGCGACGTCATTGCGGTTACGGGATGGAAAATTGGAAACGATGGATGGCCCATTCGCAGAAACAAAAGAGCATTTAGGCGGGTATTACCTGCTGGAGTGTAAGGATTTAGACGAAGCGATAAAATACGCTGCGATGATCCCAACGGCGCGCAACGGCACTGTAGAGGTGCGCCCAATCATGGATGTTGGGTAACACATGGCGGCTATCGAAGATGTGCGGGTAGCCTTAAACGGTGTCATTGCAGATCAACATGGCCGCATTCTTTCTGCGTTGATCGCGAACTTACGTGATTTTCAAATGGCCGAGGACAGTTTGCAAGATGCACTGACCTCGGCCATCTCGCATTGGGAACGATCGGGTGTGCCCCATAATCCAGCGGGTTGGTTGTTACAAACGGCGCGGCGCAAAGCGATTGATCGGATTAGACGAGCAAAGAGTTTTGACGCGAAATCAGAGCAATACGGGATGCTTTTGAAGTTGGATCAAAAAGACGCAGAAGACGAACGCCAAGAGGAGATTCCAGATGAGCGGCTGCGTTTGATTTTTACCTGTTGTCACCCAGCGCTCGATTCTAAAACCCGGGTGGCGCTGACGTTGCGCACGCTTGGTGGGTTAACAACGGGCGAAATTGCGCGGGCGTTTTTGGATAGCGAGCCTGCAATGGCGCAACGCCTGGTTCGGGCGCGCCACAAAATAAAAGTATCAGGCATTCCGTTTTCGGTTCCAGATGCCGATGCCTGGCCAGAGCGATTGAATTCGGTTTTGACGGTGATTTATCTAATTTTCAACGAGGGTTACTCCGCGACGCGTGGAGATCAGCAAATTCGCAAAGACTTGTGTGAAGAGGCGCTATATTTAGCCAAAGTTGTCGATAAGTTGAAACCAAAGCAGGCAGAAACCGAAGGGTTGATCGCGTTGATGACATTGATCCACGCACGCAAATCAGCGCGGGCGTTGCCTGATGGGACAATGATTTCAATTGAGGATCAGGATCGAGGATTGTGGGATGAAAAAGCGATTTCGAACGGTTTGAAAGGTGTCAAAACGGCCCTAAATCGGCATGAACTTGGCCCGTATCAGGTTCAAGCCGCGATCCAAGCCGTGCATGCCGAGGCTGAGAGTTTTGCAGCGACTGGCTGGGCAGAGATAATGGGTTTATACGGGGCGTTGATGCAGTATGACGCATCTGCTGTAGTTCGCTTGAATTGGTGTGTTGCGCTGTCATTTGTTAATGGCGCAGAGGCGGCATTGAACGCGAGCGGTGAATTGGCGGCAGATTTGGATCAATACCAGCCCTATCACGCGGCACGGGCCGCGTTTTACCGTGCTGCAGGGAAGTTTGAGGATGCCGATTTTGCCTATGGGCGGGCGATTGAATTATCTGAAAATGGAAGTGATGCGCGGTTCTTGGATGCCAAACGCCGTGAGGCAAAAAAAGAGGCCGAGCAATTGCTCGGCCTTGAAGTCCAACAGGGAGGTGAAGAGAGCTAGAACTTACGCTCAACCGCTCGCTTCACCTCCAAGGTATAAATCGGAAACATTAAGAACAAGTGTAAAAACGCCACACTGCGCGCATATCGTTTATGCGCTGAGCGCATAACTTGCTGATTTGAGCGACCAAAATCACCTTATGTTTTAATTTTAATCACTAAAATTGTGACAATTTCTTGTCAGCCTTGATTTCTTCCAGAACGAAATCACGGAACACCGCCACTCTTTTTGAATGCCGCAGTTCCTCGGGGTAGGCTAAATAGACGGGAACTTGCGAACTTTCCTCGTCTGGAAGGACGCGGATGAGTTGCGGGAAGTCGACGGTCACATAGCTAGGAAGCACGCCAATCCCAACGCCAAAAAGCACGGCTTGAAGTACACCAAAGTAGTTGTTTACCGTGAGGTGCGAGTTGTGTTCGCCTGAAAGCAGGGGGCGCATCCAGTTTAGGCTGGCGCTGACTTGTTGTGAATTCAGGCTTTGGCTGATGATGCGGTGGTTGCGCAAATCTTCAAAATCTTTGGGCATGGACAGTTTTTCAAGATAAGTGTCGGACGCATAGAGGCGCATGTTCACATCCATCAAACGGCGGCGGACCAAATCGGCTTGGCTCGGCTCTTTCATGCGGATCGCGACGTCTGCTTCGCGCATGGGCAGATCGATGACACGTTCTTCGAGAAGGAGGTCGATTTTCAGGTCAGGATATTGATCGTACAGGCGGCCCATTCGGGGCGCGAGCCAGAGCGTGCCAAAGCCGACGGTGGTGGTGACTTTCAGTTCACCGTAGACTTCGTCTTCTGAGTCGCGAATGCGGGCTTCTGCGTTATCGAGCTTTTTGCTCATGTCTGACGTGGCGTCAAAAAGCAGCTCGCCTTGCTCGGTTAGGATCAATCCACGGGCATGACGGTGGAACAGCGTTACCCCGAGGCTTTCTTCGAGCGCGCGAATTTGGCGGCTGACGGCAGATTGTGACAAATGAAGGGATTCCCCAGCGTGCGTGAGGCTGCCTGCGTCAGCAACGGAATGAAATATCCGTAGTTTGTCCCAATCCAAAATACTGCCCCTACAAATGTTAATTGCAATTCTACTACGATTTTAGGACAGTAATAGCAATCAAAACAGGTTAGAAGAATTACCTTGATAGGTCAGAATTTGTGACCTATATTTGATGTAACAATCACGTTGGGAGGCGTTATGTCCAAGCCAGAAATCACACTCGCGGATCGTTATGACCTTTCGAAAGAAACGGTTTTGTTGAATGGGACACAAGCGCTCGTTCGATTGATGATGGAGCAAAAAGAGCGGGATCGCGCGGCAGGATTAAATACGTCTGGATTTGTCACCGGGTATCGCGGGTCGCCACTTGGCGCGGTTGATATGCAGATGCAACGAGCTGAAAAACAGCTGACGGCGCATGACGTGGTTTTTCAATCTGGCCTGAACGAAGACCTTGCGGCAACCGCAATTTGGGGTGCACAGCAGGCAGAATTATATGGCGAGGGCAAATTCGACGGCGTCTTTGGCATGTGGTACGGCAAAGGCCCGGGCGTTGATCGTTCTGGCGACGTGTTTCGCCACGCAAATATGGCCGGGACATCGAAATTTGGCGGTGTTCTGGCGTGTATGGGCGATGATCACACGGGCGAAAGCTCGACTGTTTTACATCAATCGGAGTTTGCGTTTGTTGATGCAATGATGCCGATCCTGTCACCTGCGGGTGTGCAGGAAATCTTGGATTACGGCGCCTACGGCTATGCGTTAAGCCGCTATTCTGGCTGTTGGGTTGGGTTGAAATGCGTGAAGGATACGATCGAGGCAACGGCGGTTGTGAACACTGCGCCTGATCGTTTGGAGATCAAAACCCCGACTGATTTTGAAATGCCAGCGGATGGTATCAATATCCGCGCGGTAGATGATCGCGTTCCGCAAGAGGCGCGTTTGCATGATTATAAACGGTTTGCAGCAGAGGCATTTGGTCGCTCAAATAAGCTGGATAAACGTATGGCGGGCAAGGCCGGCGCGAAAATCGGGATCGTTTCATCGGGTAAAAATTGGCTCGATACACAGCATGCGCTCGATTTGTTGAACATTGATGATACCGAGGCCACGCGGTTAGGGATCACCACGTATAAAGTGGCCATGGTTTGGCCTCTCGATATGAAATCACTTGAGGAATGGGCTGACGGGCTCGATCTGATCATCGTGGTGGAAGAAAAACGCAAGCTGATCGAAGTGCAGATCAAAGAGGCGCTGTTTGATAATCGTGATGGGCGGCGTGTGGTTGGCTGGAAACACGACAAACGCAAAACGGAAACAATTTTCACAGTCAAAGGTGCGCTGGATCCTGTGACGATAGCGCAAAAGATTGCAATGTTACTGGGCGAAGAAGGATTTTTATCTGAAAAGGCGACCAAAGCATTGGCTAAACTGGACGAGGCCACGGCGGGGGACAATGCAGAAGAAGTTGCGGTTCGCGCGCCTTGGTTCTGTTCAGGGTGCCCGCATAATTCATCGACAAAACTTCCAGAAGGATCACGCGCCTTTGCGGGGATTGGCTGTCATTTCATGGCGAAATGGATGGACCGCGAAACCATTGGGTTCACCCACATGGGGGCCGAAGGTGCGAATTGGACTGGTGAATCGCTGTTTTCAAAACGCGAGCATATGTTCCAAAACCTTGGCGATGGGACGTACAACCATTCGGGTGTTCAGGCCATTCGCGCAGCGTTGGCGGCGAAAACCAACATTACCTATAAAATCCTGTTCAATGATGCGGTTGCCATGACGGGTGGACAGCAGAACGATGGCGATTTGTCGGCTGCCAAAATTGTAGCTGAGATTAAGGCGATGGGCGTTGCAAATATCGCGTTGGTTTATGATGAAAAAGAAGACATGGACCTGTCAGAATTTCCATCAAGTGTACCGACCTATGAACGTGCTGAATTGCAAACCGTTCAAGAAAACTTCACCAAAATCAAAGGTGTGTCGGCCATTGTTTATGCCCAAACTTGTGCAGCAGAAAAGCGCCGGCGCCGTAAACGCGGGTTGTTTCCTGATCCAGATCAGAGGATTTTCATCAATCCAGCGGTTTGTGAAGGCTGCGGTGACTGTGGTGTTCAATCAAACTGTGTGTCTGTGACGCCGTTTGAGACGGAACTGGGGCGCAAGCGCAAGATTGATCAATCCAGCTGCAACAAAGATTTTTCCTGTGTGAATGGGTTTTGCCCAAGTTTCGTGACCGTTGAAGGCGGCACGCCGAAGAAGCAAGAAGCCAGCGCGATGGTTCTGCCTGACCTGCCCGAAGCCAAGGTACCTGCGATCAACGGAACGCATAACATGGTGATTACAGGCGTTGGTGGCACGGGTGTTGTCACGGTTGGTGCCGTTCTGGCGATGGCCGCGCATGTCGAGGGCAAGGGCGCTGGCATGATGGAAATGGCTGGATTAGCCCAAAAGGGTGGTGCGGTTCACATCCATTGCCGTTTTGCACAATCACCCGAAGATATCAGCGCGGTTCGCGTTGCTGTGGGTGAAGCGGACAGTGTTATTGGCGGGGATTTGGTCGTAACCGCAGGCGCGAAAACGCTGGGGTTAATGGCGCGAGATCGTACGAAAGTTGTGTGTAATAGCCATGAGATTATCACGGGTGAGTTTACCCAAAACACTGAGTTCGCATTACCGAGTGATCGGATGCAATTGTCCCTGACCGGGCGACTGGGTGAAGACGCGGTGGCGTTTTTGAACGCGACAGAATTGGCGCGAGTTCATCTGGGCGACAGCATTTATGCCAATATGCTGATTGTTGGATCGGCGTGGCAAAATGGATTGATCCCGCTGTCCCGTGAATCGGTTTTGCAGGCGATTGCGCTGAATGGTGCTGGGGTCGAGGGTAATAAACGTGCGTTTGAAATTGGACGTTGGGCGGTTTTGTATCCAGAAGATGCGGCGCGTTCGATGCGATCTAATATTGTTGAATTGCCGAAATCGATTGAGGAAATGATCAGCTATCGTGCGGATGAGTTAACGGCCTATCAAAATGCGAAACTGGCCACGCGGTATCGCAGCTTTGTCGAGCAAGTGAAAGACGCAGAGCTGCGCGAAGCGGTTGCAAAATCTTATCATAAGTTATTGGCATATAAAGACGAATATGAAGTTGCACGATTGCATGCGCAGAATGTTGAACGCATGGTTGCCGAGAATTTCGAGAATGTGAAAGCATTGCGGTTTCATCTCGCGCCGCCAATGTTGCCCGGCAAAACGGCGGATGGTCGACCAAAAAAACGTAAATTCGGACCTTGGGTTTTGAACCTGTTCAAACTGCTGCAAAAAGGAAAGGCGCTGCGCGGAACGCCGTTGGACGTGTTTGGGTATTCTGCGGAACGGCGGATGGAACGTGCGTTGATTTCAGAATTTGAGCGTGACATGGCTGAGGTGTTGCCGCTTTCTTCACCCGCGACCAAAGATTTGGTTTTGGCGTTGGCGGAATTGCCGATGCAGGTGCGTGGGTTTGGCCCTGTGAAGATGCAAAACGTGCAAACGGTTGCAAAGCGGCGTGAAGAATTGCTGGCAGCTATTCAGGGCGGTGGTGCGGTTCAAACCGCAGCGGCAGAGTAATCAGACCCCAAGGCCTGCACGCATTGCAAGTTTGCGGGCCATTGTGGAGCCGTGCAGAAATTGCAGACCCTTGAGGCGCAAGGCCCGTAAGTTTGGGCCCGCTGCAAGGGCGGCGCGATTTAGTAAATCGACGCCGTGAATACGCAACGCGATATCTGATTTGCGGGCATTTTCGTAAGCTGTAAGCATGGGTTCAGAACCAAGTAGGTGGCCCTCGTCTATTAAGTCCAGAAGGCTTTGAATATCCGCGAGCGACATGTTCAGCCCTTGCGCGCCGATAGGCGGCATTACATGAGCCGCTTCTGCGATTAGGGCCGTGCGTTCTGCGGTTATGCGATCCGCTTTTTGAGAAATGATCGGCCAGATGGCACGTTCACTGGTCAACGCGAGTGGGCCAAGGACGCCGCAACTGCGTGTGGTTGCTTGGGTTGCGAATTCGGATTGAGTTAGGGCCATGAGGCGTGCGGCTTCGGCGCCAGTTTCCATCCAGACAATCGCAGATTGCGGGGAGCCGTCGTGATCGGGCAGGGGAACCAATGTGAAAGGCCCTCCTGTTCTGTGAATTTCGGTTGAGACGTTTTCGTGCGCGATTGGGTGAGAGACGGTGAAGACCATGCCCTTTTGCCCATATCGCCATGTTTGCACGCCAATGTCTGCCATTTCGCGGATTGCAGAATTACGTCCATCCGCGGCGATAATCAGGTTGGCGCTGATTTGTGCGCCGTCTGTTAAAGCGATGAGTGCCTCTGCGCCCCGCGGTGTAACCCGTTTTGTGCCAACTCCTGCGCGGAATGTGGAGTTGTCTAGGCTGTTCAGCTGCGCCAATATTTCGCGTTTTAGCACCCAATTTGGGAAGTTCCAGCCGAAGGGGTGATCAGATACATCGCTTGCATCAAAATCAGCGATGTAACGGATTTCGTTTTCAATACCACCCGCATCGGCAAGACGCATGATTTGTAACGCCTCGGCGTAGGCATCCAAGCGAGGCCAGATATTTGCGGATTGAAGCGTGGCGCGTGCGGGTTGTAGGAACGCGGTGCTGCGACGATCTGCTTTGGGATCAGTGTTTGATGTGATTGGCGGCGTTGGATCGACGCAGAGGACGGACAGGCCCTTGGCAGCAAATGAACAGGCCGCGATGAGCCCCGCTAGGCCCCCACCGCTTACAAATATGTCAAAATGCTCTCGTGCCATTGCTTAGAGGTAGGGTGATTTAGTGGGCAAGGGAAGGGTCAGCCAACAATCTGCGACAGAAAGGCCGTAAGGTCGGTGGTTTGGTGATGAATGTGGTCACCCTCGACTTTGGGGCCAACAAGAACAGTGCGCATTCCAATTGTGTGTGGCACTTTTAGATTGCGGTGATCGTCTTCGAACATCGCGGCTGTTTGCGGCGCGAACTTATCGCGTGCGATTATCGCGTCATAGGCCTCAGATGATGGTTTTGGATGAAAATCGCTGTGTTCGATCCCGTAAATGGCATCAAAGATACCTGAAAGACCGCGCGCTTCTAAGACGCGGTCTGCATGGAATTCTGAGCCGTTTGTGTAGACGATTTTTCGCCCTGGAAGCGATTTAATATGGCCGCGTAAGATCAAATCTTGGGGGACATGATCCAAATTTATATCATGCACTTCAAAGAGGTACGGGGTTGGATCAATTTCATGTTCACGCATCATACCCGAGAGGGTTGTGCCGTAGGTTTGCCAATAGTGGTCGCGTAGATAATTGGCACGGGCCTTGTTTACGCCAAGTTCGCGCATGACGTAATCGGTCATTTTGATTTCGATTTGGGCGAACAGCGCACATTCGGGCGGATACAGGGTATTGTCGAGGTCGAACACCCAAGTTGATACGTGTGAGAATTGGTTTTTCATTTCGGCAGCGTAAAGGGCTGGCGTGACGCGGGAAACCACATTTCGACAAATATTGGTCGTTTTGTCAGGCAATCCCTTTGTGCAGCGGCGTAAAGTCGTTAATTGTGAGGAACCGGGTGAAATCACACCCAATGTTTGAGGAAATTCAAATGACCCCGACAGAAAAAATAGCGCAGGCCCGCAAGCTGTTGGACGAAGCTGGCCGCGAATTGAGCGCGCAGTTACAATCGGAACGCAGTCGTGCACGTGGTGCGATCATGCGCGAATTGCATGGATTGGCACCGTTGCGTGGGGAGGTCGCCCAGTACTATTCGCAAGCGGGTCAAGACCGTATTGTTGATAATGTACTGGGCCAGAAAACGGGCGGTGTGTTTGTCGATGTGGGCGGATATGACGGGGTAACAGGTTCAAATTCCTTATTTTTTGAGCTATTCAGAGGGTGGAGTGGAGTTTTGGTTGAACCAGCGCCTACACAACTGCGCAAAGCGGAAGCCGTGCGACGTTGCCCGTGTTTGGGGTACGCTGCGGCTGGCGAACCCGGGACGCTAGAGTTTATGGAAGTTACAAAAGGGTTCACACAAATGAGCGGCTTTTTGGATAGTTATGAACCTGATTTGTTGAAACGGGTGCGGGGCGACAAACGACACAAAGAGGTTGTCCACAAGTTGGAAACCAAAACGCTAAATGACATTTTGAGTGCCGAGAAGATTATGAAGGTCGATTTCCTTTCGCTGGATGTTGAAGGCGGTGAGACGGGCATTTTGGCGAATTTTGATTTTGATGCAGTGGATATTGAGGTTTGGAGCATTGAAAACAACGCTCAAGATGCGACAATTCCCGAATTGATGCGGGACAATGGGTTTGATTTAATTGAATTTGCAGGCGTGGATGATATTTTCCGAAAACGCCGCGCAAAACAGGAGGCATGAAGTGATGCAGAGCGAACCAAAAGACGCTTACGGGTTGATCTTGAATGCAATTGACGTTGGTGTGTATCGCCCTGGTGATCGTTTGGTCGAAAGTGAATTGGCAGAACGTTTTGGTGTGTCACGAACTCCTGTGCGCGAGGCTTTGCAGCGGTTGGAAACGCAAGCAATGTTGACACGGGATGGGCGCTCTTTGATTGTATCGTCTCTGGATCACAACCAAATGGCAGAGCTGTACGAAGTGCGAGCCGAATTAGAGGGTTTGGCGGCGGCATTGGCGGCGAAACATGCATCGGGCGAAGAGATTCAAGTTCTTTACGATATGGTCGAGGAAGACCGTCAGTATTTAGGCAACCCACGGGCGTTGTCGATTGCAAACAGGCGCTTTCATCGGCAAATCCATTTGGCCAGCCGTAACCGTTATTTGGTGCAACAGCTGGAAATGGTGCATCGCTCGATGGCATTGTTGGCAGAAACTTCGCTTGCGGCTGATGGCCGTGGCGAAATGGCGTTGGCCGAGCATTTGGCGCTGGTTCAGTCCATTGAAAAGGGGGATGCTGTAAGCGCGGATCAATTGCTAAAGGATCATCTGTCCTTTGCCTTTCAAACCCGCTTGAAAGCAGATGCAGGTGGGGTGAAATCTGCAAATGAGTGACACTTTGGCCCAAGATATTGCCGATGATATATTGTTTGGGCGGCCCGTTCGACCTGTTCTGAGCGATTTGGCGCAAGCTTATGATCTGCAAGACAAAGTGGTTTCCAAACTGGGCGCGATTTGTGGACGGAAAATTGCAATGAATGCGCCTACCTTGATGGAAATGGCAGGTATTGGCGAACCGATTGTTGGACAAATATTGGGGCAGGTGGCGCTTGGGTCTGGGGCGACGTTGCGCCTGTCAAATTACGCGCAATTGGCGTTGGAGCCTGAATTTGCAGCAGTGATTGGAAAAGACATTCCTGCGGGGATGGTTTTGGATAAATCGTCGCTATCGAGGTACATAGAACGGTTTTCGATGGCATTTGAGGTGTTGGATAGACGCCACGACACCGGAGGGATGCACGCCCCTAGTTTTGTTGCGAACAACGTCTTTAACGCTGGGATTGTTCTATCAAATGCAATTCTTGATATCGCGGCATTGGATGCTGGTGAATACTGCGCACAATTTACGGCGGCGGGTGAGGTGATCTTTTCGTGTGAAGGAACTGCGCCCCAAAACCCGCTAGAGGCGTGCCTTTTTGTGACCAATCACTTCACATCACGTGGTTCAGTTGTGAAAGCTGGTGAGGTCATTCTATGCGGCGCGCATCACCCGCCGATGGTCATCGGTGCAGAGGGAATGTACGGTTTCTCGCTGTTGTCTGGTGAAGAAGTAAGCCTGTCAATTTCATCCTGATACTTGTGATCATTGATGCCGTGTTCCGTTTTGTCCCAATAGGTTGGGTACATGAACAACTCCCATATTGCTTTGTAGGCGGCGAAAGCGCCAAGCGGCCAATACAGCAACATCATCGGAACATACGCATAAAGAGACCCACCGCCGCGTGTTTTGACAGCGAATGCACCAAGTATCAGTAGGAACAATTCGGTCGTAACAAAACAAACAATCAGAGTGATAAACAGGGTTGGGTTAATCATGTCGTACATCGGCAATTTGACCCCGACAGTAAAAAGCCACATCGGCAAAACGATCGGAACCGCCGCAAAGGAGGAAACTGTGCCCAGCATTTGGATTTGAAAGACGAGAAAGCCGCGAAATCCGAGTTGTTGGTACAATTTGATTGGGGTGCGCATGTGGATCATCCAGGTGAGCAAGAAGCCCTTGAGCCAGCGAGATCTTTGACGGACCCAAGGCAGAATGCGGAAATTTGCTTCCTCGTAAGTCGTGGCCTCGCTCCAGAGACAGCGATAGCCAAGGCGGTGTAAGCGTAGGCCAAGATCAGCGTCCTCGGTTACGTTTTGGGCGTCCCACCGACCGAGTTTTTCAAGAACACTGCGACGGAAAAAGACGGATGTACCACCCAGAGGAATCGGCAGCTTGAACCGCTCCAGTGCGGGTAGAATGATGCGAAATAGGATGGAATATTCGATTGTGAAACAGCGCGAAATCCAGTTGGTTGCACTGTTATAATAATCTAGTTGGCACTGCACACATGCAACATTTTCATCTGCGTTTTCAAACCTTTGAGCGATGCGGTACAATTGGTTTGGCTCCGGCGCGTCCTCTGCATCGTAAACGCCAATGATATCGCCACTGCAAAAATCGAGCGCATAGTTCATCGCACGTGGTTTGGTTTGCAGGGTGTCAGAAGGAACTTCGATTGTTTTCATCCAGTAGGGCAATCGGCACGTTGCAAGATGGTTTTTGGTGGCCTCATCTGTTTCTTCATAAATCAGACAGATTTCTAACAGCTCTTTGGGATAAACGAGCAGCGCCATGCGCTTTATCAAACGATCAACAATGTCTTCTTCGCGCAGCAAAGGCACGAGTATTGACATTTTGGGAAATTTCTTTGGTCGTTGGTAGGCACGAGTTTTTGGGGCGTTTTTGCGGCTTGATATCAACATCGAGGCTTTGAAAATACCATTGGTTAGCAGGGCAATAAATATCCAGATAAACATCATATTTAAAAAGAGCGCAGGAGCCAAATAGATCAGGCTTGCGCATATTATCACCAGAGCCAATCCAAGGCGGCGCGGTCGCTTGCCTGTCCAATTTCGACAGCTAAGTTTTTCGTCGACATATTTGTTTGCGGCGTTGGACAAGCTGGAGCGGTGCGTGACCTCGTGATAGCGAATGATGGCTGATTTGGGCGCAAGCACAAATTCAAACCGTGCAGCGAAGTCATTGATATAGGGAAGTATTCCAGGAATATCTTCGGAATTGGACACCGCGACCACTAGAACATCGTCGATAAATTTCCACGGAACAAAGGAATGGCGCAAACTGATTGTTGGATTTACGAGCGACGAAATGATCCGACTTGGAGGATCAATCATCAGGTCAACGATTGGCATCCCGGTTTGTTCAGAGGCGGCGCGTAGGATCACGTCTTCGGTTGCGTAGCCGAGCCCTTGTAAAAGATCGCTAAGTTTTGTGTTTTCAAATTGTTGCAGCGCAACCGCTTTGAACATCTCATCAGGAGAAACATCGCCCCGCGTAACTAGCACATCTTGCAACGACGGGGTTTTCCCCCTGAACACGGTTTGCTGTTCTGCAAACGCAGATATTTTTTTATTTCGCAAAGACATGAGTGCCCCAAAAGATTTGGTAACACTGTGATTAGCAATAGTTAACAGATGGTTAACAGATTGGGCCTCAGGCCATATTGGAAGCGAACCGTTCAAACAGATAAAAGCTGTCTTGTGGGCCAGGGCTGGCTTCTGGGTGGTGTTGAACGGAAAACACGGGGCGGTCTTTTAGGCGGATGCCACAGTTGGAGCCATCAAACAGTGAGGTGTGCGTTTCTTCAACGCCTTCTGGAAGGCTTTGTGCATCGACAGCGAAGCCATGGTTCATCGAGGTGATTTCAACCTTGCCCGTCTGATGATCTTTCACTGGATGGTTCGCACCGTGATGACCGTGGTTCATCTTGAGCGTTTTCCCACCAAGCGCGAGGGCAAGCATTTGATGTCCAAGGCAAATTCCGAAAACTGGTAGATCTGTTGTTTCCAAAATGCTTTGGATCATTGGAACAGCATACTCACCAGTGGCGGCAGGATCGCCGGGACCATTTGAGAGGAAAATACCCTGAGGGTTGTGGGCTAAAACGTCCGCGGCTGTTGCCGTGGCAGGCAAAACAGTTACATCGCATCCAGCAGAAGCAAGGCAACGCAGAATGTTGCGTTTTGCGCCGTAATCAATTGCGACAACCCGTTTGCCAACGCCTGTGCGTTTTGGATAGCCATCTGGCCATGCCCAACGCTGTTCATCCCAGCGGTAAGATTGCGCACAGGTGACATCTTTGGCGAGGTCCAATCCCTCGAGGCCGACAAAATCACGGGCTTCTTGGAGTAGGGCAGGCATATCAAAAACGCCGTCTGGGTTATATTCAATCGCAACGTGGGGGGCGCCTTGTGCGCGAATAGCGCGAGTCAATCGGCGTGTGTCAACACCACCAACGCCTACACGACCACGCCGAGATAACCATGCTGAAAGGGTTTCCTGGCTGCGCCAGTTTGACGGTTCAGTCGGATCCCATTTAACAATCATAGCGCGTGCGACTGGATCGGCAGTTTCGTCGTCTTGCGTGTTTACGCCAGTGTTACCGATGTGCGGGAAGGTAAATGTGATCGCCTGACCCGCGTAAGATGGGTCAGTCATGATTTCCTGATAACCCGTCATTGCCGTGTTAAAGCACAGTTCTGCAACGATTTTCCCAGGTGCGCCAAAGCCGCGTCCGTAAAAGGTGCTGCCGTCAGCAAGAACAATACATGCAGTTGGATGATCGTGTGTTTCTGGCGACGTCATGAGCAGGTTCCTTCAGCCAAATTTGCGCGAAACTACGCGGGGGACACAAAATGGTCAAGGGGAATGCTGAATCGTAATTCCTTTTGAAAACAATAAGTTGAGATTTTTGTTCAGAGTTGTCTCTGCGCGATTTTCAGGGTAGAAGCGTCCCTTCGAATTGTCGAAACGGCGGGGAAGCAAACATATGCGAGACGAGATCAATACGCAGGTAAAACAAGCCATGCGAGATCAAGAAAAAGAGCGTTTGACGACGTTGCGTTTGATAAATGCTGCGATCAAAGACCGGGATATTGCTGCGCGATCCGATGGCAATTATGACGGTGTGTCCGATGATGAAATCTTGCAGGTGTTGGCGAAAATGATCAAACAGCGCACCGAAAGCGCCAAGATCTACGAAGAAGGTGGCCGTTTGGAATTGGCTGAAAAGGAGCGCAGCGAGATCGTTGTCGTCGAACAGTTCTTGCCTAAGCAACTGACTGATGACGAATTGCGTGACGCCGTTCAAAAAGCCATTGCGGGAACGGGTGCCGAAAGCATTCGTGATATGGGCCGCGTTATGGGATCGCTGAAAGGCGAATTCGCGGGCCAAATGGATTTTGGCAAAGCCGGCTGCGTCGTGAAGGAATTGCTGGCTGGCTAAACCAGCAGTTCAAACTCTATCAGTCTAATAGACTGCAACTACATGCCTATTTAGGCGCTGTATTTGTCGCTTGAGTAAGCTTGTCACGCAGCTCTAGGCAAAGGTTCTTGCGTCCCTCGCTTGTCAGAAATGCGCCTAGCTCGATTTCCCGCCCTGCGCCTTTTAGTGTAAGATAATTTGGGCAGTCTTTTGTATCGCGCATTTGAACCGTGACCCAGTAAGGATTTGCGTGCCAAAACTGACCCGGGCTGCGCGGATTTTCACGGTGTACTGCCATAAGATCAGGCCAAATGGTGATGTGTTCACACAGTGACCCGTCCTTGTCATTGCGACGGATGAAATACCACAGAGCCGCGACCGCTGCGCCAACGAAGGGCAGAAGGGTCCACAGGGCATAGGTTCCGATGAACGCCAGCAAAGGCAGCAGGAACGCAGTTGCCGTGAACATGATCGTGGCAAAGAAGCCTTTATTGGAAAGCGAGCGATGGGGTGCAATGCGTGTGCTGAACACAGGCGCGTCACTGCGATCTGTGGCGGTGTAATAGGCCTGCTGAGCCTCGTTTGGTATTGGGGGCGGTGTAGACATAATTCCTAGGCGCGGTTGGTATCTGTTTAAGATAGGGGCATTGCAGCGGACGGCAATAAAATTGCCTTTGATTCGATGTCGTTTGGACGGTCCTTAATCAAAGGTGTCGTCGCGCGGTGGTTTGGAACGGCCCCAAAAGATCAGGTAAACAACAATCAGTATGAACCCAAAGAGGGACAGAACACACAGCACTGCACCGATGGAGCTGATCTGGTTCCAAAGGGCGAAAGAATCTGGGTCATCGACGTAGCGCCTTGGCATATCGTCGCGCCCTAAAAAGTGCTGGGGCAGGATTATCATCAGAACACCAACAAACATCAGAAAGAATTGCGATGCGCCCATCCAAAAAGGCACATGGCGCGGCGTCCATTTGTGAATGACAAAGTAGAAAGTGGTGAAAATTGCGAAAAGAACGCCCATGCTTTTGAAAAAGTTGAATTGGACGACCACGTAATAGGTATCGTGGTAGGTGCGATCAACAGCTTGGTTCATAAGCAGATATGCGGCCATGATCGCAATAATTGCGAAAAGGATTAGGCCTGTAAGCCAGATGTAAACGATCCGCATATTTGGCACCTATATGGAGGGGTGATCACAAAAAAGGGCCACACGTTTGTGCGGCCCTTTGGATTTTGTTTCGACCTAAAGCTAATGCTTTTGGTGATCCCACATGTCAGGTGTGGGAAGGATTTCGAACGTGTGCTCCGGTGGAGGGGACGGCAAAGTCCATTCCAGCGTATCAGCGCCTTCACCCCAATAGTTCTCGTTATTCTCAACGATCTTTTTACCGAATTTGATTGTGTAGAACACAACGCCGATAAAGAAGACGAAAGACGCGAACGACAGGAATGCACCGTAAGACGATACTTCGTTCCAAAGCGAGAACTGCTCGGGATAGTCGATGTAACGACGTGGCATACCTTGGCGACCCAAGAAGTGTTGTGGGAAGAAGGTTACGTTTGCCCCGATGAACATCATCCAGAAGTGTAGCTTACCAGCCCATTCAGGATACTGACGTCCCGACATTTTGCCGATCCAATAGTACACACCCGCAAAGATACAGAACACAGCGCCCAGTGACATCACGTAGTGGAAGTGAGCAACCACGTAGTAGGTGTCGTGGTAGGCACGGTCCACACCAGCCTGTGACAGAACGATCCCTGTTACCCCACCAACGGTGAAGAGGAAAAGGAAGCCCAGTGCAAAGAGCATCGGTGTTTTTAGCGTGATAGAGCCACCCCACATTGTTGCGATCCATGAGAAGATTTTGATCCCTGTCGGAACCGCAATCACCATCGTGGCGAGCATAAAGTAGGATTGCTGCGTCAGTGACATACCAACCGTGTACATGTGGTGTGCCCAAACAACGAAGCCAAGCGCGCCAATACCAACCATCGCGTAAACCATTGGCAGGTAGCCAAAGATAGGTTTGCGCGAGAAAGTTGCGATGACGTGTGACACGATGCCAAAGCCCGGAACAATGATCATGTATACTTCTGGGTGGCCAAAGAACCATAACAGGTGCTGGTACAAGATTGGATCGCCGCCGCCTGCTGGATCGAAGAAGGTTGTTCCAAAGTTACGATCTGTCAGCAACATTGTGATCGCGCCAGCCAAAACAGGCAAGGACAGAAGGATCAAGAAGGCTGTGACGAAGATCGACCAAGCGAACAGCGGTGCTTTGTGCAGGGTCATACCCGGCGCACGCATGTTCAAGAAGGTGGTGATCATGTTGATCGCGCCAAGGATGGACGAGGCACCAGAAACGTGAACCGCGAAGATTGCGAAATCCATCGAGGAGCCTGCTTCTTTGACCGATAGAGGTGCGTAAAGCACCCAACCAACGCCAGAGCCTGCTTGACCATTTCCGCCTGGCATTACAACCGACAGAACTGCCAAAGTGGAACCTGCAACATACATCCAGTAAGACAAGTTGTTCATCCGAGGAAACGCCATGTCAGGCGCACCGATCATCAGAGGCATGAAGTAGTTACCAAACCCGCCGAAAAGGGCAGGGATAACCACAAAGAACATCATCAAGATGCCGTGGCCTGTGATCATAACGTTCCAGAGGTGACCGTTCGGTGTACAGTTTTCAACCGTAGAGGCGAGTAAGGACGCCCCTTCCATACACATATGTTGAACACCAGGTTCCATAAGTTCCAACCGCATGAAAACGGTAAAACAAACGGACACAAAACCAAGAAGGCCTGCGGTGAATAGATAAAGGATACCGATATCTTTGTGGTTGGTTGACATGAACCAACGCGTAAAGAAACCCGGTCGAGCGTGGTCATCGTGACCGTGGGTGGCTGCGTCTGCCATTATAATTCTCCTGACACGTCTTTTTTGTTGCCGCGAATCCCCAAAGCTGGAGTTCGCAGTTACCCGCCGCCTGCATACCGCAGTGCTGCGTCTGCCTCAACTGTATTGAACGACTAATTCGTCAAGCGAGCACATCTGTCGCAGGCGCGGTGGGCGGAATAGAGAGTGAGCAGAACTATTGAAGGTTGAGTAAAATCATGTAAGGTTTTTGGATTACCGAAGATCATTTTTTAATTTTGATATTTTTGTGGGGATTTACGATGAAGAATGTTGTGATTTTAGTGAACGGAACTTGGAATGATGACGACAACCAAGAACGATCTTTGCTTACAAATGTGGTTTGGTTGCGGGAGCTGTGCGAATGCGCTGCAATCTCGAGAGACGATCAAGTCGTCCGTTACATGGACGGTGTTGGGTCTGGCGGATTTGTAGATAAGGCATTGGGCGGGGTTTTTGGGCGCGGCTTGAAAGACGGAATTTGCGCAGCCTACCAATCTGCATCCGAGGAATACGCGGTTGGCGACAAAATATACTTTTTTGGTTTTAGTCGTGGAGCTTACACAGTTCGCACTGCAGCAGACATGATCGCAAGTGTCGGTTTGGTTGATCTAAGCGGGGTTGCAGATCCTGAAAAGCGTAAGGAAATCTGCCAGACACTCTATAAAGTCTATAAAAAAGAAGCAAATGTAAGTGAAATTGGTGCTATTCCGTTTTTCAATGCTGATACTCCGCAAGATGCAGTTGGTAGAACGGAAATCCATTTGGTCGGCGTTTGGGACACTGTTGGAACTGCCGGAATTCCAGATCATTACAGAATACTGAATGCCTTTGATGGTGTTTCAAAAGGGCATAATTGGGCGAATATGCTGCTGAGTGATGTTGTCCAGAATGGTCGACATGCCATTGGTATGGACGAATATCGCGAATCTTTTGTTCCTGCGTTCTGGACTGATGAAAATGGCGACATGATAAATGATGCGCGGGTAAAACAGCTTTGGTTTTCGGGTGTTCACACAGATATTGGTGGTGGCTATGAACATCGTGATCTTGGAAATATCGCTATGGGATGGATGACCAAAGAGGCTACGGGATTGGGATTGCTGGTTGATCCTGATCCAGCGAGACCGATCCCGAAAGACCGCGCTTTGGGTGTTGTGAACGATTCCATGACATCGGTGTTTAAAAAGATGTGGTCGCGTCCGCGTGGCGTTCCTAATCTGTCTGATAAGGCAAATAAAGCTTTGTTCCACCCTTCTGTTTTGGCGCGATATTCTAACGACGAGCGGGCGTCGATCCCTGATTGGGCCGCGAATGAAATGACTGAAGGCCAAGAGGTCAAACGCGTTGCGAAAGCTGCAAAACGTTGGAGCCCGATGGGCGTGTTTTTGGAGCCAGACAAGACCTACGAGATTGCGGCGCAGGGTGTTTGGCACGATTTGAAACGGGATTACGGGCCTGACGGAGAATGGATCAATCAGCCGTCTGGTTTTATGGGTAAACTTCTCGATGCACATGTTTTCCCCAAAGCTATTGCTACTGTTGCGCGTCAATTACGCCGCAATGCGCCCTATCGGCGTGTGCCAGGTGCGTGGCGTATTCCTGAATCCAAAGCGTTTGTTTTGATGGGTGTTGTTGCTGGTGGACGCGGAGTTCAAAGTATAGAAGGTGTAACGCTAGCGAAACCGCACACGACTTTTGAGATTGGCAAAGGAGTTCGTGTCGGGGCTGGCACTGCCCATCCAATTGAAAAAGGCGGGTATTTGTACTGCTTCCCGAATGATGTTTGGCAAATGTATCACAACAATAGCGGCGAGTTGGACGTGACAATCACGATGGTACCCTAGTCTTTTGGGGCGTCGAAAACCTTTGTGAACGTGTGCTGCAATGCGATGTCCAGATCGTTCAAAGTCACTGGTAAACCAAGATCAACGAGCGATGTGACGCCGTGTTCGGCAATACCGCAAGGGACGATCCCGTCGTAGTGGCACAGATCGGGTTCTACGTTGATGCAGATACCGTGAAAGCTGTGCCATTTGCGCAACCGCACACCGATGGCTGCTATTTTGTCTTCGTGTGGCAGGCCAAACGCGGTGAGTGGTTTGTCGCGGCGCACAACCCAGACGCCAACGCGGCCTTCGCGGCGTTCGCCGACCACGTTGAATTCTGCGAGTGTTTGGATGACCCATTCTTCCAATGCCCAAACAAATTTACGAACATCCCGCCCGCGCCTGTTTAGATCGAGCATTGCATAAGCGATCCGCTGCCCAGGCCCGTGATAGGTGTACTGTCCGCCCCGTTTGGATGTGTAGACTGGGAAGCGATCAGGATCAGTTAGATCATTTACGTTCGACGAGGTGCCAGCGGTATAAAGCGGTGGATGTTCCAACAGCCAAATTTGCTCGTCCGCCGTGCCGGCAATCATGGCGTCCACCCGGGTTTCCATTTGTGCAATTGCATCAGGGTAGGGTACCAACGTGCGAGAGTGTTTCCATTCAACCATCCGTGCGAAGTGCAATATGGTCGCGACTTTGTCAAACGAACGCCTTGGATCGATTTAAAAAAAACCGCGAGATTTCAAATCTTGAAGGTATTTTCGGCTTACAGGGATTTCTGAACCGTCTTGAAGTATGAGCATGCCGCGTTCTCCAAGTTGTTTGGATTTTGAAATCTGGTCTTGCGCAACCCAGTAGGAGCGATGCGTTTGAAAGCCAATCGTATCGCCAACCTCGTTGATAGCGTCTGCAATGCGCATCAATAGTAATTCGCTACCTTTTGTGGTCGCGACACGGACATAGTGATCCTGCGCCTGAAGTGAAACAAGCGGCGCCCGTTTATCAAATGGGAGCCGATCAATGAGTAGTGGTGTCGCTGACCGGGAGCCTTGTTCGATGTGTATTGATCCCTGAAATAGCCCGATCAGAATAGACACCGCAATGGCAATCGCTGTGCAATAAATGAGGAGGGAAAAAGTTGGCGGCGCGCTGATTGCAGCATTGCTTTGCGTGAATGTCATTGTGTTAATTGCGTAAACCACCGCCGTGACAAAAGGCCCAGCCAGCGCACCAGATACACCATCAATGAGCATTTCTGGCCATGATGTTGGCAGCAGCAACCCCGCGAAGGACACGACAAAGATTGCAGTGGTATAGGTGAAGACAACTATGAATGCCCAATATCCAATCCGTAAAATGAGTGGCAGCGTTTCAAAAGTGCCAAACGGACCAGACAACCCGATCACAAGAATTGCGCAGATCAGTACCGGCATCACAAATTTGCTCTGAAAATGATGTCGTGTTTTACGAAGCGCGAGTGATGAAAGGCGTTGTTTCAAGGTGTTTTCTCGTATTTGACGAATGAGGAATGGATCGCGGGCTCGTCGGATGGCTGAGTATAACTCAACATCAACATCCGACAATAGGAGCCCTCGCAAAATGTCAGAATTCATAAACGCCAGCCTCGTTATCCAACTTCATGTGATCGCTGCTGTCGCCGCATTTCTTGTCGGTCCTATTGCCCTGATCCGAAAGCGGCGCGATATATTTCACAAAATCGCGGGCTACATTTTTGTGGTTGGCATTGTGATTGCGGCATTTAGTTCGTTTTTTATTTTTTCGATCCGAATGATTGGGCCATTTTCGCCCATTCACATACTATCGATTGTGTCATTGGTTAGCGTTAGTTTTGCGCTGTACAGCATTAAGATTAAGAACATCAGGGCGCATAAACGTTCAATGTGGCGCCTGTATTCCCAAGCGATTGGGATTGCTGGGTTGTTTGCCTTTTTGCCTGGTCGTTTGATGAATGACATGGTTCCATTTTTTGAACCACGGATCGTTTTTGGTATCGCCGTGACATGTTTTTTGCTCATTGCCGCAATCGTATATCGCGCTGCACGAAAAGAGTTAGTCGGTTAATTTTGGGTGGTGGTGCTTTTGCCCTTCACAAGGCGAAAAGCCTTGGCTATACGGCGCGTACCTCGCGTGCGGCCGTGGCGGAATTGGTAGACGCGCAGCGTTGAGGTCGCTGTTCCTTAACCGGAGTGGAAGTTCGAGTCTTCTCGGCCGCACCAAAACTGTTTGCATGGGCAAAGCCAAACAGTCCCAAGTTTATCCAATTATCAGCAACAACTGGTTCTAAACCCCAACATTATACGAGGGTTTGACTGGGTTACGACAGTAAAGAGCCCATGTGGCGCATGCAGAGTGCGTAACCCTCAACGCCCATGCCGATGATTGACGCATCTGCCCGTTTGGACACAAAGGAGTGGTGACGAAATTCTTCGCGCTTGTGCACGTTTGAAATATGTATTTCTAGAACAGGGCCATCGAAGGTGTTCAAGGCATCAAGTATGGCAACAGATGTGTGGGTGTAAGCAGCAGGGTTGATAATAATTCCAACCGAGGTCTCGCGACAGGCTTGGATCATGTTTACCAATTCGCCCTCGATGTTGGATTGCTTGAGTTCGCAGGTCAGCCCAAATTCAGCGGCAACTTTTGTACAATCCACTTCAACATCGTTCAATGTAGCATGGCCATAAATTTCGGGCTCGCGTTTGCCCAACAGATTGAGGTTTGGACCGTTCAAGATCGTTACAAGCTTTGACATTTGGCGTCTCCGAAAAATACTGACTTTTGGATAACAGTCAGCAGAGCATTTACAACTCCTATTCAGAAAACGGGAAAAAACAACTGATGCATGTTGTAAGTCCGTTCCTGTGTATTTCGATCAGTTTATTGCATCGGTTTACGATTCGAAAGTCAGTCCTATTTTGCTTAACTCGTTAATGACGTGACGCATTGAGTGGAGTTCGGGGTGTTAAAAACCACCAATGGTGGAGGTTGCGTTGTGATCTTCTTTAGTATGGGAATTGCTAAATGCAATTTAAAATCAATAGTTTGCTTCATTTATTGCTTCCGGCGTCGCGCGGAATGTCGCCGTTCAAAGAACAAACTTGTTTCAAATTAGAAACAAAGTTTGGTCATATTATACGGTATAAATAGACAGAAGTAGCGAGGGCTCATGTGGGCAGGCTGCAAGTAAATTGAACAAGTAAGTGAGTAAAAATAATGGTTGTAGCAAGCATCTTCGCGTCGGGTATTGCAATTGGGTTTCTGGTAGGATTCGTAAGCTTCACATTGATCTACACATTCCTCGCGTAATTCAAGCGAGCACAAATTAAAAAAATTGGCCGCATTTTGATGCGGCTTTTTTATGGGCATTCGGAAAACGGGTAAGAAAGGAAATGCGTCAGCTGGGCAGACAATAAAAGGGCCTCAGCTAATTAGATAACCGAGGCCAGGGATGGTTTTGTGCTGGGATTGCTAAAGTTTTAGCAACTTTGGACGTCAACAAATCCGCGCGCAGTTGGCCCGTAGCAATTTGATGCGACCGCTAGTGCTGGAAAGGCTTCGAGCATCTTGGCCTGGTTGTCTGCGCTCAATGCGTCGATACCGTTCTCGTCTGGCATAAAGCTTTCGCCTGCCGCGGCCTCGCAGTAGATAACTTCGTGTTGGTCGGTCACGATCTGGAAAAATTCCACTTCGCCTCCTATGGCACGAATAATTGTATCGCCATTCACCAGTTTGTGGGCAGGGATCAGTACTTCTTTCACTCCATAAAGCATCATTGCTTCGGCGCCTTTGACCACAACGCGGTGATCCGCGCTCACGATAAGGTCGCGGGCGTTTTTAATAGCACCTTTGCGAAAGAGAATCGGGGCATTTTCGGCAGTTACAGCTGCTTTTTCTGAGCCAACCCAACGGACGACCTGCATTCCGTGATCTCTTGTGATGACGCGGTCGCCAACATTCAGTTTTTCGACAGGAAGTTCCCCGCGTGCGGTCATGATATGAGTGCCACGTGCAACGCCGATCCGGTTTTCTGCTTTTTCAGAATGTTGGCTAGGCGTTTTAATGTTTTTAGATAGCGCTGACGGAACTGAAACACTGAGTGTTTCGTAAACATGATTTTCCATCAGTGGAATTTCAGATACCAAAGAGGAGTAAAGGGCCGCGTGATCCGTGGAAACATCTTGGCGCGCGGTGAAAACCTCGTTTGTAAAACGATCGCGCAGCTTCCAGGTAATTTGGTTCACGGTGGTTCGTTCCTTTGAGTGAGTTGTTTCACAAGCTGAGTTGGTGAAATTGGCAAAGCCACCAGGAATAATTGAAAATGGCGTTACATTAGGTGAAACGACATATGTGTACTGGTTTGTTGACATTTTACTCACTCACTACTTGGCTACACTGTTCACGGTGGTCTGATTTTTTGGCAAATCACAGTGACGTATTTGTTGAGAAATGTTTGGAGACCAAATGAGGCGCAAATACGGCCAGATTCTGCCCCTTTTTAGATCTATGCGATTTATTGCCAAAAAATGAACGGTATTTGCGCTTTTGACCTGAATTATTCGGTCTTATTGGCCATGGGTTTGCCTTGATGTGTCGGAGACTCTTTTCAAATGGGCGTTTTTGGCTGTTGCATTGTACGCGCCGCATCGAATACGGTTCAGTGGGAAAAACGAGACTGCTAAAGTCCGAGACTAATGTCGCTGGGAGAAAATGTTGGCTGCTAATTTGCAAGACGAGTCGTTCGTCGTATTCGATCACGTGCAAAAAAGTTACGATGGGGAGGTTCTTGTTGTTAAGGATCTGAACCTTCAAATCGCCAGAGGCGAGTTTCTTACAATGCTTGGCCCATCAGGGTCTGGGAAGACAACGTGTCTTATGATGTTGGCTGGGTTTGAAACCGCCACAAGCGGGGATATCCTGCTTGGCGGCAATCCAATTAACAACATTCCACCGCACAAACGCGGAATTGGCATGGTGTTTCAGAATTACGCTTTGTTTCCACACATGACAGTCGGAGAGAACCTGTCTTTCCCATTGGAAGTGCGCAACATGGGCAAGTCTGAGCGGGAAGATAAAGTAAAACGCGCGCTTGATATGGTGCAAATGGGTGATTTTGCTGGGCGACGTCCAGCACAGCTATCTGGTGGCCAGCAACAGCGGATCGCTTTGGCACGGGCTTTGGTTTTCGATGCTGAGTTGGTTCTAATGGATGAACCACTTGGTGCCTTGGACAAACAACTGCGCGAACACATGCAGTTTGAAATCAAACATATCCACGAGAACCTTGGGATTACTGTTGTTTACGTGACGCATGACCAATCCGAAGCTTTGACGATGTCTGATCGTATCGCAGTGTTCAATGACGGCGTGATCCAACAATTGGCTCCGCCAGAAGATTTGTATGAGCGCCCTGATAACGCATTCTGTGCGCAATTTATCGGTGAAAACAACACGCTAGTCGGAACAGTTAAAGCGATTAATGGCAATGTTGCGTCGATCACGCTGGACGATGGCGCTGAAGTACGTGGTCTGGCTGTAAACTCGGGTGCTGTGGGCACGCGTGCGACGCTTTCAGTTCGCCCAGAGCGGATTTTTGTTGGTGGACGCGAAGGTTTGGTGACAACCGAAGCCGAGGTTAAAGAGCTGATTTATTTGGGCGACCATATTCGCTGCCGCATGAATGTGCATGGCAACGACGAATTTGTTGTCAAAGTTCCAAATGCGTCTGGTCACAAGCACCTAGAAGTTGGTGAAAAGACCATGATCAGTTGGGAAACAGAAGATTGCCGAGCGCTCGACGCGTAAGCGAAGAGGGTTTTTGGTTAACCTGTAGGACTGACCCGTGGTCATACAGGATAGGGAGAAGCGGGAAAACAAAACTAGGAGAAGTTCATATGAACGTTAAAACATTACTGATGGGCGCTGCTGCGACCGCACTTTTCGCAGGTGCTGCTGCTGCTGAGAACCTGACAGTCGTTTCTTGGGGTGGTGCATATACCAAATCCCAAGTTGAGGCTTATCACAAACCTTGGATGGCCAAAACTGGCAACACAATCGTTTCCGAAGACTACAATGGCGGTTTGGCCGAAGTTAAAGCGCAAGTGGAAGCTGGCAACGTAACTTGGGATTTGGTTGACGTAGAATTGTCCGACGCCGTACGTGGTTGTGACGAAGGTCTGCTAGAAACAATCGACGCATCTGCATTGCCAGACGCGCCAGACGGCACAAAAGCTGTTGACGATTTCTTGCCTGGTACCCTGCACGAATGTGCTGTTGCAAACATCGTTTGGTCCACAATTTTCGCCTATGACATTTCTGAAGCTGGCGACAATGCACCAAAAACAATCGCTGATTTCTTTGACACAGCGAAATTCCCAGGCAAACGCGGCCTGCGCAAATCTCCTAAAGCAAACCTAGAGCTTGCTCTGGCTGCTGACGGTGTTGCTGCTGCTGACATCTACACTGTTCTGGGTACTCCAGAAGGTGTTGATCGTGCTTTCGCAAAACTCGACACTCTTAAAGGTGACGTAGTTTGGTGGGAAGCTGGCGCGCAGCCACCACAACTGTTGGCTGATGGCGAAGTTGCTATGACAACTGCTTACAATGGTCGTATCTTCAATGCGGTTGCTGCCGAAGACCAAGATTTTGCAATCGTTTGGGATTCCCAAATTTATGACTTGGACCTTTGGGTAATTCCAAAAGGCGCACCAAACAAAGAAGCTGCGATGGATTTCCTTGCGTTCTCCACTGCAACTGAACAGTTGGCTGCTCAAGCCTCTTACATCTCTTATGGTCCAGCGCGTGCATCTTCTGCGCCGCTTGTGGGTTCTTTCCACAACAAACCAGACCTAGCGATGGCGCCACAGATGCCAACAGCACCTGAAAACTTTGGCACAGCGATCCAGAACGATTTTGAATTCTGGGCTGACAACCAAGACGAGTTGAACGAACGTTTCAACACATGGTTGGCTAACTAAAGAGCTTTGGATGGGGCCGTGTTGGCCCCATCCACCTTTTCAAGAATTTAAGAAGTGCCATGACAGACACCTCAGTTGATCAAGTCGCAGGGTCATTGACCGCTGCTGATGGAACCCCGCTTAAGAAAAAGCTTCGCCAAGCGCTGTTTCGCAGTCGTGTGCGTGCATTCGGACTGGTGACACCGCTGTTGATCCTGATCATCATGGCCTTTCTGATCCCGATTGTTCTGTTCCTAAGCCGTGCCGTTTATAACGACACGTTCGAGCAATATATGCCGAACCTGACGCCTGAATTGGCCGCATGGGATACAACATCTGAGCCAACCGAAGCAATGTACGCGGCACTGGTCGCTGATTTGGTGAAAAGCCGCGAAGATCGTACTGTTGGTAAAGTCGCCACCCGCGTGAACCGCGAATTGTCGGGAACACGATCCCTTTTCACATCCTCCGCCCGTAAGGCTGCCAAATTGGAAGCACCCTTTAAGGAAGCGTTGATCGGTGTGAAGGCAAAGTGGGGCGAAATCGAAACATGGCACGCCATGAAAATTGCATCAAAGTCGTTTACAGGGGCCTATCTGGCGTCCGCAGTTGATTTGAAGGTGCAAGCTGACGGATCGATTGAACGCAAAGACGAAACCAGACGGGTGAATATCCAATTGTTCATGCGCACGATGCAGATTTCGGTGATCGTGACGATTATGGGCGTTATCCTTGGGTATCCGATCGCGTTTTTGCTTTCGACGCTGTCGGTTCGCACGTCGAACTTGTTGTTGATTCTTGTGTTGTTGCCCTTCTGGACATCCTTGTTGGTGCGGACAACTGCATGGATTGCAGTGTTGCAGGGGCAGGGTGTGTTAAACGATTTGTTCGTGGTCTTTGGATTGGCCACGGATGATGACAGGTTCAGTTTGATCTATAACAAAACAGGTACGCTGATTTCGATGACGCATATCCTGCTGCCGTTCATGGTGCTGCCGCTGTATTCTGTGATGAAAACCATTCCGCCGACCTATGTACGTGCCGCCAAATCAATGGGTGCAACACCATGGACCGCCTTTTGGCGCGTGTATTTTCCGCAATCCATTCCAGGTATTGGTGCGGGCGGTATCTTGGTATTTATCCTCGCGATCTCTTTCTACATCACACCAGCATTGGTGGGGGGGCAAACGGGTACGATGATTTCGAACATCATTGATTTCCACATGCGATCCTCATTGAACTGGTCGCTTGCCGCTGCACTTGGCGCTGTACTGCTTGTTATCGTGCTTTTCCTCTACTGGCTCTACGATCGGATCGTGGGCATTGATAATATGAAGTTGGGATAATCAGATGACGACAGTTGCTCAACAATTCCGCTACACGCCGCCACGCCCACCGATGTGGTTCAATCTTGCTTGGACAGGCGGATTTGGCGCTGTTGTCGGCTTTCTGACGGCGCAAGGGCAGTTTGCTTGGATGATCCCTTACGCGATTGCAGGCGGTATCATTGCGGCATTGCTTGCGTTTGTTTCGATTACATTCTTGAAAACCCGTGCTCTGGCTGGGCCATTTGGTGCGTTGCTGTTTTTTGCTGCGGGTTGGGCCGTGTTTAGCTTTTCTTATGGCCTGCTGATTGCATTGGTTGGGTTTATATTGGCACGGATGGCTATCTGGCTTTCGACAGGGGATTACCGTCTGAACCAGCCGCCTTATGTGACATCTAACGAGGTTCTGTGGTTTTACACGTTCCGCAGCCTCTGTGGGCTGATCTTCTTGTTCTTGATTGCGCCAATCGTTGTGGTGGTTCCGCTGTCGTTTAACCAAGAGCCGTATTTCTCCTTCACAGCTGGGATGTTGTCACTGGATGCGGATGCGTTCTCGCTTCGTTGGTACGCTGATATCTTCCGCAACGGCATGAGCGCACCTGATGCGATCATCGGTTGGTGGTCTGATATGTGGAATAACGCACAGTGGATTCGTTCGGTTCGCAACTCCTTCTATGTTGGTATTATGGCGACGATTGTTGCGACGAGCATTGGGACGTTGGCATCAATTGGTTTGTCACGCTCTGAAATGCCGTTCAAGAAACCGATTATGGCGCTGCTGATCTCACCGATGATTGTACCGTTGGTTATTATCGCATCTGGTATGTTCTTTGCCTTTTCAGACTTCAAAATCCCGTACTTTTACGAAAAAGGGATCGCGAAAAGCTATCTTGGTTTGATCATTGGTCACGCTGTTTTGGGCACGCCTTATGTCATCATCACAGTAACAGCGACGTTGGTTGGGTTTGACAATAGCCTTACACGGGCTGCGGCAAATATGGGCGCAAGCCCGATACGGACCTTCTTTAAGGTGCAAATGCCGTTGATCTTGCCCGGTGTGATTTCTGGTGCCTTGTTCGCCTTCATCACATCCTTTGATGAGGTGGTTTTGACACTACAACTCGCTGATGTTTCGCAACGTACAATCCCGCGTCAGATGTTCTCGGGTATTCGTGAGCAGATCAGCCCAACAATCTTGGCGGTGGCGACGATACTTGTGATCATCTCGATTTGTCTTTTGACAGTTGTTGAAATGCTGCGTCGACGTTCGGAACGGATGCGTGGGCTATCACCAGCGTAGGTTAAAAACGCCATTGAATTTAAAAACGAGGTGGCTTTGGCTGCCTCGTTTTCGTTTCAGAGGGCGCGTAGGATAATCAACCAAACGGTTACGCTGAAAACGGCACCAATTGTTCCCAATAGCACGCCGCTGGCGGCTGTCGCTTTGGCGCGATCATACATGTTGGCAAAGACATAGGTGTTGATGCCTGGCGACATCGCGGCGGTTAGGACAACGACGCGTGTTACCTCGGTAGAGAGCGCGAAAACTTGTGTGGCCATGAAAAGCGCGATACTGGGGTGAATGACAAGCCGAAGCACAAGAATCATTGTTGTTTCACCGATGTTAGGCGCAACTCCGTAGCGCACCAAAACTGCGCCAAGCCCGAACAGGGCGGCGGGCAGGGCTGCGCGGGCCATCATATCGGTTGCGGCCCATAGGCCTTCGGGCAGGGATAGGCCGGTAAGATTCACGATAAAGCCAAGTAACAACCCAATCATCAGCGCGTTAGAGAACATTGCCTTTGCCACGACTTTCGCAGTTTCTGGCAAGGCACGGCCATCCGCGCGCGCGAACTCCATTGTGGTTATTCCAAGCAGGTAACAAAACGGCGCGTGGATTGCGACGATTGCGGTGATTGGGCCGAGTGCTTCGGTTCCAAAGGCACGTTCAATGATTGGAAAACCGAGGAGAACAGAGTTTGCAAAAAGCGCGCAGAACCCGACGGCGACTGCTTCGCCAGCGCGGCGTTTAAAGATGTATTTTGCGCCAAGTGTGCAGAGAAGAAAGCACAGCGCGGAGCCTGTGTAGAAAGAACCGAGCAATTCAGGTTTGAAGACTGTCGCAAGATCCAGACGGGCGATTGCGCCAAACAACAGGCAGGGAATGGCAAAGTTCTGTGTGAACTTCATCAAGGCATCGGCGTATTCGTCGCGAAACAAGTTGAAATAGACTGCACCGTATCCTGCGCCCACCACAAGGAAGACGGGTAAAACAACTGAGAAGATCTCAATCACGCAGGCATCCCGATTTGCATCCCATCAAAAGCAGCGGTGATGTGATCTGGTGTTTCGTCACACACGGTTTGGTAGTCCAAATCGTTGTGCATGTTCGTCAGAATCGCGTTTCTTGGCGCCGCGCGTTTGATCCAATCGAGCGTTTGATCCAGATGAGAATGGGTTGGATGAGGTTCGCGGCGCAGGGCATCAACGATCCACATATCGAGGTTTTCGACCTGCTCCCATGCGATGTCGTTCATCGCGGACACATCGGGAAGGTAGGCCAAGTTTCCGATCCGAAATCCGTTGGCTTGAATCGGACCGTGATCCACAAGAAACGGAGTAAGTGTAACCGTGCCTCCGTCGCCTGTGATAGAAACTTGGCCGGTCATATCGTTCATCTCTAAGATGGGTTTGTAGAGTGTTCCCGGAACCTGTTCGAACGTGTAACCAAAGCGTTGGCGAAGGGTGATTTGTGTTGTTGCATCCGCCCAAATTGGCAGGCGCTTGCGCATGTTGAACACGATCATGCGCAGGTCGTCGATGCCATGCGTGTGGTCTGCGTGATCATGTGTGTAGACAACGCCATCAAGTGAGCCGACTTCGGCATTCAAAAGTTGATTGCGCAGATCAGGTGATGTGTCGATGAGTACGGACGTTTTGCCATTTGATGTGACACGCTCAACCAACAGGGAGCATCTTTGACGACGGTTCTTTGGTTCGTTTGGGTCGCAATCGCCCCAATTGCCGCCCAAACGCGGGACGCCGCCTGATGAGCCACAGCCAAGAATGGTGAAGATGTATTCTGCCATTATGACGGTGCCTTGAAATGTGCAGCTTTTGAAAACAGGCGATCAAAGTTGGCAGTGGTTTGTGCAGCAAAATCTACGTAATCCATTTTGAACACCTCTGCGCCCACTTTCGCTGTGTTGGCAGTATAGGCTGGCTCGTTCCGTTTACCGCGATAGGGTGTTGGCGCTAGGTAGGGCGCATCTGTCTCGACCAACACGCGATCTACGGGCGCTGCGGTAAAAATATCGCGTACTTCTTGGCTGTTTTTGAAGGTCGCTATGCCTGACATCGACAGATAAAAACCAAGATCAAGCGAGGCTTTTGCAAGTTCGGGGCCGGAGCAATAGCAGTGCATGACACAGGAATACGCGCCATTTTTGTGTTCTTCGGCTAAGATACGCGCCATGTCATCGTCGGCAGTGCGGGCGTGAATAATCAACGGTAACCCCGTTTGGCGGGCAGCGTTAATGTGGACACGCAGGCTGTCTTTCTGGATTTGCGCGCTTTCTGATGTGTAATGATAATCGAGGCCCGTTTCGCCAATACCCACCATTTTGGGATGTTGAGTTAGAACGATTAACTCGTCTACTGTTGCCAATGGCTCTTCTGCCACACTCATCGGGTGGGTACCAGCAGCGTAGAAAACAGGTGGGTGTGCTTCTGCGATTGCGCGCACGATCGGTTCGTTCTTGAGCCGTGTGCAGATTGTGACCATGCGTTTGACCCCCACAGCGGCGGCACGTGCTACGATATCGTCGATTTCGCCTTCAAAGTCGGGAAAATCGAGGTGGCAATGGCTGTCTACGAGTTCTGGTGTCATGTTTTTGCAATCTTTGCCGAGGGCGCAGATCAAGGCCGCGCGGCGTCATCGAGTTTGAGCAACATATCAAGGATCACGCCCGATGGGTCAAGGTTAACCGCACGGGCATGGCCAACACGGGCGGACAGTTCTTGCGCCAAATCCGCCCATTTTCGGGCGGCATGGGCGTGGGGTGCCAGCTTCGCGAGAGTTTGAGCCTCATTCGGCGCGGCCTCTGACCAGTTGCCTGGCTGCAAGGCACCAAATCGTGCGAGGCGGTTTAGTAGCAGATCAATGAGGTTAACGGTGATGTCGTAGGTTTCGGCATTTGCAGCGCCGACACATTTCTCTGCAATGGAAGAGGCCGCTGATCGATCAAGCCCGGGTGCAGTGGAGGCTAGCGCAACAAGGGCAGCGTAGCGCGATGCTCCATCGGCCTGTGCCAATCGCAAGGCTGCACCGACAGAGCCGCCAGATAACTCAGTGGTGGCCGCATCGCCAGTGTTTTCATATCCCGCTTGTTGTAGTGCCGCTGCTTGCAATTCAGGCGATAAGCTGACGCATTTTAGATTACGACAACGGGATCGAATAGTTGGAAGCAGGCGGGCAGGTTGGTGGCTGATCAACAAAAGGATCGTTTTTTCTGGCGGTTCTTCGAGAACCTTTAATAATGCATTTGCCGCAGATGTGTTCATCTGATCCATGTCATCGACGATCGCAACGCGCCAGCCGCCATCGGCCGCAGATAAGGCAAAGAATGATTTCAGTTTGCGAACTTCATCGACTGTAATGTCTTTTTTCAATCGCTTGGCTTTGTCGTCCCATGGACGGCGACACAGGAACAGACGTGGCTCGCCAAGGGATTGGGACCGCCGCACGGCAGGATGATTTTCGTCAGCGTCCAATGTGGTTGGCACGGGTGGAGCACCAAACATGCTGTCTTGGGGCCCATCGTCTTGGGGTTGGGACAAAAGGAATTTGGCAATGCGCCAAGCGAGTGTGGCTTTACCAACACCGCGTGGCCCAGTGATAAGCCAAGCATGGTGCATGCGCGCACTGGTAAATGCATCTAAAAAGGAAGCTTCGGCAGCTTCTTGCCCCAACAATCGAACGGTTTCGCGCGGATGGGGCGCATCTGGCGCGCAATCTGGTTGTGGAATGTCCTCGATGGTTAGGCTTGCCATGTTTCGATCACCGCTTGAATTTCACCTGACACGTTTGCAGGCGATTGATTCCCGTTGATCAGCATGCAGCGTTCGGGGAACTGCGCTGCGAGCCCTAAGAAACCTGCGCGGAGGTCTTTTTGAAATTGCAGGCCCATGTCCTCAAAACGATCCTCGCCTGAATTTCGCGCAAGTCCGCGCTGCAAGGCAACTTCGGGGTCCATGTCGATGATAAAAGTGAGGTCGGGCTCTCTCCCGATCATCAATTCGTGCAAAGTGTCCACCGTTTTGCGCAAATCTGCCCGTGCGACACCTTGATAGACTCGTGTGCTATCGGCGAAACGGTCGGAAACGACAATTTGGCCCGCCTCAAGCGCAGGTAAAATTGTACGTTCAAGATGATCGCGACGCGCAGCAGTAAATAACAAGATTTCCGTTTCAGGGGACCAACGGGCAGGATCACCTTCGACCAATAGGCGGCGAATATCCTCAGCACCTGCGCTGCCACCTGGTTCACGTGTGTGTCTCACGTCATTGCCATAGTCGCGCATAAGCGTGGCCAGCAATCGCGCTTGCGTAGATTTACCAGAGCCGTCAATGCCCTCGAACGTAATAAACAGACCTTTGGACACTTAATTAACGGCCTTCATGAGTTTGTTAGCCGAAACGCGCATGCGTTTCAAAATACCACCAGCTCCAACGTCTGCAGCTGCAAAAACAGGATAGTTTTGCGACGGAAGCCCTGGAATATCAATGTTCAGGACACCCAATTCAGCGCCTTTGGTAATGGGTGCTTGGATCGGGCCATCATAGGTTACAGTCATTTTGATATCATCGCGCGCAGAGTAAGGCACGAGCGCCGAAATATCATCGGCAACCTCCAACGCCACAGTCTTCGTTTTGCCCAGCCAAACGTTTGCCTGGGCGACGTTCTTTCCCGCTTTGATTAAGGTCTCCTGTGCGAATTGACGGAAAGCCCAATTCATAAGGCGTTCCGCCTCTGCGGTGCGCTCAGATGAACTTTGGAGCCCGTTGATCATGAGGATAACACGACGATCGCCTTGGCGTGCTGTGCCCACAAGGCCGTAACCAGCTTCGGACGTGTGGCCTGTTTTTAAACCATCTGCGCCAATCCCGAGCCCGAGCAACTGATTGCGGTTGTTTTGCGTGATTTTTGCCCAAGTAAAATTGCGTTCTTGGAAGTATCCATAATATTCGGGAAATTGCGTCATTAGCCGATTGGCAAGCGCTACTAAATCACGCGCGCTCATCCGGTGGTTGGGATCTGGCCATCCAGTCGCATTCGCAAACGTGCTTTCGTTCATGTCGAGTTTTCGGGCGCGTGCTGTCATTATTCGTGCGAAATCTGCTTCGGACCCCGCAAGATTTTCTGCGACAACTATACAGGCGTCATTACCTGAATGAACAATTATTCCACGGATCAAATTTTCGACGCTGACACGCTCGCCTTGTTTGACGAACATTTTTGAGCCGCCTTTTTCAGAGGCTTTTTTTGATACGGTAAATTTCGTATCAAGGTTAATTCGCCCGTCTTGAAGCGCCTCGAACAACATATTCAATGTCATTAATTTTGACATGGATGCTGGCGGTACAGGTCGATCATCGTTCTTTGCGAGCAAAACTGTGCCGCTGGATTGATCGAGAACCAATGCAGACGATGCAATCGTGTCAAACGCAAAAACAGGCAAGGAAAAGCAAAGCGATACCACGATGGCAGATAGAATTTTAGCAAGCCGCATTTGGCACTCCGAATGGGGGGAGGGGCTATATGCGCAGATGCTCATGAAACCCCGTTCAACTTAGCTTTGATCTTAGCTAAGCGGGGGGCGCAAGGGAAGGGGTTAGCCCTTTACTAAATAGGCATCGGCGAAGCCTTGCCCTTTGACCATGCCTAACAATTGACGTTGATCGGTAGCGCTTGTGGCTGGGCCTGCTATGACACGCCAAAACGTCTTGCCTTTGCTTTCGGATTTCACAATTTTCGCA
>JABBAP010000034.1 GCA_018607905.1 Paracoccaceae bacterium | reverse complement strand
GTATAGAATCAACTAAATATTGATTCATGTTAGAAACTGGCAAGACTGATCTTACCGAGTAAACTTCTTATACTTCACACGCGTTGGCTCCAGTGCGTTCGGCCCAAGTCTCCGAATCTTATCTTCCTCATAATCCGCGAAGTTGCCCTCGAACCATTCTACGTGGGCTTCGCCCTCAAACGCGAGGATGTGTGTGCAAATCCGATCTAGGAAAAACCGGTCGTGGGAGATGACGACGGCGCAGCCTGCGAAGTCTACGAGGGCGTCTTCTAGGGCGCGCAGGGTCTCGACGTCTAGGTCGTTGGTCGGTTCATCGAGGAGGAGGACGTTGCCGCCTTCGCGTAGCAATTTGGCGAGGTGGACGCGGTTGCGTTCGCCCCCTGACAGCAGGTTCATGGTTTTCTGCTGGTCGCCGCCTTTGAAGTTGAACGCAGAGCAGTAGGCCCGCGCGTTCATTTCGGCGTCACCGAGTTTGATGATGTCTTGGCTGTCTGAAATTTCGGCCCAGACGGTTTTGGTGTCGTCCAAGTTATCGCGCGATTGATCGACGTAGGAGAGTTTGACGGTGTCGCCGTAGGAAACTTCACCTGAGTCAGCGGTTTCTTGGCCTGTGAGCATTTTGAACAGGGTGGATTTACCCGCGCCGTTGGGGCCGATCACGCCGACGATACCGCCCGGCGGAAGGGAGAAGGACAGGTTTTCGACCAACAGTTTGTCGCCGTAGGCTTTAGATAGGTTCTCGACTTCGATCACTTTGGCACCAAGGCGAGGGCCGTTCGGAATGACGATCTGGGCGCGGCCGATTTTCTCGCGCTCGGATTGATTGGCGAGGTCGTTATAGGCGTTGATCCGTGCCTTTTGTTTGGCTTGGCGGGCTTTGGCGCCTTGGCGGATCCAGTCAAGTTCCCGTTCCAGTGTTTTCTGACGGGCCTTGTCGCCCTTTTCCTCGTGGGACAGGCGTTTGGCTTTTTGCTCTAGCCAAGCGGAGTAGTTGCCCTCGTATGGGATGCCGCGGCCACGGTCGAGTTCAAGGATCCATGAGGTGATGTCGTCGAGAAAGTAGCGGTCGTGGGTGACGATCAGGATGGTGCCTTTGTAATCCATCAGGTGCTTTTGCAGCCACGCGATGGTTTCGGCGTCCAAATGGTTGGTTGGCTCATCGAGCAGCAGCATATCAGGGGCTTCGAGCAGGAGTTTGCACAGGGCAACACGGCGGGCTTCACCCCCTGAAAGGGAGGAAACGGCGGCATCATCGGGGGGGCAGCGCAGGGCCTCCATCGCGATGTCGATGCTGGCGTCGAGGTTCCACAAATCAGCGGCGTCGATCTGGTCTTGCAGCTCGCCCATGCGATCCGCTGTTTCGTCGGAATAATTCATCGCGAGGTCGTTGTACTCGTTCAAGATCGCCTGTTTGTCGGCGACCGCGAGCATGACGTTTTCACGCACGTTCAGGGTTTCGTCCAGCTTTGGTTCCTGTGGCAGATAGCCGACTTTCGCGCCCTCGGCCGACCATGCTTCGCCGACGAAATCTTTATCCAAGCCCGCCATGATTTTCATCAGGGTGGATTTACCCGAGCCGTTCACGCCCACAACGCCGATTTTCACGCCAGGCAGGAAGGACAGACGGATGTTTTCAAAGCATTTCTTGCCGCCGGGGTAAGTTTTGGAGACGCCGTCCATGTGGTAAACGTATTGCTGGGCCATTTTGATCATCCGCTGTGAGAGTGGTTTTGAATGGGTCTTATCGTTTGTGGGGGCGTGGCGCAATTGGGCGGGGCGCAGTTTTTGACCCCACGTTTGGCATTGCTTTGTGGGGCGAGGTTTCGCCAAGATGCGGGCAACGGAATTTGGGAGCGTGGTGATGACGGTTTTACGGGCAGAAAATGCAGCACTGGTGGCAGAGGTTCACGTGGCGGTTGGCGATCTGGTGGCTGGCGGTGCGATTGTTGTCACGACCGAGTTGATGAAGATGCGCCATGATTTGCGCGCGCCCATGGATGCGCGGGTTGTTTCGGTTCACGTGGGTGTTGGCGACGAGTTGCACGGCGGTGAGCCGTTGGTGACGTTTGAGGCGGCAGAGGTTGCGGCCGTGGCCGACGCGGGCAGCGATGAAACGCGCGCGGATATGGCGGAGTTTGAGGGGCGCATGGCGTTGTTGGCGGACGGGGCGCGCGGCGATGCCGTGGCCAAGCGGCACGCCAAAGGGTTTCGCACCGCACGCGAGAATATCGACGATTTGTTTGATGCAGGGAGTTTCGTGGAATACGGCGGTTTGGCCGTGGCGGCGCAGCGATCCAAGCGGCCAGCGGAGGAGTTGCAGGCGCGCACGCAAGCGGACGGGATTATTTGCGGTGTTGGCACGGTCGGCGGGCGCGTGGTTGCGGCGATGGCGGTGGATTATATGGTGCTGGCGGGGACGCAGGGGTTTTACCACCACAAAAAGATGGATCGCTTGATCGAGGTGGCAGGGCGCGACGGATTGCCGATTGTTCTGTTCGCCGAAGGGGGCGGCGGGCGGCCCAATGATTACGACGTGGCGCAGTTTATTGTGGCGGGGCTGAACATTACCTCGTTTCGTCATTTTGCGGCCCACAAGGGGCCAAAGATCGGGATTGTGGCTGGCTATTGTTTTGCGGGAAATGCGGCGCTGTTTGGGGTGTGTGATGTGCGCATCGCCACCGAGCAGAGCTGGGTTGGAATGGGCGGGCCAGCGATGATCGAAGGCGGCGGGCTTGGTGTTGTAAAGCCGACGGACATTGGGCCATCGGATGTGCAGGCCAAGAATGGTGTGCATGATTTGGTCACGGTGGATGAGGCAGAGGCGGTTGCGGCGACGAAGGTTTTGCTCGGGCTTGGGCAGGATGGCGCGTGTGCGGATGCAACGGCGGAGGCGTTGCGGGATGTTGTACCGACGGATCGCACCAAGGCCTACGATATGCGCGGGGCCGTTGGTGCGGTGGCAGACGGAGGGTCTTGGCTGGAGCTGCGCCGTGGGTTTGGTGCGGGCATGATCACGGGGTTTGCGCGGATTAAAGGGCGTTCTGTCGGTGTGCTGGCGAATAATCCGCTGCATCTGGGCGGGGCGATTGATGCAGAGGCGGGCGACAAGGGTGCGCGGTTTTTGCAGCTGTGTGATGCGTGGGGATTGCCCGTGGTGACGCTGTGCGACACGCCCGGATTTATGGTTGGGCCAGATGTAGAGGTCACCGGGCAAGTGGCACATATTTCGCGGCTGTTTCTGGCGGGGGCGCATTTCGGGCAACCGCTGGTGACGGTGATTTTGCGCAAAGGCTACGGCCTTGGTGCGATGGCCATGGCGGGCGGCGGTTTTGATCGCCCGCATCTGTGTTGTGCGTGGCCCACGGGTGAGGTCGGGGCGATGGGGTTAGAAGGCGCGGTAAAGCTGGGGCATCGTGCGCATTTGGCGGCGATTTCGGATGATGCTGAACGGGCGGCGGAGTATCAGCGACTTGTTGATGAGTTGTACGAAAAAGGCAAGGCGCTGAACGCGGCGAGCCAGCTAGAATTTGACGCGGTGATTGATCCTGCGGACACGCGGGACGTGGTGGATCGCGCGTTTGCAACGGCGGGGGCGTGTGTGGCGAGCGGGCGGTATCCTGATGCTTGGTAGACAAAAACGCCTTTAAGATATAGCGTATAGGTATATTTTAGAGAGATTTTTTAAATGTACCTATTTTTGCATGGGCTTATTGGCAGCCCTGATCACTGGACGCGTGTCGTTCAGGCTTTGCCAAAATCAGAACGATGTGTTTTGGACCATTTCACCGATTATTTGCAGCACGATGTTGTGGAGGTCGCCGCGCATTACCGCGCGATGTTGGGGGCTGCGCAGGCGCGCGGTGAACGCACAATTGTTGTCGGAAATTCCCTTGGCTGCGTGGCGGCGTTGCATTTGCAGGGCGTGGTGGACGGCCTTGTTTTAACCGCGCCGCCGTTTGATTTTGGACAAGGCAATATCCCTTTGCAGAAATCAAAATGCGAGCCGTTTGTTAGGGCGTTATTTTCGCGAAATGCTACGATTGAGAATGAGGATAAGTTGGTCAAGAAGGCCTGCGATACGATCGACGCATTGATGGCTGATCGAAATGGGTTGAGGCGTATTCGAAGCCTGAAACAACAGGCGAAGTCTTTTACCAGCAAGGATTTACTGGGTCATGCAGGAGCAAAGGCGAGCGTTGTTATCGGCGACGAAGATTTCACCACACCGCGCTCTGCGTTTTCGAAGTTTATGTCCACGAATGCCCCCCAAGCCCATTTGAGGGTATTAAAGAATTGCGGCCATGCGGTGCCTTTGGAACAGCCAAGGCAACTGGCGTGGATTTTGGAAGAGGTTTTGGCACAATCTGGGTCGCGAAAAATCATGGATGCAGTTTCCTGACGGACAGCTTATGGTTGGCGCGAACAGTTGATGATTGGCTTTGCTTGCGATGACCACACCCTTCCCCTTTGCCACCAAAGGCCAGCGTATCGGCTTGCTTGGCGGGTCGTTTGATCCGCCCCATGCGGGGCATTTGCATATTTCTAAGCAGGCGCTGAAGCGGTTTCAGCTGGATCGCGTTTGGTGGATGGTCACGCCCGGTAATCCGTTGAAAAAACGTGGGCCTGCCCAGATTGGGCGGCGGGTCCAGGCGTGCCTTGATCTGGTGGATGATCCGCGCATTTTGGTCACAGATATCGAGACGCGGCTTGGCACGCGGTACACGGCGGCGACGTTGCAGGCGTTGTTGCCGCGTTATCGTGGCGTGCGGTTTGTGTGGTTGATGGGATCAGACAGCCTCGCGGATTTTCACCGTTGGAAGGATTGGGACTGGATCATGGAGACGGTTCCAATTGGCGTGATGGCACGGCCCGGTGAACAGTTGGCGGCGGGTGGATCGCGTGCGGCGCGCCGGTATGCGCAACACCGCCTGCAGGCGCGACGGGCCGAGGCCTTGCCGTTTCGCGAAGCGCCTGCGTGGTGCATGTTGAACGGGCCGATGGTTGATGTTTCGAGCACGCAAATCCGTGCGCGTGGCGATTGGGTCAAGGAATAGTCCGTTCGCGATTGTGATCGACTGCGCCCAAATGCGGCTTTGAAACTTTGGTTTTTGAATGCTAATTTGACGCAAAAGACCCCTTACCCGAGTGATTGTGCGATGTTTACCCGACGATTTGTGATCTCTGCTTTGCTGGCCAGTGCCGCTGTTCCTGTTTTTGCGGAAGCGCCGTTAACGTCTTTGCGCCCAAGGGCACGGCCGTTGCGCGGTGCAGCCAAAGTTAAGGCGGCGCATAAGCAAAAAGGGTTAAAACAGATCGTGGCCGAGGCGGGTTTGTCCGGAACGGTGAGCATCGTGGTGAGCGATGCGTCGGGGCGGGTATTAGAATCTGAAACGCCGAACACCGCGCTGCCCCCTGCGAGTGTGACAAAGGCCGTGACAGCGCTGTATGCGTTGCAACATTTGGGCGGTGATTTTCGCTACGCGACGCGGGTGATTGCGACCGGGCCGATTGCAAACGGGATCGTGCAAGGCGATCTGATTGTGGCGGGCGGTGGTGATCCGCATCTGGATACTGACGGGCTGGCGAATTTGGCGCGCGGCGTGGCGCAGCGCGGGATCAAGGGGGTCACGGGCAAGTTGCAGGTCTACGGCGGGGCGCTGCCGTACCAGCGGGTGATTGATGAAAAACAACCCGATCATGTGGGGTATAATCCATCGCTGTCGGGGCTGAACCTGAATTTCAATCGTGTGTATTTTGAATGGAAGCGGACGGGGAACGGCTACGCGACCACGATGGATGCGCGGACCAATAAAATGCGGCCAAGGGTGAACGGTATTCAGATGGATATTGTGAACCGTCAGGGGCCGCTGTTCACCTATAAAAAATCCACTAAGAACGAGCAGTGGAGCGTGATGCGTGGGGCGCTGGGCAAAGGCGGCGGGCGTTGGTTACCTGTGCGTGATCTGGATGCCTATGTCGGCGAGGTGTTTCGATCTGTTGCCGCGCAACAGGGTGTGAAATTGCCGCGCGCGAACGTGAGTAAATCGTTGCCTGCGGGGACTGTGGTTGCGCAAGAAGTGAGCGGCAGCCTGTTTGAGCAAACCCGCGCGATGTTAAAATATTCGACCAATTTAACGGCCGAAGTGACAGGGCTGACGGCGACGCGCAATCGCGGGGCCTCGGTAAAGAACCTGTCTGGTTCGGCGCGTGAAATGACGGCTTGGGTGCGCAAGGCGTACGGTGTGAGCGGCGCGAAGTTTGTGGATCATTCGGGGTTGGGGGATGCGAGCCGAATAAGCGCAAAACAGATGACCCAAATCCTGACGCGAACGGGTTGGAATGGGCCGCTGCGCCCCGCGCTGAAAAAGATAAAACTGGTAAATTCCAAACGCCGCGCCGCGCCGATCGACGGGGTTACGGTGTTGGCGAAAACCGGCACGCTGAATTTTGCGAGCGCGTTGGCGGGGTATATTGATACGCCGAGCGGGAAGAAATTGTCGTTCGCGATTTTTACCGCCGATATGGGCAAACGCGCCAAGATCAAAAAGGCAGATCGCGAAGCGCCCCAAGGTGGCAAAGCGTGGTCGCGACGATCCAAAGCGATGCAGCAGAAATTATTGCGACGCTGGGCGTTGGAATACGGGGTTGGGTCGTAGGCCTGCCTTTTCACCCCATAAAAAGGACTTATCCATGACGACGACTGCGCTGCGAATTGATATTGTTTCCGATGTTGTGTGCCCTTGGTGCATTGTCGGGTATCGCCAATTGGAACGGGCCGTGAAGGCAACGGGTGTGTCCGTGGATATTCACTGGCATCCGTTCGAGTTGAACCCGAATATGCCAGTGGAAGGCCAAAATCTGGTGGAGCACATCATGGAGAAATATGGCAGTAGCCCAGAGGACTCAAAAGCCAATCGTGCGCGTTTGACGGAGATCGGCGAAGAGCTGGATTTTGCGTTTTCATTTAGCGAAGACATGCGGATGCACAACACGTTTAACACGCATCAATTGCTGCATTGGGCCAAACAGCAGGGCCGCGGTGACGACTTGAAACAGGCTATGTTTAACGCGCATTTCACCTATCTGCGCGACCTGTCAGATGTCGCTGTGCTTGCGGATATTGCATCTGAAATCGGGTTTGATCGCGATGCTGCGGTGGCGGTTCTTGCGGATCAACGCTTTGCCAATGATGTTCGCAGTGAAGAGAGTTTTTGGACACAGCAAGGCATCAGCGGCGTGCCCGCGATGGTGTTTAACCGCAAGCATTTGGTGACAGGTGCGCAGGGCGTTGAGAATTACACCAGCATCCTGACGCAGTTATCGGAAATGACCGATACTGGCGCGGAGTAGGCTTGCTACCAATAAGATTTGGGAACCGATTTGCGGATGCGGCGTTCGATATCGCGGGGTGACCAGCCTGTGAGTTTGTTTAATTCCACGGCTTCGGCGCGTAAACGTTGGCGAATGTTTTTGACGTAGTCGCGACCTGCTTCGCATTTGATTTTACCAACAAACGGGTGGTTCATCACGTATCTGCCCTGAAAGTTATCGCGGTTGCGGGTGACTTTTAGTTTGAGGTCTTGGCGGAAGCTGGATTTGGAATAGCGCAGGTGTAGCCGTGTGACAAAAACGTCTTGGCCTGCATTTGGGCTGTCCGTTTCGAGCCACGAGACACCGAGGTCTGAAAGCTGTTTGTTGCTGAGCGGATCGGCGGCGCAGGGATCACACCACGCCATGTCCCATGCATATTCGAGGGTGGCGCCAGCCTTGCCAACTTGGCGGGCGAACATATCGCGGTAAAACGGGCCGAATTGGGTTTTCACAAAGCTGGGGATGTTTGTGTCCGTTGGGATTTTCTTAACGCGGTAGTTGCTGATATCGACGCGGCCTTTGCGGGTTAGGGTCATTAACAACAGGTCTTGGGAGCCTTTGGCGTTCACTTTCCCAAGTTGGATTGGCAGCATAAATTTCGATGAGCGAAACGAGATTTGCAGCGGTTTGAGGGTTTGCTTTTTCTTGGCGGAATGGCGTTTTAGGTTCACCTTGGCGACGAAGAATTTCATGCCGCCTTTGATGTAAGCGCCCAAGGTTTTTTCCAATCCTACGGGGATTTGATAGCCGTCACCGCGTAGAAAGGTGATGAGCCCGTCGGATTGTTTCGCATCGAGAATTAGGATGTCGTAGTTGTCGACGGAGTATTCGGCTTTGATGGTCACGCCGAGAGCTTTGGCACCGCGACGGCGTTGTTTTTTCTCTTTACGCAATTGGCTGGCGCTCGGGGTAGATAGTTCAAAAACTGGAACATCCATTTCTTCACAAGGATCGTAATCGTGATATTCCACCAAACGTGGGGCGGTGTAATTGTCGAGGTGATCAATCGTTGTGGCATCGACGGTGCGAATTTCGCTTTCTTTCAATACTTTCGGCGTCGGCACGATCATCGCGAAATCACGTGGTGCGCCTTGGTAATCGGAAGACATGGTGATGGTGGAGCGGTTTTTGTCGCGCATGAACACGACCTTGGATGCTTCGTTAAACAGTTGGCCGTCTGCGCGGGCCACGTAAAATCCGCAAAAGGCGCTGGCTGAATTGGCCGCGAGTATGAAGGCAAAAGTTGTTATGATTTTATGAAACATGAAAAGACGCCCTTTGTTTGAATAGGATCAAGCGTACTGGTTTGGGTCGAAAACTCAAGGTTGTAAGGGGCACAACAGATTTCAGCGCGTTTCATACTTTTCTTTTGTGCAAAGGCTTATTCGGATTTACCTAAACTAAGCGGTCCGCCTTGTGCGATGCCCCTGCGATGGCCCAAATGATCGCGAAACAATCCTTAGTTACAGGTCCGCCCACATGGCTCGCACTTATCTTAAAAAAGCACCTAAAACATCGAAAACCGATAGCGCGTCTGTGCATGACACGGTTCGCGGCATTCTGAACGACATCGAAGAGGGCGGCGAGGCGGCTGCGAAAAAATACGCGGCGAAGTTCGACAATTACGAAGGCGCGCTGGTTTTGTCTGCCGAAGAGATTGCAGCGGCAGCGGATAAAGTCCCGCAAAAGCTGAAAGACGATATCGCGTTTGCGCACGAAAACATCAAACATTTTGCTGAGGCGCAAAAAGCCTCGATGCATGATTTCCAAGTGGAAGTGCGCCCAGGTCTGATTGAGGGACAAAAAACGATCCCTGTGCGGGCGGCTGGTTGTTACGTTCCAGGGGGGCGGTATTCCCACATCGCATCGGCGATGATGACTGTGACAACGGCCAAGGTTGCGGGTGTGAAACACATCACCGCCTGTTCCCCGCCACAGGGCGAAAACGGTGTGCATCCTGCGATTATTTATGCGGCCAACCTGTGCGGGGCGAATAAAATCTTGTCGATGGGTGGCGTACAGGGCGTTGCGGCCATGACGTTCGGACTGTTTGATCTGCCAGAGGCGGATATTATTGTTGGTCCTGGCAACCAGTTTGTGGCCGAAGCGAAACGGATTTTGTTTGGTCGTGTTGGCATTGATATGATTGCTGGGCCGACAGATAGCCTTGTATTGGCAGACGCGGATGCGGACGCTGAAATCGTTTCTGTGGATTTGGTTTCACAGGCGGAGCACGGCTATAACTCACCCGTTTGGTTGGTGACGGATAGCACGGCACTGGCCGAGAAGGTTATGGCGCGTGTGCCAGAGCTGATTGAGGAATTACCAGAGTTGAACCGCGATAATGCGCGCGCTGCGTGGCGTGATTATGCAGAAGTAATCGTTTGTGCGGATCGCGTTGAAATGGCAGCGTGTTCGGATGATTACGCACCAGAGCATTTGACAGTGCAAGCGGCGGACCTCGATTGGTGGTTGGATAATTTGCAGTGTTATGGGTCGCTGTTCTTGGGTGAAGAAACCACGGTTTCCTACGGCGACAAAGCGTCTGGCACAAACCACGTTCTGCCGACATCTGGCTCTGCGCGTTACACGGGCGGTTTGTCTGTGCACAAATACATGAAGGTTGTAACTTGGCAGCGTTCAACGCGCGATGGATCAAAGCGGGTGGCAGAAGCCACGGCGCGGATTTCACGCCTTGAGGGCATGGAAGGCCATGCGCGGGCGGCGGATGTGCGGCTTCACAAATATTACCCGAGCGAGAATTTTGATCTGTCCGTAGAAGGTTAATCTGATGAAAGCGCTTGTTTACGTTGGCCAAAAGTCGCTCGAAATTCATGAACGCGATGATCTGGTTGCACGCGGGGATGATAATCTGATCCGCGTCGATGCTGTTGGTATTTGCGGATCGGACATGCACGCTTATCTGGGGCATGATGATCGCCGTCCTGCGCCGCTGATCCTTGGGCATGAGGCGGCTGGTCTTGTGTTGGCGGGGCCGATGGCAGGAAAAAACGTAACGGTTAATCCTTTGGTAAGCTGTGGAACTTGTCGGTATTGCACGCAAGGGCGCGAGAACTTGTGCCAGACGCGCCAGATAATTTCGATGCTGCCGCGCGAAGGTGCGTTTGCGCAGCAGTTGGTGATGCCCACGGCCAATTTGGTAGAAGTACCCGACGGCGTTGCAATCGAACATGCTGCCTTGGCAGAGCCGATTGCGGTGTGTTGGCATGCGGCGCGTCTTGGGCGTGAAGCGTTGTTTGGCGATCTGAAAGATGCGAAATGCTTGGTTCAGGGTGGCGGTGCGATCGGTGTTGGCTCGGCGCTAAGTTTGCGGGCGATGGGTGCAAAAGATGTGACCATTGCAGAGCCAAACAAAGTGCGGCACGGCGTTTTGAACAGCCTTGGGGATTTCAGGGTTTGTGATCCGAGCGATGTTGGCGAAGGGTTTGACATCGTCATTGATTGTGTTGGGATTTCGCACACGCGCAAGGCCGCAAGCAGCGTTGTCGCGGCGGGCGGCGTGATTGTGCACGTTGGGCTTGGCGATAGTGTCGAAGGCATAGATATTCGCCGCATGACGTTGCAAGAAGTGACGTTTATCGGGACGTACACCTATACTGCGCAAGATTTCTGTGACACGGCGCAGGGGATTTTCGACGGCATTTTTGGCTCGCTCGATTGGATTGAAGAACGGCCCTTGGATGACGGGGCGCAAGCATTTGCGGATATTTTGTCGGGCACAGTTGCCGCGCCAAAGATTGTTTTGCGGCCTAATTAAGCCCGCCCGCTTTAATCAAACAAAATTTGCTGAATACGTTCCGCGCTCTCAACTAGGATGGAGCGTTCTGCCACGGCCTTTTCGATGGTAAACCGTTGGCTTGGGCCGTGCGTGGCGAGCGAGGCAACATAGCGCCCGTCTGGATCGGTGACAGGAACCGCGATTGCGACCATGCCTTCCATAAATTCTTCGTTGTCGAGCGCGTAGCCACGTTTGCGCGTTTCTGCCAATTCTTCGAGCAGGCTTAGCGGATTGGTGTGGGTTTTGTCGGTCAGTGGTTTCAAATCCAACCCCGTGACAAAGGCGCGGCGCGCGGCGGGGGGCAGGGAGGCCATGTAGGCTTTGCCGCTGGCCGTGCAGTGAAACGGTACGTTCGTGCCGACAGGAAGCTGAATGCGAAAGGCCCAGTTGGTGTCTACGCGATCAAGATAGTGCATGCCGGTTTCTTGGGGGATTACGTAATTGACCGCCTCCATCACATGGGCGGCGATGTTTTCGAGCACTTGATGGCGCACGATATGATCGCGGTTGGATTGCACCAACCCCGTGCCCAAATCCATCAAGCGGCGGGCGGGTTTCATGCGTTTGCCATCGGGTGTTCGCGTCAGGAAACCCTCGGCCTCAAGAGTGGAGCACAGGCGATGGACGGTTTGTTTGGGAAGGCCAAGTTGGGCGTTGATTTCGGTTGGGGTCAGCGGTTTATCGGTTCTGCCCACGACCTCTAGAATTAGAAGCATCCGTATGTTTGTCGGTATTCTCTCTTCAGACGCCACGACTTTCCCTTTGCATTCTCTAAGAATCTCTGTTTAGCTGGTTTTTACCGAAAAACAAGACAAAAAGTCTCAATTTTTGAAGTTTGGAGTGATTTTTTGGAATTTGACTACGTTGTCATAGGTGCGGGCTCTGCTGGCTGCGCCGCTGCTGCCAGACTTTCTGAGAGTGGCCGTTATTCCGTTGCTTTGCTTGAAGCGGGCGGGAAAGACACGAATCCGTGGATTCATATTCCAGTTGGATATTTCAAAACGATGGGCAATCCTAAGACGGATTGGATGTATCACACGCAATCTGATCCGGGGTTGAACGGGCGCGATATTCCGTGGCCGCGTGGTAAAGTTTTGGGTGGCTCGTCTTCGATCAACGGATTGTTGTACGTGCGCGGTCAGGCCGAGGATTATGACGGCTGGCGTCAGATGGGTAATGAGGGCTGGGGCTGGGATGATGTTCTGCCGTTTTTCAAGAAAGCCGAAGACTGGCAGGGAGATCAAACCACTGCGGATCGTGGGCATGATGGGCCGCTGACCGTTTCGCCGACACGGGCGAACCGTGATCTGGTGGATTACTGGATTGAGAGCGCTGTGGCGGCGGGTTACAAAAAGAATTCTGATTACAACAGCGGCGATCAAGAGGGTGTTGGATATTTCCAACTGACCCAAAAAGGCGGGCTGCGGTGTTCATCGGCGAAGGCGTATCTGAAGCCTGCGCGGGGACGTAAAAACCTTGAAGTGATTACACGAGCGCAAGCGGAACGGATCGTGATTGTAGAAGGTCGTGCAACGGGTGTTGTGGCCAATATTCGCGGGACAACGACACCGATCAAGGCGCGCAAAGAAGTTGTGCTTTGTGCGGGTGCGATTGGGTCGCCCCAAATTTTGATGCTGTCGGGGATCGGTGATCAGGAACAGCTGAAATCGGTTGGAATTGAAGGAGTGAAACACTTGCCGGGCGTGGGTAAAAACCTGCAAGACCATTTGCAAGCGCGCCCTGTGTTTAAAACGACGCTCAGCACGCTGAACCTTGAGATTAACAGCTATTTTAAGCAGGCGATGATTGGGTTGCGGTTTTTGACGACGCAAAGCGGGCCGATGACGATGGCTGCGAGTCTTGGAACGGGATTCCTGAAAACGGACGAACGTTTGGCGACGCCTGATATTCAGTTTCATATTCAGCCGTTCAGCGCGGACAAGCCCGCGGATGGCCCGCATAAATTTTCTGGGTTCACGGCGTCTGTTTTGCAGATGCGGCCTGAAAGTGCGGGGCATTTGGAGCTGACATCAAGCGATTGGCGCGATTATCCTGCGATCCATCCCAATTATCTGGCGACAGAAACGGATCAGCGCACGATTGTTGCGGGCATTCAGATAGCGCGGAAAATTTCACGCCTTAATCCGTTGGCAGAGTACATCACCGAGGAACACGCACCGGGTGAAGGTGTCGCGTTGGATGATTATGATGCGACGTTGAATTGGGCGCGTGATAAATCCGTTACGATTTATCACCCAACAGGAACCTGCAAGATGGGCAAAGATGACCAAGCGGTTGTTGACCCACGGCTGCGGGTGCACGGAATTGACGGTTTGCGCGTGGCTGATGCCTCGATCATGCCGATTATCACAAGCGGAAACACAAATGCGCCTTGCATCATGATTGGTGAAAAGGTTGCGAGCATGATTTTAGAGGACGCAGGCCCATGATGGATGTCGTATTAGATTTTAGTAAAATCATTATAGCAGATTTGATTTTATCGGGCGACAACGCCCTGATTATCGGGATGGCGGCCGCTGGCCTGTCGCCTGAGCTGCGCAAAAAGGCGATCCTGTACGGCATGATCATCGCAGCCGTGCTGCGGATTGTGTTTGCGGTTGTTGCAACCAAATTGCTGGGTATCCCCGGAATCCTGTTTGTCGGTGGATTGCTGTTGTTTTGGGTTTGCTGGAGGTTGTTTGTGGAGATTCGGGAAGGCCAAGATGCCCATGCCGAACAAGCCATGGCAGATGCTAATAACCCCGAAGCGGGCTATACGGGCCCGCCAAAACGGACAATGGCGTCTGCATTGATTTCGATCACCATTGCCGATGTGTCGATGTCTTTGGACAACGTTCTGGCTGTGGCCGCCATTGCGGATGGTGACACGACGATGTTGGTGTTCGGTTTGGCGTTAGCGATTGTGCTTATGGCCTTTGCTGCGACGCTGATTATGAAGCTGCTGACCAAATACCCGTGGATTTCATGGGTTGGTTTGATCGTGTTGATTTATGTGGCGGTCGAGATGTTTTATCGCGGCTTTGTCGACCTTGAAACCGGCGTCGGGCCGATGTTGGGATTGTTTGAAGGTTGGGAAACCGGAAAGGGGCATTAGCCCCAAAGAATTAAGAGTTTTCATCAGATCGCCGAACTGTTTACGCAGTTGATTTGATTGAAAGAACAGCCGAGCTTGCAGCCTTCGAGGTTCGGTATAAAAAATTAGAAGGTTAACCTAGGGAGGAACATTATGTTCAACTTTAAATCATTGGTCAAAGCCACGGCAATTGCTGCTGTTGCATTGACTTCGGCGACTGTCGCACAAGCCGACGGCCACGCCAAAGTATTGCGGATCCAATCCGTCCTACCAACTACTGCTGACGAAGTTGTAATGCTTAACGCATTCGGTGACGACGTTTTTGCACTGACTAACGGGTCTTTGAAAATCGAAGTTCTGCCAGCGGGTGCTGTTGTAGGATCACGTGACATCATGGACGCGGTTGATGCGGGCTTGGTTGAAGGCGGTTTCGCTTGGACACACTATTGGGGTGGTAAGCACCCAGCAGCAAACTTGTTTGGCGCACCGATTGCGGGCGCTGGCGTTGGTCTAGACAACATGGCATTCTTGTCATGGTTCCAATTCGGTGGCGGCAAAGAGCTGTATGACCGTCTTTGGGGCGAAATGGGCGTAAACGTCAAAGGCTTCATGCTTCAGCCAGTTGGTCCAGAGGCATTGGGTTGGTTCCCAGAGCCGATCAAATCCATGGATGATTTCCGTAAACTTCGCTTCCGCGCGCCTCCGGGCATGGTTGGTGCTGCTTACACAGAAATCGGTGTTGCTGCTGTAGCAATGGGCGGTGGCGACATCCTTCCAGCGCTTGAAAAAGGCACAATCGATGCGGCTGAATGGTGCTGCCCGAAGCCTGACTCCGTGTTTGGTTTCCAGAAAGTTCTGAAGCACTACTACCTTCAAGGCTTGCACCAGGTTGTTGTGAACGCTGACATGTATGTGAACGGCGATTTCTACAACGCGCTGTCTGATCTTGAGAAGAAAGCGCTGGAAGTTGCAGCAAACGCTTCTTTGTCTAAGTCCATGTCTTACCGCATCTATGAAAACGGTAAAGCGCTGAAAGATTTGACAGATAACCACGGTGTTATTCTGGAAGATACACCAGCTGATTACTTCACTGAGTACATGGGTGCTGCGAAACAGTTGCTGCAAGCAGCGGCTGATGACAACGCATTCTTCGCAGAAGTATGGCAGTCACAAAAAGACTTTGCTGACATCGCTGTTCCGTTCTGGGCTGGTGCTCAGGCGTCAAACGCGAACTTGGGTAAAGCACACGCTGACACTCTGAAGTAAGCAAGTTACTTTTATACGCCCCGAGCAGTGCTTGGGGCGTATATTTCTATTTCTGCAAAGGCCGCTGCCTTTTCAAAAATAGAAAAGGGCCAGAAAGGCTCGACACACCAAAGGGAGTTCCGGAATGGCTGCTGATGAAGTTGATCCAAATGACTTGGAAATAGCCGACGAACTGATTGCTGAGAGGCGTTCAGAAAAGCCTGGTGAAACCCCTGAGGATATGACGCCTTGGCAACGCCCGATCACGGGTGGGATTGATGTGCTCAATGATTGGGCTGGCAAAATCCTATGTCTGCTGATGGTGCCGCTGATTGGTGTTGTGGTTTTCGAAGTTATTGCGCGCAACGGTTTTGCCGTTTTCGCAGCGAACGGTTGGGATGATACGGCGCGCGCCATTGGCCTTGGGCCAACCGTGTTTGCCTATGACATCAGCCGCATGATTTCTGGCGTGTTGTTCATGGGTGCGGCGGGGTACGGTTTGATGCGCGGCGTGCACATTCGCGCGGATTTCTTGTATCGAAACTGGTCTGACAAGACCCAAGCCACCGTCGATGCGACGCTTTATATGGTGTTCTTTATTCCTTCGATGATCTTCTTCACGATCATTGCTGCGAAATATTGGACTGTGGCATGGAACACCGGTGAAACGGCGTTCGACAGCACCTGGGAGCCCGTTTTGTGGCCTGCGCGTTTGGCGATGCCTGTGGGTGGTTTGTTGCTGTTGTTGCAAGGTTTTCCCGAATTATTCCGCGCCTTCCACAAGATGGGCAAGGCACGTGAATCGGTTTTCGTTAAACTGTTGATCCCGTATTTCATCGTTCTGGGTGCAATCGTTCTGTCTGTATTCTCGCCTGATACGCTGCCTTTGGGCGACTTTTTCGGTGGGTTGTTGGGCGATGGGCCTGGGTTATCGAAACCGACAATTGGTTTGATCATGTTGGCGTCGTTGCTGTTTGCGATTTTCGTTGGCTTCCCGATTTCCTTCACGCTGATCTTCCTTGCGTTTGTGTTCGGTATTTGGGGGTCAAACTTTAAACTCACCACATTGCTGATGACGCTGAACACCAATTCAACGATGTTGAACGATCAGCTGATGGCGGTGCCGTTGTTTATCCTGATGGGTATCGTGATGGAGGCCGCTGGCCTGATGGAGCGGTTGTTCTCCTCGATCCAGATGATTATGTCGCGGGTTCGTGGTGCGTTGTTTATCGCCGTTCTGATCGTGTCCACGATCTTTGCGGCGGCGACGGGTATCGTTGGGGCGTCGGTGACGCTGCTCGGTATTATGGCGGGTGCCACGATGAGCCGATCTGGCTATGACGTGAAACTGTCGGCGGGTACAATTACCGCTGGTGGCACGTTGGGCATTCTGATCCCACCGTCGATCATGTTGATCGTTATGGGGCCAGTGCTTGAGGTTTCAACGCTCGATCTGTTCCGTGGTGCGTTTATCCCCGGCGCGATCCTTGCGACGCTGTACCTGTTGTACACGCTGGGGCGGTGTTGGTGGAACCCTGAGCTGGGCCCGATTTTGGCCGAAGAAGATCAACCTGATACGTCGAAATATTACGGCGCAGAGGTTGCTTTGATTTGTTTGGGTGTGCTGACCATTTGTCGCGTCTTCGGGCTTGGCATGGGCGGTGCATTTGGCGGCGTGATCCCATTTGGCGGCTTGATCGTTTTGGCAATTGTATTGGGCGTTGCTTATGCTGCTTACAAAAAGCTGACTGTGCTGCGGATCGCATTGCCACTCGCGATTTTGTTCCACGGGTACATGATCATTGCGAAATCAGGGCCAGAAGGTTTGGCGATTTGGCCGATCATCTTGTTCGTGTTCATGCTGCTTTTGGCATTCCTTGCCAGACCAATTTACAGCGCGGATGCAGACAAAATTTTCTACTTCTCTGATCTGTGGGATGAGTTTTTTGCGGGGCTTATGCCGCCAACGATCCTCATCTCCTTCGCGTTGGGTTCAATCCTTTTGGGTTTTGCAACACCAGCAGAGGCCGCAGCGATGGGTGCCTTTGGGTCGATCCTTCTGGCGATCTGTTATGGTAAGTTCACCATGCCGAGCTTTTTCAACAGCTTGATCAAGGCCTTGGAAATCACCGTGCTGATCATGTTCTTGGTTGCTGCGTCCAACTTCTTTGGGGCCGAGTTCAGCTCTTTGGGCACGCCCAAGATGATGACCGAGATCCTGCTTGGTTTGGATATGTCACCGTATCTGATCCTGCTGATGGTTATGGCGCTGATCTTCTTGCTGGGCTGGCCGCTGGAATGGGTGCCGATTGTGTTGATCGTTGTCCCGATCCTGTTGCCAACCGTTGCTGCATTGGATCTGCACGGGCTGAACCGCTATGACATGATGGTTTGGTTCGGCATCCTTGTGGCGGTGAACCTGCAAACCGCGTGGCTCAGTCCGCCCGTGGCATTGTCGGCGTACTTCCTGAAAGGGGTTGTGCCCAATTGGGACCTGAAAGACATCTACCTTGGCATGATGCAGTTCATGGTGGTGCAGCTGGTTGGTCTGACATTGCTGTTCATCTTCCCGCAGTTGGTTCTGTGGCTGCCACGGGTGATGGGCGGCGGTTAACGCCCAAACAGCTAAATTATATCGCTTGAATTTGCGCCTCCGATGGGTTCTCTGGAACCAACATCATCGGAGGCGCAAATGTTTAAAAAAGACGGTTTGATAGAAGAAATTCGCGGGCGGTTTGCCCATGTGGATACATGCCCCTTTCAAGGGCCACGGGTGTTCTTTGAAAACGCGGGCGGGGCGTTGACGTTAAAATCCGCCGTTGAAACCAGCACGTTTTACGCGAGCATTCCAGACAATCAGGGGCGCGATAACGTGGCCGCCGCTGAATTGATGCGGGTGATTGCCAAGGCCAAAGACGATATGGCGGTGATGTTTAACGCCGCGCAAGGACAGTTCTTTGTTGGGGAAAGCGGCACGGAATTGCTGTTTCGAATGATCCGCACGGCAGTGGTGGAAAGCGCAGATGGCGGGCGTGTTGTAGGCAGTTCGCTGGAACACCCTGCGTCGCGCTCTGCCGCCATTCGCTGGGCAGGGATTGCGGGTAAGGAATATGTTTCTGTGCCCCACAACGATGAAACAGGGTCCGTTTCTGCCGAGGATTACCGCCCGCATATCACGCCTGACACGCGGGTCGCGACGATCCTGCACACCTCGCCCGTGACAGGAATGGCCGTAGATGTAGAGGCGGTTGCGGCGTTGATCCGTGGCATTGCGCCAGACTGTTTGATCATTGTCGATGGTATTCAACACGCAGCGCACGGGCGGCTGGATTTGGCGGCCTACGGCGTGGATGGTTATGCCGTGTCACCGTATAAAGTGTTCTCGCGCCATGGCTACGGAATTGCTTGGGTGTCTGATCGGCTTGGCGCGATGAACCACGATATGTTGATCGGTGGGCCGTCGGAAAATTGGGAATTCGGCACGCGCGATACAGGGGCATACGCGACGTTTAGCGATGTGGTGGATTACTTTGATTGGCTGGGTGCGCAGGTGAGCGACAGCGATGATCGGCGCGAACGGATTGTGGCCGCTGGGGCGGCGATCCATGCCCATGAGAAAGACCTGACGGATGCGATGCTGCATGGCACTGGCAACCTGAAAGGCGTTGCCGATATGGACGGTGTTTGCGTGATCGGCGGCGTCGATAATCCGCTGCGCGAAGGGTTGGTTGCGCTGACGGTGGACGGCATGACGGGCCAAGAAGTTGTGGCGGCGTTGAACGAACAAGGGATACGAAGCCATGTGCGAAAGGCCGATCATTATTCGGGGAATGTTCTGAACCCGTTGGGGTTAGAAACCTGTGTTCGCGTTTCGATGTGCCATTACAATACGGAACACGAAGTGGCGCAGTTTTTGGCTGCGATGCAGGGGATTGTTGACGGGCGTTAGGGTTTGAGTATTTTTGCAGAGAAGAAACGCTAGAGCGGTGTTCCATCTGAACGAACAGTGAAGTTCGTTTGTGCTGCGTGACCAACGCAGTTTCGTCGGCTAGATTTGGGTCACCAAAGGAGATTTGATATGACACCAGTTCAAGTGCAAGGCATTCATCACATCACACTGAACGGCGCGGATCGCCAGACTTCGGTGGATTTTTGGGAAGGCGTGTTGGGCATGCCGTTGATCTTTGAGCAGCCCAATCTGGATGAACCGACGATCAATCATTTGTATTTTGATACGGGCGATGGGCGCACGTTGACGGTGTTCACAGAGGAAAGCCGCAAAGCGCCGAGCCAGAAGCTGGCGCAAGCGCCGGGGTCTTTGCATCACATTGCGTTTTGGGTGGCACAGGCGACAATTCGGATGTCCGAGGAGCGGCTAAAGGAGCACGGGATCGGATCATCTGGAATCAAAGATCGTGGGTTCATGGACAGTATTTATTTCCGCGATCCACTGGGGTTGTTGGTGGAATTGGCGAGTTATAAATTTGATCCGCCGCAGGGCAAAACCCACGGCGATGTGCTGAATTTAGCGCATCGGTTGCGGCTAGAACGCGGTGCCTTGGCGATGGAAACGGGCGACGTCGCGGATGCTATCGCCCAGTTGTCAAAACGCGACTGACGGCATCGCGCCAGCCAGCGTATTTTGCATCGCTCGTTTCGGATGAAATCTTTGGGGTGAAGCGAGTTTCCCCTGCCCATGTTTTGGCAAACTCGGCTTGCGATGGATATAGGCCTGCGCGCATTCCTGCGAGCCACGCCGCACCGAGGGCGGTGGTTTCGAGAACTGTTGGGCGGTCTACTTCTGCGCCTAAAATATCGGCAAGGAATTGCATCGTCCAATCGCTGGCCGCCATTCCGCCGTCCACGCGCAGGACGTTTTCGCCGTCTTTGGGTGCGCCGTCTGCTTGCATCGCCTCGATCAGATCGCGGGTTTGATAGCCCACGGATTCGAGCGCGGCGCGCGCGAACTCGTTGGGGCCAGAATTGCGGGTGAGGCCAAAGATTGCGCCACGACTTTCGGCATCCCAGTACGGTGCGCCGAGGCCTGTGAAAGCGGGGACCAGGTAGAGGGATTGTTCGGGGTCGGCTGCCTCTGCCATCGGTTGGGACTCGGACGCATCGGCGAGGAATTTTAACCCGTCACGCAGCCATTGCACAACAGCCCCTGCAACAAAGATCGAGCCTTCGAGCGCGTAGGTTGGTTTGCCGTCGAGTTGATAGGCGATGGTGCCAAGCAGGCGGTTTTTGCTGGAAACAAGCGTGTCGCCTGTGTTCAGCAGGGCGAAACAGCCCGTGCCGTAGGTGGATTTCATCATGCCCGGTTCAAAACAGGCCTGGCCGATGGTGGCAGCTTGCTGATCGCCCGCCACGCCGAGGATGGGGATTTCGCCGCCAAACTGGGTTGTTGTGCCAAAATCTGCGGCGCAGTCGCGCACGTCTGGCAGCTTGTGCATCGGGATGTCGAAGCGGGCGCAGATCGTTTTGTCCCAGCAGCCTTTGCGGATGTTATAAAGCATGGTGCGCGAGGCGTTTGTGGCATCGGTCGCATGAACTGCGCCCCCTGTGAGGTGCCAGATGAGAAAGCTGTCGACGGTGCCAAACAGTAGGTTTTCGGTGCTGTCCACGGTTTGCAAAATGTGGCGCAGTTTCGTGCCTGAGAAGTAGGGATCAGCGAGGAGGCCCGTGCGGTGGGTGATCTCGGCCTCAAACCCTTCGGCCTTGAGTTCGGCGCAAAAGGGGGCGGTGCGGCGGTCTTGCCAGACGATGGCGTTGTGGACTGCTTTGCCTGTGGTTTTATCCCAAACAAGCGTGGTTTCGCGTTGGTTGGTGATGCCGATCGCCGCGATATCTGACGCGGTGATACCGTGGTTTTTGATCACGTCTTTGCAGGTTTGCACGGTGGTGTTCAACAAATCATCGGGCGCGTGTTCGACCCAGCCAGATTTGGGGAAATGCTGTTCAAATTCTTGTTGCGCGGATGCGGCGGGGTGCATCGCCTCATCAAATAAAATCGCGCGGGTGGAGGTGGTTCCTTGATCAATTGCCAGCACGTATTTCATTTGCGTCTCCCTTGTGTTGGATACGGGCGTAGCACGGGGGGCGGGCGGCGCAAAGGGTAACGAATTGGTTTTGCGTTTGACGCGAATCCGATTAGCATTTTCGTGACAGGGAGAGTTGATATGCCAGATGTAGAATTGAATTTCAGTCGCGATGAATTTGCCGCGCGATTGACCGCGGTTCGCGCGAAAATGGATACGGCTGGGGTGGAGGTTTTATTCACCTGTGACCCGAGCAACATGGCGTGGTTGACGGGGTATGACGGCTGGTCGTTTTACGTGCATCAGGGCGTAATTATTGGGCCATCTGGCGACCCTGTGTTTTGGGGGCGAGCGATGGATGCGGTTGGCGCGACCAAGACGTGTTACATGGATGCGTCTGATATTGTAGGGTATTCCGATGATTATGTGATGTCCACAGAGCGCCACGCGATGCAGCATTTGGGCGGCGAGTTGAAGGATCGTGGGTGGGCCAATCTGCGGCTCGGCGTGGAGATGGAGAATTATTATTACACGGCCAAGGCCCATGCAGTTTTGAGCGCGGAAGTGGGGCAAACGCCAACAGATGTGACGGCGTTGGTGAACTGGTGTCGTGCGGTGAAATCGGATCAGGAATTGGTGTACATGCGGCGCGGTGCGCGGATTGTGGAGCGGATGCACGAGCGGATTTACGAAGTGTTTGAACCTGGCAAACGCAAGAACGAAGTGGCGGCAGAAATTTGGCACACGGCGATTTGGGGTGCAGAGGAAGACGGCGTGCAGTTTGGTGGGGATTATCCCGCGCTGACGCCGCTATTGCCCACAGGGGATGAAGCCGCAGCGGCGCATTTGACGTGGAATGATAAGCCTGTACCCGATAATTCTGGCACGTTTTTCGAAATTGCGGGCGTGCATCGGCGATACCATGTTCCGCTGTGTCGCACCATTTGGTTGGGCGATCCGCCAAAGGATATTCGCGTGGCCGAGGAGGTTGTGCTGGAAGGTATCGACGCAGGCATTGATGCCGCGCGCGTCGGAAATACGGCGGGCGATGTGGCGCGGGCGTTTTACGGCGTTTTGGAAAAGCATGGGGTGCAGCGCGAGGGTCGGTGCGGCTACCCCATCGGCATGAGCTATCCACCCGATTGGGGCGAGCGGACGTTTTCGATACGCCCATCAGATGAAACAGTATTTGAGGAAAACATGACATTCCATTTTATGCCCGCCTTGTGGATGCCCGATTGGGGTTTGGAAATTACAGAAACCCTGCGCATTCGTGCGGGTGGATCTGCCGAACCACTGGCAAATGTTGATCGCAAATTGTTTGTGAAAAACTGATGGGGCGCTTGGAAAAAACGATTGAGATTTTGGAGACGCTGATCGCGTTTCCAACAATTTCTACGGACAGCAATCAGGCCTGTGTCGATTGGATTGTTGCGTATCTGGAGGGCTTGGGCGCGCGGTGTCAGGTGACATCGGACACGGTTGGAAAGGCCAATATTTTTGCGACCATCGGGCCAGATGTGGACGGCGGGTTGATCCTGTCTGGGCATTTGGATGTGGTTCCCGTGGCGGGGCAAGACTGGACGAGTGATCCGTTTATTTTGCGCCAAGACGATGGTTTGCTGTATGGGCGTGGCACCTGCGACATGAAGGGATTTATCGCTGCGTGTTTGGCTTTGGCGCCTGAGTTTGCGGCGGCCGAGCTGAAACGTCCTGTGCATTTTGCGTTCACTTATGACGAAGAAACAGGCTGCCTTGGGGCGCGTGTTTTGGTGGATGAAATGGTGAAAGCAGGGTTGCGGCCAAGTGCGGCGATTATCGGTGAGCCGACGTCGATGCGCATCATCGAGGGGCACAAAGGCTGCTGCGAATACACGGTGGAATTTACGGGGGTTGAGGGGCATTCGTCGCTGCCCGATCTGGGTGTAAATGCGCTGGAATATGCGACGCGGTATGTTGGTGAGCTGATGCGGTTGCGACAGGATTTACCTGCGCGTGCGCCCGCAGGATCGCGGTTTGATCCGCCCCACACGACGCTGCAGGTGTGTATGTTAGAAGCGGGTGTTGCGCATAATGTGATCCCGAATAAGGCCTCTGTTGGCTGGGAAATGCGCCCTGTGCAGGCGTCTGATCTGGAATATGTGCGCGGTGAAATTGCCCGTTTTGCCAGCGATGTTTTGCTGCCAGAAATGCAGGCAAAATCGCCGCTGGTTGGGATAGAGGAAACATTTACCAGCGAAGTTGACGGCCTAGAACCTGATCCTGACAGCGAAGCGACACGGGTTGTGCGACACCTGACAGGGGGGAATGAAACGGATGTGGTTTCGTTTGGAACCGAGGCGGGAATTTTCCAAAAAGCGGGCGTAAGTGCGGTGATTTGCGGGCCAGGTTCGATTGAACAGGCCCATAAACCTGATGAGTTTGTCAGCCGCGAACAACTTAGCGCGTGTCTTGAAATGTTGAGCCGTGTGGCGGGGCATTTGGAGGAATAAGGTGTTATTCCCCGATGGCGATGCCTTCGCGCCGCGGGTCTGCGCCCCCTGTTAACGTGTCGCCAATGGCGATGCCGTGCAGGCCTGAATTGATGGGTTTGATTTCAACTTTATAGCCCATCGACTCGAGTGGGGCTTGGAATTTTTCGGTCGTTCCCGTGGCTTCCAGCTCGTATTTGCCCCAGCGGTTTACCATGCGCGGCATGTCGATGGCGGCTTGGATATCCATGCCCCAATCGAGATGCGCGATGATGGTTTGCGCGGTGAAACCGATGATGCGGCTGCCACCGGGGGAGCCGATGACGAGGACGGGTTTGTCGTCTTTCAGCACAATTGTCGGTGACATCGAAGAGCGCGGGCGTTTGCCGGGCGCGAGCGCGTTGGCGATGGGTTTGCCATCCGTGTTGGTGCGAAAAGAGAAATCGGTCATTTCGTTGTTGAGGATAAATCCGCCAGACATCAGGCGTGATCCGAACCGGTTTTCCACGGTGGTGGTCATGGAAAGGGCGTTGCCGTAGCTGTCGACGATGGAGAAATGACTGGTCGAGGGGAGTTCGATGGATTCGTCGTCGGCCCAATTGAAGGAATGATCGAAACTCGGGTCACCTGCCGTTGGTTTTTCCAAGGCTTTGTCGGTTCGCAACAGCGCGCTGCGGGTGGCGAGGTATTTGGGATCAATAAGGCCTTTCGTGGGGACAGGGACAAAATCGCTGTCGGCCATGTAGCGGCCGCGATCCGCAAAGGCGAGGCGGGAGGCATCGCCGATGATGCGCCACGTTTCTGGGTTTTCTGGGCCGAGTGCGGCGATGTCGAAGGGTTCGATGAGTTTAAGGATTTGCCCGACAGTAAGTGCGCCAGAGGAGGGCGGGCCCATGCCACACACATCAAATCCGCGGTAATTTACGCAAACGGGTGCGCGGGTTTTGACCTTGTAAATCGCAAGATCAACGAGGGAAAGGACACCGGGATTGCCCGCGGCTGTGTGAACGGTTGCGACGATATTTTGGGCGATTTTGCCTGTGTAAAATGCTGTTGGACCACCTGATTGCAGGGCAGAAAGGGTTTCGGCGTAGGGTTGGTTTTTCAGCGTGTCTCCCGATTTAATCGCCGTTCCTTTTGGCAGGAAATAAGCGGCGGTTGCGGGAAAACGAGACAGACGCTCAAGGTCGGCGCTTACGCTTTCTGCCATGCGCGGGGAAACGGTAAATCCGTCAGCGGCGAGGGATTTTGCGGGGGCTAAAAGATCAGGCCAAGGTTGATTACCCCATTTTTTATGGGCCTGCGCCATTAACATCGGCGTGCCGGGGGTGCCAACAGAACGCCCGCCAACGACGGCATCAAAAAATTTTAGCGGCTCGCCGTTTTCGTCTTGGAATAGGGTCGGTGTTGCGGCGAGGGGCGCGGTTTCGCGGCCATCTAACGTGGTGACTTTGCCAGTTGCACCGTCATACCAGACCAAAAATGCACCGCCACCAAGGCCAGAGGATTGTGGCTCGAGTAGGCCGAGCGTGGCTTGAACCGCGACCATCGCATCGGCGGCGGTTCCGCCTTGGCGCAAGATATCCGCGCCGATTTGCGCGGCGATTGGATTGGCCGTGCTGATCATCCATTTTTGCGCCGTGGTCGGTTTGCCAGAGTTACGCGCATCAAGCGCGACGGTTGCTGCTGGCGTTAGGTCTTGGGCTGAAACGGGGGAAAGCGTGACGGCGAGGACGGCGAATATGCGGGTGAGGACTGACATTTGTGAGCCTTTGTCTGATTTTGGGTGCTGGATTGAGATGAGTTTAAGGGCAAAGCGGGTTGGATTTAAACCGTTTCTTAAAATGGGGCGGTTTGCGTTTGTGTTTGACTCCGAGGCGTCGATATATTTTACTAAACCGTATAGTAAAATTTTCAAAAGGCTTGGCCGATGATGCAAGAAATTCCAGAACCCAAATGGGTCGCTTCGTTCAAACGTGTTTTCGCGTTGAATGGCATTGGCAAAGGCACGCAAGTGGCGATTGTGGCAGAAACCCAATCACGCCCTGTTCTGGGGCAACTGGCAGCGCTTGCGCTGTATGATCTGGGTGCGGTGTATTCGACGATTACCCTGCCAAGCGCGCCGCAAACCGCGCCTGTGCCTGTGAAATCCACGGGAACAAGCGATGCTGTGCAGGGCATTCGCCATGTGATCGAGGCGCTGAAACATGTGGATGTCATTGTTGATGTGACGGTTGAGGGCATGATCCACGCCGAGGAAATGGCCGAGATTGAGCAAGCGGGAACGCGGTTATTGGTGATCTGTAACGAGCACCCCGAAATTTTGGAACGCACTGAACCACGGGCGGAACTTGGCCCCAAAGTTGCGCTTGGGATTGAGATGTTGAAGGCCGCATCTGAAATGCGGATCACGTCGGATGCAGGCACGGATTTGACGATTAATATCAAAGATGCGCCGTGTGGTGGGACGCCTGGATTTTCCACACGCCCCGGTGCGGTGGATCACTGGCCCGGTGGTTTGTGCCTGTGTTTTCCAGGTGAGAATGCGGTGAATGGCACGGTCGTGATGGACGTTGGGGACATGAACCTGACGTTCAAAGATTACCTGCGTGATCGCGTTACAATGACTGTGGAAAACGATTATATCACTGATATTATTGGTGATAATCTGGATGCGGAGTTGTTTCGCGAATACCTCGGCGCGTGGGATGACCCCAAGGCCTATGGGTTTAGCCATGTGGGTTGGGGGATGAACCCGCATGCCCGTTGGGAGAGCCTTGCGCTCTATGACAAAGGCGATGTGCAGGGCACAGAATTCCGCGCTTGGGCGGGTAATTTCCTGTGGTCGACGGGATCAAATCAATACGCGGGTCGGTTCACGTTGGGGCATTTTGATCTGCCGATGCGGGGCTGCACCATTACGCTGGACGGGGTGCCCGTTGTTATCAAAGGCAAGCTGCAGGGAGAGTTAGCATGAGTTCTTTTCACGATTATTATAATGTCGAGGATATCGATACTGAATTTCTGCGCATGATGGAATTGGTCAATGAGCTGGGCCCCAAAATCGCGAAACGCGCGGTTCAGGTAGACAAAGACGCATCCTTTCCGACGGCCAATTATGAGGATTTTGCAAAGCATGGTTTTCTGCGGTTGGTGATCCCGAAGGAATTTGGCGGCTTTGGGTTTTCGCTCGGTCAATATGCAATGATCGGGGCGGAGATTGGCAAATATTGTGGGGCGACGGCGCTGACGTTTAACATGCACACCTCATCCATGATGTGGTCGCGGTTTATGTATGAATTGCCGAATTTGACCGACGCGGATCGGACGGCCTTTGCGCCGTTGCGCGAACGCCAATTCCGCAATGTGGTGCAAGATAACGCGATTTATTCGCAACCGATTTCCGAGGGTGGAACCAATTGGACGGCCAAGCCGATCCAAACCAATTGCAAGAAAGTTGAGGGCGGGTATGTCATCAACGGGTTCAAAAAATTCGCGTCATTGGCAGGGCATTGCGATTACTATTCCATCGTTTGCACCGAGCATTTTGAAGGCGTTGAACCGCGCCATGAGGACACGATGAATTTCGCGGTCCATAAGGACACGCCCGGATTACAGGTTGTGGGGGAGTGGGATCCGATTGGCATGCGTGGCACGCATTCTAAGGACCTCGTTTTGAAGGATGTGTTCGTCAAAAACGAGGAAATGATGATGCCCCAAGGCATGTTTGTGCGAACCTTGCCGCAGTGGCCGCACATGATGGCGACCTTGACGCCTGCGTACATGGGGATCGCGCAGGGGGCCTATGATTACACCGTGAAGTATCTGCGTGGAGAGGTCGAAGGCCTGCCGCCGATTGACCGCCGTATTTACCCGACCAAACGGGCAAGTGTCGCGAAGATGTATCAAAAACTAACGGAAATGCGCACGCTTTGGCATGCCGCATTCAGCGAGGCCTGTGGGTTTCCGAGCAAGGCGCAAGTTATGCGATTATACGCGGCGCAATACGCGGTAATGGAGGGTGTGCAAGAGATGACAGCACTGGCGATCCGCACCTGTGGTGGGCAGTCTATGCTGAAATCGCTGCCGTTGGAACGCATGTACCGTGATAGCCGTTGTGGCGCGTTAATGTTGCCCTACACCACTGAAATCATGGAAGATTACCTGAGCGTGATGACGCTGTATGATATGGCGGATATTGTCGAAGACCCCAATGATCCGGCAAGCGCGCGTGTTTCGATGTGGCGCCCAGACGCGGCTGAGCAGGCTGGCGAATAGGTGGCCCGCGAAAGCGTTCATTGCATTGGTAATTCCGCGGCCAGCCCTGATGAAGTTTGGTGTGCGGTTGCTGATTTTGGTGTTGGTTGGCACCCGTTTGTGGCGTGGTGCGAGGTCGAGGTGAGCCCGCGCGGCGAGGTTGTTCGACGGTTCGGGGCAGAGGGTGACGAGGCGGTAATGATTGAGCGGCTGACGTATATCAGCCACTCGGATCGCGTGATGAGTTATACTTTGGTCGATGGAATTGAAGGCGCGCAAAGGTACACTGCGCGGCTGAAAATCACGGCGAACGGGACAGGATCAACGATAACATGGCATGCGGATGTGGACGGCGCATCGCCCCGCGCGGGCGAGATTGCGGCTGGGACGAACGCGGTTTTTGATGCAGGCATTGCGGCGTTGAATGCGCCAATTGCGCGTGTGGTTAAACGTACGATGCCCCTGATTTGTAAGACCGAACCGTCGGTGATTGAGGGAACCCCGCGCCTTGCGCTGACGGTTGCACCTGAGGGGTTTAGTACTGCTAAAACGATTTGCATTTTGCTGCACGGGATTGGGGGAAGTCGTAAAAATTGGGATGATCAGCTTACGGCACTTGGCAATCAGATGCCGATGGTCGCGCTTGATCTGCGCGGGTACGGCGATAGCACGCTGGGGTTTTCGCAAACCCAGATTGACGATTATTTTGAAGATATTCTCGTGGTTATGCGCCAGTTTGGGGCGGAAAAACTCGTGCTGTGTGGGTTGAGTTACGGGTCGTGGATCGCGGCCAGTTTTGCGTTGCGTCACCCTGATTTGATTACGGGTTTGGTTCTGGCTGGGGGGTGCACTGGAATGTCTGAGGCGGATCCTGATGAGCGTGAAGCGTTCCGCGTTTCGCGCGAGGTGCCCCTTGATGCAGGGCAAACGCCTGCGGATTTTGCGGATGCCGTTGTGGCGGTAATCGCTGGGCCAAATGCGTCGGCTAGGGCACGTCAGGCGCTGCAGGCTTCGATGGCGGCGATCCCGCAAGATACGTACCGCGATGCGTTGAACTGTTTTTGCAACCCGCCTGAAAAGCTGAATTTTGGCGCTGCTAATTTTCCTGTACTTTTGATGACGGGCGAACATGACAAGCTGGCGCCACCAACAGAAATTCGCGCGGTAAGTCAGCGCTTTGCAGATGCTGGCGCCCCGTTTGTTGGGTTTGAGGTGATCGCGGATGCGGGCCATGTTTGCAATCTGGAACAGCCCGAAGCGGTGAATGCACATTTGGCGCAGTTTTTCGGCATGGTTTTGCCACCTGTTAAACCCGCGACTAAAGAAGTGAAGCGCAGCGAAAAGCGGGCGCGGATTTTGAACGCAGCCCTGCGGGAGTTTTCCAAGAGCGGATATTCAGGGGCATCGATGACGGCGATTGCGAAACGGGCAGAGGTTTCAAAGCCGACGTTGTACCAATACATCGGCCAGAAAGACGCGCTGTTTCGGGCGGTTTTGGATGCGGGGCGGGCGACTATACTTGCGCCATTCGATGATGCTGTTGGCAAAGAAATGGTTGGGGTTCTTTGGGATTTCAGTTGGGCGTATTCTGATTTTGTGTTGCACCCTGACAATCTGTCGATTGCGCGTTTGATGATTGGCGAGGCAGAGCGGGTGCCCGATATCGCACGGCAATATCACGAAACGGGCCCTGCGCAAGCATTGGCGGGGATCGCGCGGTATCTTGGGGAAAAGCGGGCGGACAAGGCGTTGGTGTTTGAAAACGCTGATTTGGCAGCTGAAAATCTGTGGTCGTTGATTCTGTCTGGCCCGCGCAATCATGCGCTGCATTTCCCCCATGATTTGCCGAACGAAGCGGATTTAAACCTGTCGATCCAAAACGGATTGCGCGCATTTTTGCGGGCGTATTCTGCGGATGTAGAAAACGATTTGTTGGCATTGCAGGCTGTTGGTGCAAAACGAGCCAGGCCCAGAGCGGATTGAGAGATCGGTGCCTACAAAACTGTCGGCGCAAATCTTAGGAGTGGGGGGAATTAACAGATGGCAGTCCCTAGGGGAATCGAACCCCTCTTTCCAGGTTGAAAACCTGGCGTCCTAACCGATAGACGAAGGGACCACGATCTGTGAAGTGGCTTTTAGTCCGAGACCTTGCGCGGTTCAAGATGATTCTTACGCAAATTCGTACTTTTTCATTCGGTCGTTCATTCTGCGAGCGCGACGTCTTCCAAACGCAGTTTCGCTTTGCGCCGTCCACCCCATTCGTCGATCTCTAATCTGCCTGCCAAATGAAAGGATTGACCCTTGTGGTTTTCCAACATTGGGCCAATCGGGCCGTCGTAAGCGCCAAAGCAAATTGCATCGATGCGCCCGCCGTTTGCGTCCTGTGCGGTAAGGCGCAAATGGCTTTCGCCCGCGCGTTTGGCGAAGGCAATTTTTTGCGCTGGCAGGGCGAAACGCGGGGCGGGTGCGCCAGCGCCAAACGGGCCAGCCATTTCGAGTTGCTCGATAAGGTCGGTTGTGATGGCGGAGGGCATGACAGAACCGTCGAGCATCAGGTCTTTGGGGCCGATTTTATCTGCGCCCTGTTTTTGCAGCAGTTCGGAGAGCCGTGCCATCGCTTCTTCCAATTTGTCCGTGGCAACCGTTAGGCCCGCGGCCATTTTGTGACCGCCGCCTTTCAGCAGGAGGCCTTCGTGCGTGCAGGTGGCGATGGCAGACCCGAGGTCGATGCCCGTAACCGAGCGCCCAGAGCCTTTGCCCTCTGCTCCGTCTAATCCGATGACGATAGCCGGGCGGTTGGAGGCTTCTTTGAGGCGCGATGCAACGATGCCAACAACGCCCGGGTGCCAGCCGTTGCCTGCGGCCCACACCAACGGCGCGTTAAAGCCGCGCTCTTCGGCTTGCTCCATTGCTTGGAGGCGCACTTGCGTTTCGATGTCACGGCGATCATCGTTCAGTTGTGACAGCTGATCGGCCATGGCCTGTGCTTCGTGGGGATCGGTGGTCGCGAGAAGGCGCGCGCCAAGGTCTGCTTTGCCGATGCGCCCGCCTGCGTTAATGCGCGGACCAAGCGCAAAGCCGAGGTGATAGCTGTTGGGCGCAGAGGTGAGGCGCGCCGCGTCTGACAGGGCGGCAAGGCCGACACGATCGCGCCGTGTCATGACCTTGAGGCCTTGACGAACAAGGGCGCGGTTAAGACCCGTGAGGGGGGCAACATCGGCAACTGTGGCCAGTGCCACGAGGTCGAGAAGCGCTATGAGGTTGGGTTCGGTTTGCCCAGCGGCCCGCAAGTTGCGGTTCACGGCGACGAGGGTGAGGAACACCACGCCAGCAGCGCAGAGATTGCCGAAATCATTGTCTTCGTCTTGGCGATTTGGGTTCACAACGGCAAGCGCAGGAGGCAGGGTTTCACCGCCCATGTGGTGATCGAGCACGATGACATCGGCATCTTTGGCGGCGGCGATGGCGTCGTGGGATAGGGTGCCGCAATCGACGCAAATGATGAGGTCGTGGCGCGATGCAAGGTCGGCCATCGCAGGTTCATTTGGGCCGTAACCTTCGTCGATGCGATCTGGAACATAAAGCGTGGCGGGGATGCTAAATTGGCGCAAATAATCGATCAGCAGAGCGGCAGAGGAGCCGCCATCAACGTCGTAATCTGCAAAGATTGCAATGGTTTGGCGTTTTGTGATGGCCTGCATGATGCGTTCTGCGGCGGTGTCCATATCGCGAAAAATAGAAGGGTCTGGCATGAGATCGCGAAGGGAAGGTGTAAGGTAGGCGGAGGCATCCGTTGCGGCAACACCGAGGCGGGCGAGGGTGCGCGATAGTGTTGCGGGCAGGCCTGTTTGTTGGGCGATGGCTTGGGCCAAACGGTCGTCGTTTTCGGATAAACCAACCCAACGGCGCCCTGTAACGGAAGCGGAAACGCCTAAGAATGCTGTCATCGGTTTTCCCGTGGATCAATCGGTTTGCCCCTGAGCATTCTTTTCAAAATGGCAACAACGACGACCCAACCAAAGATCGCGGCGGTCAGCCAAATCAGAAGGAAGGGCTCTGGGTTGCCACCCGCGACGATGCCGATCACGGTTAATATGCCGATGGACCAAAACGTGAGCCAAATCAGCAGAAAGATAATAACGACCCAGTTGCGCTTCACTTTTGCGGCCTTGGGCGTGGGTTGGGTGTTGGGCGATAGCTCGTGATTATGCTTTTTGCGAAACTCGTCGAGATAGCTGTCAGCTATCGACTTTTTGGGTTCCGTGTCTTTGCGTGAAAATCCGACTTCTCGTACCATAGGTCCCCGCTATTATTGGTTGTTTTGGCGGTATTTGATCCGCCGCACGGATCCAGTTTTGGAGCGCATGAGGATCGTTTCCGTTTCCATGAAATCACCGTCTTTTTTGGTGCCGTGCAGGATCGAACCATCGGTGACGCCAGTGGCCGCAAAGATCACGTCTGCGGTGACCAATTCGTCGCGGGTGTAGATGCGATCAAAGTCGGTGATGCCAGCGCGGGTGGCGCGGCCCCGTTCATCGTCGTTGCGAAATGTGAGGCGGCCGTAGAACTGTCCGCCCATACATTTAAGAGCTGCGGCGGCAAGAACGCCTTCTGGTGCGCCGCCTGATCCCATGTACATGTCGATGCCGGTGGTCTCTGCTTCGGCGCAGTGGATGACGCCTGCGACGTCGCCGTCGGTGATCAGGCGGATGGCGCAGCCTGTGGTGCGCAATTCGGCGATCATGGCTTCGTGGCGGGGGCGTTCTAACACGCAAACGGTGATTTGATCGGTTTTACAGCCCTTTGCTTTGGCAAGGTTTTCAACGCATTCGCGCGGGCTCATGTCCATCGTCACGGTGTCGGTCGGAAAGCCTGGGCCAATCGCGAGTTTATCCATGTAAACGTCGGGCGCGTGCAGCATCGAACCCCGTGGGCCCATGGCGATCACAGTCAGCGCGTTTGGCATGTCTTTGGCGGTCAGGGTCGTGCCCTCTAAAGGGTCGAGCGCGATGTCGACGCCCGGGCCGTTTCCTGTGCCGACTTCTTCGCCAATAAACAGCATGGGGGCTTCGTCGCGTTCGCCTTCGCCGATGACAACAACGCCCGCAATATCGAGCATGTTCAGCTGTTCGCGCATGGCATTCACAGCAGCCTGATCGGCGGCTTTTTCATCGCCACGTCCAACGAGTTTGGCAGAGGCAATTGCGGCTGCTTCTGAAACGCGGGCAAGGCCCAAGGAAAGCATGCGGTCGGCAAAATCGGCGGTATCAGTCATTGAACGGGTTCCTAAACAATAAACGTGATGCTGCCTTGCCGCAAAACGCGGCGCGATACAACATAAAAGCATTTACAGGCCCCGTTTCTAAGGACATTCTGCATCCCAAATAAGGCTGAAAAAACGGGGATGGTTATGGGAAATGTTTTGATTGATGTGGTGCTGCCCCTGGCGCTGGCGTTCATTATGTTCACGCTGGGTTTGGGGCTGAAAGCCGCTGATTTTACACAGGTTTTTGCCATGCCCAAAGCGTTTGCGGTTGGTGTTGTGAACCAGATGGTGCTGCTGCCGCTGGTGGGATTTGCGATTGCAGTGCTGCTGGGGATGCCACCTGAATTGGCGGTTGGAATGATGATCCTTGCGTTGGCACCTGGGGGTGTAACGACGAATGTTTTGGCGAAGATTGGCAATGGCAACATGGCGCTGTCAATTTCGCTGACAGCGATTGTGACGATCATTTCTGCAGTGACGTTGCCGATTATTATCGCCTTTGGGGTGCGGTATTTCATGGGCGCGGATACCCCTGATGTGAACACGCTTTCGCTGTCGATCACGATGTTTTTGATGACCGTAGTTCCTGTTGCATTGGGCATGGTTGTAACCACCCTTGCGCCGCGTTTTGTAAGTGGTGGTGGGCAATGGTTAAGCCGCATCGCGGTGGTGCTGTTTGCGGTGATCGTATTGGCCGCGATTTTGACGAATTTGGATGTGCTGTTTGACAATATTGGGCTGCTTGGCCCTGCCACGATCTTGTTGATGGTGATCATGATTGGCGTGGGTTTGGGCAGCGCCAAAATGCTCGGTCTTTCGGTGAAAGACGCGACCACAGTTGCGGTTGAAACGGGTGTTCAAAACAGCACGTTGGGGATCGCTGTTGGGGCCATTTTGGCGGGGCAAATACTGGGCGGAAGTGAAGGATTTTCGACCTTTGCGCTGCCGTCCGCGATGTATGGCGTGGTGATGTATTTTGGCGCTGTGCCCTTTGTGTTATGGCGCCGCACGCTGCATTAGGATTTGGGCGAAAACGCGGTTTTTAGGGCCAAAAAACTGTCCGCAAAGCGTATGCAAATGGTATGCAAA
>JABBAP010000010.1 GCA_018607905.1 Paracoccaceae bacterium | reverse complement strand
CCAAAGCCAACATTGGGATCACTGCAATATCTTGCGTCAGCAAAACCGAAAACGCAGATAGCCCGCCTTGGGTTTGCATCAGGTTTTTCTCGTTCAACGTCTGAACCACAATCGCGGTGGACGACAACGCGAACGTCAGACCAATGGCCAAAGCAACATACCAAACCTGCCCATACAGCATAAACGCGGCCGTAATCGCCAAGGTGGTCACAGAAACCTGCAATCCCCCCAACCCAATTAGGCGGTGTCGCATATCCCACAAGGCGCGCGGTTCCAGCTCCAGCCCGACAATAAACAGCATCATCACCACGCCAAATTCCGCGAAATGTTGCAGGTCTTTTGTTTCGTTCCCAACCAAGCCCGTAACGGGGCCGATAATCACGCCAGCAATCAGATACCCCAGTACGGATCCCAACCCGATACGTTTCGCAATCGGCACGGTAATAACCGCCGCCGCCAGATAAATCGTTGCTTGAAGCAGAAAACCGTCCATTGAATTTCCTATGTGTGGATTGTGATTAGAGTGCGCCAAAGTGTTGCGAAACAAAACCCCAAAGCGACAAATTATGGGCAAAGTTCGGGTGTTCGTTCGTTAAACCCGCGCCACCATCACGCCCTTGCTCTTACCTCGAACGCAGGTCACAACGTCAACATGGTTCGATCTCCTCTCATTCTTGTTTTCCTTTTGTGGTGCGCTGGCCTTGGCGCGGCGGGGCAGTTCTCCAAGCTGTCGTTGGTCTTTCCCCAGCTGGAAACCATTTACGGCGGAGGTCAATCTACGCCGATGCTTGGTTTCCTCGTCTCGCTCATCAGCGTTCTTGGTATTATCTTTGGGCTTACTGCTGGGTTGATCGTGGCCCGCGCTGGGTTTCGCAAAATGCTGCTCGCAGCTCTTGCACTGGGCGCTGGTATCTCTTTGATCGAGGCTGCGATTCCGCCGCTTCCTGCCATGCTCGCCCTTCGATTGCTAGAGGGCGCGTCGCATCTTATCATCGTGGTGGCCGCGCCAACCTTGATCGCGCAAATCACGGCCACACGGTTTTTACCTGTCGCCATGACCCTGTGGTCCACGTTCTTTGGCGTGGCCTACGCCCTCACCGCGTGGTTCGGCGAGCCGCTTGTTGCAACGCACGGCGTGCCCAGCATATTTTACGTCCACGCCGCGTGGATGCTGGCAATAACTGCCCTGCTGTTTGTCGCTTTGCCGCGCGACGCACCCCAAGAAACATCGCGCATTACCAATGTGTTACGCCAACATCTGACGATCTATTCAAACCCCGCCACCGCGGCCCCAGCGCTTGCTTGGCTTTGTTACACGCTGACCTATGTGTCGCTGCTCACGGTTCTGCCTCCACTGATCGCCCCTGAATATCGCACGCTAACCATCGGGCTAATGCCGCTCGCAGGGATCGTCACATCCATGACAATCGGCGTGCTGTTGCAACGTCTTTTGTCGCCTGTTCCTGTCGTGATTATCGGCTTTGCAATCGCCGCGTTCATCACGGTTGGCTTTTTCATCGCGCCCGCATCCCCCGTTTTATGCGTTGCCCTTTTCGCCAGCTTGGGTTTGGTTCAAGGCGCAAATTTCGCGGCGATCCCAGTGCTAAACACAACCGCTACAGATCGCGCCCACGCAAACGGCGCCGTCGCGCAAATGGGCAATCTGGGCAACACATTTGGCACGCCAATCGCCCTAGGAATGATCGGCGTCATGGGATTTGGCGGCCTGATTGCGTTCACACTCGCGGCCTACATGCTCGGGATTGCGGCGCACATCATCCTTGGGAAAATGCGCAATTAGGCGACAGGCAAGCCAGTGTCTTTTTTCAACTGCTTCATCACAATTTTGGTCTGCACCCGCGCAACGGAGGCGTGGGGCAAAAACACCTCGTGCACCAACGAATTGAGCGCGGCCAGCGATTTGCAATAGACCCGCAGCATGTAATCGGCATCCCCGGTCAGGGTCCACAGGCTCACCACCTCTGGCGTGCGCTCGATCAGCTGTTCAAACTGGCCCGCGTTGTCAGATGTGTGCCCCGTCATGGCGACCTGCACAAACGCCTGAACATCCAGCCCCAAATGCGTTGGCGACAGATGCGCGTGATACCCCATCACATGGCCGGTTTCCTCAAGCCGTTGGCGCCGTCGGCCAATCTGGCTCGCCGAAAGGTTCAGCCGTTCCGACAATTCCTGCGCGGTCGCCGTGGCGTTTTCCTGCAACGCGGCCAATAACTTTAGATCGGTAGAATCAAGCATGTTTCTTCGCCTTTATGCGGTTTTCACGCAAGCTACCGTGAAATAGACGCGAATTGGTGAATGTTTTTCAAAATCGTGGCGCAACACCGATGTTTCATTTCGAATTGGGCGTAAAACAAACAATTCGATACAGTCTTTCAACCAGAGCGGGATAAATCCCCCGAAAATCACATATATTTAACATATTACCGATATTGCGACAGTTCATGTTGACCTGTGCGATCCCGTATGATTCAAAAGGGTAAGCCACGATATTGGTCACAGAACCGATGCGTGGGAAAGCAGTATATTACCCCCCTGTATCGATTTGCTTAGCTTAACAAAAGCGTAACGAGGGCCGAGTACACTAACCTTTTTGGGGGGCAACACAGGTAAAATGATGGACGGGACACGGCACATGCCAGCGCAATTCGCGCAACAAACGACTTCACCTTTGGTCGGAATGCAGATTATCACCGGCGCTGGTGAAATCTTTAATCATGTTGATGAAAATGGCCCAATGTGGACAGGGGAGGGTGATCGCGCGGTGCGCATTCCCGTGGCGTTTGCTGCGCCATTTCAAAAACCGCCCCACATCACCGTTGGAATTTCTGGCATTGATGCGTCACGTGCGCAGAACCTGCGATTTAACATCACCGCCGAAGAAATAACGCGCGAAGGGTTCTTGCTGTGTTTTGTCACATGGGATGACACAAAAATCGCACGGGCGTCTGCATCATGGTCCGCAATCGGTTCCGCAGTTCCCGTCAGCGCATTGCGCCGTGGGGGCCAATAACCGATCTAGTTTCTGCAGATTTCAACTGCGTGCGCGCCAAAGGCTTTGTATCTTTTCCAAAACCGTTCCTTGCGCGGATCATCTGACTGGCGCGTTTCTTGCGCCAGATCTGGGTTCTTGAAAAACTTAACCGCCAAAGTTTGATCTGAATTGTTTAGCTTGTCATCGGCTGCACGTTGAACACATGAACACAAAGCACGCGAAACGGCCTTGCGATCCGATGCTTTGCAAGCGCGCTCAATCCGACCCGCATCCGCGACAGATGTGCTCATCGCGATGCCCATCACCAATAGTGTTGTTAGACGTTTCATTTCCACCTCAACCTCGGCGCTTAGAGCGCTCTTGACGCCCTTGTGCCACGGCAAGCACCGCGTGGCAACAAACCCATATGTCACATCTTGGTTAGAACCAGAAACCCGCGCCCAAAGTGGCTATGTTCAGTGTTGTGTACACAGATGTTGAGCCGTGAATTTTTACAATCTCGAATTGATAACTGCCGATCAAATTCAAATGGGTTTGCATAGAGGTTGTAACAGGAGAAACCAAACGAAATACCTCGGGCCCAATCTTACGCTCAAACACCATATCTCCTTGACGAAAACACCAATCCCCGCCATATCCCACAGCCATGACAGACATCTCAAAAATCCGCAATTTTTCCATCGTTGCGCACATCGACCACGGCAAATCCACCCTCGCGGATCGCTTGATCCAATCCACGGGCACCGTGGCCGATCGTGACATGCAGGCGCAGATCCTCGACACGATGGATATCGAAAAAGAACGCGGCATTACGATCAAAGCAAACTCTGTGCGGATCGAATACAAAGCCAACGATGGCGATGACTATGTGCTCAACCTGATCGACACCCCGGGCCACGTCGATTTCGCCTACGAAGTCTCCCGCTCCATGCGCGCCGTTGAGGGCTCACTCCTCGTTGTCGACGCCTCCCAAGGGGTCGAAGCCCAGACCCTTGCCAACGTCTATCACGCCCTTGATGCGGACCACGAAATCGTTCCCGTTCTCAACAAAATCGACCTGCCTGCCGCAGAACCAGAGCGCATCTGCCAACAAATCGAAGACGTCATCGGCATCGACGCCTCTGATGCCATCATGGTCTCTGCCAAAACAGGCATCGGCATCCCCGACGTGTTGGAGGCCATCGTCACCCGCCTACCAGCGCCAATCGGCAACCCAGATGCACCACTAAAGGCGATGCTGGTAGACAGTTGGTACGACGCCTACCTCGGCGTGGTCGTTCTGATCCGCGTCATCGACGGGTACATGCGCAAAGGCGACCGCGTTCGCATGATGGCCACCAACGCCGTCTATCAGCTGGATCGTATCGGCGTATTTCGCCCGCAAATGGAAAACATCGACGTGCTTGGCCCGGGCGAAATGGGCTTCCTCACGGCCTCCATCAAACAGGTGCGCGACACCAAAGTCGGCGACACGATCACGACCGAAAAGAAGGGCTGCGAAGAAGCACTCCCAGGCTTCGCCCCCTCCCAACCCGTTGTATTCTGTGGCCTGTTCCCCGTGGACAACGCCGAATTCGAAGACCTGCGCGAAGCGATCTCCAAACTCTCGCTCAACGACGCATCCTTCTCCACTGAAATGGAAACCTCCGCAGCACTTGGCTTTGGCTTTCGCTGCGGCTTCCTCGGCCTCCTGCATCTAGAGGTCATCCGCGACCGCCTAGAACGCGAATACGATATCGAGCTGATCACCACGGCCCCATCGGTCATCTACCACATCCACATGCGCGACGGCACAATCACGGAACTGCACAACCCCGCCGACATGCCCGACCTCACGCACGTCGACCACATCGAGGAACCGCGCATCAAAGCAACGATCCTCGTGCCAGATGAATACCTCGGCGACGTGCTCAAACTCTGCCAAGACCGTCGCGGCATCCAGATCGACCTCACCTACGCAGGCGCCCGCGCGATGGTCGTCTACGATCTACCGCTCAACGAAGTTGTGTTCGATTTCTACGACCGCCTGAAATCGGTGACAAAAGGCTATGCGTCTTTCGATTACCAAATGCAGGGCTACCGCGAAGACCGTCTTGTTAAAATGCAAATCCTCGTCAACGAAGAGCCTGTGGACGCCCTATCCACAATGGTCCACGCCGAACGCGCCGAACAACGCGGCCGCGCCATGGTCGAAAAGCTCAAAGACCTAATCCCCCAACACATGTTCAAAATCCCAATCCAAGCCGCCATCGGCGGACGCATCATCGCCCGCGAAACCCTGTCAGCCCTGCGCAAAGACGTAACGGCCAAATGCTACGGCGGCGACGTCTCGCGGAAGCGGAAACTGTTGGACAAGCAAAAAGCAGGTAAGAAAAAGATGCGCCAATTCGGGAAAGTAGACATTCCGCAAGAAGCGTTTATCAGTGCGCTGAAGATGGATGGCTAGAAAGCTATTTCTGATTGATAGTCAGTAAGCGAAGACAAATGTATTTTGTTACATATCAGGTGAACCAAATGTAGCCGCTGTCCGTCGTGCATGTCGCGAATTTGTTCCATTGTATACTGCTTGGCACCTATGACTTCTAAGCCAAATTTAAGTACTTCTTCATCCAAAATGTAACTAGTTACTAAATTCTTTTTTTTCTCAATTATTGAAATATTAGTTAGAGCTAACTGAATCTGCCAAGAAAATTCTTTTAACAAACTAAACAAAGCCCAAGCGAATGTGCGATCATTGAAGTGGTCCCACTTATTCGGACAGGTTTGCGGCTTAGCTAAGATGTAATCT
>JABBAP010000045.1 GCA_018607905.1 Paracoccaceae bacterium | reverse complement strand
CACTACGGCGCGCGAATTTCAGCGCCATAAAGAATAGGAGGACCGCGCGGTTTCGCACGATCCTCACCTAAATCTTTGTCATCTTAGGGCCAGCTGCCCCAAGTCTTAATTCTTATGCAGCAACGCGAATTTTGCGTGCTGGGGCTGACACCAAGGAAAACCGCAAAGGCATTGTTTTCAACGCGTCTTTCACGCGTGGTGATGTGTTACCTGTCAAATAGCTTACGCGATCGGACGCAGTTACGGCGTCTACTGTTACGTGGCTAATCATCATGTCTGCTTCCAGACGTAGGATGGAATTACTCATAGGATCTACCTCAACTCAATACTTGTTAATGCAAGACATCCTGCCTCGCTTGACCTTGTTTCTGACGGCTGAAACGGGCAGCGAAAGGACGTCTTCAAGACGATTTCAAGATAAATTTTGCGCAAATTGTGTTCATTAACCAGAAATGTGGCAGCATGGTTAACGCAGGTAATTCCATAAAAACAGGGGCCAATGGCACAAAATGCACATCAGCAAAAAAGGCAGAACCTGCATGCACCCCTAAAAAATGCACACAAACACTCTGCCTTCTTTTGTCTTTAAATACTCAAAACCGCTCTCAGCGGCCCCGCATCCGTGGATCAAGCGCGTCGCGCAACCCATCGCCAATGTAATTCACTGACAACACGGTCAACGAAATCATCAAACCTGGCAGGAACACCCGTTCAGGATATAAATCCATCCGCTGCACAGCATCGGCCAGCAACTTGCCCCAAGTCGGGAAATCCGACGGGAACCCCACACCCAGAAACGACAACGCGCTTTCGGTGATGATCGCCACCGCCAGCCCCAACGTCGCCGACACCATGATCGGAGACAGCACGTTTGGCAGCAAATGGCGCATAATAATCTTACCTGGGCGCGTGCCAATCGAATGGGCCGCCAAAACAAATTCGCGTTCTTTCAACGCCAGCACGTCCGCACGCACAATCCGCGCCGTCTGCATCCAACTGGTAATCCCAACCACACTGACGATCAGAATAAACATCCCAGTTTCAATTCCAAAGGTCTGGCTCAACCTTTCGCGAAACAACGTCACGGCAACCAAAAGGATCGGCAACAAAGGCAACGACAACATCAAATCGGTAAACCGCATCAAGATGAAATCCAACCGTTTAAAAAAGCCAGACAGCACACCAACGGCGGTGCCGAGCAACAGCGACAGCACCATCGCAGCCCAACCAACAGCCATCGACGCGCGACCACCCTCGATCATCTGGCTTAGCAAATCACGTCCCAATTGATCTGTTCCAAACGGGTGGTTCCAGCCAATCTTGGCATCGCCGTCCCAAATCCCCCAAATGATCGGGCGCATATCTTTGGCACGAATATCCAGCTTTGTGGCTTCCAGCGTCCAGATAAACGGGCCAAACAGCACGAACAGCGTGATGAACGCCAGAAACCCACCGCCCATAACAGCCCCTTTGTGCTGTTTGAACTGGCGCCAAATGTCTTGCATCTGGCTGGTTGGTGGCGCACTCGGTGCTGCTTCGGCCAATGGGTTGTTCGGGCTCACATCAGTCATAACGGATCCTCGGATCAAGCACACCGTACAGAACGTCGGCAATCAGGTTAAACAAAACGATCAGAATGGCGAAGATAAACGTGAACGTCATCACCGTTGGAATGTCACTGGCAAACAGTGCAATCAACAACTGATACCCCAGCCCATTCACCGCAAACACATTCTCGGTGATAATCGCACCCCCAAAGATCGACGGGATGCCCAGCGCGATCACGGTGATCACAGGGATCATCGAATTGCGCAGCACGTGCACCATCACAACAACGCCCTCTTTCAGGCCTTTGGCCCGCGCCGTGCGCACATAATCTTGCTTTAGATTATCCAACATCGCAGATCGCATGTACCGGCTAATCTGCGCTGTTGTCTGCAGTGCCAGAACCATCACTGGCAACACCATCTGCTTGAGCTGCATCACAAATGTGTCCCAATCCACGACCTCTAGCACTGTATTGTATTTCGATGGCACCCAACCCAGCTGCACCGCAAATATCCAAATCAGCAGGGGACCGGTGAAAAATGGCGGGATCGAAAACCCAACCATCGTGATAAACGTACCCGCCTGATCAAACACCGAATAATGACGATAGGCGGAATAAATCCCGATCGGCAGCGCAATCGCCACCCCAACCACATAAGCCATGCCAACAACCCAAAACGTCTGTGGCAGGGATTGAATAACCAAATCCATCACCGGACCACGGGTCTGCCATGAAATCACACGCAACTTGCCCTCAGCGAAAGACGTGTCTGGCAACCAGCCAGCCCACCAGGTATTGGCGGTTGCCCAGTCGATAAACACCTGCGGTTCGATCCAGAAAAACTGCACCAGCCATTTCCAGTATTGCACGTATACAGGCTGCCCAAGGCCAAGCGCCTCGCGCATCTTTTCTTTTACGTCAGGTGGAACGGTCAGCGGCACCTGTGACATCGGATCACCCGGTGACAGTTGCAGCAACATAAAAATAGCCAAAGAAATAAACAAAAGCGTCGGGATCGACAGCAATAATCTACGGATTGTGAAAGTCAGCATCGACGTCTCAGTTTATGTCTTGGAGGGGGATGAGGATGGGGCCTATGACACAACACGCCAAAGGCCCCAACTCAAATTCAGATGGTCCGCTTACTTAATGCGGTGCCAATCAGCGATGTTCCACAATTCACTGTCCCAAGTATTCAGAACAATGCCACCCAAAGACAGGGCGTGTGCAGAAACGCGACCACGATCAACCAAAGGAACGATGGTCATGCTGTCTTTTGTCAGCATATCGTTCATCTGTTTGCCGATCCGACCACGCTCTTCAAGGTCGCCAGTACGAGCCAACTCGTCGATCAACGCGTCATACGCAGGATCACAGAAACGGTTGATGTTTTCACCCTGCCATTGAGATTCTGGCTTAGGTTCGCCACCACAACGGTACGCTGCAAGATATTGCTGCGGGTCTGTGCCGTTAAAGTTGTTGGCGTACATTTCCACGTCCGCATAGAACTTTTGGAATGTGTCAGGCGAACCTGGGTCACCACCAAAGAACACAGATGCGTCAAGGTTACGAAGTTCGGTTTCAACACCGATTTCTGACCACCACTGTTTGATCAGCGCTTGGAAATCCTGACGAACAGCGTTTGTAGATGTCTGGTACAAGATCGCCAGCTTTTTGCCGTCCTTGTCACGTACACCATCACCATCGGAGTCTGTCCAACCAGCTTGGTCCAGCAACGCTTTTGCGCCTTCGATATCTTGCGTCAAACAACCTGTGTTGTCGGATGCAAATACTTTTGGTGCAGGAACCAAGTTACATGTTGGACGTCCAGCAGTACCGTAACCAACTTCAACCAACAGGTCGCGGTCGATCGCCATAGATAGCGCTGTACGTACTTTGATGTCTGACAGGAACGGGTGCGGCGCTTTAACTGTCGCACGTGTTTCCGCATCCAACTCTGGGGATGGATCCGTCAGGTTCATTTCAAGACGCTCAACAAGCGAACCAAATGCTGCAATCGGCTTACCTTTGCCGCCTTGCGCCATTTTCGCCAACACGTCTGGTGCCAACTGCATGTTCCAAGCGTAATCAAACTCGCCTGTTTCCATAACCGCACGACCAGCCGCAGTCGCATCACCGCCACCTTTGAAAGTCACGCTTGCGAATGCTGGCTTAGATGCATCGCGGTAGTTCGGGTTTGCAACCAATTGGATCACGTCATTTGGACGGAAATCCGTAACCATGAAAGGACCAGTGCCGATTGGGCCAAAGTTGGCTTCTGTACACTCTGGTGCTTTTGCGCCCAAACAATCAGCAAATTGTGCCGCTTGCAGGATTGGCGATTGGCCACCCATGAAAGGGCCGTATGGGTTTGGTTTTGGCTGGTTGAACGTCACTTTAACAGTCAACGCATCCATTGCTTCAACGCTTGTTACACCGTCAAAGAAAGACGCCTGTGCGCAACCGCCTTCTGGGTGCATACAGTATTCTGCCGTGAATTTCACATCAGCAGATGTCATCGGCGTGCCATCTGACCACAACAAACCTTCTTTCAAGGTCCAAGTGATAGATGTCAGGTCTGCAGAAACACCACCGTTACCAACGGTTGGGATTTCTTTCGCCAGATATGGAACCAACGCACCATCTTGGTCGTAACGACCCAGTGGTTCGATAACCATAGATGCTGATTCAACATCCTTTGTACCACCAGACAGATATGGGTTCAAAATCGATGGCGCTTGCCAATAGATAATCTTCAGATCGCCATCAGAGCCGCGTTCCGCAACTGCCATGGACGCCATTGAAAGCAAAAGCGCGCTTCCCAATGTCATAGATTTCATCGTCATACGTAGAGTTCTCCCTATTGATTATGGTTTAGGTCAATGCTGCACGTTTGCGCAGCAACAAGAGGAGGAGGTCCGAGCGAAAACGCCTGCAAAAGCAGGTGAAACCAACGCGAGTGCGTACGTCTCATGGCGTTCAAGCAACTAATTCTCCCCAAGTGTAAACGTTTTGAAAGCGAATCCAAAACGGCAGACCATCGGCGAAGTAAAAACGATAACGATTTAGTTTACAATGATTTTTCTTTTGACCGTTTGATAAAATGACCCGAGGTTAATGTGAACACCCCCTCTGTTTCCCCCCTTGACGACCTGCGCTGCAATTTTCAAACTCCCCCAATTCTTACACGCAGGATCCAATCAGATGCCCGACACCTATACACCTGTCCAAATGCTGGAAAAGCTGATCAGCTTTAACACTGTTTCCCATCGCTCTAACCTTCCACTGATTGATTTTGTTGAAGGCTATTTAACATCGCACGGCGTCAACAGCACGCGCGTTTACAATGACGATGGCGACAAAGCGAACCTTTACGCCCACATCGGCCCGATGGTTGAAGGCGGCGTCATCCTGTCTGGCCACACGGATGTTGTCCCTGTTGAGGGCCAAGATTGGTCGACCGATCCGTGGACTGTCGTTGAAAAAGACGGGAAATATTTTGGCCGTGGCACCTGTGACATGAAAGGTTTTCTTGCCATCGCGCTTGCCTATGTTCCCCAAATGCTCGCTGCAGACCTCAAAACCCCGATCCAGCTTGCGCTGTCCTACGACGAAGAAGTCGGCTGCGAAGGCGTGATCCCGATGGTCAAAGAACTGGCAGGCAAAATGCCCAAAGCCGCCATGTGCATCGTCGGCGAACCCTCCGACATGAAAGCCGTCACAGGCCACAAAGGTGGCATCGGTTTTCACAACGAAGTCACTGGGTTTGAGGTTCATTCCTCGCTAGCGCACATCGGCGTGTCCGCCGTGATGACAGCTGCAACATTGGTGGAATGGCACAACCAGAAAAACGCAGACGCCGTCGCCAACCAAGACCCCGATTGCGAATTTGTGCCACCCTTCCCCACCTATCACGTTGGAACAATCCAAGGCGGCACAGCGGGCAACATCACCGCCAAATCGTGCACCTTCATCAACGATTTCCGCCTTCTACCGACCCAAGACGCTAAACAAGAAGCCGATGATTACCTCGCCTTCGCCGCCGCGCTTGAGGCCAAAATCAAGGCCGTGCGCCCCGAAGCAGGTATCAAAATAACGCCAAAATTCGGCGTCCCTGGCCTCAAACCCGAAGAAAACGGCACCGCAGAATCCCTCGTGCGTCGCCTCACGGGCGACAATTCTATCAACGTCGTCAGCTATGGCACCGAAGCGGGCCATTTTCAAACCGAAAATATCTCAACTGTCATCTGCGGCCCGGGCAGCATCGACCAAGCCCACCAAGCAGATGAATACATCACCATCGCACAATACAATCTAGGCGCAAAATTCATGCGCGACCTGATTGCTGACCTCTCATAAGGAAAAAACCCATGCCACTCATCAACCGTTTCGCCGAAACCCACGCCGAACTCACCGTTATTCGCCGCGATCTACACGCTCACCCCGAACTGCAATTTGATTGTCACCGCACCGCCAATATCGTCGCTGAAAAACTGCGCGAATATGGCTGTGACGAGGTTAAAACAGGTATCGGCCAAACGGGCGTCGTTGGCGTGATCAAAGGCAAACAAAACACATCTGGCAAAGTCATCGGCCTGCGGGCCGACATGGATGCATTGCCAATATTCGAGGCAACAGGCCTAGAGTACGCCTCAAAAGAAGCAGGCAAAATGCACGCCTGCGGCCACGACGGCCACACCACAATGCTGTTAGGGGCGGCGCAATAC
>JABBAP010000028.1 GCA_018607905.1 Paracoccaceae bacterium | reverse complement strand
CCGCAAAGGCGACCCTAGCGCTTACGGCACTCTTATTTGCATTGCGCCCCCCGAGGTCGGCGCTGCCCTTGCATGTTGATTGCTCTAGTTCGTTCTTCAAAGAAATCCTAATCGCGGCGGGTGGGGTGTTCTATTTTGTTGGGGTGTCGGGTTGAAGCCCGACCTACGGGCTTTGCTTCTTTGATCTGGGGTGGAAGTTTGGGTGCTATGGGTTTAGTCGTTGCTGCAATGCAGCGATGATGTGTCAGGGAGACTATGATGAGCGCGACGGCGAAGAAGAGAGCACCGATGCCTGCGGATATTCGGGCGCGTAAGGGCGGGGCGCCTCTGGTTAGTTTGACGGCCTACACCACGCCGATGGCGGAGTTGATGGATGCGCATTGTGACTTTGTTTTGGTCGGGGACAGTGTGGGCATGGTGCTGCATGGGTTGCCGAGCACGCTGGGTGTGACGATGGATATGATGGTGATGCACGGGCAGGCTGTGGCGCGGGGTTTGCGCTCTGCGATGATGGTCGTGGACATGCCGTTTGGCAGCTATGAGCAGAGCCGCGAGCAGGCGTTTGGCAATGCGGCGCGGATCATGGGGGAAACGGGTGCGGGTGCGGTGAAGCTGGAGGGTGGTGTCGCGATGGCGGACACAATCGCGTTTCTGGTGGCGCGTGGAATTCCCGTGATGGCGCATGTAGGGCTGACGCCGCAATCGATAAATACGCTGGGTGGATACAAGGTGCAGGGTCGTGACGCGGACGGGGATCGCGTGATGGCGGACGCGAAGGCTGTGGCGGATGCAGGGGCGTTTGCGGTGGTGTTGGAGAAGGTGCCAGAGGGGTTGTCGGATCGCATTACGGCGGGCGTGGATATTCCGACGATCGGGATTGGCGCGTCGGCGGGCTGTGACGGGCAGATACTGGTGGTGGACGATATGTTGGGGTTGTTCACGGCGTTTAAGGCGAAGTTTGTGAAGCGGTTTGCGGAGTTGGGTGCGGGTGCTGAAGAGGCGATTGCGCAGTATGCGGCGGACGTTCGCGCGCGCAAATTCCCCGGGCCAGAGCATGTGTTTGGTGATGCAGCGCCCGTGAAGAAGGCCAAGTAGATGACGCCAGTGATTGAGCGGGATTTGGGGGCGCTGCGGGCGCGGGTGAAGGCTTGGAAACAAGCGGGGGATGTTGTGGGTGTGGTGCCAACGATGGGCGCGTTGCATGCAGGGCATCTGAGTTTGGCAGCGGCGGCGCGGGCGGTGTGTGATCGTGTGATCGTGACGATATTTGTGAACCCAAAGCAGTTTAACAACCCAGAGGATTTGGCGAATTATCCGAGGACGGAAGTGGAGGATGCGGCTAAGTTGGCGCCGATTGGGGTGGATGTTGTGTATGTGCCAGACGGGGCGACTGTGTATCCTGACGGGTTCTCGACGACGGTAACGGTCGAGGGTGTGACGGAGTGTATGGACGGGGTGCATCGGCCCGGGCATTTTGAAGGTGTCGCGACGGTGGTGGCGAAATTGTTCACGCAGACGGCGGCGGATAAGGCGTTTTTCGGCGAGAAAGATTTCCAGCAATTGTTGGTGGTGAAGCGCATGGCGGCGGATCTGGATATCCCGATTGAGGTGGTTGGTTGCCCAACAATCCGCGAGGCGAACGGGCTGGCGATGTCATCGCGTAATTTGCGATTGTCAAAGGGCGGCTTTGAAACGGCGGCGCTGTTGCACACAGAATTACAGGGGATCGCGGCGGGGTTGCGGGATGGCGAACCGTTCGCGGTTTTGCGCGATCGTGCGATTGAGGCGCTGAACGCGGCTGGCTACGGCGAGGTGGAATATATTGATCTGCGCGGCGTGAACAACCTGTCGCTGTTGTGGGCAGCGGAACGCCCTGCGCGCTTGTTCGCCGCCGTTTGGTTTGAAGACGTTCGGCTGATCGACAATATCGCGGTTTAGGCCGTTCCGCAGGGTTAGGGTTGGTTTGACGCGCAAACGGTGCATATTCGTCTGAGAGATTTTCAGCGGAGCCGTCATGCCAAATACCCAGATTAAAACCGATTATCTGATTGTGGGCAGCGGTGCCGTGGGCATGGCGTTCGCTGATACGCTCCTTACGGACACCGACGCGAAGATTGTGATCGTGGATCGGTTTGCAAAACCCGGTGGGCATTGGAACCATGCCTATCCCTTTGTGACGTTGCACCAACCGAGCGCGTTTTACGGCGTAAGTTCGCGGGAATTATCGAATGGATTGCTGGATGAGGTGGGTCTGAACAAGGGGCTGGGATCGCTGGCATCCGGGGCAGATGTTGCCGCGTATTTTGATGGGGTGATGCAGGAACGGTTTTTGCCAAGTGGGCGCGTGCAGTATTTCCCGATGTGTGATTATCGCGGGGGCGGCGTGTTTGAAAACGTGCTGACGGGCGAAATTTTTGCGGTGGATGCGGGCAAAACTGTGGATGCGACCTATTTAAAAACTACGATTCCATCGACCCATACGCCAAGTTTTGAAATTCACGACGATGTTCGCTTTATGCCACTAAATGATTTGCCGCAGGTGGATCAAAAGCCTGACGGATATGTCATTGTGGGGGGCGGTAAAACGGGGATGGATGCGGTTCTGTGGCTGCTGGGGAACGGGGTCGCGCCGGATGATATCCGCTGGATCATGCCGCGGGATGGCTGGATGTTGGATCGCAAAAACGCACAATCCGACATCGCGTTTTTCAAGGATGCGATTGGCGGGCAGGCCGCCCAGTTTGAAGCAATTGCTGCCTGCGATGGGGTCGAAGATTTGTTTGATCGCTTGGAGGCATCGGGTGTTTTATTGCGCATTGATCCCGACGTGCGCCCCAAGATGTTTCACGCCGCAACGATCAGCCAAGCGGAGCTGGCTGCACTGCGCCAAATCAAGGGAATTGTGCGCAAAGGACGGGTGCAATCCATTGGCGTGAATGAGATCGTTTTGGATGAAGGCACCATTCCGACCAGCGCGAACACTGTGCATGTGGATTGTTCGGCCAGCGCGATTAACAACCTTGAAATGAAGCCGATTTTCCAAGGGGATTTGATCACACCGCAAACGGTGCGCTCGCATCAACCTGTGTTTTCGGCGGCGATGATTGCCCATATTGAGGCCACAAAAGACACCGAGGACGAAAAGAATGCATTGTGCACGGTGGTGCCGTTGCCCAATCACGATACGGATTGGATCCGCATGATGATGCCGTTCATGATGAACCAGTATAACTGGTCGCGTGATCCTGAGCTGCGCGATTGGCTGCGCGAAAATCGCCTAGACGGGTTTAGCGCGATGGTGCGCTCCGTTTCAAAGGATGATGCTGAAAAACAGGCGATTTTGGAGCGTATGAAGGCGGCGAGCATGCCTGCGATGGCGAAGTTGACGCAGTTGATGGGACAGATTTGAGTATTTGAAGAACAAAGAAACTCAAGCGGGTTTATTCGAGCAGAAGGTCGATGAGCGAGTGGCCCATGACTTTGGCGCTGTCGATCATCGCGGACACTTCGACGTATTCATCGGGTTGATGGGCCAGTTCCAGGATACCGGGGCCGTAGGCGATGCAGTTTTTCAGATGGCCGATGCGGTCGATGTGTTTTTGATCGTAACTGCCGGGGGACACGACGTATTCGGCGGGTTTGCCAAGGGTTGCTTGGATCGCGGCGGCGACGGCGGTGACGACGGGGGCGTCTTTGGCTGTCATTGTTGGGATGACCCGTTGGATTTCGCGAATGTCGTATTGGAAATCTTTGCGCTCGGATTTTACCTTTTCCAGCACGTCGGTGATTTCTTGTTGAACGTCGTTGATATCTTCTTCGATCAGAAAGCGGCGATCAATGATCATGCGCGCGCTGTCTGGGACAATCGGGCTGGGCAGGCCTGTGAAGCCTGCTTCGGGTTCGGATTGGCCGCCGTGGAAGGAGTTGATGTTCAGCGTGGATTGACGCGCGCCTTTGGGGATGACGGGCATGTCGGTACGTTTGGTTTCAAGGAGCGGATAGAGCGAGGTTTCCATCTCTGACAGCACTGCGCCCATGTGGCGTACGGCGCAATCGCCCAAGAATGGCATGGAACCGTGGGCGATTTTGCCTTTGGTTTCGATTTCTGCCCACCAAACGCCGCGATGGCCCAAGCAGATGCAATCAAGGCCGAGGGGTTCGGGGATGATGACGTGCTGCACGCGTTCGGGGTTGAAATAGCCCTTTTCCGCAAGGTAGGCGACGCCGCCAAAACCGCCGGTTTCTTCATCTGCTGTGCCTGATATTTCGATGGCGCCTGCAAATTCGGGGAAGGTGTCGATGAAGGCTTCGGCGCAGATGATGGAGGCAGCGAGGCCGCCTTTCATGTCGCATGATCCACGGCCGTAGATTTTGTCGCCGTCAAGTTCACCCCCGAAGGGATCGCGGGTCCAGTCTTGGCCAAGTTCCACCACATCTGTGTGGGAATTGAAGTGGACGCAATCGCCAGCGTGCGTGCCGTTGCGCCGTGCGACGATGTTCCAGCGGGGATATTTATCGCTGTCGCCCGGGGTTTCATGGGCGCGGATCAACTCGCATTCAAAGCCGCGTGGTTTGAGGCGGGTTTCCAGATATTCGCAAATTAGGCGATAGTTTTCACCGGGCGGATTTAGGGTTGGAATGCGGATGAGGTCTTGGGTTAGTGCAATCAGATCATCGCGGCGTGCGTCGATTTCTGTGTTGAGGCGGGTGATTTTATCTTGGTCTGGCATGGGGCGAGTGTGGGGCATGACGCGAAAAGGGGCAAGATGCGTTTGTGGTTTTTGGTGGTGGCGGTAAGGTGGCGCAATGAGGGAGAATTTCATGCAAGTTGCGGCGTTGCGGGCAGAGGCCAAGGCGATATTTCAGGCGGGTGTTGATGCGGCTGATCCTGCGGGGGCTGTTCGGCGTGCGTTGATCGGCGAACCTGTGGTTGGGCGTGTGAGCGTAATTGCGCTGGGCAAAGCGGCGGGGGCGATGATGGCGGAGGCGTTGTTGCATGTGGATGCGGTGCGCGCGTTGGTGGTGACAAACGGCGAGAATTACCGCGAAGTTGCGGGGGCGGATGTGATTGTCGGGGAACATCCTGTGCCAAGTGACGGGAGCGTTGTGGCGGGGGCTGCGGTGCTGGATGCTGTTGCGGGATTGGGGCCTGAGGATCAGGTTTTAGCGCTGATTTCGGGGGGTGGTTCGGCGTTGGCGATTGCGCCTGTGGAGGGTGTTTCTGCAGGCGATAAACAGGCGGCGAATGGGGTTTTGTTGGCGTCTGGGATGGATATCAACCAAATGAATTTGGTGCGCCAGTGTTTGAGCCGCATCAAGGGTGGTGGGTTGTTGGCGGCGACGGGGGCGTCGGTGCGGGCCTTGATCTTGTCGGATGTGATTGGCGATGATTTGCGCGTGGTGGCGAGCGGGCCAACGGTGGGGCGCGTGGGCAGCCACCGCGATGCGCGGGCGGTTTTGAAGGCGGCTGGCGCGTGGGAGGCGATGCCCATTTCGGTGAAGGCGCATTTGGAAATGGACGCGGATGTGCCAGTTTCGCGTGCGGCGCAAAATCAGATCGTCGGGTCGAACCGCGTGAGTTTGGATGCGATGGTTGCGGCCTGCGATCGCGCGGTGATTGTGGACGATGCGCTGGTGGGTGATGTGGCGGATGCGGCGGAGAAGATTTTGGCGGCGATGCGGGCCGCGCGTGGCGACTGCACGTTGATTTTTGGTGGCGAAACGACCGTGAAATTGCAAGGCGATGGCGTCGGTGGGCGCAATCAAGAATTGGCCTTGCGGGTGGCGCAGGGGGCGCAAGGACTGGCTGGGAACTGGGTGTTTTTAAGTGGTGGCACGGATGGGCGCGATGGGCCAACGGATGCCGCGGGTGGTTTGGTGGACGGGGAAACCGTGGCGCGAATGACGGCGGCTGGCGTGTCGATTGATGAGGTTTTGGCCAACAATGACAGCTATCACGGGCTGCAGGCGGCTGGTGATTTGTTAGTGATCGGCGCGACGGGCACAAATGTTGCAGATGTGCAGGTTTTTCTGCGCCGATCTTGACCCGCTTTCGCCATGCAGGATACTGTGCGCCATGTTTAAAAGACGCCCCAAAGTACTGATCGAAGCCGAGCATGTGACTTTGCGCATGCCGATTATGGGCGATCATCTGCCGTGGGTGGCGTTGCGCCAAAGCGGCGAGGAATTTCTAAAGCCGTGGGAGCCTGTTTGGGCGCCAGATCATTTTTCCAAACGCGCGTTTAGCAATCGGGTTTTTTGGGCGCGCAAAACCTATGAGGCGGGCAAAGGGGTGCCGCTGTTCATTGTGCGGCGCGAAGATCAAGCGCTTTTGGGGGCGATCACGCTCGATAATATTCGCCAAGGGCCTGCGATGTCGGGCACGCTGGGGTATTGGATCGGGTCCGAATTTGCGCGCAGGGGATATATGAACGACGCTATTCAAGCGGTGGTGCATTACGCGTTTCATCACATGAATTTAAGCCGCGTTGAGGCGGCTACTTTGCCCGAAAACACGCCGTCGCGGGGGCTGTTGGAAAAGGCTGGGTTCAAATATGAGGGCGTGGCGCAAAGCTATTTGCAGATTGCAGGGCGCTGGCGCACCCATGTTTTATACGCCAATATTCGCAGCGATCGGCGCGGCAAAACAGACGCGGGCTAGCCGTTAGACACGTCGCCGCAAACGTGCGTTTCAAACATCAGAACTTGACCATCAACAAGGCTGTGGGGCGCGTTATCGACCCACCATTTCGCGGCCTCGGTATTGTAAGCCGCAAGCATTTCAATCGCGCCTTTGGCATGCACGTAATACCCAGTCATGGTTTCTGGCTGTTTGACGAGCCGCGAGAGCATCGCACCAAGGCGCGTGCGCGACCCTGTGACCACGCCCTGAATTTCGCTGGTGACAGGAAGATGGTGATAGAGCGGCAGGCGCAGGCCGATCCACGCATCGCGGACCCATTCAGGCGCTTCGCCGTTTGGGCGTTTGATGATTTCGATATACATTAGGCGTGCTTGCACGGTTTGGCATTTGTGATCAAGAGAATTGGGAAATTGGTGTAGGCTGGGCATAGCGATTTGGAATCGATGAGGTGTTTTATGCTGAAATTTCTAGGTCTTCTTTTGGCTGTTTCCACCAGCATGGCGGGTGCGCAGACCCGAACGCCGAGCCATTGTTTGGCGTTTGCAGATAGTGGTGCGCGGGTGCATTTCGCGTCTTTGAAAAAGGACGAGGTGTCGATCACCTATGCTGATCATTCGGTGTATGTGATTGATACTGTTGGCGGATTGCGCGCGGTGACAGATTACAACGGGTTCATTGGCAAGGTCGACAAAGCGCCTGATATCGTGACGATGAACAAGGGCCATTCGAGCCATTACACCGATTTTCCTGACGCCAGCATCCCGCATGTTTTGCGCGGTTGGGATCTAAAAGGCGGGGTTGCGCGCCACGAGATTGAGCTGGGTGAAATGCTGATCCGCAATGTAACAACGGATATTCGCAGCGCGTTTACGGGCCAAGAACCTGACGGAAATTCGATTTTCATATTCGAAGTGGCGGGCCTGTGCATTGGGCATTTGGGGCATTTGCACCATGAACCGACGGATGAACAATTTGCGCGAATTGGGCGGCTGGATGTGGTGATGGCGGCGGTGGATGGGGGCATGACGCTGGATCATCCCACGATGGTTAAGGTGTTGAAACGGTTTCGCGCCTCTGTGGTTTTGCCGATGCATTGGTTTGGGGAAACCACGTTGGGCGCGTTTCTTTCGGGGATGCGCGACGAGTTTGATATTGTGCGCCTAGAGGGCAGCACGCTGATTATGAGCCAAGATCGGTTGCCCGCGCGCCCCACGGTGATGATCATGCCGCCGCAATTTTACACGGAGTTTGAATAGCACCGCTTGTGGCGGGTTGGCCGCAAGGGTAGGTTTGGCGTTAAGGAGCGCCCACTATGTTGAACCCTGCTGATGATGCCTTTTTGAATGCGATTGCGGCTGCGATCCCTGATGTGATTTCGCCGATGGAACCGCGCTATCAAGAAGAGCCGCGCGGCATGGTGCTGGGTGCGGGTGGTGTTTTGGCGCGGCCACGAAATGTGGTCGAAGTCTCTGATATTGTGAAGTTTTGCGGCGAGCACCGCGTGGCGGTGATGCCTTACGGCGGCGGTACTGGGCTGGTTGGTGGGCAGGTGGCGGACAGCGGCGTGGTGCCGTTGGTTTTGTCGCTGGAACGGATGAACGGCGTGCGCCATGTTGACCCTGTTGGCAACACGATCACGGTTGAGGCGGGCATGACGCTGGCGGCTGTGCAGGATGCAGCGGATGGCGCGGGACGGATGTTTCCGTTGTCGCTGGCATCCGAAGGCAGCTGTTTGATCGGCGGAAATTTGGCAACAAATGCGGGCGGCGTGCAGGTTTTGCGATACGGCAACGCGCGTGATTTGTGTTTGGGGATTGAGGCCGTGATGCCCGATGGGTCGATCCATCACGGGCTAAAACGGCTGCGCAAAGACAACACGGGATATGATCTGCGCAACTTGCTGGTCGGCTCTGAGGGGACGCTCGGGGTTATAACGGCGGCGGTGCTGAAACTGGTGCAAAAGCCGAGTGAATTGACAACGTGTTTTGCGATTGTCGAAGGGCCAGCGGCGGCGGCGGAATTGCTGGCGCGGATGCAAGCGGGCCTTGATGGGTTGGTCAGCGCGTTTGAATTGATGAACGGTGTTGGCTTCGATTTTCTGCACGAAACCATGCCAGAGGTGCGCACCCCGTTTGACGGATCACCCGATTGGATGGTGCTGGCCGAGGTTGGATCGGGCGCAAATGGCGATATGGAAACGCGGATGGGCACGGTTTTGGAAACGGCGCTGGAGGATGGTTTAATCAGCGATGTGGTTTTGGCGCAATCGGCGGCGCAGCGGGATGCATTTTGGGCGGTGCGCGAAAGCATTCCTGCGGCCAACAAACGGGTTGGCGCGATTTCGAGCCATGATATTTCAATTCCGCAGGATCGGATTGCGGCGTTTATTGACGCGGGATTTGAGGCTGTGAAACAGTTTGGCGATGTGCGTTTGAACTGTTTTGGGCATTTGGGCGATGGGAATTTGCATTACAATGTCTATCCGCCAAAGGGCGAGCCGAAGGCGGATTGGGTGCATCTGAAACGTGGTGTGATGGATGTGATCCATGATCTGGTGGAGAGCTATGATGGCTCAATTTCAGCCGAACACGGGATTGGACGCCTAAAAGCGGCGGATTTGCAGAAATACGGCGACCCTGTGAAATTGGCAGCAATGCGCGCGATCAAAGAGGCGCTGGACCCGCTGGGGATTATGAACCCTGACGTGATTTTGGCGCGAATCTAGCGGGGCTAGTCACCTTCAAACGCGCAAAGGGACGTGACGGGCACGCCGAGGTCGCGGATGATTTGTGCGCCCCCAATATCTGGAAGATCGATGATGAACGCGGCGTGAATGACTTCGCCGCCCAACCGTTCGATCAGTTTGATGCCTGCGGCAGCCGTGCCACCCGTTGCGATCAGGTCGTCGATCAGCAACACCTTTGCGCCTGCTTCAATCGCGTCGTCGTGGATTTCGATTGTCGCTGTGCCGTATTCTAGGGTGTAATCCTCAGCGATGGTTTTGCCCGGCAATTTGCCCGCTTTGCGCACGGGGATGAAGCCGACATTCAGGCGTTCGGCTACCGCACCGCCGATGATGAAACCGCGTGCTTCTAATCCTGCGATGGCGTCGATTTTGTGGTCTTTGAACAGGTCCACCATTTGGGCGACGGCAAGTTTGAAGCCCGCAGCGTTGCCAAACAGGGTTGTGACATCGCGAAACATGATGCCCTCGTGCGGGAAATCAGGGATTGTGCGAATGTAGTCGGTGATGGATTTGGTCATGGTGGTCTTTCAAAAGCCGAAGTCGGGTTTGGATATCATAAGCCAGAACACCGCCACAAGGGCGGCGAAGGCGGGCCAGCCAAGCGCAAACCAAATGCGAAAAGCGCGGGTTGCGGCGGGTGGCAGGGGCGTGTTGGTTTGCGCACTGATGCGGGCCAGATCGCGGATGCGGATTTGCAGGTGAACGACGGGCGCCCAGCAGAGGAATGCGAGGAAATAGAGCGCGTAAGTCGCCAGCAACCACGGCTCGGTGAGAGACCAGCCTTGGAGGTAAATCAGCGCGAACCCTGACAGCGGTTGGATGATGCCAGCGGGTGTGGTGAACAGCCAATCCGCGATCACAACGCCCGAACTGACATGCGCGATTGTTTGGGGGTTTTGCGTGCGCCATGCCCAAACCATCTGAAAGGCCGTGCCCATCCCCGTGCCAAATAAAACGGTAGAAGACAGGGTGTGGAGCCATTTCGTGAGCAAATACAGATCAAGTTCCATCATCGTTCTTTCTGCAAGAGTGTGTGCAAGATTAGCAGCATCAGGATGGGGATGTTTTTGAGCAAACCACCGAGCGGGAGGAGCCAGAGAGCGGGGTTTAACACCGTGAAAGCAACGGTGTAGCTGGCGACCATTGCAAATTGCAGTTGGGTGATTTGTTTGGGTCGCCAATCACGAATGAGCGCGGCGGCGATGAGCAGGTCCATGACGCCACCTGCGCGTGCGAGTGCCACAAGGGCGGTGTCAGGGATCGGGGTGTTGAGGAGCGGGAGGAATTGATCCGCTGGTAGCAAAAGGCCGAGGATGCCTGAGAAGAGCCACAGAAACGCGAGGCACAATCGGGTGGCGGGTTTGGCGAAATACAGCCGCGCGTGCCAGAGATCAGACGTGCCCACGGGGCGGGTGTTTGCGAAGGTTGAAAAGCCGCGTGCGCGCGCGTTTATTTCGGTGTTCATCGCTGTTGTGTTGGCCAGAACACCTGCGTTGAGTTGTTTGAGCGAGGTGCGTGAAATTGGGCCCATTTTGCAGAAATCACCGACCCAGCCAAGCGCCTGCATCGCCGGGTTGGGGATGGCGACAAGCCGTGTTTTGGGCAGGCCGAGCCATGTGCGGTAATGCGATAGCATGTCGCGCAGGGTGATGGTTTCTGGGCCGCCAACCTCGATCGGGTTTGTGGTTGGTGGGGTGCGCAGGGTCGCGTCGACCACTGCTGCGAGGTCGGTTGCGTGGATCGGGTTGAACGCGGGTTCAGCGCCGCTTGGCACGGGCGTGAAAAACGGCAGTGCGGCGAGCGCGCGGATCAGGGAGGAGCCGCCGTAAGAGGTATTTGCGAGGACCAATCCGCAACGCAGGGTAGCGACGTTATGCGCCAACGCTGCCGTTTCGCCAGCGCGGCGGTAGCGGGCAAATTTAGTTTGGCTGTCGATGCCGACGGCGGAGATAAGCACTGAAGTGGCAGCGTTTGGCAGTGCGGCGTAAGCGGCGGTTGGGGTGGTGACGTGCACCGCTTGGAACGCGGCGTCGGTGCCGTTTAACAGGCCTGCACAATTGACCAAATGATCGGCTGTCGACAGGTGTTTTTGCCAAAATTCGGTGGTCTGTGCGTGCGGGGCGGTGAAATCTGCGGCGATGGTTTCAAACCCCATCGCGCCAAGAGCCGCAGGATTTCGTGCGACGCATACAACCGTGTGGCCCAAATCGCGCAGGCCATAGGCAAGGTGGCGGCCAATAAAACCGTCTGCGCCAAGAAGGATTGTGCGCGGAGGGGCCATTAGCGTATCGAAGCACGTGCGCGGGGTTGCAATACTCGCACATCGTTCGCGGCGTTGGGGTTGGGCAATTCACGCAAAATCGACAAAACGGTTGGGGATGTGATGCCTACGGAATGCCCGTTCACGCCGTCCGTCACAACAGAGATATCGACAAATTGAATGCCTTTGTTGCGCAGAGATTCTGTATCGTTCAACTGGCCTAAGCGTTTGGCGCGACCTGTCAAAAGTGCAGAAAAACGAAGGACACGGTCGTTTGCGTTGCCAAACACGATGAAGGGTTTGGGCAGGGGCGTTATGCGGTTGATTTGGGATTCGAACACCTTTGTGTCGATGTCTGGCGCGATAAGGATGACGCCGTCGATGTGTTGCATCAAGCCGGTCTCTCCTTGGAGAGAAATCTGGCGCAAAGTTTCAACAACAAGGCTTGATCCTAACGAATGGGCCACCAGAACGATGTTGCCAAAACCTAGGTTTGCGACAGTGCGGATCAAAGATTCTAGTCCGTCGCGGGCAAACAGAACGCTGTCGCGGTCGCGGGCATATTCAAGCGCGTTTTCGGTGGCGGGCCATGAATAGTGGATCGTGGTGTCGGGATCTTTCCTGTCATGTGCGATCTGAGCGAGCCGATAGGTGCCTTCGGCAAAAGAGGTTAGATAGCCGTGGACATAGATGATCGCGGTGCCCGTGTCCCTTGCAGGATTGCGGTTAAGCGCAGCGCTAAAATCGGCAACTGTGGGGTAGGGCATGATGCGCTTGGTCACAAAATCTGTGGCTGGGTTTGGGGTGCGTCGGGGCCATTCGATTTGGCCTGCTTGGTGCACGGGCGGGATCGACACATCATAGCGCGCATAGTTGAGCTGCGGGTTACGTTTGCTGGAGAAATCGCGGGCACCGTCTGGTTGACGTGTTGTGGCGATAAAGATTTGCCGTTCGTCTGTGTTTGGGGCCTCCTTTGGCACAAGGTCGATGCGTTCTGGGCCAGAACAGGCCGCAAGGCCGATCAACATTAAGACCATAAATGCGCGGTGCAACATTACAGAACCCGCCCAGCAACCGCGTTTAGTTGGGCGACAAGTTTGGGATCGCGGGCATCTGGCTGGGTTAGGATTGCAAATTCTAGGGCTTTGTCACAGCCGTGCGGGCAATCATCGCGGGTGACGCCGAGCAGTTTGGGGAGGCGGGCGACGAGGCCTTTGGCTTTTGCCGAATTGCCCATCAGGGTTTGGATGATTTTGGTGACGTCCACTTCGCCGTGATCGGGGTGCCAGCTGTCGAAATCTGTGATCATGGCGACGGAGGCGTAGCATAATTCTGCTTCGCGGGCGAGTTTGGCTTCGGGCATGTTGGTCATGCCGATGACGTCTGCGCCCCAGACTTCGCGGTACATTTTGCTTTCGGCCAGTGTGGAAAATTGCGGGCCTTCCATCGCGAGGTAGGTGCCGCCATTGTGTGCGGTGATGCCGCTCGCACTGGCGGCTTCAAAACAGGCCGCGCCGAGGCGGGGGCAGGTGGGGTGTGCGACGGAAACATGGGCCACGCAGCCCGGACCAAAGAAAGATTTTTCCCGTGCAAAAGTGCGGTCGATGAACTGATCGACGATGACGAAGTCACCGGGGGCCATTTCTTCGCGAAACGATCCGCAGGCAGAGACCGAGATCACGTCTGTGACGCCAGCGCGTTTGAGCGCGTCGATGTTGGCGCGGTAGTTGATGCTGCTGGGTGTTTGGATGTGGCCGCGCCCGTGACGGGGGAGGAACACCATTTTCACACCGTCGAGCGTGCCGATCAGCAGATCATCGGAGGGCGCGCCAAAGCTGCTCTCAACCGTGATCCATTGGGGGTTTTCAAGCCCGTCGATATCGTAAACGCCAGAGCCGCCGATGATGCCTAAAACTGTGTTCATGGGGGTTCCTTAGCTTTGGCCCGGGCGATTGAGCGAGAAAGTTTCGGTGACGGCGGCATAATCGCGGTAGCCGAGCCGCGCGAGCGGTTTATACGATGTGATGTCGAGCAGGCCGTTTTTGATGTGCTGGTCTTGGATGTGGATGCCCACGACCTCGCCGATGATCATAAAGGCGTGGCCCGGCAGCTCGATTTCTTTGAACAGATTGCATTCCATTGAAATCGGCGCTTCTGCGACGAAGGGGGCTTTGATCACGGACGGTGTGCCTTTGGTTAGGCCAGCATGGGTGTATTCATCGTCGCCGTGCGGGTTGTGCGCGGAGGATATGTTCATCGCGTCTTGTAATTCAGAAGACACGATGGAGACGCAAAACTCCCCTGTGGCGCGGATGTTGAGCAGGGAGTCTTTTTCCTCGTCTCGGCCGATTTTCTTGCCTGTGGTCGAATACATCACCATCGGCGGGTCGTCTTGGACCCCGTTGAAAAACGAATAGGGCGCGAGGTTGGCGTTGCCGTTCGTATCGAGTGTGCTGATCCAGCCGATGGGGCGCGGGGCGACGATGGTTTTGAACGGATTGTGGGGCAGGCCGTGATCATCAAGGCCGGGGCGATAGAACATGTTGGCGTCCGATTTTCTATTTCGTTGCCACGTTTGTAGCGGTCTGGTATCGCGGGTTCCAGCGAATTTGACGCAATGATGCGTTCCCAACCTAGGCCCGAATACCGACGATGTTTCACCTGACGCCAGAAACCGAAGAAGACGGATACGAGGTTGAATACCTGTACGATCTGGCCTTTGCGCCCGGTCGAGAGGCGCTGAGTTCGTATCGGTTGCGCGAAGATGTGGCGCCTGTGGGGGCGCTGTGTTTGGTGGCGCGCGATGCCTACGGCGTTTTGGCGGGTGCGATCCGGTATTGGCCTGTGGTGATTGGCGAAGGGCGGCACGCGGCGTTGTTGCTGGGGCCAGTGGCGGTGCATCCGACCTATCAGGGCGAGGGGCTTGGCGGGTTGTTGGTGCGCGAGAGTTTGGATCGTGCGGCAGGGCTGGGGTGGCACCGTGTGGTCCTGATCGGCGATGCGCCGTATTATGGAAAGTTTGGATTTACGCGCGCCGAGGGGCTGGCATTTCCACCGCCGACGAATCCTGAACGGTTGCTGTGTCGCGGGCTTGTGGATGGCGCATTTGCGGGGGTTGCTGGGGTTATTGGGTCGGTGTTGCGCAGTTGAGCTGCTGCGCAGCATTCCCTTGAGTTTTGGCGGGGCCAAAACAGGTTCGCTCCGCTGGGGATATTTTTAGCCAGAAGAAGTTGGGCGATCTTTATTGTTTTTGAAAAATGAGCAGGAGATTGTTGGCGGGCATTTCATGGGCTTGGGATTGGATTAAGCCAGCGGTTGTTGCCGTGGCTTTGATCCATGCGTCGTCTTTGTAACCCGTTTCTGGATCATGGGCCCGTAGGTTTGCATCAAAGGTTTCGTCGCCGCTGCTGGTGAGGATGCCCTCCCGTTTGAACGGGCCGTAGAGGGCCAGTTTGCCGTTTGGATTCAAGGCTTTTGCCGCCTCAACGATCAGGGTTTCTGCCTCGGTTGCGGAGATAAGATGGAGCAGGTTTGCGAGGGTGATGAGGTCTTTTGGCGGGACGGTTTTGCCCCAGCCTGATTGTGTTGCGTTCAGGGTGATTGGGGCGGCGATGTTGGTTAATCCACTTTCGGCGCGGTAGGCTTTGATGCTGGCGAGGCGTGATGTTTCGACCTCGCTTGGCTGCCAGTGGATGTTTGGCATGGTGGCGGCGAAAGTGACGATGTGCTGGCCTGTGCCACTGGCGATTTCGAGCGCGTTTCCGCTGGAGGGGGCGAAGGATTGCACGGTTGCGCATAAATCAGCGGCGTTTCTGGCGGCGGAGGGCGCGTGCAATTTGCCAGATTTGTCCGCGTCAATTGCGATGGATGCTGTGGGCGCTGGTGGGCGGATTGCCATCTAGTTTACGTTCACGATTTTGCCGGGATTCATGATGCCTGTTGGATCAAATGCGCGTTTGATATCGGCCATGACATTGACCGCTTCGCCGTGCTCTGCCTCTAGATATTTCATTTTACCGATGCCGATGCCGTGCTCGCCTGTGACGGTGCCACCGAGTTCAAGCGCGCGCATGTTCATCCGCGCGGTGAGGTCTTTGGCAAGGGCGAGGTCTGCCGCGTTTGTGCGATCAAACAGGAATAAAACGTGATAGTTTCCGTCGCCAACGTGGCCCACGATGGGGGCTTGCCAGCCGTGGGCTTCGACGTCGGCGATGGTGTCATCCATGGCCTGTGCCAGTTTGGAAATCGGTACGCAAACGTCTGTTGAAATACCGTCTGTGCCCGGTTTCTGGGCTTTCATTGCGAAATAGGCATTGTGGCGTGCGTGCCAAAGTTTGGTGCGATCCTCGGCTTTGGTTGCGTATTGAAAGCCGCCGCCGCCGAAATCTTCGGCGATGTCTTTCATGCGATCTGCGGTTTCGGCCACGCCCGAGTCCGAGCCGTGAAACTCCATGAACAGGTGGTGGGTTTCAGTCATGCTCAGGTTGGAATAGGCGTTCAGTGCCTTGATCGACATGGGGTCAACATATTCCATCCGCGCGACGGGCAGGCCCATTTGCACCGCCATGATGACGGAATTAACGGCGCTGGCGGTGTCGGGAAATTCGCACACGGCCGCCGAGATGGCTTCGGGTTGGCCGTGCAGTTTGAGGGTGATTTGCGTGATAATGCCAAGCGTGCCTTCGGAGCCGACAAACAGGCGGGTGAGGTCGTAACCTGCGGAGGATTTTTTCGCCTTGGAGCCTGTGCGAATGATGCGGCCATCGGCCAGCACGACCTCTAGCGCCATGACGTTGTCTTTCATTTTGCCGTAGCGCACGGTTGTGGTGCCTGACGCGGATGTGGCGGTCATGCCGCCGATGGTGGCGTTTGCACCGGGATCAACGGGGAAAAACAGGCCCGTTGCGCGCAATTCGGTGTTGAGTTCCTCGCGCGTGATGCCGGGCTCGACGATGGCGTAAAGGTCTTCGGGCGCTACCTCGATCACTTTGTTCATGTTGATCATGTCGATGGTGACGCCGCCACGGATCGGCAAGGCGTGCCCTTCAAGCGAGGTTCCAACGCCCCACGGGATGACGGGGCAGCCGTGTTTGTGGCAGATTTTCACGATCTCGGAGACCTCGGCGGTGGTGTTTGGAAAAGCCACCGCATCGGGGGGCGTGTTGTCGTAATAGGTTTCGTTTTCACCGTGCAGATGCAGGATGCTTGGGGCTGTGGACAGTCTGTCGCCAAGATGTGCCTTGAGTTCTGCAATGGCTTGGGCATTGTTGGGCATGTGCTGGTTTTCCCTGTGCGAAGGCGGTGATTGATGCACAGGTTAATAAGTTGTAGGGCGATGGGAAAGCGCAAATCGAACCCGAGGGGAGGGACGTTGTGAGCAGTTATCCATTTCGTAAATCCCGTTTGTGGAGCCGTGAAATTGTGCGGGCGATCCAGAAGGATGGGCTGGGGACGCTTCAGTTTTGGCTGATTGCGCTGATTATCGGGATATCGGCGGGTTGGGCGACGCTGGGGTTTCGGGTTGCGATTTCCGCCTTGCAAACGCGAATTTACGGCGAGAGTGATGTGCAATTGGCCAGCGCTGCCAGTCAGTTACCGTGGTATTGGGTGCTGATTGTGCCTGTGATTGGCGGGCTGATTGTTGGCGTTATTTTGCAACGATTTACACCTGACGGGCGGGTGCGATCCGTGGCGCACGTGATCGAGGGCGCGGCGTTACACAATGGTAAGGTCGAGGGCAAAGCGGGGTTGGCATCCGCATTTGCGTCGTTGATCACCCTGTCGACTGGGGGATCAACAGGGCGCGAGGGCCCCGTGGTGCACCTTGCGGCGGTGATTTCATCGAAAATTTCACGCATTATCAAAGCCGACGGAATGACCGCGCGTGATTTGCTGGGCTGTGCAGTCGCGAGCGCGGTTGCTGCGTCTTTTAATGCGCCGATTGCGGGCACAATTTTCGCGATGGAAGTGATTTTGCGCCACTACGCGGTGCATTCCTTTGGGCCGATTGTGATTGCCGCGGTGTCTGGCGCGTTGGTCAGCAGATTTGGATTTGGCGATATTACCGAGTTCGCGCTGCCAGCGCATGAGTTAGAATTTTACTGGGAATTGCCGGCGTTTGTTATCCTCGGGTTGATCTGCGGCGCAGTTGCCGTGGTGATGATGCGCGCGATTTTCTGGGCCGAGGATCAAGGTGATCATTGGCAGGCGCAATTCGGAATCCCTGGCTGGATACGCCCTGGTTTGGCGGGTTTGGCGCTGGGGATTATCGCGATTTGGGCGCCTCATATTATTGGGGTTGGGTATGAAACGACGTCGCTTGCGCTGACGGGGCAGATCGGGTTTTGGGCGGCTGTTGGGTTTGTGGTCGTTAAGGTGGCCGCTGTGGCGATCACGATGGCGGGGCGCATGGGCGGCGGTGCATTTTCGCCCGCGCTTATGGTTGGCGCGTTGACGGGGCTGGCGTTTGGCTGGGTCGCGACGGGGCTGTTCCCGACGATGTCTGGCACGCAGGCCTTGTACGCGATTGCGGGGATGGGCGCGGTTGGGGCGGCGATTTTGGGCGCGCCGATTTCCACCAGCTTGATCGTGTTTGAAATGACCGGCGATTGGCAGGCTGGGTTGGCTGTGATGGTCGCGGTTGCGGTGTCCACGTCGCTGGCCAGTAAATTTGTAGCGCGGTCGTTGTTTTTGGAACAGCTGGAGCGGCGCGGTGTGCGATTGGCGGCTGGGCCGCAGGCGTATCTGTTGGCGACGATCCCTGTGAAAACCCTGATGCGCGATTTGGATCACCCCCGTATGGCCGATGTGGCGGCGTGTAACGCGTTGATTGAACAAGATACTTACGTTGTGCGGTCCAGCTCGCTGGAGGTGGCATTGCCGTTGTTTGAGGGGCCAAAACACGCGTTTCTGCCCGTGGTGGCGTCAACCGATGGGGGCGAAGACCCTGTTTTAATCGGAGCGTTATTTCAGGTGGATGCGTTGCGCGCCTACAGCCAAGCGATGACGGAAACGGTGCAAGAACACTATTCCTAACTGACGGCTTCAACCGTGACTTCGGAAGCGTAAAAGGCGATGTGATCTTTGATTGCGGCCACAGATTGGTGCGGGGTTTGGTACGACCAAGCGACGTTTTCTTGGCGGCGGCTTTTGCCGATCAGGTGAAAATAGGTCGCATCGCCTTTGTGGGGGCAGTTGGTTGTTTTGTTCGATGTGTCGAAAAATACCATTTGCAGATCGTCGCGCGGGACGTAAATCACGGGGGCGTAATCGCCTTCGCGCAGGATCAGCGCGTTGGTTGTTTCGCCGATAACGGCCCCTTGGGCGCGGACGCTCCACGCGCCTGTGGCAGGTTCAATCGTGATTTCTGGGCCAGCCATGTCGGTCTCTTTTCACTATTGGTTGTGCAGAGTTTATCACAGGTGATGGTGGAATGGGGCGGTAACATGGTCGCAGCGGTAGAAAAGGGAGGCCCTTCGCTCCGGTTCCTCCCCTTCGGCAATCGCAAACAAACTGCCGTGTTCGCCACCCGACGAACATTGCTGTGCGATCAATGCTTTATGGAGTGTGGAGCGGGGTAAAACAACTGTTCAGCAGTTACGATTTTGTGCAATTGAATGGCAAATTTAGGATGTAAGTTCTGAAGATTAGAGTATGTTTTGAAACGATTTTTTGGCGTTAAATTGGGTCGCAAGCGGTGTCGAGCCAGATTTGTGTTTCTGGTGTGCAGCGCGCGCGCAATTTTTCAGCAACCTCGTGGTGGTAGGCGTTTAGCCAGTCGCGTTCGGGCGCGGTTAACAGATTTGCATCAATCAAGCTGCGATCAATCGGCGCGAATGTGAGCGTGCGAAATTGCAACATCTCGCGGTCATCTGCGCCTTTCAGCGGGCTGGCGGGTTCAACAACGATCAGGTTTTCGATGCGAATGCCAAAGTGACCGGGCTTGTAATAGCCAGGTTCGTTGGACAGGATCATGCCCGATTGCAGCGGCACATCGGACACACGGGAAATGCGCTGCGGGCCCTCATGGACGGACAGATAAACGCCAACGCCGTGGCCTGTGCCGTGATCAAAATCAAGGCCTGCCTGCCAAAGCGCGTGACGCGCAAGGGGATCAATATCGCGCCCTGCAAGGCCTGTCGGAAAGCGCGCCATGGACACGGTGATCATGCCTTTTAGGACAAGCGTGAAGGCGCGGATTGCCTCAGTTGGTGGGGTGCCGATGGCCATTGTGCGGGTGATGTCTGTCGTGCCATCAAGATATTGCGCACCTGAATCAACCAGCAGTAAGGTGTTGGTTTCAATGGGAAGATTGGTTTCTTGGGTCACGCGGTAGTGCATGATTGCGCCGTGGGGACCAGTGCCGCAGATCGTATCGAAACTGATGTTTTTCAATTTGCCCGTCGCGGCGCGAAAAGATTCCAGCTTTTTGACGACGTCGATTTCGGTGAGGTCTGGCGTGGGGCCTTGGGCGGCAACCCACGCGAGGAATTCGGACACGGCAACACCGTCGCGGATGTGGGCGGCGGCGGTTCCTGCGATTTCCGTTTCGTTTTTAACGGCCTTGGCGAGCAGGATTGGATCGGCGGCGTATGCCACGGTTGCACCTGCGGATTTTAGGCGTGCATCGAGCCAGACTGGGGCGGTGGATTTATCCACCAAAACGGGGCCTTTTAGCGTGTCGATTGCGGGGCCAAACTGATCGGGGGATTGGATCGTCACGTCGTTGCCGAGGTGCTGGCGTAGGGCGTCGTCTACTTTGGCAGGGTCGATGAAAAGGGTCGCGTGGCCCGTGTCATCCAGCGTTGCAAAGGCGAGCGCGACAGGTGTTTGGCCAAGGTCGGTGCCGCGTGTGTTGAGTAGCCAAGCGATGGCGTCTGGTTGGGTAAGCACAACCGAACCGCGCCCATCTTTACGTAGTTTTTCGGCGATTTCTGCGCGTTTTTCTGTGCTGGATTTTCCTGCCAGATCAACGCTGTAAGGCACCATGAGGTCGGTTGGTGCAGCGGGGCGATCTGCCCAGATGCAATCAATCAGGTTTTCGCAGGGTTTTAGCGTGATGCCTGTGTCGGCCAGGCTTTTGTTGGCCGCGTCGATGTCGCCTTTGGTGTGCAGCCACGGGTCAAAACCGATAACGTCACCAGATTTTGCGGTGTCCGCGAGCCAGTCGCCGAGTTTGTTTTTAGGAAAGTCGACTGGGGTGAAATGATCAAGGTCAACTTGGTCGCGAACCTGCAACGTGTAGCGCCCGTCGATGAACACGCCAGCCGTTTCGGCAAGCGCCACGCAAAAGCCAGCGGAGCCTGTGAAGCCTGTCAGCCAAGCGAGGCGTTTGTCGCAATCGGCGACGTATTCGCCTTGGTGCGCATCGGCGCGTGGGATGACAAAACCGTCTAATCCTTCGCGTTTCAGCTGTTCGCGAAGCGCGGCGAGGCGGGGCCCGCCGGTGTGTGGTGTGGTGGTTGCGTCAAATGTTTGAAACATGGATTTACCCTGTTCTGCGCAGCACCATTTTGGGGCCTTGCTTGGCGTTTGGATCGAACAATCCTGCGAGCTGTTCTGTGATTGCCCCCGCCAGTTGTTCTGCATCTGTGATGGTGACGGCGCGTTCATAATAGCGGGTCACGTCGTGGCCGATGCCGATCGCGATCAACTCAACCTGTTTGCGTTTCTCAATCATTTCAATGACATCGCGCAGGTGTTTTTCAAGGTAGCTGGCGGAATTGACGGACAGCGTGCTGTCATCCACAGGCGCACCATCCGAAATTACCATCAAAATGCGGCGCTGTTCAGGGCGGTTGACCATGCGTCTGTGCGCCCATTCCAACGCCTCGCCGTCGATGTTTTCTTTCAGCAGGCCTTCTTTCATCATCAAGCCCAGATTCGGGCGCGTGCGACGCCACGGAGCATCGGCGCCTTTGTAGATGATGTGGCGCAAATCGTTCAAACGACCCGGTGTTTGTTCGCGCCCGCCCTTGAGCCAATTTTCGCGAGATTGCCCGCCTTTCCACGCGCGTGTGGTAAAGCCGAGGATTTCGCATTTCACCTGACAACGTTCCAGCGTGCGGGCCAAAACATCGGCGCAGATTGCGGCGATGGAAATCGGGCGGCCACGCATGGAGCCAGAGTTATCGAGCAGCAATGTGACGATGGTGTCTTTGAATTCGGTGTCGTTTTCGACCTTGAAAGACAGCGGCGTTGTTGGGTTTGAAATCACCCGCGCAAGACGGCCAGCGTCTAAGATGCCCTCTTCCATGTCAAACGCCCAAGAACGGTTTTGCTGGGCCTGAAGGCGGCGTTGCAACTTGTTTGCAAGGCGCGATACAGCCCCTTTCAGCGGATCAAGCTGCTGATCGAGATAGGCGCGAAGGCGTTCCAACTCGGCAGCTTCTGCGAGCTCTTCGGCAAGGACTTCTTCGTCGAAATCGGTGGAATACACTTTGTAGTTTGGATCGGCGTCCGAATAGGGCGCGGGGGGCGGAGGATCCATCGGTGGTTGGCCGTCGGGGGCCTCCATTTCCTCAGCATTGTCCAGATCATCGCGCTCTTCCATCGAGGTTTGCGCTTGTTGCTGCTCGTCGGAGGCTTGTTGATCGTCTGATGCGTCAGACTCGTCGTCGTCGTCGGATTGATCCCCTGAATCTGTGTCGGGTGTTTCGTCTTCTTCGTTGTTTTCTTCGGCTTCTTCTTGGCGGTCTGGGTTTTCCTCGTCTGGGTCATCGCCAAGCTGTTCGCCGTAGCCAAGATCGTCGATCATTTGGCGGGCGAATTTGGAAAACGCGACTTGATCATCCAGCACGTCTTGCAGGTTTTCCAGAGTACCTTCGGCTTGGGATTCGATGAACCCGCGCCATAATTCCATGACGTGTGCGGCGGCGGGGGGCAGTTCGCGCCCCGTTGCAAGATGGCGCACGAGGTAGCCCGCTGCGGTGGCCAGTGGTGCGCCAGCGGCGTCTTGGATTTGGGCGAAACCCATTTTGGCGGCTTCGTTGCTGATCTTGCTGTCGATGTTGGAGGCCGTGCCCGGCATGGCGCGTGCGCCCATTGCTTCGCAGCGCGCAGTTTCCATGGATTCGTACAAGGATCGCGCCATTTCGCCCTGCGGAGCGTAACGATTGTGCGTGGCCTCGTTGTGATAACGGATGCGCATGGCGTAGGCATCGGCGGTGCCGCGGGCGAGCAGAACCTCGTCTTTGGTCATGCGACGGGTGACCTGCGGCAGGCGCACGGCGTCATTTGTCATGCCAGCGGGATCGACGGTGAAGGACACGTTCAGCTCAGGCTCATTCGCCATGGCTTTGGTCGCCTCAGCGAGCGCCTTTTTGAACGGATCAGCGGGGTTGTCGTTTGGTTTGTTCATAATTACTCCGCTCCAACATCGTGGAGGTTGATCTGGTCGGTGGCGAGGCGGGCGAGGACGTCTACGTGAACATCGAGCGCGTCAATGACGGGATAATCGGTAGTTTGGCCGTCAAAGGCAAGGTTGAGATCTGTCCCAGCGAGAACAATTGCATCCGCGCCTTGGGTTTCCATCAAACGCTGTCCTGCATCGAGGAAAAACGCCCGTTGTTCAGACGTGCAGCGCCCCGCGAGCGCCATATCGACGTAGGTTTGGCCGATGATGTCGTTTTCATCGACGAGTTCCACGGCGCGGGTTTTTGTGAGCTGGCCATAGAGGCCCGTTTTCATCACGACGCGGGTGCCAAGCAGACCGACAGTATTGTGGCCTTGCGCGGCGAAATATGTGTCGAGCGGAGCGACGGCAGAGACAAGGGGCAGGGAGGAGAGCGCGACGGTTTCGTCAAAACAGAAATGGCCGCCAAGAGAGGTGATGGCGACGCAATCGCAGCCAGCGGCGGCGAGGCGGTCGATGTGTTTGGCGTAATACTGCGCTTGTTCTTCGCGTTTGTCTTCGCGGTTTGTGCGGATCAAATCATGGACGTTGGCGTGCTCAATCGTAAGGTCGAGCACGCTGCCAGCGGCTTCAATCGCAGCGGTGAGGCGTTGGTAATAGACGACGGTTGAGGCGACGCCGATGCCGCCGATGAGGCCTATGTGCATGGATCAGTGGGGTTGTCGTTTGGTTTGTTCATTTATTCTCGATAAAGCCTTTGCTGATCAGCGATGTCATTCATTGCGTCTTGTTCTTCCTGAAAAAAATCTGAACACATGGCCGATATATCCCCATCGAACCCTTCCATAACTGCAGCGCATTCTTCTACACTTGGAGTTGATTGCGCAAGATCTTGCATCATTTTATCGAACTCTAATTTGGATATTCGATCTTGCTCAGTTTTCATTTGAACAAATTCGGGAGCGCTCTTTAATCCTTTTCGGTGCCCAACATTATAGCTAAGCAGAGCCAAACAAACCATAATCAGCATGTTTAGGAATAATTTGCTCACCCCAAGCTAACGCTCGCGGCGCTCTCCGGTAGTTCCTCGTCAAAGCAGCGCTGGTAGAATTCAGCGACTGTTTGGCGTTCCAACTCGTCACATTTGTTAAGGAATGTCAGGCGGAAGGCGAAGCCGATGTCTTTGAAGATGAGCGCGTTTTCAGCCCATGCGAGCACGGTGCGCGGGGACATCACGGTGGAGATATCGCCGTTCATGAAGGATGTGCGCGACAGGTCGGCGACGGTGACCATTTGGCTGATGTGCTTGCGGCCCTGTTCGGTGTTGTAGTGCGGGTTTTTGGACAGGATGATCGCGGCTTCAGCGTCGTGGGACAGATAGTTTAGGGTCGCAACAAGAGACCAACGGTCCATCTGGCCTTGGTTGATTTGCTGTGTGCCGTGATAGAGGCCCGTTGTGTCGCCCAAACCAACTGTGTTGGCGGTTGCAAACAAGCGGAAGTATTTGTTTGGCGTGATGATTTCGTTTTGGTCAAGCAGGGTCAGTTTGCCGTCTTTTTCCAGAACACGCTGGATCACGAACATAACGTCGGCGCGGCCTGCGTCGTATTCATCAAACACGATAGCAACGGGATTGCGCAGCGCCCACGGCAGGATGCCTTCGTGGAATTCAGTAACCTGTTTGCCGTCTTTCAATTTGATCGCGTCTTTACCGATCAGATCAATCCGAGAGATGTGGCTGTCGAGGTTCACTCGCACGGCTGGCCAGTTCAAACGGGCCGCAACCTGTTCGATGTGGGTGGATTTACCTGTGCCGTGGTAGCCTTGGATCATCACACGACGATTGTGGGTAAAGCCCGCAAGGATCGCCATCGTTGTGTCGGGATCGAATTTATAGGTGCTGTCAAATTCTGGCACACGATCAGAGGTTTCTTTGAACCCTTTGACTTTCATATCCGTGTCGATGCCAAACACGTCGCGAACTGAGATTTCCTCAGTTGGTTCAGCCATCATATCCAAGTTGTTCTCAGCCATAGTTTTCGTCCCGCGTGATCGTGAAATTATACCCGTAAAAGAGCGTTCAATGCTTAGTGGAATATATTGGATGGGGGTGCAAGGGCTAGGCGGAAATTTGAACTGGATTTAACGTAACGCCCATCTGGATCGGCGTGGCGGTGCGGGCATAAAAAATGCGCGCGGGCAGGCGGGCCCGTTCGCGCATTTTCAGGGTTGGTTTGGTTACTTAAACAGCTTGGAGTTTTTGATCTGATCCCAAGCCCAGACGACTTGTTGCAGTTTATCCTCGTCTGATCTGTCGCCGCCGTTCATGTCGGGGTGCAGCTCTTTGATCAGCTTTTTATACTGTTTGCGCAGCTCTGCTTTGGTCCAGTTGTCGCGTGCCTCTAGGATATCAATGGCTTTGCGTTCGGTTGGTGGCAGGCGGCGTGTACCGCCCGCAGGATCGGATTTGCCGGGATTGCGGGTGGCGTTTGCACCCAGCACTTCGGTCGGGTTTTCGATGCCCAGACGCGCCCATGCTTTTTCCTCGATGGTGGCTTTGGCGTGGTTTTCTTTGTCACCAAACGGTTTTGTGTCGCGATCCCACACACGATCTGCGGCGAATTGTTTTTCCATTTCCTCTTCGGAATGGTTTTCAAAGAAGTTCCATTTGGAGTTAAATTCGCGGATGTGTGTTAGGCAGAACCAGTAAAACTCTTCCAGATTGTCGGGGTGTCGTGGGGCGCGGTATTTGCCCGGCTCGCCGCAGCCATCGTGCTGACACTGACGCGAGGAGGTTTCAAACGCGCCCGACATGCCGCGCCGCCCTTTGGCGCGCCGCTTTTTATCAGCAGAAACTGAGATATCGAAACTAAAAGGCGAGCGTTCGGCCATTGACGTATTCCTTGTGCAGTGCGTTCTATTCCAGCCCAATTGGGTGAGCCGCCGCGAAGCTGAGAGAAAGGCGAATTTTTCGCACGCAATGTGCGGTAAGTGCTGTTCGACTCGGACAGGGGAGTTTAACTTAATAAGCCAGAGCGCCAAGAGGCATTTTTGAGTGATTGGTAAAAATATGACGATGAAACAGCGCATGGAGCGCAAACTTACAGATGAATTTCAACCTCAAACCCTTGAGATCATTGACGAAAGCGAAGATCACCGTGGACATGGTGGCTACCGCGAAGGTGGGGAAACGCATTTTCGCGTCGTGATGCGGGCTGCGACGCTGGCGGGCAAAAGCCGTGTGGCGCAGCAACGTGCGGTGATGAGCTGTGTAAAAGCCGAGATGGAAGAGCGGGTTCACGCGCTCGCGCTGGATATTAGCGCTTAAACGGATCGTCTTCGCCCGATTCTGGTTGTGAAAATGGGCTGTCGTCGCCTTGGCTCGTCAATGGCGGGTCTTGCGGGTAATCGGTTTCTTCTGCCCAGCTGGAGGAAACAGTTGGCTCTGACGGCAGGTCTGGCTCGGCTGTTTCTGGGGTTGCGAGCACAGGTTCAACGACAGGTTCTGGCGTGTCTTCGACCATGTCAGACTGGTCTTCGATGTAGCCTGCCATTGGCGTTTCAACAGGGGCTGCCACTGCGCGGCGGAACACCAGAACCGTTTGATATGTTTCGATTTTCGATTTGAACATGCCCGGTTTTTCCTCAACAGGCAGGCTATCTGAACGCAGATATTCCCAGCCCTCAGCGGCGTGTTCGTTCATGGTTTCGCTCAATACGGCTGCGAACCGTCCTGCAGTTCCTTTGACGCCCTTGACCCGTTTGGAACGGTTTGGGGCAGGAACGGCTTTGTATTCGAACATTTGCATTGATTTAGGTCCCATCTTGCGTGCGAGTGCGTTTTTGCCCGATTGGGTGAAAGAGGGCAAGAGCGGAGTGGCGCGTTGCGGCGCCTTGCGCGGAAAAATGTCAGCCTTTGATGCTGATGGATTTGCTGGCGCGTTTGGGGATGGGCAGGACGGCGTGGGCGGTGTGGATCGCTTTTAGGTTGGCCAAAATGTGGTCGGGCATAGGGGCGACGCGCGGGCCTGACATGTCGATATGGAGCGCGAGGGCTTCGCCTGTGGCGGCGAGCCAACCGTCGGCGTGGAACAATTCTTGGTAGGTGTGAAAGCGTTTTTCGTCGTAGGCGATCAGCTGTGTGGTGACGTAGGTTTCATCGCCCTCGTGCAATTCGCGCACATAACAGACGTGAAATTCGGCAGTATAGGTCGTGTGGTTGTGGGATTTGATATAGTCTGGCCCAAAGCCGATGTTTTCATAGATTTCATCGACGGATGTGTCGAAAAGGACGGAATAATAAGCCATGTTGAGGTGGCCGTTATAGTCGATCCATTCGGGAAGGACGTGTTTTGGGGCGGAGCGGAAGGGGGCTTGCATGGTGTGGGCCTTTGGTCTTTTTGTTTGTTATAAAGCACAAAAATCTAGGTGGAAGAATTGACACCTGTGTTGTGTGAATATTTTACAAAGTGAGGCGAAATTGAAAGTCAAATATTTGAAAAAGAGTGTAGAGCGACTTCTGCTGACCTTAGAGGATGAAAATGAAGACGCGTTCCCATCGGCTTTGGCTCTGCTTGAGGTATTCTCTTTCACGCGACCTTATCTCGATTGCGCGGTTGAGCGAATGCGAAAAGTAGACGCGCTGGATCGTGAGGACCAATGGATGCTGAATGCATTCGATCTTTTGAATCGTGACGATCTGTTTCTTCAAGCATTTGAATTGATTTTGAGTAATCCGAAGCTGTCTGTTGGCGATTCATATGCTGTGAGTTGCAGTTATTTTTATCGCGGAAATCGCACGGCCGACAGCGACTGTTTCTCTCTTGAAAAGTATAGTCAGATCGCTCGTCGTTGCTTGCCAGAAGACGTGATCACGAAGATTGTTAAGCAGTTAAAGGCCAGCAATGTAATATCGCTCGTGAAAGATACGAAGCGGTGAGCGATACATCGGTATGAAACAGCTTTACAGAGCCAACTTCTTCGCCACCAGCTCGTTCACCGCCTTCGGATTGGCTTTGCCGCCTGTCGCTTTCATCACCTGACCAACAAACCAGCCAGCGAGTTTTGGGTTGGCTTGGGCTTTGGCGACTTGGTCGGGGTTGGCGGCGATGATCTCGTCGACGGCGGCTTCAATTGCGCCTGTGTCGGTGACTTGTTTCATGCCGCGGTCTTCGACGATTTGGGCGGGGTCGCCGCCTTCCACGTAGACGATTTCGAACAGGTCTTTGGCGATTTTACCTGAGATCGCGTCGGAGGCGATCAGATCAATAATGCCGCCGAGTTGTTTGGGCGAGACGGGGCTGTCGGTGATTTCGCATTCGTCTTTTTTCAGCCGGCCAAACAGCTCGTTGATCACCCAGTTTGCGGCGATTTTGCCGTCGCGGCCATTCGCCGTTGCCTCAAAGTAATCGGCACTTGCGACCTCGGCGGTTAGGACGTTGGCGTCGTATTCTGTCATGCCGAAATCGGCCATGAAACGCGCTTTTTTGGCGTCTGGCAGCTCTGGCAAGTTTGCTTTGATTTCATCGACCCAAGACTGTTCGATTTCCAGCGGCAGCAGGTCTGGATCGGGGAAATAGCGGTAATCGTGGGCTTCTTCTTTGGAGCGCAGGGGCGTGATTTCGCCCGTGTCTGGGTTCCATGCGATGGTGTTTTGTTGGATGGTTCCGCCGTCTTCCAAAACTGCGATTTGGCGTTTTGCTTCGGCCATGATCGCGGCTTGAATAAAGCGCATGGAGTTCATGTTTTTCAGCTCGCAGCGGGTGCCAAGGTGGCCAAAATCACCCGTTTCGCGGAATTTTTCGTAATCCCCAGGACGACAGACAGACACGTTTACATCGGCGCGAAGGTTGCCGTTTTGCATGTTGCCGTCGGAGGTTTTCAAATACTGCACGATTTGACGGATTTTGGTGATGTAGGCGGCGGCCTCTTCTGGGCCACGAATGTCGGGTTGGGACACGATTTCCATCAGGGCAACGCCCGTGCGGTTTAGGTCTACGAAGGACATGTTCGGGTCCATATCGTGCACGGATTTACCCGCGTCTTGTTCCAAATGGATACGCTCGACACGCACGTTGCGCGCGACGCCCGGTTCCATGTCGACCAGCACTTCGCCTTCGCCAACAATAGGGTGATACAGCTGGCTGATTTGATAACCTTGGGGCAGATCGGGGTAGAAATAATTCTTGCGATCAAAGGCGGAAAACAGGTTGATTTCAGCATTGATGCCAAGGCCCGTGCGCACGGCCTGTTCGACGCAAAATTCGTTGATCACGGGCAACATGCCGGGCATGGCCGCATCAACAAAGGACACGTTGGAGTTCGGCTCGGCGCCAAATTTGGTCGATGCACCTGAAAACAGCTTCGCATTCGAGGCGACCTGCGCGTGGACTTCCATGCCGATCACAAGTTCCCAATCGCCCGTGGCGCCTGAGATGGTTTTCGGTTTTGGTTCGGTGTAGGTCAGATCGAGCATGTGCTTGGCCTTTGAAACATCATTTTGAGGTTTTTTAGGCGTTTGCCCAATTTAGCGCAAGCCGCGACTGGCCTCTTCGTGTTCGAAATCCGCAAGGGCAGCGGCAAAGCGATTATTTCATGCTGTATTTGTCAAAACCGATGTCGCCAGACCAGCGCCACGCCGCAAAAACGGGTGTGTCGGTGGTGTTGGAGGTGTGCAGGATGTTGGACGGGTGGTGGATGAATGCGCCTGTCGGGTGCTGGGTTGGCGCGGAGTTTTGCGTGGACCAAAAGGCGCTGCCAGCGATTTGGATAAAGGTTTCTTCTGCCGCGTGGCGTCTGGGACCGTATTGAACATTGGCTTCTTGCATCCACAGGCCGACGCGCACGTCGGTGTTGGGGAACATGCCGTCTGGGCCAACCAGTTCGCACATTGGCATCTGATTTCCGAGCGCATCTGGAATGCGTCCGTCGCGTAAATCTGCACCGCCCCAGCGGATGTAGGGGATGGCGGTGATGATCAGCGCGGCAAGCGGGTGGTCGGATGTTTGCAGTGTTTGGGTGAGGGCATCTGCGTAATGCGTGGGGATATTTTCAGGGGATTCGGGCACGGATTGCGCCGCTGTTCGCAGGGCGTTGGCGGCGGCGTCACTGCCCGCGCGACCTTCTGTTTGGTACACGTCGGCCAGTTCATTCAAAAGCGATTGAAGGGCGAATTTTCCTGCAGACATGGCGGTTTCCTAGAGCCGAAAAGCACGGGTGATTTCGCTGAGCGCGTCGGTTTGACTGCCCGAGAGTTTTTCACCCGCAAGGTTTTTGAGGACGGTCATCAGTTTTTCAACCGAATTCACCCCGTCAAATTTATGCAACCGACGGGTGGCGCGTGAAATGGCGGCGTCTGGACGACCGCATTGCATCATCAGCCAACGGCCCAGAACCATCAATTCTTCTGTGGATTTCGGGTCTTGGTTCAGTTGATATTGCAGTTGCACGGCCAGCTGATCGCGTTGGTTTTGCGTGGGTAGATCATCCAGTTCAATGAAGGCCGTCGCGATGGTGGCGATGGCGACAGACGGGTCGTCGATATCATCCACGGGGTGCACGTTCGTGCGCCGCTTAAAGCCGAAACGCCGTGCGGCAAGGCGCACATCATTGGCCGCATCAAGCAAATCAACCGCGGCATCTTTGGCGTTTTGCGCGCGATTGAACCAAAAATAAGCGGCCCCCGCGAGCGCGATGAAGGAAAGAATAAACGGCATTTAAATGTCCCCTTTCAAATAGGTTTGTCGCAAAAACAGGTCGTGTCAAGCAGCGCTAAACAGCCCTTGCATTTGCGTTTTCCAACAAGAAAGCGGCAAAAATTAGTCGCCGAGGATTTTTCCTGTGATTTCAGCCGTGTCTTTGGACAGATTTGGCAGGGCAGCGATGCGGGCAAGTTGTTTACGCATGAAGCCTTGGCGGGTGGCATCGTAGCGCCGCCATGTTTCAAACCCGCCGCACATCCGCGCGGTTGTTTGCGGATTGATCGGGTCGAGTTTGGCGAGCCAATCGGCGAAAAATTCGTACCCTGCGCCGTCTTTTCGGTGGAAACCAGCGGGGTTCATCATTGCAAACCCTGCGATCAGGCTGCGGTAGCGGTTTGGATTTTTCCAATCAAAATCAGCGTGTTGGGTTAGGGATTTCGCGACCTCGACTGCGGTTTCGGGTGTGGCAGCGGAGACCTGAACCGTGAACCATTTGTCGATGACAAGGCGGTCGTCTTTCCATTGCTCGTAAAACGCGGCAGTTGCATCCGCACCTTGATCGTTGGCGATCAGCGTGGACAGCGCCGAAAGTTGTTCGGTCATGTTATCAGCAGCGGCGAATTGGGCCTTGGCGGTGGTGCAATCTGGCTCGAGTTTGGAAAGGAGTGCGAGTGTTGCAGCGCGAAGGCTGCGTTTGCCAGCGGCAGTGGCGTCGGGCGTGTAGGACCCTGCAACGTTGAGTGATGCGTAAAGTGCGGGGAGGTCGGCGGCCATTTGCGTAGCCATCGCGAGGGACAGGAAATTGCGCGCGGAATAGATCGCATCTGGGTCTGGAGTTTGGCCTGCATCGAACAGGGCTTGGGCCAATGCGTCCTCTGAGGGGAGAGACAGGACGAGCGCGCGGAAGGCGGGATCGAGCGCATCGTTTGTGGCGACGGCGTGCATCGCGGCAGTGAAGGCGGGGTCGGGTTGCGTGCCTTTGGTTGCCATGTCTTGGAGCAGGTTTAGCGCGTATTCGCGACCCGCTTCCCATTGGTTGAACGGGTCGGTATCGTGGGTGAGCAGGAATGCGCGGGTGGCGTTGTCGACCTTTCGGTTCAGGATCACGGGGGCGGAAAAACCGCGCAGGTAGCTGATCGTTGGTTTGGCAGAAAGGCCCGTGATTTCGAAGGATTGTTTCGCTGAATTGAGCGTGAGGAGTTGTTCTGGTGCCGCGTCTGATCCGTCAGCCGCGATGAATCCTGTGCGGATTGGCACGACCTGTGGATTTTTGCCTGTTTGGCCCGGTGTGTCGGGGTTGGTTTGAGTGAAGGTGAGGGTGAGCGTGTCGCCAGAAAAATCCTCAGTGACGCCGATTTTTGGGGTGCCAGCTTGGGCATACCACAGGGCAAATTGGGACAGGTCTGTGTCGCAGGCGTCCTCGAATACTTTGATCCAGTGTTCGATTGTGCAGGCTTGGCTGTCGTGGCGATCAAAGTACAGATCTAGGGCTTTGCGGTAGTTGTCTGCGCCCACGAGGGTACGGAGCATTCCGATGACTTCTGCGCCTTTTTCATAGACCGTCGCGGTGTAGAAGTTGTTGATTTCGATGTATTCTTCTGGACGCACCGGATGTGCGAGGGGGCCAGCGTCTTCGCGGAATTGGCGCGCGCGCAGTTGCAGGACGTTTTCGATGCGGCCCACGGCGTGAGAGCGTTCATCGCCCGAAAATTGTTGATCGCGGAAAACGGTGAGCCCTTCTTTGAGGCAGAGTTGGAACCAATCACGACAGGTAATGCGGTTGCCTGTCCAGTTGTGGAAATATTCGTGAGCGATGATGCCCTCGATCAACTCGTAATCGCGGTCTGTGGCCGTTTGGGGCGAGGCGAGAACGTATTTGGAGTTGAAGATATTCAGCCCCTTATTTTCCATCGCCCCCATGTTGAAATCGTCGACTGCGACGATCATGAACAGGTCGAGATCGTATTCGCGGCCGTATTCGACCTCGTCCCAGCGCATGGAGCGGATCAGGCTGTCCATCGCGTAGGCGCATTTGTCTTCGTCCCCCGGGCGGACCCAGATTTCGAGCGCAACTTCGCGCCCTGACATGGTGGTGAAACTGTCGGTGTGGGAGACAAGATCGCCCGCGACGAGGGCGAACAGGTAGGCGGGTTTGGGCCACGGGTCGTGCCATTTACCGTTGCCTAGATTGTTGCCGTTGGACAGCAGGACTGGGCTGTCGCCATCAATCGTGACGGTAAAGACGGCCATGACATCGGGCCGATCCAAATAGTAGGTGATTTTGCGAAAACCCTCTGCCTCGCACTGGGTGCAGTACATGCCGTTCGACATATAAAGTCCGTTGAGGGAGGTGTTGGCCTCTGGGTTTATCTCGACCTCTGCTTCCCACGTGAAGCCGTTTTGCGGGATCAGATCGGACGGGATTGTCAGGCCTTCGGCGTCGATCAGGATTTCATCGGGTTTCAGGGCGGTGCCGTTGATGGACGCAGAAATGAGTTTCAGGTCTTGGCCGTGCAGATGCAGATCATGCAGACCATCGGCGCGGGTATCGTTCGCGCTAAATTCGATGGTGGAGCGCACGCGCGTTGCCGTGGGGTGCAGTGTGAAGTGCAGATCAACGGTTTTGATCCAAAACGCGGGCTGCTGGTATTCTGAAAGGCGAATGGTGGGGGCTTGTGTCGGGCGCATCTGAAAACTCCTGATTGTTGGATGCAAAATGATCTGGAAACGCTGGCAGGTTCAAGCGGGAATTTCAGATAAGTTTTTCTTAGCAATCCAATTAGGAAACCGCGTTTGACGCAAAGGGTTGGCTCGCGTAGGTGTGGGCTGAATTTTTTGGGAGGTTTATCATGGCATACGTTGAAAAACACGGACTTCAGGTTGAAGAGGGACTGGCAGAATTTGTTGAAACGCAGGCGTTGCCAGGGACAGATGTGGCGGCTGATGCGTTTTGGAAAGGTTTTTCCGAGGTTGTGCATGTTTTGGGGCCAAAGAACCGCGCGTTGTTGGATCATCGACTAGAGCTGAAATCGCAGATTGATGCGTGGCATATTGAGCGCCGTGGCAAATTGCATGATCGCGATGAGTACCAGAATTTCCTGAAAGACATTGGCTATCTGAAAGACGAGGGGCCAGATTTCAGCATTGAAACCGAAAATGTAGACCCAGAGATTGCAACGATCCCCGGGCCGCAATTGGTGGTTCCGATCATGAATGCGCGTTATGCGTTGAACGCCGCAAACGCGCGCTGGGGCAGCCTGTATGATGCGATGTATGGCACCGATGTGATGGGCGATTTGCCCGATGGCAAAGGGTACAATCGTGGGCGCGGGGGCCGTGTTGTGGCCCGTGCGCGGGTGATGCTGGACGATCATTTCGCGATTGACGGGGGCAGCCACGCGGATGTGCGCACCTACGAAGTTGTGGATGGAGCGTTGTTGATGGATGGCAATCCGCTGCGCGCGCCTGAGAAATTTGTCGGATATCGCGGCACGCGCTCCAACCCAGAGGCGATTTTGTTGGTGAACAACGGATTGCACATGGAGTTGCTGTTTGATGGCAACAATATGATTGGGCGACGGGATCAGGCGTCTATGTCGGATATTTTGATCGAAAGTGCCGTGACTGCGATTATGGATTGCGAAGACAGTGTTGCAGCGGTGGATGCAGAGGACAAAGTGCTGTGCTATTCCAACTGGCTGGGCCTGATGAAGGGTGATCTGGCGGAGGATGTTGCAAAGGGCGGCAAGACGTTTACGCGCAAGTTGAACGCGGATCGTGACTATACCGCGCCCGACGGATCGGCGTTTAGCCTGAAGGGGCGTGCGTTGTTGTGGGTGCGCAATGTTGGGCATTTGATGACCAACACTGCGGTGCGCGACAAAGACGGCAACGAGGTTTTTGAAGGCTTGATGGACGGCGTGATGACCACGTTGATCGCGATGCACGATCTGAAACGCGACAGCGGCAATTCGGTGCATGGGTCGGTTTATGTGGTGAAGCCCAAGATGCACGGCCCCGATGAAGTGGCGTTTGCATCCGAGGTGTTTGACAAGGTTGAGCAGATCCTCGGCCTGCCGCGTTACACCGTGAAAATCGGAATTATGGACGAAGAACGCCGCACGACGGTGAATCTGAAGGAATGTATCCGGTCCGCCAAAAACCGCGTTGCGTTCATCAACACTGGGTTCTTGGATCGCACGGGCGATGAAATTCACACGTCAATGGAGGCTGGGCCGTTTTCGCGCAAAGATTTCATCAAACGGAAGGGTTGGATCGGGGCCTATGAAAACCAGAACGTGGATGTTGGGCTGGAATGTGGGCTGCAAGGGCGCGCACAGATCGGCAAAGGCATGTGGGCTGCACCTGATTTGATGGCCGCGATGATGGAGCAAAAGATCGAGCATCCCCGTGCTGGTGCAAATTGTGCGTGGGTTCCAAGCCCGACCGCAGCGACGTTGCATGCGCTGCATTATCACAAGGTCGATGTGCTGGCGTGCCAAGACAAGATCAAGGCGGGCGGGCGTCGTGGCCATGTTGAGAACATCCTCGATATTCCGTTGGCGTCTTACAAGGCATGGTCGCCCGCACAGATCACCCGTGAAGTGGAAAACAACGCGCAGGGAATTTTGGGATATGTGGTGCGTTGGATCGACCAAGGTGTCGGCTGTTCTAAGGTGCCTGACATGAACAATGTTGGCCTGATGGAAGACCGCGCGACCTGTCGGATTTCCAGCCAGCACATCGCCAACTGGCTGCACCACGACATTGTGGAGCGTGATCAGGTGATGGAAATCATGCGTCGCATGGCACTGGTTGTGGACGAGCAAAACGCGAGCGATGCGTCCTACACGCCGATGGGGCCAGAGTTTCAGGGTTTGGCTTTTCAAGCGGCCTGCGATCTTGTATTCTTGGGCACCGTGCAGCCAGCAGGCTATACCGAGCCGATTTTGCATGCACGTCGTTTGGAATTAAAGGGATCACAGTAATGGCTGGATTGAATATGGCGAAATGCCGCAAAATTATACGCGCGGCATTTGCCAAGGCAAAAGAAATGGAAATGAAGCCAGTGGCCGTTGTGGTCTTGGACAGTGGCGGCAATGTTTTGGCGTTTGAACGCCAAGATGGGGCGTCGGCTGGGCGGTTCCAAATTGCACAAGGCAAAGCAAATGCTGCCATCATGATGGGCGTGCCAAGTTCCAAAATGATGGATCTGGCCGAGACATACGGGCATTTTGTTGATTCATTGAACGGCGCTTACAACGGGCGGTTTATCCCTGTGGCTGGCGGCGTTTTGGTGACGGACAAAAAAGGCACGGTTCTGGGCGCAGTAGGCGTAACAGGCGATAGTGCTGACAACGATGTTTTATGCGCGATTGCGGGCATCGAAGCGGCGACCTTTGCTGCCGAAGCCTAGGGCCTCGTGTTCAATTGAGTTGAAATGGGCGCTTTCGGGCGCCTTTTTTGCGCAGGTTGGCACTTGCATCCCGACTGGGGATTGGTCACATTCTGGACATCAGAATTTACAAGAGTAAGCAAACATGCGTCCTGTCGTTGGCATCAGTGGTAATTCATATCTTTTAGACGGGAGTTATCCTGCGCAGGCGTGTGGCGTGCACAATATCGAAGCGATGACCAAGGTTTGTGATGCGACGTCGTTGGTGGTGCCTGCGATACCTGACGTGAACGGGCTCGATGAGTTGTGTTCGATTTTTGATGGGTTTGTTTTCACGGGCGCGCGCCCGAATGTGCACCCCGAAGAATACGGCGAAGAAGCCACCGAAGCGCATGGCGCGTTTGATCGGGATCGTGATCGTCTGACATTGCCGCTGATCCGTGCCTGTGTCGAACGGGGCATTCCGATTTTGGGCATCTGCCGTGGCTTTCAGGAATTCAACGTGGCCTTTGGGGGGTCGCTCTATCCAGAAATCCGCGATTTGCCCGGGCGTATGAACCACCGCATGCCACCAGAGGGCACGATTGAGGAGAAATTCGCGCTGCGCCATGACATCAACCTGCAAAAAGGTGGTGTGTTTGAACAGATTTGGGGCAGCACGGTGGTGAAGACAAATTCACTGCATGGGCAGGGCATCAAAGACGCGGGCGAACGTATCGTGATCGAAGGCCATGCCCCTGACGGCACACCAGAAGCGATCCGCGTTGAGGGCGCATCTGGGTTTGCATTGGCGGTGCAGTGGCATCCCGAATGGAAAGCGGACATGGACATGGTTTCAAAGCCGCTATTTGAGGCCTTTGGCCAAGCCATGCGTGATTACCGCGCTGGGCGAATGGGTGTGCAAACCGCTGCGCAGTAGGGTTTCGCGGCTTTTGCTTTCAATAACGCTGCTAAATTACACTGCGCCAATCATTGGTTTTGGGGTTCAAATGCGCCTTGCGGTTTTCCGGCGCGACATTTGCAACAAGATCAAGCGCGCTGACGTAAGGCGTAAATTCTGGCGTATGTTGGGGCCAAGGCAGAGCATCATAATTCATGTATTTCACATCAATCCCAGCGTTTTCAAACAGCTCATGCGCGAGGTAGTTTTTTGCCCCGAACCCAGTGATGTATTGCGTGCCGTTTACCGCTTTCATCAGATCAAGCACACGTTCGCTGCCCACGCCTGAAACCTCCATTTCGGAGCTTTTGCGAGGGGTTTGAGTTTGCGTAACACCAACGGCTTTTAAAAGAGATTGCGAGCTGGAAATGATGGAATCGCAAAGGGTTTGGCCCGATTTTGCATGCTCAAAAATGGAAAGGATTTCATCGTAATATGCTGATCTGCCATAACAATTTTCAATCACGCAAGAATGGTTCTAGGGCCAATCGGACTGCCAGTCTGCGACTTTCTTCCATTATACCGTTCTCGTGTAGCGGAATAGCGGAAATAGCGGCGGTGGGCACTTCTGGAGACGCATCACAATCCACTCAAATTGCATCAATAAATTGCGCTGGGCAAAGAGTGGTCAGTACGAATTTCCTTAATTGATGTGAAAACGCACACATTCTTAAAATGCGCTAAGCGGGTATTGATCTAAGTCATTGATTTCATTTGGAGGCGAGTACGAGAAT
>JABBAP010000032.1 GCA_018607905.1 Paracoccaceae bacterium | reverse complement strand
GCTGTCAAAACTACCCAGTCAACTGTTACTGCGCCGTCTTCGTCTTTTGTGAATTTAAATAGTTTCATAGTTTAGATCCTCCAAAGATCGAATTAGGTTACAGATGTAGCTGAAAGTTGTGTGTTGATGTCTGCTGCAAGGTCTTCCATGCCGCCGCGGATCGCGGAAACAACAACACCACCAACCAGAACCAGAGCGGCTGTCAGAACAACCCAATCAACAGTTACGGCACCATCTTCGTCTTTGGTAAATTTAAATAGTTTCATTTTTGTACCCTCCAAGGTCACATTTTGTTTTCTAAGGCTTCGGCTTGTTTTGATCTGAACTTCTCGTCAAGTCCGTCTCGCTTCGTCCTATGAGCTACAGTTATACGGGTAAATGTGACCGCATTTTGGCGCGTGATCTTTGAATGTGACTCTTTTGCCGAAATTTCAGAATAAACTTGTAAAATCATTATTAAACAAAGAGTTATGCTGTAAATAAAGTTGAAGAAAAGTTGAAGTAAGTCGCGAACCGCACCGTTTATGACAAAATCGCCACAGTTCAAACACACAATTTTCTAGCTTTACCGCTCAAATTTTGCGATTCCTAACCTAACAACAAAAAAAGAGCAGTGATTTGATCCGGTTTATAACCGCAGTTGCGGCAATCGCCGCCCTTTGTGTTGCCTTTGCCGCGGTAACGCCGCCTGAAATGGCCTCTGCTGAGATTGTTTTTAAAAAAGCAAAGAAGAAAGGCGGTGGTGGCAGCCGGATCAATGTGCAGATTACGCCAGAAGAAGATTACTATAAGAATGAGCATAAGAAGAAGTTAGAGAAAAACGCGGCGTCCAAAGACGAACCGAGCACAGAAAAGGTGGCCGTGAACAAACCAGTTGCGCCCGCAGATTTGCAGGACTGGTTTTGGACCGCAAATTCCCCTTCGATAAATCAAGCCAGTTCGGGACGGTTGGATACGGCGATGAAATCCCTTTCTGCGAACCCAAACAAGGCGGCAAAGTTCTCTCCTAATATAGCGCACATGCAGAAGTTGGCGCAGGCGCATGGCAGTAGTATCCTTTTGGCGACCCTTGGGAAGGATGTTTCCCCTGCATTTGTATTGGCAGTTATTGGCGTTGAATCAGGTGGCCGCGCGGAGGCCGTAAGTTCTGCAGGTGCCGTTGGTTTAATGCAATTGATCCCAGATACGGCTGCGCGTTTTAATGTTACGGACAGCACAGATCCGGCGCAGAACATAAAAGGTGGGACAGCATACCTCGATTGGTTGCTAAAAGAGTTTAAGCGCGATCCGTTGTTGGCCTTGGCTGGATATAATGCGGGCGAGGGCGCGGTGAAGAAACACAAAGGCGTGCCACCTTACGCAGAAACGCGGGCTTATGTGCCCAAAGTTGTGGCCGCATGGCAAGTTGCGCGCACATTGTGTATGACACCGCCAAAATATGTAACAGACGGATGCGTCTTTAAATCGAGTGCAAGTAAATGATAGATAAAAGACCTTTGGCCGTAGATATCGACGGCACGTTCCTGAAAACGGACATGCTGTTCGAGGGATTTTGGCTCGCGCTTGGCAAACAACCGTTGAACACGCTGAAAACTGTGTTCCGTTTGTGGGGCGATCGCGCGCGGCTAAAGCGTGAAATCACCGAGTTGGCAGACGTGAATGTAGAGCTGTTGCCTGTGAACCCAGATATTCAGGCATATATGGATCAAGCCCGCGAAGATGGCCGCGAGGTTATCTTTGCATCTGCAAGTGACGAGAGCCTTGTGCAGCGTTTGGCCGATCATCACGGTGTTGAAGGGCAGCATATTGGATCAAATGGCGACGTGAATTTGAAGGGCTCGGCCAAGGCCGTGGCCCTGAACGCGCGGTTTGGCGAAGGTAAATACGCCTATGCGGGGGATCAGCGGTTGGATTTGGCCGTTTGGAAATGCGCAGGCGAGGCGATTGTCGTTGGGCATCACCCAGGGGTGGCAAAGCAATTGGAAGACGATGGCGTTGAAGTTGTTCAGCTGAAAAAATCGTGGTCGCGCAGATCGTTGGCCAAAGGATTGCGTCCACATCAATGGGTGAAGAATATTTTGCTGTTGTTGCCATTGATCGCGGCACATTCGCTGGACCCGATGGCGTTGATGCGGGTGGTTTTGGCAATTGCTGCGTTTTCGGCGGCTGCGTCCTCTATTTATGTGGTGAACGATCTGCTGGATCTGGAAGCGGATCGCATGCACCCCAAGAAACGGTTTCGCCCGCTGGCCGCAGGATCAGCGCGTATTCCTGATGCGATGCTTACGTCATTTGCGTTGGGTATTTTCGCGCTGGGTGTTGGATATATCATATCGTGGCCGCTGTTTGGAGTAATCGCGCTCTATATGACGTTGTCTTTGTCCTATTCTCTGAAATTCAAAAAGATGCGCTGGGTGGATATTGCCACCTTGGCGGGGCTCTATACTTTGCGTGTGATTGCCGGTGGTTTGGCGGCACAAGTTGTTGCGTCTGGCTGGATGGTTGCGTTCATTTTTCCGACGTTTTTGGCGCTGGGTTGTGTGAAGCGGTTGACCGAACTGACGCTGGCAAAATCGGATGGCAAAGTGCCGGGGCGGGGGTACCGCAAATCGGACCGCGAAGATTTGTTGAATGTCGCGGGGCTTGGTGTGTTCTTTTCGCTGGTTATATTCTTGCTGTACACATTCAGCGCCACGGCCGTGTCATTGTATGATGACCTGTGGCTGCTGCGTTTGGCGATTTTGCCCTTGGCGTTGTGGCAAATTCGTATGGTGATTTTGGGATGGCAGGGCAAACAGGATTACGATCCGATTGTGTTTGCGATGCGCGATAAGACGGGAATTTTGATCATCGCAATCACGGTGTTGATCATGTTTTACGCGTCAGGGTCGATTGGCTGACGCGGGTGCTGGGGCGCTGCCCCAGACCCCGAGATATTTTCACTCAGAAGAAATCTAGACCGACAGTTTCTTAAAGATCGGTTCTGGGATCGATTTGATGATCGCCATGATGTAGCGCCAGAACCATGGTGTATAGAGCGTGTTCTTTTTCTTAAGGTGCGCCTTCCACAAATCGTCTGCGATTTGATCGGGGGAGGCGACGAGGAACATGCCCTCAATTCCCCAGGTCATTGCGGTGTCCACAAAGCCCGGTTTCACAGTGACCACGTGGCCGCCAGAGCGGTTTAGGCGATTGCGCAGGCCAGATAGATAGGTGTGAAAGCCCGCTTTTGCGGAGCCGTAGGTGTAATTTCCGATGCGGCCACGATCCCCAGCGACTGAACCGATACCCAAAACTGTGCCGCCTTTGCGGCTTTCCATGATGGGCGCGAGGCCGTGCAGGAAATTTGCAGGGCCAGTGAAATTGTCTTGGATCGTGAAGTCGCCGATGTTTGGATCTGCGTCCACGTCTGCTTGTGGGGCCATGGAGCCAACGAATACGGCGGCGTTGATGATGCCTTCGTTCTTTTTCGCGGCCTTGTAAATTGGCGCGAAGGATTTTGGATCGCGGGCGTCAAACACAACAGGTGTGGCGGACGGCGCGCCGCGCGATGTGCAATCGGCTGCAGTGCGGGCAAGGTCGTCTTTTTCGCGGGCGGCCAAAACAACGTGCGCGCCTTCAGCGGCGACTTTGCGTGCGAAGGCGCGACCCATCGAAGAGCTGGCACCTAGAACGATCCATGTTTCACTCATTTGCTGTCTCTCAGTTTTAGGCGACGTACCAGATCAGTTTTGAAATGGCCCTTCGGGTCTGCGGTTTTTACAGTTTTTTGCCACGCGGCCAGTTCTGGATACATCGCGTGGGCTTGTTTGGCTGTCGCGAGGCTGTCTTTGGCGAAATAAATGCGTCCGCCAGCCTCGGTTGTCATTTCATTGAGCGTTTCGACCAGTTTGATCGACTTGGCTGAATTTGGGAAATCAAGCGCGAGGGTGAAACCTTCCATGGTGAAGGACAGCGGGCCAGCGCGACCGGGGCCAGTGCGTTTCAGCACGGCAAGTGGGGAGGCGAGGCCAGAATCTGCGATTAAACGCAGCATTTCGCGCAACGTGCGTTCAGCCGTGTCGTCAGGCAACACGCATTGGAACTGGTGAAAGCCGCGTTTGCCGTAAAGTTTGTTCCAGTCGTGGATTTTATCGAGCGGGAAGAAGAAATCCTCAAGGCTGCGAAGCACGCCGCGACCTGTGGCAGGTACGCGGTTGAAATACATGCGGTTAAACGCGCGAACCGTTGGCGGGGACAGCGCGAAGCTGGGGGCGTTGAACGGCACTTTGCGTGATTTGCGCAGTTTTGGTGCCATGTTCGATTTGGTAAGTTCTGCCTCTTCCAAAATGCCACGCCCAAGGGATTGACCGTTCGCTGTGCCGTCGATCCAACCCACGCAATAGGTCGCGGTGGAAGATTTCAGCATGTCCATGAATTCAGACAGGTTTGTTGCGCGGCGTTCATCCACTTGGATCAGGCGCGAGGAACATTCTGTTAGCTGAATTTTCGCAGAGATGATGATGCCTGTCTGACCGAGACCGCCAACGGTGGCCTCAAACAAGGTTTTGTTTTTCTTGGGCGTGACGGTTTTGGTTTTGCCGTCCGCGCCAATCAGTTCAATGCTGATGACGTATTGGCCAAACGTGCCAACGCCGTGGTGGTTTTTGCCGTGCGCATCATTTGCGATACATCCGCCGAGCGTGGCAAAGCCTGTGCCGGGCATGACCGTGGGCATCCAGCCTTGGGGCGCGAAGGTTTGCAGCATTTGGGTGATGGAAACGCCTGCTTCTGCCTCTAGCACGCCAGTTTTGGCGTCAAAGCTGATGAAACGATCAAGGCGGTTCATGTCGATTGCTTTGCCGTCGGTGTTGATGGCTGGGTCACCATAAGACCGCTGTGCGCCAACCGCAGGGGCAGGGGTGTCGGCCACAACACGCGCGATTGCGCTGGGTTTTTCTGGGCGTGCGATTTGGGCTGACCCCGAAAGAACGCGGCCCCAGCCAGTTAATGTATCAGTTTTCCAAGCCATGACGACCTCTTGATGATGCGGCTTCTGCCAATGGGAAGAATAAAACGCCTAGGCCGACCGCGAACCACAGTGTGGTGATGCGGATGATGGCAGTGGCGGGAATTGCGATTTCGAGCGGGATGCCTTGGATCGACAGAAGTGCGAGCATTGCTGCCTCTGCGCCGCCGATCCCACCTGGAAGGCCCGTTGCGCCCCCTGTCATCATCGAAAACACGAAGATGCCGACGCAGGCCCAGACCGAGATTTCAGCGCCCATCCAAGTGAGGAGGAGGTAAAGTGCGTAGCCCTCGGCGAACCAGCCGATAAAGCCGAGCGCGAAGGCAGGGATTGCGACCTTTGGTTGGGAGAAGGGTTTAAGCGATTGCGCGGCGCGCCGAGCCCGCGCGAACAGGCGGGGTTTGCGGCCGATGATTTTATACAGGCGCGTGACGCACCAGCGAAACAAGGTGGGGCGTGTTGCAACGATTGCGACGATGATAGCAAAGATAGCCACTGGGATACCGCCAGAGATACCACCCGCCATTATTAGCATGGCCGCGGCCAGAAGCAGGCCAGAGGATGCGAGGTCTGCGGCGCGGTCCACAAGCGCAAGGGGTGCAGTGCGTTCAACGGATGCGCCCGTTTCGCGGTTGATCCAACGGATGCGAACCAGCTCGCCCAGACGGCCAGGTGTCATGGTAAGGGCAAAGCCGCCGAGGTAGTGGCGCATAACCTGCCACAGGCCAAGATCAAGGCCGAGTGCGCGACCGTACAAAAACCAACGTGTGGCGCGGAATGAGTAATTAACGAGGGAGAGCGCCAGCAGGATGCCGATTTGTGCAAAGGACAGCAAGGTGATTTGGTGCCAGATGTCCTCGCCAGAGGCGGTAAAAAACGCCAACACGCCGCAGGCCACAAAGATCGCAAGGACGATCAGGGTCGAGCGGTATGGGGATGCTGGTTGCATTGCGGATATCATTTATTGCCTCGGATGCGGTCTGTAGATTGCCGCGTTGAACCTGTGCTTAAGGAGTGAATTGGGCCAGAGTAAGGCAGGGGAACGGGTGCAAGTGTTGCATTTAGAACAACGCAAGGTTTGCGGATGTCGGGGAAGCCGCGTAGGGTTTGACGACGTTTACAAATGCCAGTTCCAAAGGAAGCCAGCCATGTCAGATGCCCCTAAAATCGCCCAAAAAGCTCCGTTCCCAGTAGAAGTGGAGGCGGGAAAAAACTATTTTTGGTGTTCGTGCGGGCAATCCAGCAATCAACCGTTTTGCGATGGCTCGCACAAGGGATCGGAATTTGCGCCTGTGAAGTTTGAAGCGACTGAAGATAAGAAGGTGTTCTTTTGTGGCTGTAAACACAACGGCGAAGGCGCGTTGTGTGATGGATCACATAAATCTCTGGGCTGAAAAAAGGGGCGGCGAGGCCCCCAAATTCTGAATGTTTTGCCCCTAATTCACGAGCGTTGCTTCTGTCACGGCGTCGACGTCGGCGCGG
>JABBAP010000070.1 GCA_018607905.1 Paracoccaceae bacterium | reverse complement strand
ATCCAATTGCAACGAACTTTGAAAAGCCCTCATAGAAGCCCGAGCTTTCGGTCGGGATATTCAGGTCTGTTATCGGTGGTTTTAGTGACATTAGGTGTCCCCTTGTTGTGTCATCCGACTTTTATTGGTCCGACGCGACGTGTTCACGCGGACGTGAACGACCTATACACCAAAGGATGCGACATTTTGACTCAAATATTCTCAACCGAAATTGAGCAACCAACTAAAGAGACAAAAATCTTATGAAGCTACTTTGGCATTACTGTGAGAAAAGCACTTTGTGGGACCAGTTTTCACCGTCAGTAATCACCAGCGTTTTGAATTCCATGATCTGCATCAAATCATAAAACGTGCCAGCAACCCTCAGGTTTTCATCGTCTTTGAACAGCCCAGCGCGCAAGTTAGACGACAGTTGTGCCAGCACTGCACGCGCACGGTACAGCGTTTTGAACACATCATCATCCAACGCTACAATCACCAGCTTTTGGGGTTGCGTGCCTTTGGCAAAAATAACGTAATTCGGGTTTGCGGGGCTTTCAAAACGCGATTTGGTAATCGCCGTGACGAACGTGCTGCGCAGTTTCGCGCTTGCTTTGAAATCCAGCCCCAGAACCCGCGTGAAGGTTTCTTGACTGGTGATCTCGGGATAATAATACCCAACTGACAGATCGTCTTGTGCCAGCGCAGGCACGCTGCCCAGAACAAACCCGATTATTAAAAAAATACGCAGCATGAACCTAATCCTTCTCAATTTAGGATCAGAGTAGCCAAGTCGCGAAGCATTGGTACACACTTTGTATCAATTCCCAGTGTTATGGGGGCCGCGTGCAAAGACCACCCTTCGCACGCGGCTTATTTTAGGCGTTTACGTCAACAACCACACGGCCCTGCACTTGGCCTTTCAGGATGTCTTTTCCCAGCGCGGGAAGGTCTGACAACACCGCAGGGCGCACCATGTCTTCCAGCTTGTCCATCGGCAGATCTTGTGCAATCCGCTCCCACGCGCGCAGACGATTGTCGTAAGGCTGCATCACACTGTCGATGCCCAGCAGGTTCACACCGCGCAGCAAGAACGGGATCACCGTCGCAGGCAGCCCAGCGCCGCCAGCCAAACCAACAGCGGCAACAGACGCGCCGTATTTCATCTGGCCCAGAACCCGCGCCAGCATGTCGCCACCAACCGCATCCACACAGCCAGCCCAAGTTTCCGCTTCCATTGGGCGTTTGATTGTCTCGTTGATCTCTTCACGGGCCACGATCTGTGTCGCACCCAGTGATTTCAGGTAATCCGCCGTTTCAGGGCGCCCCGTCACACCAGCAACCTCGTGGCCCAGCGCTGCTAACAGCGCCACAGCCACGGAACCAACACCGCCAGCAGCCCCCGTTACCAGCACAGGACCATTGCCCGCCTTCAGCCCGTGATCTTCCAGCGCCATAACTGACAACATAGACGTAAAGCCCGCCGTCCCCACAGCCATCGCCGTGCGTGTGTCCAAACCCTTAGGCAATGGAACCAACCAATCGCCATTGACCCGCGCCTTTTGGGAATACCCACCAAAGTGGGCCTCACCCACGCGCCAACCTGTCAGAACAACCTTATCACCAGCCTTGTAGCGATCATCAGATGAACTCTCGACAGTCCCTGCAAAATCAATACCCGGAATATGGGGATAATTGCGCACCAACCCGCCCCCTGGCCCAATGCACAAACCGTCTTTGTAGTTCACAGTGGAATATTCCACCGCAACGGTCACATTGCCCTCCATCAGCTGATCTTCATTAATCTGCTCTACCGACGCGGATGTCTTACCCTCTTCGTCTTTATTCACCATCAATGCGTTAAACATATCTCTCTCCAATTAAATCCAGAATTTTTCATAGACGGCCGCATCGCGCAGCCCGTCTGGCGTTTGTACTTGAATGGCCGTGTCCGCATCCCAGTGGGTCATACGCACCATGCCAATCGAAACGTTTGTGTTGAAATCAGGCGACCACGCAGCCGACGTCACCTGCCCGACCTTTTTGCCCTTTGCCAGTATCGGCCACCACCGATCACAGGCAGGAACGGCATCCCCGTCAATGGCAATGGCGCGCACTTGCTGGATCGGGCCTTCCTTGGCCACCCGCAGCAACGCATCGCGCCCAATACAGCCAATGGCCGTTTGCGTATCACAGAACCGACCCAACCCACATTCGTGCGGCGTGTTATCATCGGTCATGTCATTGCCGTACGACAGCAATCCGCCCTCAATGCGTTCAATCAGGTTCGGACAGCCTGCATGCACATCCAGATCCTTGCCCGCCTCCATCAGCGCGTTCCACAACGGCATGCCGATATCACTGCCCTCTACGTAAATCTCGAACCCGCCCTGCTTGGAATAGCCAGACCGCGCAATCAGCAGATCACGTCCTTGAAACTCGAACCAGCCAAAGCGAAAGAAGCCAACGCCCTTGATACTGTCGCCAAACACACGCGCCATCAGCTCTTCTGCCTTTGGCCCCTGTATCCCCAGCGGTGAAATATCAGGCTCATCCACCAACACATCGAGCCGCCAGCCATGGGCAATCGCTTTGACCCAGTACAGCAGGTCGCTATCAGCAATCGAAATCCACCAGCGATCCTCTGTTACCTTTACCGCGACAGGGTCATTCAACATGCCCCCCGTTTCATCCACGATAGGCACATAAAAACACTGGCCTACCTGCATCTTGCGCAGATCACGCGGCGTTAGCATCTGCATCAGACGACCCGCATCAGGGCCGCGCAGCTCGACTTGGCGCTCGCACGACACATCCCATATCTGCACCGCAGATTTCAGATGATGATAATCCTCTTGGACAGACCGAAACACAGTTGGCAACAACATGTGATTGTAAATCGTGTAGGCCTTTACCCCAGCGGCCTCTACGCCGTCAGAAAAAGGTGTGCGCCGCAGACGACGCGAAGGTGACAATAAAGCCATCCCGTTACTCCATAAATAAAAGATCGGTATCTGGGGTGGTTACACCTGCGCCCGTCAACATACCGTGGACTTGACCCCTGTGATGGGTCTGATGATTAAAGAAGTGGGTAAACACCTTGGCCTTGGGGACCACCAAATCGGCCTGTTTTGTACCTGACCAAAATGTTAACTCCCCGAGCACGTCGCCGTCACCCAAGGACGCAGCCCAGCGCGTAATCCGCTGATCCATCGCCCCGCGTGCCGCAACATACCCATCCCAATCCGGAAAGTTCTGCGTGCCTGCTTCAATCGGCGCGTCAGGCGCATCGCCCCCGTCAAAACGGCCCATCCACAGACTGTCACCCCACAAAAGATGGCTTAGCGTGCCGTGAATCGACCCAAAGAACGCCCCGCGATCAAGTTGGCGCGCATCCACAGACAATCCACTGGCCGCAGGGATCATCCACCCGTTCTGCCAAGCATTATACTGCGCCATCATGCGCACCCAATCAGGTGTTACAGACATGAGCCTACCTCTCCCAGTTTGGCTTAAGGACCAGACCACTCAATCGGGCAAATCTCGGCAGACTTGCCACCGAAATCCCAGTTGCGACCGTGATCACGCACACGGCTCCGCAGGCCAACAGCCGCGATAATGTCTGGACCCATCCAATAGCGAGAGTTCGAGATCACAACAGCCTCATCAGGGTTCGCACCTCCGATAGTTTCGATCTCACCATTGATCTTTTTACCGATATTGATGGAGCGACGACGCCCATTGGTTTCGATCTCAACCTTGGTGCGCTCTGCATGAATGATCGTGGACACCAGCATCGTGAACAAACCCGTTGTCCCGCCAGCCGCACCACTGAAAATCTTCAGCAACCCGTCATAGGCCTTTTGCGTGGCTTCTTCACTGATATACGCGGCAACCTTCCAGTCGCCCTCTGCCATCTTACCCGGAATATCCGCCAGCAAGCCAACATTCAGCCCGCTTAGGTCTTCACCCTCAAAGTGGCCCTCATCAATACGAATAGCCATCCAAGCATGACAGTACCCTTCGGTCGGCTGGTGCTTACCCAATGATACAACACACGGGCAGAACACTTCGCAAGAACAGTTCAAAAACAGCTCTCCCTTAATGCTCCAATTCGTCGCTTCCTTACGACGCCGCGTTGGCGTCATGCGTTGATCGAGCTTGTTCATAACCTCAATACGATCAGCCGCAGCCTTAGTTTTCTTCTCAGCCATTTTTAGGGCCTCCCTTCAGTTTATTTCGATAAGTGTAAATTGCTAGCCCACCTAGAACCACATAGTAGAGAGCTATCTTGAAACCATGATCGTCTGCATTTCCTGTAAGATAAAGCAAGGCGGGCACCGCTATGATCGCAATTATTATCAATAGCTTAACAGAGTTTGCCATCTTCACCAAACCCCACCAGCACAACCAGCAACCGCCAGCCCCGCAACGATCAACAACACCCCCACAGGGCGCATAACGTAATGCGCCACCTGTGGCAGCTTCTCAAACACCATCAGAACTGTCGCCAGCCCCATCCACAACAGGTTCATGGACCCGCCAACAAACCCCAGCGCCATGTACCCCCAGCAACACACCACACAGAACGCCCCAAGGCCCAGCCCCATGCGCAGCCCACCAAGGCCACCCGTGCGCCAGTTGCCCAGAAAATACTGCATCGGCGCATGACACACCCCGTGGCATACCTCTTTGATCCACGTGAACTGAAACCAGCCCACCACAATCAACAGCGCCGCCGTGGCCCACAACCCCGTGGATTGCCCAAACATATCGAGCCAACCGAGCCGCATCAGCCCCGCCTGCACCAGCGCAATACCCGCACCAAACAGAACCCAAACAATGAAATACCCAGCAACAACACCGATCAACCCAGCCCACGTGCCATTGGCAGACCGCATCAGCGCCTCATACGTGGTCATCGTGTGCACAAAGGTCGGCCCCATCATCGCGATCATCATAATCGCCCACATCGGCACCAGCATTTGCAGGCTGTTCATCGGCGGCATTCCCGCCATATCCATCATGCCAACCCGCGCACCGTACCAGTTCAGCCCCATCTGCCCCGCCATGGAATACATCATCCACCACGCCACAACGATAGCCGCAAAAAATGCGAGCCACAGGGTCGTGCGAACAGAATGATGGGCAAGAACGGACAAGAGGCAGCCTTTACGAACAGGATTCTTGTGATATGACTAAGCGAGATTTAATTGTCAGACAATTAAAATCGTCAATTGTCTTACATTTAATTCTGGGGCTGCAAATGAAATACGAACTCGACCAAGCCAAAGAGCTTTCAGCCCAGATCGCAACCGCCATCCGCGACAGCATCGTGAACGGCCAATTGATCGTGAACCAACGCCTGCCCTCTGAATCCGAACTTTGCGATCAATTCGACGTCTCCCGTCCTACAGTACGCGAAGCCCTCAAACGCCTCGCCGCGCAAAACCTGATCCGCACCCAACGCGGTGCAACGGGGGGCGCATTTGTGAACAAACTCAGCTTTGAAGACGCCTACGGCCAGCAAATCACCACTTCCACGCTGCTGTTGTCCATGAACGCCGTCAGCTTTGAAACCGCCTGCGAAGCCCGCTTTGCGCTGGAACGCGCTTGCATCCCGCTCGCCGCACAGCGTCGCACGCCCGATCAACTCGCCGCCATGCGCGCCGAAATTCACCGCCAAGGCCAACCAGGCCTCACAGACGAAAGTTTCTGCGCCTCTGACGTTGCATTCCACCGCGCACTGGTCGACAGCGCCCAAAACCCAGTGATGTCCTACCAACTCGCTGGCGCAGTAGAAGCCATCGAACCCCTCATGAACATGATCACGTTTACAGCGCGAAAACGCGAGAAAATCGTTGATCTACACACAAAAATCGCCGACGCGCTCGAAGCACAAAACGCCGAAGAAACCGAAACCGCCCTCGCCAACCTTGCGACACACACTCTGGAACTCGCGCAAGAAGTGGCCGACAACCGCAAACCCCACGCGGGCTAACAATTGCGAGTTTTTTCCAAACCAGCGCAAATACCCAATTGAACCACACCCCAGAACCCCCTATACCGCGCCCCAAGCACCCGTAGCTCAGCTGGATAGAGCGCTGCCCTCCGAAGGCAGAGGTCACTGGTTCGAATCCAGTCGGGTGCACCAACGGCCTTTCACCAGAAAGGCCGCGCGGCAGGTGTTTTGAAAGGCCTTTCACCAGAAAGGCCAAACCGCCGCACCAATCACGCGGCAGATGTTTGGAACAAACATCGAGAGCCCCGCAATCAATCCCCCCACACCAAACCATACACCCACAAAAAAGCCCCACACCATCGGCGCGAGGCTCCTCAAATCAACTCACCTCAAACGGCTTGGAAATATGCCAAGGATTGCAACTCGTGCGCGCCCACCAAAACCGCTTCCAACAATGGCGGGTCTTTACATAAAACCTGCCGGCATGGCTCTTCCAGCGTTGGCATTCCCCATCATCTGAATACGCCCACCACTTTAGGCTTTTGCCGGTAATCTCGCGGCGATCAGGCAAAACGGCGCGTTTGTTCACCGCATAGGGCACATGCCGTTTGGCGTAACATTCCCGAAACCCAGTGTTTGCGCTCAACACATCCACTTCGTAATACGCCCGCCCTGTGTGTTGATAGACCGTTCGATCCGCATGCAGTGGGATCGTTTCTCCAACACCGCTATCCCCAAAACGAACCTCATGAAGTTGGATAAACTGTGATGCGGGAAACAGCTTAGGCGATACGGCCCAAATCAGAAAACCCGTTGCAGCAACTGCCGCGAATAAATCAACCTTTGACCACTTTGAACGTGTGAAAAAATCCTTCATTTGATCCACCCCGTTATTTCCTTAAATGCAATTCCCAAACCCGCTAAAACGGGCAACAACCAGATCAATGTTCGAACCGTCCAAGATCCCCTATCCAGCTTATCAAGTGCTGCATTCGCACGGATAATCAGCGGCTCCCGATCGCTTGGCGATCCAATCGGCACCGCAAACAGCGCGTCATGCACATCTCTCAGCATTTTGCGTTCTTCTTCGTCCATATTTGTCTCCTATGCTGCCCAAAAGGCAGTCCGTATTTAGGCGCAAGCGGCGGATCTGTGCTCGTTTCGGCCCCGCGCCGCGCGCTTTCCCAATGAAATTTTCCAACTTTGCAACCGCCTAAAAACACGCAAAATCCAACCAACACGATCTTGTCGTTACCCGCCCTAAATCTTGCAGAACACCAAGACCCAGGTACCCATGGTTGATCCCAACCCGTCGCCACTAATTTTTTTGCTAAAGTAGGCTATCGTTGCTTAAGCATCGTTAAGCGACAGAACGGCCCCGTCTCTTCCGGCCATTTTTCGTTGCATTTTTCGTTGCATTTTCAACCAATTTGCGCAAAAGACATTTTGCGGAATGGGGATTCTAAACATGCGATTTATTTTTGCGATCTTGACGATGATGTTTGTGGCGCAAAATCAGGCCCACGCCCAAGACCTAACCTTTGCAACCGTTTCACGCGAGCCGTTTTCAATGCTTGAAAGCAGCGCACAGGGCGGTGCAGAAACTGGCTTTTCCGTCGATCTTATCCGCGCTTTGGCCAAAGATTTGGACAAAACCGTCGCCCTTGATCGCAAAGACAGCTTTGGCGATATGCTTGGCGCGGTGCAATCCTCTGATGTTGACGGCGCAATCGCAAACATCTCGATCACCGCCGCCCGCGAAGCAGATATGGATTTCACCCTGCCAATTTTCGCCAGCGGCGTTCAGGTCATGTTGCCCGCCGACAGCTCGCGAAACGCGCTTTTCACAACCATCCTAACGCGTGAAATCGGCCTCGCCGTGGTGCTTGCGTTCGGCATTCTGTTCGCCTGTGGCATGATCATGTGGGCCTTTGAACGCAACCGCCAAGAATATTTCGACCGCCCGTTTTATCAGGCCTTGTTCCCCTCCTTCTGGTGGGCGCTCAACCTTGTGGTCAACGGCGGTTTTGAAGAACGCATGCCCCGTTCACCCCTTGGCCGTGGCCTTGGCGTAGTGATGGTCATTTCCAGCCTGTTTATCGTGTCCATCTTCGTGGCCCGCATCACCGCCGCCCTTACGGTCGAGGCGATCCAATCCAACGTCCAATCCCTCAGCGATTTGGATGGCCGCGCCGTTGGCACAATCGAGCGCAGCACCTCTGCCGCCTTCCTAGATCAGCGCGGCATCAGCTATGTTCTCTACACCGATCTGGACACCATGATCGCCGCATTTGAGGCCCACACCCTGCAAGCCGTGGTGTTTGACGGTCCTATCTTGGCCTATTACGTGAACAACAAAGGTCGCGGCAGGGCGCGCTTGATGGACAAAGTGTTCAAGCCCGAAAACTACGGCATTGCCCTGCCAACAGGCAGCCCGTTGCGCGAAGAAATCAACCAAAGCCTGCTGCGTTTGCGCGAAAATGGAACCTACGGTGAATTGGTCAGAAAATGGTTTGGCAATGCCTATTAACACTCTGAAATATTAAGATTTTCGTGCTGCCACATGATCCAAGATCGCCTGTTTATACAGCGCCTGTATCCGCGCCGTAATGGGCCGATCCCCCTCGCCAATCTCTTTGCCATCAATCTCTGCCACAGGGGTTTGCGCCCCAAACGTGCCAGTTAAAAACGCTTCCTCTGCGCCATACGCCTCCACCAAGGAATAGTTCTTTTCAAACACCGGGATGCCATCGGCGCGGCACAGATCAATCACCCGTTGGCGCGTCACGCCGTTCATGCAGTAATCGCCAGAACTGGTCCAAACCTGCCCTTTGCGTACGATAAAAAAGTTGCAGGCATTTGTCGTGTTCACGAACCCGTTCGGATCCAACATCAGCCCCTCATCCGCCCCCGCCTGTTCGGCCTGAAGGCAGGCAATTACACAGTTCAGCTTGGAATGAGAGTTATACTTCGCGTCCTGCGCCATCGGCAAACCACGCACTTGGGGCACTGTTGCCAACACAATACCCCTACCCTGCAACGTGCTCACAGGTTTGGAATGTTCCATGATAATCACCACAGTCGGCCCAGATTGGGACAATGATGGATGCTGAAACGGCTTTACCTTCACACCCCGCGTCACCATCAAACGGCAATGCACATCCGTGTGCATATCATTGGCGTCTTGAACTTGGCGCAGCGCATCGGCCACCCCCGCGCGATCCATCCCGATATCGAGGCTAACCGCCTTACAGCTTTCAAACAGCCGATCCATGTGTTGATCGAAATACGTCCAGACCCCATCGTACAGGCGCATGCCTTCCCACATGCCATCGCCCAGCATGAACCCGCTGTCATACACAGACACCTTGGCCTCATCACGGTGAACGATATCGCCGTTCACCCAGATTTTGATGTCGCGGTTGCGCGCGTCTTCCTCTGCCGCGTGCGTCGTGTGCGTGTCCGTGCTCATGGTTACCAATCGCCTGTGTTTTCCATGCTGGCCCAAGGCTCAGCAGGTGCAAGGCTCTCGCCCTCTTGCAGCAATTCCACGGAAATATTGTCTGGCGATTTCACAAATGCCATGCGCCCATCACGCGGCGGGCGGTTGATCACAACACCTTTGTCCATCAACGCCTGACAAGTTTCGTAAATGTTATCAACCTTATAGGCTAAATGCCCCCAGCTGCGCCCTGTTTCATACTTTTCCTCGCTGCCCCAATTATAGGTCAGCTCCAGCTCTGGCGCGTTATTGGCCTTGGCATTGGCCTCGTCTTTATCACCCGCCAAAAATACCAGTGTGAACTTGCCCTCTGGCACGTCAATGCGGCGCGTCTCAACCATGCCCATTTTATCGCACCAAAAATCAATCGACGCATCCAAATCCGTAACCCGTACCATCGTATGTAAATAGCGCATGTCGCACCTCTCATTCGTTTCGTTTGTCCCCAACTTACGCCGATTTGAAACAGGTTCCAGCGAATTCCTCATCTTTAAAAACCAGCCCCTAAAACGAATTATGCCGGATCGAGGAGTGAAAAAATCCCGATCCGGCAAGGTCGCATGCGCTGTGGAAAGCATATGCATGCGGTGGTTCTTAGAACAAAAAGTCAGATGCTCCGAAATCTTCTGCAAAATATTCACGGCTGTCTTGGTTTTGAACGATGATCGCGTCTTCGTTTACGATGATGATCACGCCGTTACACCAATCGCGGATTTCGATGTCGTTCAGGCCAAACACGCCAGCAAAATGGGACAAATCAATTTGGTCATCGCCAACGCTGAAATCACAGATGATATCCAATTCGCCGTCTTCTACAAACATGAACACGTCGCGCCCGCCCTCACCTGTTAGATAATCAATGCCAGCGCCATCAACCAAAGTATCCGCACCACTGCCCCCAACCAAGTTGTCGTTTCCGTCCAGACCGTAAATCAAATCAGAAGAAGACGTGCCGCGAATGAAATCGTTCCCTGCGCTACCTGTAATTGCGCTGTCCATCAACGACGTGTTCAGCGTGATCTGTGTGAAGCCGTGATCTGTTGCAGAGCTGATCAAAATCTCAACTGAACCGTTGATCACTTCGGCGCTAATGCCCGTTACGTTTGCCAATGTTGTATCGTATGTGTCAGCCAAAGACGCCATTTCCCACAATTGGCCTGTTGCTGTCAGTTCCAAAATTGTAATGCCATCGTCGCTGCCTGCTGCAATTACAAATGAACGACCATCGTAAACAAAGCTCTCCAAAACAGACGCATCTTCAAACCGTGTGTCCAAGCTGTCGATCAGGAAATCTGTTTCAAACAACGCGCCGTTTGCAGATACTGAATAAACGGTCAGGCTAGATGTTCCTGCGGATGCCATGACCAAGTAATCTTGGCCAGAAACTTCCAACGTGATCAGATCTTGCACCAAATAAAAGCCTGAAAACTCGCCCGGTGTTACTGTGTCTGCCAGGCTCAATGCGCCGTTTGCATCGATAACATAGCTGCTTACGCCTGCATCATATGCGGAGGCTACGAACAAATACTCGATCCCAGCAACAGTTGCGTTTGCAAATGCGCTTACATCACCAAGGTATGTCGCGCCCGTGTCTAATTCTTGGTCCACTTGGGTAAAGTTCAGGCTCGCATCAACTGAATAGGCGGTGATGCCGTTGTTGCTTGCGGAATAAACGAACGTGTTTGCGCCCACTGTCACGGCAGTGTTCAGGGTCAATTGGCCGATGCCGTTTGAATTTACGCCAGCCCCCAAAATGCCGGTGCCGGAAATGCTGTAAAGGTTTGTTTGGTCTTCATAGCGTGTGGCTGGCAGCAACATTGTTTCGCCGTTGATTTCAGCAATCGTCAAATAGCTAATCATGCGTGTGCCTGATGTGCTGGAGTATGACTGTGTGTCTAATACACCTGTAAGAGCGTTATTTTCAAAACCGAATGTTGTGATCGCGCCTTCTGCCTCGCTTGCAACAACAACATTCCAGCTGCCGTTCACCTGTACAAATTCAACATCCGAAAGGCCCAACAACTCTGTGCTTGGTCCGTCAACTACTACGTTCGTTACCTCGAAGGACAACATTTTCAGCTCCACTTTTTCCACTCACGCCGAGCCTCGTGTTTCCACCCAAGAGGACATCAGCGCATTACCACCGTCATCAGGAATGGGCGCTAAATGTGAACGGGATATGAAGGTTAGAAATTCATGTTTCGTTAGGATTTCTAAAAATTCAGTTTATCTGACCAAAACTCGAAATTATTCAATGTTTTCAACGTCAGTTAACATCAAAACCTAACAGAATTGGCTCAATTTGTACGAATGTTAGCCAAATAAAAGCTAGTGTTAACAGGTGCTTAACCACGAATCGGGGTGGTTAAAAACGCATTAACCATGTTTCGACTCGCTAAATGTTAACAAAACCCCACGAAAAAGGGCCGCAAAAGCAGCCCTAAATTCGGTGTTTCACCCCGCCAAACCGGCGTATTTTCTCTGATCAGGTTCTGGTTAGGTGTTAAACAAGAAGTGCAGCACATCGCCGTCCAAAACCACATAGGTTTTACCCTCGGCCCGCATCTTGCCCTTTTCTTTGGCACCCTGCTCGCCGTTGTTATCAACGAAATCCTGATAGGCAATCGTTTCAGCGCGAATGAACCCGCGTTCAAAATCACCGTGGATCACACCCGCCGCTTTTGGTGCAGATGTCCCCTTTGCAATCGTCCATGCGCGGGCCTCTTTGGGGCCAACCGTGAAATAGGTTTGCAACGCCAATAGCGTATAGCCCGCTTTGATCAAACGATCCAAGCCCGCTTCTTCCAGACCCATCTCTTCCAGAAACATCGCCGCTTCGTCATCGTCCAGCTGGCTGATCTCTTCTTCAATCGCCGCTGAAATCACGACAGCCGCCGCGCCTTCGTCTGCTGCCATCTTGGCCACCGCATCCGAATGCGCATTGCCGTTGGCTGCGTTTTCTTCCTCAACATTGCACACATACAAAACCGGCTTGCTGGTCAGCAGTTGCAGCATATCCCACGCCTTGCGCTCATCATCCGCAATCTCGACAAACCGCGCAGGCTTACCTTCTTCGATAACCGCCTTGGCACGCGCCAACAGCTCATTGGCCAGAACAGCTTCCTTGTCGCCGCCCTTCATCTTGCGCACCAAACCCGCGATCCGCTTGTCGATGCTTTCCAAATCCGCCAGCATCAGCTCCGTCTCGATGGTTTGCGCGTCTTCAACAGGGTTCACACGGCCATCAACATGGGTGATGTCGTCGTCTTCAAAACACCGCAACACGTGGGCAATCGTGTCGCATTCACGGATATTGGCCAAAAACTGGTTGCCCAGTCCCTCGCCCTTGCTTGCGCCCTTCACAAGGCCCGCAATATCCACAAACGTCATACGCGCAGGAATGATGGATTTGGACCCAGCAATCTTGGCCAGCGTGTCCAACCGTTTATCAGGAACAGACACTTCACCGACGTTCGGCTCAATCGTACAAAACGGGAAATTCGCCGCCTGTGCAGCCGCCGTTTTGGTCAGCGCATTGAACAATGTGGATTTCCCCACATTCGGCATACCCACGATCCCAGTCTTAAAGCCCATTTGCACGCCCTCGTATCATTTGATTAAAAGTTGTCGCATCCCCTACCAGTCATGCGCCCAAGGTCAAGAAAAACCGCCACCAACCCTTGATTTCCCCCCCCTATTCGCGCAATTGGAAGCCAACTGAACGTAAGGATCAATCATGTCACGCATCGACGCAAAATTCGCCGAACTCAAAGCAAGCGGCAAATCCGCATTTGTTTCCTACATTATGGCGGGTGATCCAAACTATGATGCGACGTTCGAACTGATGAAAGGCCTGCCTGCCGCTGGCGTCGACATCATCGAACTCGGCGTGCCCTTCACCGATCCAATGGCCGACGGCGAAACCATCCAACTTGCAGGTCAACGCGCGCTCGAAGGCGGCATGACGCTGAAAAAAACCCTGCAAATGGCCGCTGAATTTCGCAAATCAGACAACACAACGCCAATCGTGCTGATGGGCTATTACAACCCGATCTATCATCACGGCGTCGATCAATTCCTCGCGGATGCCAAAGCATCGGGCATCGACGGCTTCATCATCGTTGATCTACCACCCGAAGAAGACGTTGAGCTGGCCATCCCAGCCATCGCCGCAGGCCTGCACCCAATCCGCCTTGCAACACCGACAACAGATGCAAAACGCCTCCCCAAAGTGCTGCAAAACACCTCTGGCTTCATCTATTACGTCGCAATCGCGGGCATCACGGGCGCAGGCTCTGCCAATGCGCAAACCGTCGGCGTTGAGGTAGCGCGCATCAAACAATCCACCGACCTACCAGTCTGCATCGGCTTTGGCATCAAAACGCCTCAGCAAGCCGCCGAAATGGCCGCCGTATCAGACGGCGCAGTCGTTGGCTCTGCAATCGTGGAAAAAATGGGCGCTGGCGAACCCGTCGCAGACGTGCTCGCCTTTGTGAAAACCTTGGCTGACGGTGCCCACAGCGCCTAAGCTACTTGCCCCAAGTTTTGGGCAGTTTTTCATCCAGCGTGTCATACCCCAACGCCTTGATGTAATTCGGCATCGAATGATCAAGCCCGGGGTTTGTTGTTGGCGGTATCAACTGAACAGTCTTACCCAAGCGGCGAAATCCAACCTCGCTTGGCGGCACATGGGTGACAAAATCATCTAACCGGCAGATGTTCAAAATCAGCCTCTCGTTCTTTACTTTACGCTCGCCCAACTTCACGCGCGGTGATGCAAACCCAACCGCTGGAACCCCCATCCAGCTGCCCAAAATCTGCGCCGCCGCACCGCCCAAAGAATGCCCGATAATAAACTTTGCATCATGTTCTTTGGCAAAAATCCCCAGCAAATTCGCATGGCGATTAAACCCTGAATGCAAAATCGCACCCGTTTTGGATTTCGCCTGCGACTTGGCTTTGTATTTCTTACCCAAAATATTATAGACGTTGACGTTGCGCATCCAATCCAACAGCTCATTTGAGCCAGGGATCACCATCACATTATGATCCAACATCAAGGCTTGCGCGCCCTTGTCGTCAAAATACTCCACCACGCCTTTTGTCAGCCTTCCGCGTTTCTTGTGTTTTACGGCAGTGTAACTTCCCGCGACCAAATCGGCGCAATGTGCGATAGATAATTTCATTTCATGATTCCAAATTTCAAATATAAGATACGCCACCACCCTAGCGCGAATTCCAAAAATTACGCAACAAAATGGTAAACAGGCCACCAATCTCGCGCAGCTGACGCATTGCCCCTTCCGCCCTTTCGCCACATCCGCTACATCTGCAAAACACGCAGTAATCAAAGACGCACATCATGGCCCGTATCCTCATCACCTCCGCAATTCCCTACATCAACGGGATTAAACACCTCGGCAATCTGGTCGGCTCGCAATTGCCCGCCGATCTGTTCGCGCGCTACCACCGCGCCCGTGGCAACGAGGTGATGTTCATTTGCGCCACCGATGAACACGGCACACCCGCCGAATTGGCCGCCGCCAAAGCTGGCAAACCCGTCGAAGAATATTGCAAAGAAATGCACGCCGTTCAGTCCGAATTGGCCGATGGGTTCCGCCTGTCATTTGATCACTACGGCCGTTCCTCCTCTGATCGCAATCACAGGCTCACGCAACATTTTGCGGGTAAACTCGCCGATGCGGGCCTGATCGAAGAAGTCTCTGAAACGCAAGTCTACTCCAACGCCGATGGCCGCTTCCTGCCTGACCGCTACATCGAGGGCACCTGCCCCAACTGCGGAAGTGAAGACGCGCGCGGCGATCAATGCGAGGTCTGCACAAAACAGCTCGACCCGACCGATCTGATCAATCCCCGCTCCGCCATTTCAGGCTCCACAGATCTCGAAGTGCGCGACACAAAACACCTGTACCTGCGCCAATCGACGCTAAAAGACAAACTCGACGCATGGATTTCCTCAAAAACCGATTGGCCGATCCTCACCACCTCCATCGCCAAAAAATGGCTGCACGACGGCGAAGGCCTGCGCGATCGCGGCATCACCCGCGATCTCGATTGGGGCATCCCCGTCAAGCGTGGCACAGAAAACTGGCCCGGCATGGAAGGCAAAGTCTTCTACGTCTGGTTCGACGCCCCCATTGAATACATCGCAGCCACCGCTGAATGGGCAGACGCCAACGGCAAGGTCGATGCGGATTGGGAACGCTGGTGGCGCACAGACAAAGGCGCGGATGACGTGACTTACGTGCAATTCATGGGCAAAGACAACGTGCCGTTCCACACACTGTCTTTCCCTGCCACAATCATGGGATCAGATGAACCGTGGAAGCTGGTGGATTACATCAAATCCTTCAACTACCTCAATTACGACGGCGGTCAGTTTTCAACATCCAAAGGGCGCGGCGTCTTTATGGACCAAGCGCTTGCCATTCTGCCGTCCGATTACTGGCGCTGGTGGCTGCTGTCCCACACTCCAGAATCCTCAGATTCCGAATTTACATGGGACGATTTCCAAGCCTGCGTAAACTCCGACCTCGCCAACGTGCTCGGCAATTTCGTCTCGCGCGTCACCAAATTCTGTCGCTCTAAATTCAGCGAAGAAATTCCTGCTGGCAATGATTACGGCCCTGCCGAACAGGCGGTGATTGACGCGCTGCAAACCCGCCTAACTGCCTACGAAACCTACATGGCCGACATGGAAATCCGCAAAGCCGCGTCCGAACTTCGCGCAATCTGGTCGCTCGGCAACGAATACCTGCAAGAGGTAGCGCCCTGGTCCGTTTTCAAAACAGACGAGGCCGCCGCCGCCACCCAAATCCGTTTCGCGCTAAACCTGGTCCCGTTTTACGCTGCCCTATCCGAACCCTTCATCCCAGACGCCGCCGACGCGCTGTCTGATGCGATGAACACGCCGCTGGCATGGCCCGAAAACGTAGCAGCGGCCGTAAACCTGCTGCCCGTCGGCCACGCCTTTAGTGTACCCGAAATCACCTTCGCCAAAATCACCGACGACGCCCGCGATGAAATGCAGGCCAAATTCGCAGGCGACAGCTAACAAAAAAGGGGCAGCCACCGCCGCCCCTCTTCTTTTGGCCTCATACATCCTAGGGGTCTGGGGATAAAATCCCCAGTCCAGACGTTACGCCCATTCCCACTGATTGATGAACGCGCCCAGCACCGCTTTCACCGCGTCGTCAGTCACAGCCGCATCAGATTTCTCCAACTGCGCAACCAAGCCGCGTTTCTTGTCTTCAACCACCTTCATAACCGATGCACCAACACCCGCATCCGCCAACGCCGCGTTGTAAATCCGCGTAATCGCCGAACGTCGCAAATCAGGCTTAAAGATTTTGCCAACCGCGGTTTTCGGCAGCTCGTCCATGATCTCCAGATACTTTGGTTGCGCCGCCCGCTCGTGGACATTTTCCTTACAAAACGCCAGCAAATCATCAACGCTGGCCGTCGCGCCTTCAACCAATTCCACAAACGCGCAAGGCACCTCGCCCGCATGTGCATCTGGCTGGCCAATCGCGCCCGCAAACCCAACATCAGGATGCCCCGCAAGCGCCTCTTCGATCATCGCGGGGTCAATGTTGTGACCACCCCGAATAATCAAATCCTTCGCACGCCCCGTGATCCAAAGGTACCCATTGCCATCAATCCGCCCCAAATCACCCGTGCGCAAATGTGTTCCACCCGCATACAACCCAACATTCTTGGTCGGATCTGTATAGGTTTCGCCCACATTCACACCCGCATTCAGCACGCAAATCTCGCCCACTTCATCTGGACCCATCTCTTTCAGAATGCTGCCATCTTCGGCGCAATCCAAAATCTTGATGTCGGTATACGGGAACCGATAACCAACGGAACCGATCACCTTTTCACCGTCCGCAGGGTTGCCAGACACCAAACACGTGGCTTCGGTCATGCCATAGCCTTCAAGAATATCAACGCCCGTAACGCTTTGGAAACGCTTGAACAACTCGATTGGCAACGGCGAAGAGCCACACATAGCGCCCTTCAATGATGAAATATCCGCATTAACTGGCCGTTGCAGCAACGCCGCCGCTGCGGTCGGAACCGTCACCATATACGTGGCTTTATACCGCTCGACCAACTTCCAGAAATTGTCGAACACACCGTCACCGCGATACCCCGCAGGGGTCGGAAACACGATGTGCCCGCCCCCAAACAGCACCGCAGACCAGAACACATGCGCCGCCATAACGTGGAACATCGGCAGCGGACAAATCACCACCGAGCTTTCGTCAAGCGACAGAATATTGCCCAACATGCCGTTGAAAATAATGCCAGAATGTTTGTGCTGCGCAATCTTTGGCATGCCCGTCGTTCCACCCGTGTGGAAATACGCGCAATAGGGATCGTTCAAATCTTCCTCGAACGTCAGCTTGTCTTTTGGCTGGCTTGCCAATGCCGCGTTAAATTCGATCACCTTTGCATGGTGCTTGGTTTCCACCTTCGGGCGCACCAGCGGCACGATAAACTTCTTCAAACCCGTCAAATGCGCCAGCAAATCAATTTCTACTACGGTCGTCACATTGGGCGCACCCGCAACCGCTTGGGCTGCCAATTGTGCGACTTCTGTCTTTGGAAATGCCTTCAAGGTCACCAAAACCTTGGCCCCTGTTTCGCGCAACAATGCTGATATCTGGTCTGGTTGCAGGGTTGGATTGATCGGCGCAACAATGCCCGCCGTCATGCCGCCCATCATGGTGATCGCGGTCTCGTGAGTCGTTGGCAACAAATACGCCACTACATCTTTTGGCCCCACACCGAGCGAGCGAAACAGGTTCGCCGCTTGCGTAATGCGATCCTTGGTCTCGTTCCAGCTTAGCGTGATGTTTGGGTCATTCGGCCCCCCCAACAGCTGAAAACTCACCGCATCTTTGGTGCCAAACTTTTCGCAAGTCTGTTCCAACTGCTGATAAACGGTTTTCGCCGTCCAACGGTCCTCAACAGGCATTTCGGTTTCAACCGCGACGACAGACGCCAGATCAGTGATGGCCATGTGTTTTTCCTCCCAGAATAGCGCTTCTCGCGCCCTTATTTTCGGCCCAAAGAATGCGGCCAAAACCAAATAAGAGCAAGCGTTACGCTAGGAAAACTTTTAACCCGTTCAAATACCTCAGGCAAAAAACAAAAGCCCCACCAAATTGGCAGGGCTTTCGAAGAAAACATACGCCATTTCTGGCGCGAAATTATTTGGCAGGAATCCGCAGAACCTGACCTGGATAAATCTTATCTGGGTGCGACAACATCGGTTTGTTTGCCTCAAAGATTTCGTTGTAACGGCTGCCGTTGCCCAGCGTCTTGGACGAAATCGCCCAAAGCGTGTCGCCTTTTTCAACTGTGTGGAACACAGGATCATCGCCGCCCGCCGTGTCATCAACCGCGGCCACGCCCTCGACGTTGCCCACAGCCAGAATGACCTTTTCTTTCATTTCTTGGCTTACAGCCGAACCACCAACGGACACTTTGTCTCCGTCGATTTCAATATCAAGCCCCGTGGCATCCAAGCCAAGGCTTCGATTTCTTTTATCAATGCATCTTTCGCAGGGGCTGCTTCAGCCGCGCCAAACAGGGATTTCCCTGCCCCTTTTACAAAATTCCAAAGTCCCATCAGTCTCTCCTGTTTTTGGTCCCAAAGGCCTAACGCCTTTAGCTACATTTGGGTATTAGGGTGCTAAATTCAAGACCAAACACAGAAAAACCGAAAACAGCCTAGTATAAACCACCCGAAGACAGCGACCCAAACGTCGCCTTCTTTGCGATGGTTTTCTTCTTGCCCGTCGACGTCGTGATTTGTGTATCGTCGCCGCCGCTGAACAGCTGCAAATCTTCGCCCATGGCAAAACCACCATCAATAATGCTTATGCCGAACTGCGGCTCTTCGCCTTCGCGAAACAACTCCGCAACCACGTGATCCCCCGTCGCATCATTTGGCAAACGCGCGCCAGAAAAGCGATCAAACTTCAAGAAATAAGTATTTGGCGGCACTTCAAAATCGCTCGATCCGTATTCAGCAATCGCCTTTTTCATGAACCGATTGAATACTGGGCCGCACATCCCGCCACCTGACGCACCGCGCCCGAGCGATTGTGGGCGGTCATAGCCCATGTAACATCCAGCCACGATATTGGGCGTAAATCCAACAAACCAAACGTCTTTTGCATCATTTGTCGTGCCTGTTTTACCCGCCACTGGAACGCCGAGTTTTACCGACCCGCTGGCCGTGCCCCGTTCCACAACGCCGCGCATCATCGACGTCAACTGATAGGCCGTCACCGCGTCCATCACCCGTTCGCGATCCGATACGATTTTTGGCGAAATCCCCGCCTCAAGCGATGCCAACTTACAGCCCTCGCACTGGCGCTGATCGTGGCGATAAATCGTTTTGCCCCAGCGATCTTGCACGCGGTCCACCAGCGTTGGCTCCACCCGCTCGCCGCCATTTGCAAACATCGCATAGGCTGCAACCATGCGGAACAGCGTGGTTTCTTGCGCCCCGAGCGAGTTTGCCAGCACTTCGTTCATGTCTTTGTAAACGCCAAACCGTTCGGCGTAATCGGCCACAACATTCATGCCAACGTCTTGGGCCAAACGAATGGTCATCAAGTTTCTTGACCGTTCAATCCCCGTTCGCAACGGTGCTGGTCCATAAAACTTTTTCGAAGCATTTTGCGGACGCCACAACCCTTGGGGCGTTTGCACTTCGATTGGGGCATCTACAACGATGGCCGCAGGGGAATACCCACTGTCGAGCGCGGAGGCGTAAACAAACGGTTTAAAACTGGAGCCCGGCTGACGCGCTGCTTGGGTGGCGCGATTAAACACCGAATGCTGATATGAAAACCCGCCCTGCATCGCCAAAACACGACCGGTATTTGTATCCATCGCCATGAACCCGCCCTGAATGCGGGGGATTTGGCGCAGCGACCAACGCACGAACGAACCATCCGCATCACTTGTCACCGCGCGAATGTGGATCACATCGCCAACGGCCAGCAAATCGGCGGGCTTGCGGGCCTTTTTGCCGCCACGGCCATTTTCTTGAACAGGACGCCAGCGCCCCAAATCTTTCATCGACAGGAAATGCCCGTCGGCGTCCTCGTCTTCGCCTTCAATACCGATGCGGGCCGATTTATCCGACAGATCCAAAACCACTGCGGGCTTCCAACTGTCAATGTCGCGCGACGCCTTCGTGCCGCCCAACGCCTCGCGCCAGCTGGCTTCATCACCCAACACGGCAGGATCTAGCTTTTCTATCGCACCGCGATAAATCGCCAAATTGCGGTCGTATTTTTCCAAACCCGCGCGCAATGCTTTGGCCGCTTCGTCTTGCAACACGGGGTCCATCGTTGCGCGAATGGTTAAACCACCGCCAAAAAATTCTTCCTCGCCAAAATCGCCCGACAACTGACGACGAATTTCATCGGTGAAATAATCACGCGGCGGGCGTTCGGACCGCGTAGAGGCGTACTCCCCGCCCTGAACAGAGCGCAGCTCGCTGTTTTTTTCTAGCTCGTAGGTTTGCGCATCAATGTATCTATTTTCGTTCATCAAACGCAGCGTATTGTTGCGCCAAAACAAAGCATCCGCGCGCTGTCGAACGGGGTGTCGGTTTGACGGCGATTTCGGCAGGCTGGCCAAATACGCAGCTTCACCTGGGGTTAATTCCTCTAGGTTTTTGCCGAAATACGTATCGGCAGCAGCGGTCACGCCATAAGAATTCTGGCCCAGAAAAATCTCGTTCAAATACAGCTCGAGGATTTGATCCTTGCTCAGCGTTGTCTCCAGACGACTCGCCAGAATGATCTCTTTGATTTTACGTTCAAAGGATCGCGATCCATCCAGCAAAAAGTTCTTCATCACCTGTTGGGTAATGGTGGATGCGCCGCGCAATCGCCCGCCCTGCGCTGCGTCCAAACCCGCTTTGATAATCCCTTGAATGTCATAGCCCTTGTGCTCGTAGAAATGCTTATCCTCGGCACTTACAAACGCAAATTTCACGATATCGGGAATTTCATCCGCAGGGGTGAACATGCGCCGCTCGTGGGCAAACTCGTCCATCACTTGACCGTTGATGGAATACACACGGCTGATTGTGGCAGGTTCATAACTGGCCAGCGCCTGATGGTCAGGCAAATCGCGACCATACATCCAGAACACAGCGCCCAAGATCATCACGACAAACACCGCGCCAATCGTCGCCGCGCTAAAAAGCCAGCCAAATATGTTTAAAATGAACCGCAGCACCAACGAATCCCTAACTCTACTCCCCGCCTTTGTACCGCTCCACAATTGCAGGGTCAAAGCAGGGATTTGACGGATTTGGCGCAAACGCGCGCATCCCACCGTATATGACGTAGAAGTTAGGGCGTTTCTTGGAAATTTAAACCAGTACCCTGATCACATTTTTTGCGCGCCCTGTTTTGCATCACGATCCGTGCGTGCCAAGGTTACGTTGATGCTAAAGGTGCTTCCCTCACCAAACACGCTTTGGGTTTCGATCTGGCCGCCGATCAAATCCGCGTAAGATTTTGCCAATGACAACCCCAAGCCAGATCCCGAATGGGATCGCAGCACTTTGCTGTCGATTTGTTTGAACCGCTCGAATATTTCGCCCAAATGTTTTTCTTCGATGCCGATCCCAGTGTCACGGACAATCAACGACACTGCAACTTTGTCAGCACCGTCTTTGTCGGTGCCCGCGTCATCGCATTTAACAATCACGTCTACTTGGCCCTTTTGCGTGAACCGAATGGCATTGTCCAACACATGCAAAACCGCCTGTCGCAACAATCGACCGTCCCCAACCACATTTGGCATTTCATCCGCCAATCGAAGCCGCAATTCAACATCCGCAGCCGATGCAGCCGCCGCGTATTCCGCCACCAGATTTGTGACCAGAACCGATAAATCAAACGGTTCTACCTCTACTGACAATTGTCCAAGATCAAGGCGCGACACCTCCAGAACATCTTCGACAACGGAAACCAACGCCTCTGCTGACGCGAGGATAACATCCGCAGCTTCGCGTTGCTCAGGCGACAAATCACTCGCACCCAGCACCTCGGCCATGCCCAAAACACCGTTCAACGGGGTACGCATTTCATGGCTCATATTCGCCAAGAAATCCGATTTCGCCTTTTCCGCAGTTTGCGCAATACGGCTAATCTCGGTCAATTCTGCTTCGCGCGCTTTCAATTCGCTAATGTCCGTCATCGTCAGGGTCATGCCACCAATCGAGTTGGGGATACGATCCGAACGAATGATCCGCCCATCCTCGACCATCAGCTCGACCTGCATCACCTGACGTTTTTTAAAATTCGCGATAAAACCATCAACATGACCCTGCGCCGTTTCACCTTGCCCAAAATCACCTCGATCTTTTTGATATTCAAGAAATTGTATCCAGGGCACGCCTTCAGCCAACACAGATTTCGGAACGCCCGTCAGCTCCCGCGCCCGCTTGTTGCAAAACTCGACGTTCTGCTCCCCCAAAACGATAATGCCTTGCACGCTCACTGCGGCCAATTCCACGATCATTTCTGATGGATTTGGCGACAAGCGTTTGCTCTCAAGATGCTGCGCAACCCCGACTCTGTTCCTGCGCGCTAAGGCCGTCGTCATGTGGGTGTTGTTAATCATTTTGGGGTTTTCCTAATTCGCAGCGAGCCGTCACTGACAAAGCTATGCAGCAATGTTTAATGAACCGATAAGGATTGGGTGAAATGGGTCGTCGCCCACTGGAAATCAGCGGCGTTTCAAGATCATTTTAACTAAATTTAAAAGATAAAGCCGCTATTGGCGCAACAATCGTGCCTGCGCCGCGTCTTCCACTGTCCAATTGTCCAGCGCATCAATAATGCCGCGCGTCACTTTATTGCGCCAGCCTTCCGTCAGCAGATTAACCAAGTCTGATTTATTCGACATAAAGCCCAATTCAATCAAAACCGATGGAATATAAGGCGCTTTCAGCACCGTGAACCCTGCCCCTAGATGCGGCCGTTTGCGAATGCGCCCCACCGATTGCGCGATCCCATTTACCATAAAATCCGCAAGCATTTCGCTGCGCACATCGGTTTCTAGCCGCGCCATATCCATCAAAACACTGGCGATTTGATCGTCTTGTTCCGATAAATCCACCCCCGCGAGCAGATCACCGCGATCATGCCCTGCGGCTAATTCTGCCGCCATATTGTCTGATGCTTTGTTGGACAAAGTGTACACGGTCGTCCCCGTTGCACTGCCCTCTGACAACGCATCCGCATGGATCGATAGGAACACATCCGCGCCCAAACTGCGCGCCTTTGAAATCCGGTCTGGAAGCGACATAAACACATCGTCTTTGCGGGTTAATTCCGCCTTGTAACGCCCCGTGCGGATCAAAGCTTCTTCCAACTCCAGCGCGAATTGCATGACAAGGAGTTTTTCCTCATATCCTTCGCGTTCGGCACCGCTATCGACACCGCCGTGCCCGGGATCAATCACCACCATCACAGGGCGATCCCCCAACTGGCGTTCCTTGGGTTGCCCTGCCACAGTAGATTTTGGCAAGGCCCAGCCATCTTCTTCGCGCAACTGGCTAAAATCGGAAAATTCCTCAGCATTTGCTGCAATCATCTGAATGCTCAACGTCGCCGTGCCGCGTGTTTCATCGACCCGCATTTCTGTTTGGTCTGGCAACACAGGCGTGGCCAAATCCAAGACCAAGCGCGACCACCCGGGGCGGAAAATACCGAACCGTAAATCCGTAACAGCCTCGCTTTGATCCACGGCGACTTTATCAAACCCAGTCCAATCAATCTCTTTGAAATCGAGCACAAGACGGGGCGGATTATCCAGCGTGAACACGCGAAACGGTACGGGTTGGGACAGCTGCAGGTTCAGCGCAACGCCCCCGCTGCGTTCATCCGTAATGCTGGAGTTTTCAACATCCACACGCGCCAAAGCCTGCAAATCTTGGGCCATCACAGTGGCGGGCACGCTAAATGCGCCACACACCATCACAGCCATCACCTTAAACGCCTGTCGTACCATCTTGCCGCCCGCCTTTAGCATGTCTCTAAAGAGATCTTGATTTCATTATGTTTACCATACCCTAACCAAAAACTGATTGTAATTCCCCAATGCAGTCCATAAGACTCTTTGTAACGGACAGGCAACTCGCCGCCGTTTTAACAGTTTCGCCAGCGGATCGCGGTGACGTTCAGGGCAGCAAAAGCGCCCGCACCCCGAACCCGATCCTTTGGCAGGGCCATCTGGCCACCCGAATTGCGCGTGTTGTGTTAAACACGATATGCGCCAGAGCTTGGCATCCGTCAAACGATGCTGGAGAAAACCGCGATGAAGCGCGTAGAGACGATTAGAAAAGCATACGGGACAGGCTCAATACCTGCGCCCCATTTGTGCATTTCTAACCGCAGCGCCACTCAAATCGCCTCAATTTACCACGCAAACTCTACAAATTCGCCTCCTGGAAACAGGGGGCCTGATTGTGCGGATGTGCGTGCGAAAGACAAACTATGGCTAAAAAGATGCTTATCGACGCCACCCACGCGGAAGAAACCCGCGTTGTTGTGGTTGATGGAAACAAAGTAGAAGAATTCGATTTTGAATCCGAAAACAAACGCCAGCTTGCTGGCAACATTTACCTCGCAAAAGTAACGCGCGTTGAACCGTCCCTACAGGCGGCCTTCATTGATTACGGTGGCAATCGCCACGGCTTTCTCGCGTTTTCAGAAATCCACCCAGATTATTACCAAATCCCTGTTGCAGACCGTGAAAAGCTGCTGGCAGAGGAAGCAGAATACGCCCAAGCAATGGCCGAGGAAGACGAGCGTCGTGAAAAATCACGCAAATCGCGCCGTCCGCGTCGTCGTAAATCCGAAGCCGCGGCAAACACCGATGATGTTGTCACATCCGACGTCATCGACATCGACGCAGACGGCGAAGACAACGGCCTTGTGGACGTGCCAGAAGCCCAAGTCATCGAAACACCTGATGACGTAGAAGAAGCCGCCGCTGCACCAGAAGTGATTGAAGCAGATGCTGTTGCACAAGACGTTGCAGAAGCGGTTGAGGCAGACGCCCCAACTGAAGAAGCCGCCGCTGACGCCACAGAAACAGAAGCTGAAACAGAAGCAGAGACAGACGGCGAAGCCCCAATAGAAGCTGAAACCGTCGGCGAAGTTTCCGATGACGACGCTGAAACAAACGACGAAGACGACAACGACGATCACGCCCGTGCCGAATTCCGCCCGCGCAAACCACGCCCACGTCGCTACAAAATCCAAGAAGTCGTCAAAGTACGCCAAATCCTACTGGTTCAAGTCGTAAAAGAAGAGCGCGGCAACAAAGGCGCAGCCCTCACAACATACCTGTCCCTCGCGGGTCGGTACTGTGTTCTGATGCCAAATACGGCGCGCGGTGGCGGGATTTCCCGCAAAATCACCAACGCACCGGACCGCAAAAAGCTCAAGGAAATTGCCGGCGAAATCGAAGTGCCAGAAGGCGCGGGTCTTATCATTCGCACAGCGGGTGCAAAACGCACGAAAACTGAAATTAAACGCGACTACGAATACCTTTTGCGCCAATGGGAACAGGTTCGTGATCTGACCCTGAAATCCATTGCACCTGCCGCCATCTATGAAGAAGGCGACCTAATCAAACGCTCCATCCGCGATCTGTACAACCGCGAGATTGACGAGATTTTGGTCGAAGGCGATGCAGGCTATAAAGTCGCCAAAGAGTACATGAACATGCTGATGCCGACCCGTTCGGCCGTGGTCAAACACTACCGCGAATCCCTGCCCCTGTTCTCTCGCTTTCAGGTCGAAACCTACCTCGATGGTATGTTCAATCCGACTGTGCAGTTGAAATCTGGCGGCTATATCGTCATCGGCATCACCGAAGCTTTGGTCGCCATTGACGTGAACTCTGGCAAATCCACCAAAGAAGGTTCGATTGAGGACACAGCCGTTCGCACCAACCTAGAAGCCGCCGAAGAAGTTGCCCGCCAACTCAAACTGCGCGACCTCGCAGGTTTGATCGTGATCGACTTTATCGACATGGAAGAGCGCCGTAACAATTCTGCCGTTGAAAAACGCATGAAAGATCGCCTCAAAAACGATCGCGCCCGCATCCAAGTGGGCCGTATTTCGGGCTTTGGTCTGATGGAAATGTCTCGCCAACGCCTCCGCCCTGGCATGCTCGAGGCAACAACACAGCCTTGCGCCGTTTGCCACGGCACGGGCCTGACCCGTTCCAGCGACAGCATGGCATTGTTGATCCTGCGCGAGCTGGAAGAAGAAGGCACACGCAAACGCTCACGCGAAGTATTGGTCACGGCCCCTGTGCTGATCGCCAACTACCTGCTGAACGAAAAACGCGAACACATCACAATGCTAGAGGCCCGCTACGCCATGGCGATCCGCATTGAAAGTGACCCGCACATGATCTCCCCTGATCATAAAATGGAGAAATTCAAAACCTCCTCGCGTCACATTCCAAAAGCACCTGCACAAGCGGCTGTCACAATCGACAGCATCGAGCCGTTCGTGATGGATGAAGAGGAAGAAGCGACAACACCAACCGTCGTGGACACTGCGCCATCCGATGATCAACCCAAGAAAAAGCGCCGTCGGCGTCGGCGTCGCGGTGGCAAAGATCGCAACGAAAACCAAAATGGCGCGGCCGAAAACGGTGAAAGCGCAGTCGCAGCGGAAGGCGAAGCCGCCCCCGCCGATGGCGCAGAAGCGACACCCGCTGATGCACCTGTAGCTGACGCAACTCCAGCAGCAGAAGCGGCTCCCGAAGCTGCGGCTGACGAAAAGCCAAAGAAATCGCGCACAACCCGTCGTCGCTCACCCAAGAAAACCGACGAAGACGCAGCGCCAGCAGAGGCCTCCACAGATGCCCCAGTTGAAGCAGAAGCGGTAAGCGAAGCACCAGCGGAAGCAGTGGCAGAAACGGCAGACGAAATACCTGCGAAACCTGCGCGCAAACCACGCGCACGCAAGCCAAAGGCCGAAGCGGTTGCAGAACCAGCAGTTGAGGTATCAGGCGAAGCCGCGGTTGAAGAAAAACCAGCTAAGCCTGCGCGCAAATCACGCGCAAAGCCAAAACCCAAAGCAGAAGTCGTTGAAATCCCGATTGAAACGGCCCCTGCTACTGAGCCTGTTGCGGAACCTGCACCAGAGCCAACACCAGAACCTGTCGCAGCCGAGCCTGCGCCTGCACCAGAGCCAGAAGCGCCCCCCGCCAAGCCAAAGCCGAAACGCGCTGGCTGGTGGTCACGCGCCACGAGCAAAGGGTAAATCATCACAGGGCTGACCCAACGGGTTGGCCCTTTTTCGTGGCAGCTACCAAACGCCGAAAGAAACCCAATGACAATAGATCGCGTTTATGGACCCGCACTCGGGCGCAGCCTAGTGTCCTGTCACGCAGGCCTCGTTTATGCGGTGTCTTATGATCCGAACGCTGCCGATGGTATCATCGCACAAACCCAAAACACCCTCAAATTCCTTGACGAAAACCTCGCCAAAGCAGGTAGTTCCAAAGCGAATTTGATCCAAGCCACCGTGTACCTACACGACATCTCCATGAAATCCGAAATGGATACGGTCTGGACCGCATGGATCGGCCCCAAAGAAAACTGGCCCCAACGCGCCTGCATTCAGGCCAGCATGGACGACGGCACGTCGCTTATCGAGGGTGTGGTGTTCGCCGCGCGATCCTAAACCGCCTTACATTGCCGCCCGTTACCATTCACATTCCGATGGCTGCGACAGGCAAAACGCACTTCGCGCAGAGGACGCCCCGTGTTTAATGCCGTTTTTGCTGGCCTGTTTTACCGTCATCAAACGGGAATGGTGCACCTTGGCTGTCACATAATCTGTTTCGCGACGCACCATTATGTAACCCGTCGAAATATTGATCCCCGTCACCGTCACCGTCATCACATCGGTCGAGGCCGCACGCAGCCAGTAGACCGCATCGCCAACAGCCATGCGGCGGATCCCCTGATCAAAGGTGCGAAACGGGTTCACATATTCATGCTCGCGCGCCTTAGCCGCCTTTTTCTTTTGCACCTTGCGCGTTGCATATCGTTTGTACGCCGCCCCCGCATCTGCCACGCTCAACCGTTCATAAAACAACGGAGTTCCCTTTACATTCAGCAACGCTGCGCGAAATTCCTCCATGTCCGAAACTTTCACGCGGGTCTTTGGGGCCAAAATCAACACGCCCCGTTTGTCGTAATGAAACGGCAAATATTCATGCCCGCTATCACGCGAACGCACCGCCACGTAAACCGAACGGGGCAAGCCATCCATTTTGTACAACGCCGTCGAAAACGTGTTATCCGCGCCAATCGCCCCAGAAAACTTGGTTAGAATGACCGTCATCCGCCCCTGTGCGCGGCGTAAAAAAATGTAATCACCCGCGTTAGATCGAAACGCAGCACTTTGGCCTGTCATGATCGTTTGAACCGGCACTTCGTCAGCCGCCTCGTGCAAAGCCGTTTCAGATTCGATCACGCAGCCCGACAGCGCAAGCAACGCAATCAAAGCGCAAAGAATTACACGGATAGGTTTCGCTACGGTCCAGCTCATCCCGCGTACCTACCAGCAATTCATCAAAGAAACGCTAACGCCAAAGCGGCGTTGCACAGCCCGCGACGTTCCAATACTGCTAACGCATGTTTCGCCCGCTCTGCCTCGCCGCGTTTATCGCCCTTGCCATCCCCGCCACAGCGGATGTGATGCAATGCTCTGGCTCTCACCCAAATTGGAGCGCAGACCTCAACGGTGAAACAGCAACCTTTCAGCTGCGCGAGCGTGTGCAAGAGTACGACGTGAAACTGACAACACCCGCCCTGAATGATCCAGACACAACCGCCTACACCCTGATCGGTGCCACAGACACCGCCATCCTGATCGTGCACCCCGGCCGCTGTAATACCGCAGAAAACATCGCCCACATCCTGACCCAAGACCGCAGCGAAGCCGTCTTGCTCACAGGGTGTTGCCGCATCCCCCCAGAATGAACGCACCATGATCGAACAACAATCCCAGCCCCTAAAGGCAGCCCTTTTCATGGTCGGCGCGATGGTGTCCTTTACCGCAATGGCCGTGGCTGGGCGCGAATTGGCGGGCACGCTCGATACCTTTGAAATCATGATGTACCGCTCGTTTATCGGCGTCATCATCGTACTCAGCGTCGCCACGATCTACGGCAAACGGGGTGAGATTTCGGCAAACCGCCTCGGCCTGCACACCATCCGCAATATCTTTCACTTCACGGGGCAAAACCTGTGGTTCTACGCCCTCATCTACATCCCGCTGTCGCAACTTTTCGCGTTTGAATTCACCAACCCGCTCTGGATCGCCATCCTCGCCCCGTTCTTCCTTGGCGAAGTTATGACCCGCACCCGCATCCTCGCCTTCGCGCTTGGTTTCATCGGCGTGCTTATCGTTGCGCGCCCCGAAAGTGCGCCAATCACCTTTGCCACATTCGCCGCCGCCACCTGCGCGCTGATGTTCGCCTTTACCACCATCTGCACCAAGCATTTGGGCAAAACCGAACCCACCATGTCGATCCTGTTCTGGCTCACCGTCATCCAAGGCATCCTCGGCATCGTTTGCGCGGGCTACGACGGAGATATCGCGATCCCGCCCGCACACCTCCTCCACTGGGTCGCAATCGTCGGCTTTGGCGGCCTGCTCGCCCATTATTGCATCACCACGGCCCTAAAAATCGCGCCCGCCAGCATCGTCGCGCCGCTGGAATTTCTGCGCCTGCCCCTCATCGCGGTGGTCGGATTTATCCTCTACGACGAACCCCTGCTCGCCACCGTCTTTATCGGCGCGATCATCGTGTTTGGCGCCAACGCCCTCAACATCCGCGAAGAAAACCGTGCCAACAAACGCCGCGCGGCCCAAACCTAGGCGCCTCTCGCTTCTTTTGTCCTCAAATACTCAAGCGCAACACCGCCGCGCAACACCCACCACAAAACTAGACGCCCCACGCCTTTCACGCTAACACTCACCCAACACAGAACAACAGGCCGCACCCATGCTCTACAACTCCGCATCTGATTGGACCAACGCGTCGCAAAAACGCGTGATGCTCTTTGGCATGTCTGGCTTGGGCAAAACCTACGTGTCCAACATCCTGCGCGCCTCTGGTTGGTTCCACTACTCCGTCGATTACCGCATCGGCACGCGCTACATGGGCGAACACATCGTCGATAACTTTAAAGCCGAGGCGATGAAAAATCCGTTCCTCGCCGAACTCTTGCGCGATGACAGCATCTACATCGGCTCCAACATCACCTTTGATAACCTCGCGCCCCTGTCCACCTACCTCGGCAAGCCGGGCAACTCAGCAAAAGGCGGCATTCCCTTCCCCGAATACACCCGCCGCCAAGGGCTGCACCAACACGCCGAAACCAACGCCATGCTCGACACGGTGCACTTCATTGATCGCGCCCAAAAACTCTACGGCTACGACAATTTCATCTGCGACACGTCAGGTTCAATGGTCGAGGTGATCGAGGCAAACAGCCCCGCAGACCCAGTGATGGTCGAACTTTCCGAACACGTTCTGCCCGTCTGGATCGAGGGCTCAGAGGCCCACGTCGAAGAACTCGTCAAACGCTTCGCCAAAGCGCCAAAACCGATGTACTACAAACCAGATTTCCTTGAGCAACTCTGGTCTGAATACCTCTCAAACAACGCGCTCACCGAACCCGATGTGGATCCCGATGATTTCATCCTTTGGGGCTATCGAATGTTGTTGGACCACCGCCTCCCCCGTTACCGCAAAATTGCGGAACGCTGGGGTGTCACCGTTCAGGCTGACGACATGGCGCTGGTCCGCACCACCGATGATTTCAACGATCTTATCGCCCGCACCCTTGCCTGATCGCACATCTCACCATAGGTGACCCATCATGCCCATTAAACTTCCCAACGACCTGCCCGCCTTTGACGTCCTTCAAACCGAAGGCGTCTCTGTCATGTCCGAAGACCAAGCCGCGCGCCAAGATATCCGCCCGCTGCAAATCGGCCTGCTGAACCTGATGCCCAAAAAGATCGCGACCGAAACACAGTTCGCGCGTCTGATCGGGGCGACGCCGTTGCAGATCGACCTCACGCTTATTCGCATGACCGAACATCAATCCAAAAACACGGCCGCAGACCACATGGAGGCGTTTTATTCCTCTTTTGATGAGATAAAGCACCGCAAATTTGACGGGCTTGTCATCACAGGCGCGCCCATCGAACACCTCGATTTTCCCGATGTCAGCTATTGGGATGAAATGGTCGAGGTGATGAATTGGACCCAAACCAACGTGCATTCCACCTTTGGCGTGTGCTGGGGTGGCATGGCGATGATCAACCATTTTCACGGTGTCGCAAAACACATGCTCGATGCCAAAGCCTTCGGCTGTTTTCGCCACAAACGCACCAGCGCAGGCTCGCCCTATTTGCGCGGGTTTTCCGATGATATGGTGATCCCCGTATCGCGCTGGACCGAAGTGCGCCAAGACGAACTTGATGCTGCTGGCCTCAAAACCTTGCTCACATCCGATGACACAGGCCCCTGCCTTATCCAAGATGATGCGCACCGCGCACTGTATGTGTTCAACCACTTTGAATACGACCGCGACACGCTGAAACAAGAATATGACCGCGATGTGGAAAACGGCACGCCGATAAACGTGCCCGACAACTATTACCCAAATGATGATCCGTCCCAAACGCCGCAAAATCGGTGGCGCAGCCACGGGCATCTGCTCTACGGCAATTGGGTCAACGAAATTTACCGCACTACCAATTTCGATCTCTCCAAAATCGGAACCGCTGAATGATCAAGAAAGCTGCGTTCACGGCGGGGCTCGCCGTGGCGCTGGCCACGGGGCTTGCCGCATTCAAAAGCCATCGCAACGATGCGCGCACGATGAAAACACACCCGCCCCTTGGCGATTTCATCACCATTGATGGCACTCGCGTTCACTATTTAATCGAAGGCTCTGGCCCGACCCTCGTGCTCATCCACGGCGCGGGCGGCAACCTGCGTGATTTCACCTTTGCACTCTCGGGCAAACTGGCGAAAACCCACACCGTCATCACATTTGATCGCCCGGGCCACGGCTACACAGACACAATCCATGATCGCGGCGAAACCCTGATCGAACAGGCGGCGTTGCTCAAAGCCGCGACAGATGCGCTTGGCCATCCCTCTGCCATTGTTGCGGGCTATTCCTACGGTGGCGCAGTCGCGCTGGCTTGGGGGCTGGAATATCCAAACACCACCAACGGCATTCTGCTGATGAACGCAGTTTCAAATCCGTGGACCGTGCCGCCCTCCAAATTGTATGAGCTTGCCGCTGGTCCCTACACAGGCCCGATCATCGCAACGGCGCTGTCTGCATTTGCGCCCGCCTCTTTGGTGGAGGATACGATGCAATCGCTGTTTGCACCCCAACCCACGCCAAAAGGCTACCTCGATTACATCGGTTCAGGCCTGACGCTCAGCAAAACCGCAATTCGCGCCAATGGTCGCCAAGTGAACGGATTGCTGCCCCATATCGAATCCCAATCGGTGCGCTATCCCGAATTGAAAATGCCGATTGAAATCATCCACGGCGCGGCTGACGTTTCGATCCCACCCTCCATTCACGCCGATGTTTTGGCCAAACAACTGCCCCATGCCATTTACACACTTGTCCCAAATGTCGGCCATTCTGTGCACCACTACGCCCACGACGAAATCTTGGCCTCCGTTGCGCGGTTAACCAATCCCTAAGAAGCGTTGCGCGATGTGTTAACGTCAAAACTGCCATACAGGTGCCATACGCTTTGCATACCAATTGCATACACTTTGCGGACATTTTTTGGCCCCAAAAAACGCTGTTTTCGCCCAAACCTTACTCGCCCGTACGCCCCGTTGCGCGGCTCCGTTTTCCACGCCATACTCCGCCAAAAGAAAAGGGAACGACCAATGGCCAGCAGCAAACCTTTTGACGGCGCAATCACCAAATTTTTCACCGACGATGCACCCGCAGAAATACGTGAGGCCCTTGAAAACGCAAAGAAAAACCGTATTCTCGATGATGGTTATCCCTATGAAAAACGTATGGATACCGATGAATACGAAGACACGTTAAAGGATTTACAAGTAGAACTGGTTAAAATGCAGGCATGGGTGGCCGAAACGGGTGCCCGCATCGCCGTGGTGTTCGAGGGCCGCGACGCCGCAGGAAAAGGCGGCACAATCAAGCGGGTTAGGGAATTTTTAAACCCACGAATTGCCAAAACAGTCGCCCTCTCCAAACCCACTGACGATGAACAAACGCAGTGGTATTTTCAACGCTATATCAAACACTTACCCAACGGCGGGCAGATCACTTTGTTTGATCGCAGCTGGTATAATCGCGGCGTTGTGGAACAAGTTTTTGGCTTTTGCACCCCAGACCAACGCGCCCATTTTTTCGACCAGGTGAACGGCTTTGAAAAGATGCTGAGCGACGATGATATCATCCTCACAAAACTCTGGCTCACCGTTGGTCGCGCCGAACAACTGCGCCGTTTTCTGGACCGCGAAAGTGATCGTCTAAAGCAGTGGAAACTGTCAGGAATAGACGTCAAAGGCCTGTATTTATGGGATGAATACACCAAAGCGATCCAGGAAACCCATGCCAAATCCCACAGCCCCCACGCGCCCTGGCATGTGATCCGATCAGACGACAAACGCCGTGCGCGCATCGCTGCCATGCGCACCATTCTTGGGCAAATCCCCTACGCGGGCAAAGACACCAAAATCGTCGGCGAACCCGACGCATCCATCACAGGTGGCCCTGAATTTATCAAATAAATCAGCATGTTAATTTCCCCGCTTGATCCCAAGCCCCGTAACAGGCTATCCCGCACCAAGCACGAAACAAACAAAGGCAGCGCAGGATTTGGCCCGTAAAGGATACCATCACGGCAACCTAAAAGAGGCTTTGATCAAGGCCACAATCGCCCTGATCGAAGATAAAGGTCCAACAGGTTTCACCATGGCCGAGGCCGCAAAGGCCGCCAATGTATCCGCCGCCGCCCCCTATCGCCACTTTTCAGGGCGCGATGAAATCATCGCCGAAATTGCCCGCCAAGGCTTTGAAATATTTGGCGATTTGATGGAGTTTGCCCACCGCAAAAGCCAACCCTCCGCCCTCGCCGCATTCGAGGCCACAGGCCGCGCATATCTTGCTTTTGCCCGCAAATACCCCGGCCATTACATCGCGATGTTCGAAAGCGGCGTGAAAATCTCCGCCAATCCAGACCTGGCCAATGTCGCCAACCGCGCCATGAACGTGTTGACCCAAGCGGCCGAGGATTTATGCAAACACCTCCCCGCCGATGAACGCCCGCCAGCCAGCATGATCAGCCACCACATCTGGGCCATGTCCCACGGCGTCGTCGAGCTGTTTGCCCGCGGTGAACCGGGTGCCCGCAGCCCGTTTTCCCCCGAAGACCTGCTCGAAAGCGGCATGGGTGTTTACCTGCGCGGCCTTGGCGTGATTGAAAAGTAGCCACGCGCCCCGCCCACTTTATCCTTAACTATCAATGCTAAAACCGTTGAACGCACTCACCCTGCGCCCCTCCCCAAAATAAATTTTACGATTTTCATCCAAATCCCCTTGAAAATCGTCGCGCGCGAATGTAAATGTAAATCACATTAACATACAAACCCACTGAAAGGACCTACATATGTCAACGCCCGCAACTTGGTTTTCCAACACCGAAGGTTGGCTCGATGATCGCGGCAAAGGCGCTTGGATCGCTGCAATGGTCCTTGGCTTTATCTTCATCTGGCCCGTCGGCCTCGCCATCCTATTCTACATGATTTGGAGCAATCGCATGTCTGGTTCTTTCTTCTGTAATCGTTCGCAATCCCGCCCTGTGGCCCCGCCACGTGGCTCCTCTGGCAACCTTGCATTTGATGCGTATCGCGATGACACCATCAAACGCCTAGAGGACGAACAGCACGCATTCCAAGGCTTTTTGCAACGCCTTCGCGATGCCAAGGACAAAACTGAATTCGATGAATTCATGGATGAGCGCGCCAATGAGGTCAGCGACACGTCAAGCGACGTCCAAGACGCGAAATCCGCGTAAGCGGTTCAAAACCAAGGCCGATCCCCTCTCCCCTACACTGACCTTGCCGCGCTGCTCTTGCAAAAGGGCGGCGCATCTTTAAGTAAGATATTATGCAAAAATCACACCTCCCCGACCCCAAACTCGACTCCCAATTCTACGACGGCGTGCCCTTCAAGCGCCTATTCGCTTGGGTGATCGACGCGACCCTGATCTTCGCGATCTGCATCGGCCTTGTGGTTATCACCGTCGGCTTTGGCGCGTTTATCTTCCCGCTGCTCGCTTTCGTCGCAAACATCATCTACCGCATTTATTGCCTCACGAAATGGTCCGCGACGCTCGGCATGCGGGTCTTGGGTATCGAAATCCGCAACATGCAAGGCGACCGCATTGATCAGCGCGAGGCCAGCTTTCACACAGGCCTTTACATCTTTCTCACGCTCACAGGGCTCGGCATTCCTGCCAGCGCCCTTGCCATGCTGGTCACGGAGCGCGGCCAAGGCCTGCACGATCTGATCCTTGGCACCACGGCGATTAACCGTCCCTTAGACTAATCCGCGTAACGCTAGCCCGCGCAAACGCCGCCAATCGCGGCTTGCCAATGCAACCGCCACCGCGCTAGGCTCAACCTCAAGCAATTTTCTAGGACAATAATGCGCCACACGCTTCCCTTGGCTCCGCAGTTTTACGTCACTGCCCCCCAGCCCTGCCCCTATCTTGATGGGCGCGTGGAACGCAAACTGTTTACCGCACTGCAAGGCGAACACGCCACCGTCCTCAACAACGCCCTCTCGCGCCAAGGCTTTCGCCGCTCGCAAAACGTGCTGTACCGTCCGTCCTGTGCGGAGTGCAACGCCTGCCTTTCCGCGCGCATTCGCGTTGCCGATTTCAAACCCCGCAAAAGCCACCGTCGCATTATCCGCAAGAACAACCACCTTGTGCGCACCGCGACGTCGCCTTGGGCCACCGAAGAACAGTTCGATCTGTTCCGCACCTATCTAAACACCCGCCACGCCGAAGGCGGCATGGCCGATATGGATGTGTTCGAATTTGCCTCCATGATCGAAGAAACCCCCGTGCGTTCGCGCGTGGTCGAATACCATACCCCACCACATGAGGGGCAGTTGCGCGAAGAACTCACCGCCGTTTGCCTCACAGACGTGCTCGAGGACGGCCTGTCGCTGGTCTATTCCTTCTTCAATCCCGATCTGCACGCCCGCTCGCTTGGCACCTACATGATCCTCGATCACATCGAAATTGCGCGCGAAGCAGGCCTGCCCTACGTGTATTTGGGCTACTGGGTGCCCGGCTCGCCCAAAATGCAATACAAAGCCAACTTCTCCGCGCTCGAAATATTTTTGGGCCGCCAATGGACCCCGCTCGACAACCCGTCCGAATTCAAACTCGACACGCACCCCCTGTCCCAAGATCCAATCCCAGAACAAGTCGCAGGGATCAACCTGCCAGACGCGCTGAAGAAGAGTTGAGGGGGGGAGAGGCGTTTGGTTATAGCCCATATTGACGGTTGGCAGTGATTTGGCTTGCCGGGCGACCTCACTGGAATGCTCGTGATCGATACGTTTGATGATAGAGAAATTGCAGATTTGGCACATCTCAGTCATGATGAAATTCATGATGTGAAATTGTGAGGTAGCCCATGGCTTTAGATCAAGCAAAACCTGCTAAAGAATTTGAAAATGCGCTGCGACGACTTGGTTGGCTGTCAGCTTATTCTCGGCAAGTTTTGATGGCGAGACACCTACTAAGAAGCTTCGCAGCTATCTCGCATCCTGATGACATTCTCAGCTCCGTTCCTGGCGACTTCGCACTCGACTTGTTCAGGTGTTCCATCACTATTTTGGCTGGTGTGAATCGCGATACCCAACAATTCTCAAGTCCATATGATCCAATAAATCGTCCAGAAACACATCACTTGGCCTACAAACGCAAAGAACGGATTTTTAGCGCTTCGATTGCTAGTGGGATGCCCGACATTCATTTCCATTTTGGAAAAGGAAGCGGTTTTGGATTTGAAAACTCTAATGAAATCTCTGTGGAAGATGGTTTGCTTAGTTTTGAAATTCATGCGGTTGCAAAGAATGTTAGCTTGACTACAAAAGTTTTGGCGGATCGGCGTGCAGTGGCTCTTCGAAACGAGAAACTGTGGCGAGACTTGATTTCGGAAGATCAAGCCGATGCACTCAGATTTTTTGATAATTGGTACGAATGGGCAGGAAAGAACGGTGCCTTTTGGCGTGAGTGGTACCAAGGGTTTCTCGACGGTAAGCCCTTGGATTGGGAGCTGCAACGACGGGTGGCTCTAATAGACGACGCGATCTGGAAAGCTGGCCCGGAAGCGGTCGCCGAGGAAATCGAGAAGATTCGTGCCAAATTCGACCTCGAAAAACGCATCGAAAATCTTGAAGCCGAGCTGCGCCGCGCTACTGTCAACAGACATGGGATTGGCGGCAACAAGCCACCAGAAATGCTCGACAAATCACCCATCGCGCAGGAACTGATCATTGTTTGGCAGCCATTGGAAGACCTCAAAGAGGAAATCTCCAAAGAAGATCCTGACCCAAAACACCTGCAAACGATCATCAAGACGCTGGTTACAGTAATGAAAAAAGGTTTCGCTTGGTGCTTGAAGAAAGGCAATCTGATTGTCGACACCGCGATTAAATGGGCAATCCCTGCGAGTGGCACGGGTTACCTCGCGCTCAATCCAGAGAAATTGGTAACGGTGATTGAAGCTGCAAAGAAACTGCTCGGTATCCTTTGAGGCTAGGTGGACTGGAAACCCAAATTTCCGCTTTGGCCCACCAAACCTGCCTCTCAAAGTCCGCACCAAAAGGCAACCTGCCGATCCAATCGGAAATAATAATCTCAAATAATATCCCACACCCCTAAAACCACAAAAAGCGCCCCTTGCGGAACGCTTTTGTAAATAGGTTTGGTGGCGCGGTTGACGGGGCTCGAACCCGCGACCTCCGGCGTGACAGGCCGGCACTCTAACCAGCTGAGCTACAACCGC
>JABBAP010000009.1 GCA_018607905.1 Paracoccaceae bacterium | reverse complement strand
ACTCGAACCTCCACGTCCATACAGACACCAGCACCTGAAGCTGGCGCGTCTACCAATTCCGCCATCTGGGCACAGACAACAGACGCGATTTATCGGCTGGATGGCGAGCTGTCAACGTGGTTTCGGCTTGCTTTCGTGCAATAGTGCTTGTGGGTAGCGCAACATCGCATTATTTCAGAACAAACGTTTGAAGAACGGAGAGTTCACATGTCTCAGTCACCTAAAGTCGTCACCATCTTTGGTGGATCTGGATTCGTTGGCCGCTATATCGCACGGCGCATGGCGAAAGAAGGCTGGCGTGTGCGTGTCGCAGTGCGCCGCCCAAATGAGGCGGTTTTTGTGCGCCCTTACGGTGTTGTTGGGCAGGTCGAACCGATCCTTGCGAATGTGCGCGATGATGCGTCTGTACGTGCGGCAATCGCTGGTGCGGATGTTGTGGTGAACTGTGTCTCCACGCTGCAAGAAAGCGGCAAGCAGACGTTTGAAGCCTTGAACGATGCAGGCGCTGGGCGTGTGGCGATGATGGCGGCTAAAGAAGGTGTTGGGCGTTTGGTCCACATCTCGGCTTTGGGTGCGGATCTAGACTCTGACAGCGATTCAGCGCGGACCAAAGCAGAGGGCGAACAAGCTGTTTTGGCAGCTTTCCCGTCGGCCATGATCCTGCGTCCATCGGTGATTTTCGGAAATGAAGATCAGTTCTTTAACCGCTTTGCAGAGATGACAAAATTCGGCCCCGTGCTGCCATTGGTGGGTGGTGAAACCCTGTTCCAACCCGTTTTCGTGGACGATGTTGCGCAGGCGGCATGTGAAGGAATTTTGGGAAATTCTGCGGGTGGTATTTATGAGTTGGGCGGGCCAGAAGCAGCGAGCCTGAACGATTTGATGCACCGTATGTTGCACGTTATTCGGCGCCGTCGTTTGGTTGTTAACCTGCCGTTTTTCGCAGGAACACTGATGGGCAAAGCCCTTGGGCTTGCGCAAACTTTGTCGCTTGGATTGTTTACAAATACGATCCTGACAACGGATCAGGTAAAGCAGCTTCGCGTCTATAATGTTGTGTCTGAAGGCGCTAAAACCTTTGCAGACTTGGGTATTTCGCCAACTGGGATTGATGCGGTCGTGGAATCGTACCTGTATCAATATCGTCAGTATGGCCAATACGCAGAGCTGACGGAAAGCGCGAAAAACCTTAAGGGTTCACCGACAACAAGCGACTTTTAACTGTAGGCGATGCCTAGCAGAATTATCCCTAAAACCACGCGGTAAATCACGTAGGGTGTAAAGCTGACGCTGCGCAGTAATCGCATCATCAGGCTGAGCGCGAGCAGGGCGGTGAGGAACGCGAAAACGGCGGCGATTGCCCCGTCGCGAATGCCTGCTGCGTCAGCTGTGGCGATGGCTTCGATTCCGAGAAAAGCACCAGATGAAATGATCACGGGGATCGACATCAGCATGGCGATTTTGGTGCCATCAGCGCGGGTGTAGCCCATCGCGCGCGCGCCTGTGATCGAAATGCCAGAACGGGATGTTCCCGGGATAAGTGAGATTGCTTGCCACAGGCCCAGTTTGATCGCGTCGGCGGTATTCCAATCGGATTGGGTCTTGGTTGCCGCGCCTTTTTGATCGGCAATATACAGAACAATACCAAAGATTAGCATGGTCCAACCGATGACTGTGATGGAGCGGAGTTGATCGGAAAGGCCCGTAATTTTGAGGATAAGACCGAAGATTACTGCGGGAATTGTTGCCAAGATTAGCAGCGTTGCGAGGCGGGCGGCGGGGGTTTTGAAACGGCCCGTCACAAGATGCGCGAGGCCCGCAAAGGCGAGTTTGCTGTCTGTCCAGAAGTACAAAATGACCGCGCCGAGGGTGCCGATGTGGACGGAAACGTCGATCAATTGGCCTTGGTCTTCCATGCCTGTGAGGCTCGGTAAAAGGATCAAATGACCAGAGCTGGAAACGGGCAAAAACTCTGTTATGCCTTGGATTATTGCAAGAATCAGGAGGTGGAGAAGGGGCATTGGTGGCCTTTTTGATTCGTTGTCTGGGACAGTAATGTGGGATTTGGGGATTGTGAATCTCTGAAATAGGTAACTTATTCTGTCCTATTATTTTTCAAAGCTTTCAATTTTCAAAAATATTTATTCAATAGTTCCGTAATTAGGTAAGTATTTATTCCCTATAATTGGAAATACCACTTTTCTGTTTATAAATTTGGGTTTAGAAAGCGGGTTCTGATAGATCTATTAACGCGGAGCTAGGCTATGGCTGAGCAAAAGATGCTGAAATTTGTAAACGTCGAACGGGACATGCCAGAAAAGCGTGTGCCTAATCTACGCACTTCGGATTTCGATGAGATTTATCAACAGTACGCTAAGGATAAAGCCGCCGAGCAATCGAGCCGGTGTAGCCAGTGCGGTGTGCCGTTTTGTCAGGATCACTGCCCGCTGCACAACAACATCCCTGATTGGCTAAAGCTGACGGCAGAGGGGCGCTTGCAAGAAGCCTATGAGATGTCCCAAGCCACGAACCAGTTCCCAGAGATTTGTGGCCGCATTTGCCCGCAGGATCGCCTGTGCGAAGGCAACTGTGTGATCGAGCAATCTGGCCACGGCACAGTGACCATCGGCGCGGTCGAAAAATACATCACTGACACCGCCTGGGATCAGGGGTGGGTCAAGCCGATCAAGCCGCATTCGGAACGCATGGAAAGCGTTGGCATTATCGGTGCTGGGCCTGCCGGTTTGGCGGCGGCAGACGTGCTGCGCCGTGCGGGCGTGCAGGTTACGATCTATGATCGCTACGATCGTTCTGGCGGATTGCTGACCTATGGCATCCCGGGATTTAAGTTGGAAAAAGAAGTGGTCGAACGGCGCAATGCGCAACTGGTCGAGGGTGGTGTGACTTTCAAGTTGAACTGCAACATCGGCGTGGATATTTCCTTCGCTGATCTGCGCGCCAAACATGATGCAATCCTGATCGGCACAGGTGTTTACAAGTCCCGTGATCTAGGCGGGCCGGGTGCTGGGCTGGACGGAATTGTGAAGGCGATTGATTTCCTTACGGCGTCTAACCGTCAGAATTTTGGGGATAAAGTTCCTGAAATTGAAAGTGGAGAATTGTGGGCAGAGGGCAAAAAAGTTGTCGTGATCGGTGGCGGCGATACCGCGATGGATTGTGTGCGCACGGCCATTCGCCAAGGGGCAGAAAGCGTGAAATGCCTGTATCGTCGGGATCGTGCGAACATGCCCGGATCGTTGCGTGAAACAGCAAATGCAGAAGAAGAAGGCGTGGAATTTGTTTGGCTGGCGGCCCCGATGGGGTTTGCAGGCGAGGACGCGGTTTCGGGTGTTTACGTGCAGCAAATGCGGTTGGGTGTTCCCGATATGACGGGTCGCCAAGCGCCAGAGAAAATCCCCGGTGCGGACTATGTTGAGAAGGCGGATTTGGTGATCAAGGCGCTCGGTTTTGAGCCCGAAGAATTGCCGACATTGTGGGACACGCCAGAGTTGGAAGTGACCCGTTGGGGCACGATAAAAGCAGATTTCGTGACCAAGCGCACGGCGATGGACGGCGTGTACGCAGCGGGTGATATCGTGCGCGGTGCGTCGCTGGTTGTGTGGGCGATTGCCGATGGTCGTGACGCGGCAAACAGCATTGTCGAAGACCTGAATGCGCGCGCCGCAGTGGCGGCAGAATAATGTCTGCGCGCGGATTCATAACGGCGGGCTGGTGGGGCTATTTCATTTGCGCCGCGATTTACGTTGTGGCGGGCATCCGTGCAGGGGATTGGCTTGGGCTGGCTGGATCGTTCTTTTTCTTGGGTGCGACGGTCTGTTTTATGGTGCCGCATTACCGAAATCGGACGGAGCGTTCGGATGATTAAGATCTGGCAGGGCAAAAGTGTTAACGCGGCCAAAGTGACGTGGCCAAAGCGTATGCAATCGGTATGCAAAGCGTATGGCACCCTGTATGGCACTTTTCAAAAGGTTAACATTAATGGGTCGGTTGCGTTGACCCAGTTTTTTCTTGCTGCCAAAAACTGGCACCACGCCTGCGCCATTCTGATTGAAGGATCAGATGAAAAAGGAGTGACCCTATGACCCATACTGGAAAATGCCTGTGCGGCGCTGTGCGCTTTGAAGCAACCGATTTGCCGATGGAAACTGGCGCGTGCCATTGCGAAATGTGCCGTCGCCATTCGGGCGGGGTGTATTTTGGCGTGCAAGTGCCAGCCGATAACATCACGTACAGTGGCACCGAGAATATTGGCACTTATAAATCGTCTGAATGGGCGGAGCGGAGTTTCTGCAAGACCTGCGGTTCGACGTTGTATTACTGCGTGACCGCAGCTGGCCCACATTCGGGAACCTATCATATCGCATTTGGGTCGCTCGATGATCCAAGCGGCATGAAGATGACGGGCGAGATTTTCATTGATCTTAAGCCAGCGGCCTATGCGTTTAAGGGCGACCACAACACAATGACAGAGGCCGAGGTGATGGCGATGTTCGCACCTCCGCCTGAGGAGTGATGGCGATGGCGAATTTGGAACGGACTGGCGGATGTGTTTGTGGTGCGGTGCGGTTTACCTGCCAGTTGACGGATACAGGTTTGCAGGCGTGTCACTGTGTTCAATGCCAGCGCTGGACAGGCGGTGGGCCGTTGATCAATGTGCATGTGGAAACGCTGACGTTTGAAGACGAAAGCGCCATTGGAACGTACCATGCGAGCGATTGGGGAGAGCGGTGTTTCTGTTCGAAATGCGGCTCGACCTTGTGTTGGAAAATGCAGGGCAAACCATCGCGATCTGTTGCCGTTGGGTTGCTGGATGATCAAACCGAATTGGCGATGAGCGAGGAGATTTTCGTGGATCGTCGGCCCGATTGGCTGCCCGTGTGGCCCGCAGCAGGGCAAAGCACAGAAGCGCAAGAAATCGTTAAGTTACAAGACTACCTTGAAGGAGAGAAAAATGACCAAGTATGACGCCAAATGGGTAGCCCAAGAAGAAGCCAAGCGCGCGATGATGGCCGAGCAAGGGCTGTACCGCGAGGATGATGAGCATTCGTCTTGTGGTGTGGGGCTTGTGGTTTCCGTGGATGGATCGCCGTCGCGCCGTGTGGTTGAGGCGGGCATTACCGCGTTGCAGGCGATTTGGCACCGTGGTGCGGTGGATGCGGATGGGAAAACCGGCGATGGTGCGGGCATTCATCTGCAAATTCCAGTGCCGTTTTTCTATGATCAAATTCAACGCACAGGTCATGAGCCGAACACCGATCAGTTGATGGCTGTTGGGCAAGTGTTTTTGCCGCGTACAGATTTCGGGGCGCAAGAAACTTGTCGCACGATTGTTGAAACCGAAGTTTTGAAGATGGGGTATTATATTTACGGCTGGCGCCATGTGCCTGTGGATGTGTCTTGTTTGGGTGAAAAAGCAAACGCGACGCGCCCTGAGATTGAGCAGATTTTGATTTCCAATTCCAAGGGTGTGGATGAGGAGCAGTTCGAGCGCGAGTTGTATGTGATCCGTCGTCGGATTGAAAAAGCGGTGCAACGTGCGGCTGTTAACGGGTTTTACGTGTGTTCATTGTCGTGCCGTTCGATCATCTACAAAGGGATGATGTTGGCCGAACAAGTGGCTGTTTTTTATCCCGATTTACAAGATGAACGGTTCGAGAGCGCATTTGCGATTTATCACCAGCGGTATTCGACAAACACATTCCCACAGTGGTGGTTGGCACAACCTTTCCGCATGTTGGCGCATAATGGCGAGATTAATACCTTAAAAGGCAACACTAACTGGATGAAATCGCACGAAATTCGGATGGCTTCCAAGAACTTTGGTGAACATGCTGAGGATATCAAGCCGATCATTGCGGCAGGGTCTTCGGACAGTGCTGCGCTGGATAGTGTTTTTGAGGTGATGGTGCGGGCTGGGCGGAATGCGCCGATGGCGAAGACGATGCTAATCCCCGAAAGCTGGAGCAATCTGAGCCACGAAATGCCCGATGCGTGGAAGGATATGTACGCCTATTGCAACAGCGTGATGGAGCCGTGGGATGGGCCTGCCGCGTTGGCGATGACCGATGGGCGTTGGGTTGTGGCAGGGCTGGATCGCAATGGTTTGCGGCCCATGCGGTACGTGATTACCAATGATGGTTTGGTGATTGCAGGGTCTGAGGCGGGCATGGTTCCTGTGGATGAAGCGACTGTTGTGGAAAAAGGTGCGCTTGGCCCGGGGCAAATGCTGGGTGTGGATATGGCCGAGGGTAAGGTCTGGCATGACGCGAACCTGAAGAATTCGCTGGCAGAGGCGCGCCCGTTTGGGGATTGGGTCGGCTCGATCTCTAATCTGGAAGACGTGACCGCAGCGGTGAAGGAAAAGGCGCTGTATAGCGGCGCAGAATTGCGTAAACGCCAGATTTCAGCAGGCTTTACCGTTGAGGATTTAGAGGTGATTTTGCACCCGATGGCGGAAGATGCGAAAGAAAGCATCGCGTCGATGGGGGACGATACGCCGTCTGCTGTTTTGTCGGACATGTACCGCCCGCTGAGCCATTTCTTCCGTCAGAATTTCAGCCAAGTCACCAATCCGCCCATCGACAGTTTGCGCGAATTTCGCGTGATGAGTTTGAAGACGCGGTTTGGCAATTTGGGCAATGTTCTGGATGAAAGCAACGAGCAAACCGAGATCCTCGTGCTCGACAGCCCATTCGTGGCGAATGCGAAATTTGAGGCGATGGTCGAGGCGTTTGGCGATACGGTCACGGCGATTGATTGCACGTTTGATCGGGGCGCGGCGAACGGGTTGCGCGATGCGATCCACCGTATCCGATCCGAGGCTGAAGAGGCCGTCCGCTCTGGCGCTGGGCATCTGGTTTTGACGGATCGCCGCCAAGATGCGGATAAAATCCAAGTGCCGATGATCCTTGCGACAAGTTCGATCCATTCGTGGTTAACGGCGGCGGGTTTGCGCACGTTCTGTTCGATCAACGTGCGCACGGCGGAATGTATGGACCCGCATTATTTTGCGGTTCTGGTTGGCTGTGGCGCGACCACGGTGAACGCGTACCTCGCGCAGGACAGCTTGGCGGATCGCATTGATCGCGGCTTGCTGGATTGCACGCTGGATGTGGCGATGGAACGCTACCGCGAGGCGATCAATCAGGGCCTGCTGAAAATCATGGCGAAGATGGGAATTTCTGTGATTTCTTCTTATCGCGGCGGTCTGAACTTCGAGGCTGTTGGCCTGTCACGGGCAATGGTTGCAGAGTTTTTCCCCGGGATGCACAGCCGTATTTCGGGCATTGGTTTGATCGGGATTCAGCGCAAAATCACCGAAGTTCATGCCAAAGGTTGGCTGGGCCAGCAGGATGTTTTGCCGATTGGTGGGTTTTACAAAGAACGTCGATCTGGCGAAAAACACGCTTGGGAAGCGCAATCCATGCATTTGTTGCAGGCGGCCTGTGATCGCGCATCGTTTGATTTGTGGAAGCAGTATTCCAAAAAAATGCAGTCCAATCCACCGATCCATTTGCGTGATTTGTTGGATTTCACATCGACTGCGAAAGCGATTTCTGTGGACGAGGTTGAAAGCATCACGTCGATCCGCAAACGGTTTGTGACGCCGGGCATGAGCCTCGGGGCGTTGTCGCCAGAGGCGCATAAAACGCTGAATGTTGCGATGAACCGCATCGGTGCAAAATCCGATAGTGGCGAGGGTGGTGAAGACCCTGCGCATTTCGTGCCAGAGCCAAATGGCGATAATCCGTCTGCGAAAATTAAGCAGGTTGCGTCTGGTCGCTTTGGCGTGACGGCGGAGTATTTGAACCATTGTGACGAGCTGGAAATCAAGGTGGCGCAGGGTGCGAAACCGGGCGAAGGCGGGCAGTTGCCGGGAATCAAAGTGACCGATCTGATCGCGCGCTTGCGCCATTCGACCAAGGGCGTAACGCTGATTTCACCCCCCCCCCACCACGATATTTATTCCATCGAGGATTTGGCGCAGCTGATTTATGACCTCAAGCAGATCAACCCGCGTGCGAAGGTTACGGTTAAGCTGGTGGCGTCGTCTGGTGTTGGTACAATTGCGGCGGGTGTGGCCAAGGCCAAGGCCGATGTGATCCTGATTTCTGGGCACAATGGCGGCACGGGCGCATCCCCTGCGACGTCGATCAAATACGCGGGATTGCCATGGGAAATGGGCCTGTCTGAGGCGCATCAAGTGTTGGCGATGAACAACCTGCGCGACCGTGTGACGCTGCGCACCGATGGTGGTTTGCGCACGGGGCGCGATATTGTGATCGCGGCGATGCTGGGGGCCGAAGAATACGGGATCGGCACGGCGGCGTTGATCGCGATGGGCTGTATTATGGTGCGTCAGTGCCAAAGCAATACCTGTCCTGTTGGGGTCTGTGTGCAGGACGAAGATTTGCGCAAAAAGTTTACGGGAACGGCGGATAAAGTGGTCAATCTGATCACGTTTTATGCGCAAGAAGTGCGTGAGGTTTTGGCGTCACTCGGGATGCGTTCGCTCGATGAAGTGATTGGCCGTGCGGATATGTTGGCGCAGGTTTCGCGTGGCTCCGCGCATCTGGATGATCTGGATATGAACCCGTTGCTGATCAGCGTCGATAACGCGCATGAGATCAAATACAACCGTGATCGTCCGCGCCAAGTTGTGCCTGATACGCTGGATGCGGATATCGTCAAAGATGCCGAGCCTTTCTTTAAAGACGGGGAGAAAATGCAGTTGTCTTATGCGGTGCAGAACACGCATCGGACCATCGGGACGCGGGTATCGAGCCATATTGTGCAGCGGTTTGGGATGAACAACTCCCTGCAAGCCAATCATTTGACTGTGAAATTGACAGGCAGCGCGGGGCAATCGCTGGGCGCGTTTGCGGCACCTGGGTTGAAGTTGGAAGTTTCAGGCGATGCCAATGATTACGTTGGTAAGGGTCTGTCTGGGGCGACGATTGTTGTGCGCCCACCGCTGACATCGCCGTTAACTGCTGCCGATAACACGATCATCGGCAATACGGTTTTATACGGTGCGACCGCTGGTCGTTTGTTTGCAAATGGCCGCGCGGGGGAACGGTTCGCAGTTCGAAACTCAGGCGCGACTGTGGTGATCGAAGGTTGCGGGACCAACGGGTGTGAATACATGACCGGTGGTGTTGCGGTGATCCTTGGGCCAGTTGGTGCGAACTTTGGCGCGGGAATGACGGGCGGCATGGCCTATGTTTACGATCCTGAAGGGCGGTTTGAGCATATGTTGAACCGTGAAACGCTGGTGACGGCGGCTGTGGATGCGGGCCATTGGGAAAATCAGCTGAAAGGGTTGGTTGAGGAACATTTGGCGGAAACTGGATCGGTTAAAGCAGCGGATATTCTGCGATTGTGGGAGGAAGAGAAGGCGAATTTCGTGCAGGTTTGCCCGAAAGAAATGCTGGCGCATTTGCCCGCTCCTTTGACGCAAGAGGACGGTGCAAAGACCGCCTGATTTGAGTATTTGAAGACAAAAGAAGGCCGTAGGTGTGATTGACCTGCGGCCTTTGGTGATTTTGTTAGGTTGATTTGAGCGGTTTCTTGGCGGACTGTGGGGGCAGAGGGATTGTGATGGCCGATGACGACGCAGCCAAACTGCGCAAAAAGATAAGGGAACCGCGAAAGAAGGGGCGCGTTGGCAAGGCCGCGGATGGGTTTACATCTGTGTGGCGGCGCTGGACGCGGCGGGTTTTTAAGTGGGTGTTTTTTGGGGCAATGATCGGGGTGGCGATTAGCGTTGTGTTGGTTGTGATGCTGCGGTTTGTGAACCCCTACATGACGTATTATTACGTGGCTGAACGGATGCGGTTGGGCGAAGTTTCGCGCGATTGGACGCCGCTTGAGGAGTTTTCACCCGTGATGGCGCGCAGTGTCGTGGCGGCGGAAGATGCCAATTTTTGCAGTCACTTCGGGTTCGACATTGAAGGGATAAAGGCGGCGCTGGCGGATGATGGGCGCGTGCGCGGTGGCTCCACGATTAGCCAGCAAGTGGCGAAGAATGTGTTTTTGTGGCAAGGGCGAACGTGGGTGCGCAAGGGTATGGAGGCGTGGTTTACCCTGTTGATCGAGGTGTTCTGGCCCAAAGCGCGGATCGTTGAGGTGTATTTGAACATCGCCGAGATGGATGAGGGCGTTTTCGGCGCTGCGGCGGCGGGGCGGCACTATTTTGGGGTAGAGCCAAACAAGATAACAAGCGTGCAGGCCGGGCGGTTGGCGGCGATTTTGCCAAGCCCGAAGAAACGATCTGCGAGCCGTGCAACATCGTATACAAAGAAGCGGACGCGCCAGATTATCTCGGGCGCAAGAACAATTGCGGCGGATGGGCGCGCAGATTGTTTCGAGAGCGGTTGAAATACTTGGGGTTTAGGTTCAAATAGACGAAACGTATTTAATTGGCCGTCCTCCATGCACAAGCTCTATCATTTTCCGTTGTCTCCTTTTTCGCGCAAGGTCCGTTTGGTTCTGGCAGAGAAAAAGATCGAGGTTGAGTTGGTTGAGGAGCGATATTGGGAGGAGCGTGCGGATTTCATGCGCTTAAACCCCGGTGGGCAGGTGCCTGTTTTGCGCACCGATAAGCTGACCCTGTCTGACAGCACGGCGATTTGCGAGTATTTGGAAGAGAAGCATCCAGAGCCTGCGTTGTTTCCGCAAGGGGCAGAACGACGGGCTGAGGTTCGCCGTCTAAATGCTTGGTTTGATGATAAATTCTACCGTGAAGTGACGTTGAACCTGCTGGGGGAACGGGTTAACAAAAAGATCATGGGCCGTGGGTATCCTGACAGCAAAAATGTGAAAATGGGCTCCACAAAAGTTAAGTTTCATATTGATTATATGGGGTGGCTTTTGGATCGTCGGCGTTGGCTGGCGGGGGATCGCATGACGTTGGCAGATTTTTCGGCTGCGGCGCAGCTTTCGTGTCTGGATTATATTTCGGACGTGGATTGGAACCGCAACGAGTTGGTGAAAGATTGGTATGCGAAGATTAAATCGCGCCCTGCGTTTCGATCTTTGTTGGCAGATCAGGTGGCAGGGTTTCCGCAACCGCCACATTATTCTGACCTAGACTTTTAATGTCCTTAACCGACAGGCTGCGCGAAAAGGCGCTGGCTGAGGGTTTTTCTGACTTTGGTGTGTGTAAACCCGACGCGGTGCCCGAAACGGGTGCGCGGCTGGCGGCATTTGTGGATGCGGGGCACCACGGGCAGATGGGCTGGATGGCGGAGCGGATGGGGTGGCGTGGATCGCCGTCTGATTTGTGGCCAGAGGCGCGATCTGTGGTGATGTTGGCCGAAAATTATGGCCCCGATCATGATCCATTAGAGGTTTTGGAGCATAAAGACCGCGCGGCGATCAGTGTTTATGCGCAAAATCGCGATTACCATGATGTTGCGAAAAAGCGGCTGAAACGGGTTGGACGTTGGTTGATCGAACAAGACGCCGAGGCCGAGATTAAGGTGTTTGTGGACACGGCACCCGTGATGGAGAAGCCGTTGGCGCAGGCGGCTGGCTTGGGCTGGCAGGGCAAACACACGAATGTTGTGTCGCGCGCGCTGGGGTCTTGGTTTTTTCTGGGCGCGATTTTCACGACGTTGGAATTGGATATTTCGACGGGCGAGGTTGACCATTGCGGGAATTGCCGCAAGTGCCTTGATGTGTGTCCGACAAATGCGTTTGTTGAGCCTTATCAATTGGATGCGCGGCGTTGCATTAGCTATTTGACGATTGAGCATCACGGGCCTGTGGATTTGGAATTGCGGGCTGGGCTGGGAAATCGAATTTATGGCTGTGATGATTGTTTGGCGGTGTGCCCGTGGAACAAGTTTGCGCAGCGTGCAGCAGAAGTGAAATATCACGGACGTGCCGAGTTAATGACCGCGCGGTTGGCGGATTTGGCGGTTTTGGATGATGGGGCGTTTCGGGCGTTGTTTTCTGGATCGCCAGTGAAACGGATTGGACGCAACCGATTTGTTCGAAACGTCTGTTATGCCATTGGAAATTCTGGGGATTTGAGCCTTGTGCCTGTTGTGCAGGGGCTGGTTGAAGATACGGACGGTGCGGTTGCAGATGCGGCCCGTTGGGCGGTGGAAAGATTGGCGGGCTGAAGCCCGCCCTACGGAGGTTGGATGTCGGTTTTATTGAGTTTTGGGCACGGGTATTCGGCGCAGGCCTTGGTGCCCTTGTTGGCTGACGATTGGCGGGTAATTGGTACGTCGCGATCTGGGGGGAAGCGGGCGCAGGATGGTGTGGAAAGCGTTCTGTTTCCTGGATCAGATATGGGGGCGTATTTGGACGGGGCGACGCATCTGCTGATCTCGGCTGGGCCAGACGCGGCGGGGGACCCTGTTTTGCGCGAATTGCGCGGTGAAATTGCCAAACGTGAATTTGAATGGGTTGGATATTTATCGACGACGGGTGTGTACGGCGATCATCAAGGGGATTGGGTCGATGAGGCCACGCCGCTGACGCCATCGACGCGGCGCGGACAGTGGCGTGTTGCGGCCGAGGCCGAATGGCAGGAGATGGGCTTGCCGCTGCATATTTTTCGACTTGCGGGGATTTACGGGGCTGGGCGGGGGCCGTTTAGCAAGGTGCGGGCAGGCACTGCTCGGCGCATTATCAAAGTAGGCCAAGTGTTTTCGCGCATTCATGTTGAAGATATCGCGCAAGTTCTGGCGGCGAGTATTGCGCAGCCCAATGCAGGCGCGGTGTATAATTTGTGCGATGATGACCCCGCACCGCCCCAAGATGTGATTGGCTATGCGGCGGAACTGCTGGGTGTGCCGCTGCCAGAGGCGGTGGAGTATGAGGCGGCGGAAATGACGCCGATGGCGCGGAGTTTTTATGCAGAGAGCAAACGGGTGCGCAATGATCGGATCAAGGATGAGTTGGGTGTGGCTTTGAAATACCCAGATTATCGTGTTGGATTGCAGGCGTTGTTGGCGCTGGAAGTAGGGTAATTTGGATATTTTTGGCCAAAAGAAGGGAGGGGTTGCGTGACTGTTTTTGGAAGGGTCGTGATTTACGCCAAGGATGTAGAGGCGAGCATCGCGTTTTATGAAGAGACGTTTGGGTTTGTTGCCTTGCGTGATCCGACGGATCGGATTGTTGAGTTGAACCATCCTGACGGGGGCGGCGTGATCAATCTGCATAAGGCGGCGAAATCGCAAAAGATGGGGCAGGTTTTGGTGAAGCTGGTGTTTGATGTGGCCGATGTTGAAGCGTTTGTTGCCGCGCACCCGAAGTTTGGCGCGATCCACCGTGTGCCTGGATATGAATTTTCCAATGGGAAAGATCCGTCGGGAAATTCGGTATCTGTTTCGAGCCGTGCTTTTCGAAACAAGGTTTAGCAACGAAAAAGGGATGACCCGAAGATCATCCCTTTAAAATTCACACGAGCTGCTCTTGCAACCCGATTTGAATTGCTTAGTCGGAAGCTGCGATAGCTGCGCCAACGATCAGCAGTGCCAAGATTGGCAGAAGAGCGCCGGAAGAAGAAGATGAATCTTCTACAACTTCTACAACGTCAACTTGTGGTTCTGATACGTTACCAGCGAAAGCGGCGGATGCTGCTACGGACATGGCTGCTGCCAGTGCGATTTTTTTCATTTTGATTCTCCAAAGTTTTGTACGTCGTTTGAGGGGCAAGGTAGTGAGACCCTACGACGCACACCCAAGACTGTACCTCGTAATGCGGTTTAAACAGCTACGAATCGGCAATGCAACTGGAAGGTGGCGGATTTTGGGCATGCAGAAAGCAAATGTCGTCAAATTAGCAACACTTGTGTCCCGACCTTGCTGAGATTGAACAATTCCTCGATGTGTTCGTTGAACAAACCGATGCAGCCGCTGGACGAACGACGGCCGATTTTGCGCGTGTCGTGGGTGCCGTGGATGCGGTAAAACTTCCATGTGAGGTACATCGCGTGTGTTCCGAGCGGGTTATCGGGCCCTGCTGGGATGTAAGATGGCCAATCTGGGTTGCGTTTCAGCATATTCGGGGTTGGACGCCAATCAGGGCCGACCCGTTTGCGGGTAATCTTGGTGCGGCCTGTGCGGGTCAATTCAGGGGTTTCTGGCACGGATGTCGGGAATAGCTTGTACACCGATTGGTCTTCGGACCAAAAATGCAGCGCACGGCTGAGGGTATCCACCAGAATGACGCCGTTGCGTGTGTTGGAGAAATACGGGCGCCAATCTTTGTTGGTAAACCCAGAAATATTGCGTTTTACCGCGCCTGTTTCGGCGTTTGACACGTTCTCGTTCTTGAGCTGTTGGTACAGCGCAGGATCGTTGGTTTGTTGCGCAAGTGCTGCGGTGCCGAGCGTGGTGCTGGCCAAAGCTGAACCAGTGAAGGCGCGTCGGGTGATTTTAAAGGTGTCGGACATGGTAATTGTTTCCGTTTATGTCGATCTGACGTTAAATTACGGCTTTGTGAGCACAGATTCAATTCAAACAAGCGCGAACTGGCGTAAAGTTGCGAATGGGATTTGAAAATCCTGCTAAACCACAGTAGAGCAAGGGACAAAGCTCATCTACTTGGGCCATATTTTTGGGGTGAATACCATGTTGCGCGTAGTTCTTACAGTTTTATCCGTCTTGTTTGCAGTGTCCGCCTGTACGACGACGCCTTCTGATCCGAATCAACGCAAAGTGTTTCGGATAAAGGCAGGAGACGTTTCCAAGATCCAATTCCGCCATCTGGATACGGTAAATGCGCTGCGTCAGGCGCGTGGTTTGAACCCTGTGGAATTGTCACCGCAACTGACGGCGGCGGCGAAAACACATGCGTTGGATATTTCGCGTCAAAATCGCCCTTGGCATTTTGGATCTGACGGGTCCAACCCGATCCAGCGTGTCGAGCGTGCGGGTTACACCGGTAAGCTGGTTTCAGAAAACCTGTCCGAGACTTTTGAAACCGATCTGGAAACATTGGATGCGTGGATGCGTGATCCTGTGACGCGTGCTGGTATTTTGCACCCGAATGCTACGAATGTTGGGTTTAGCTGGCATCAGGAAAGCAACGGCAAAATCTGGTGGGTGCAGGTGTTGGGGTCCTAAGACTTCAGCGACTGACTACTAGGGTTTGACCAAAATCGGTGTGCCGTCTTTGACCATCGCGTAGATTTCTTCCATCTCTTTGTTCGTGACCGAGATGCAGCCCGCTGTCCAATCTGCTTTCTTGCGATTTTTGCGCAGAACTGGGCCGCCGTGGATGAAAATATCGCCACCCGGTGAAACGCCAGCGGCGTGGGCCTTGGCGCGATCTTGGTTGTTGGGGTAATTGATGCCAAGGGACAGGTGGTAACTGCTGTTGGGGTTACGACGATCAATGCGGTAGACGCCTTCGGGTGTGCGCCCGTCGCCTTCTTTGAATTTGTGGCCTGCTGGCGCGAAACCCAAGTCGATTTTGTAGGATTTGAGCGCCTTTGTGCCGTGAAGGAGCCACATTTTGCGGGCGGTTTTGTCCACAAGGATTTGGGTCACTTGCGGGCCGTTGTAGGTTTTGAATTTAGAGGGTTTGCCGCAGGAAATCAGGGCAAACGCCGTAAGAATCATTAAAAAGTAACGCATAAAATTATAGTCCCTCGATGCCGCGTTCCATTTGGGCGCGTGATTTGCGGGCGCGTTCTGTCGCGCTTTTGAGCTGTCCGCATGCAGCCATGATATCTTCGCCGCGGGGTTTACGGATAGGGCTGGAATAGCCTGCTTCGTTCACAATATCGGCAAAACGGTGGATTCGGTTGTTTGAAGAGCGTTCATATGGGGCGCCCGGCCATGGGTTAAACGGGATCAGATTGATCTTGGCGGGGATGCCTTTGATCAATTCCACAAGGCGGTGGGCGTCCTCATCTGAATCGTTCACATCTTTCAGCATGACATATTCGAAGGTGATGCGTTCCGCGTTTGAAAGACGGGGGTAATCGCGACAGGCTTGCAGCAATTCGGCAATTTTGTGTTTGCGATTGATCGGGACGAGCACGTCGCGCACATCATCGGTGGTGGCGTGAAACGAAATGGCGAGCATGCAGCCGATTTCATCGCCAACGCGGTAAATTTCTGGAACGACGCCCGACGTGGACAGGGTGATGCGGCGGCGCGATAGGGCGATGCCTTCGTTGTCCATCGCGATTTTCATGGCGTCGCGCACGTTATCGGTGTTGTAGAGCGGTTCACCCATGCCCATCAAAACGATGTTGGACACGAGGCGCTTTTCACCCGGTTCGATATCCCATTCGTTCAGGTCATCGCGTGCGATCATGATTTGGCCAACGATTTCAGCGGCTGAAAGGTTGCGCACGAGTTTTTGGGTGCCTGTGTGGCAGAATGTGCAGGTTAGGGTGCAGCCCACTTGGGAGGAAACGCACAGCGTGCCGCGATCTTTTTCGGGGATGTAGACGACCTCTACCTCGTGTCCGCCAGCGATGCGGATAAGGTATTTGCGGGTGCCATCGCTGGACACTTGTTTGGTTACGATTTCTGGGCGCGACAGCTGGAATTGTTCTGCAAGGTTGGCGCGGATGTCTTTGGACAGGTTGGTCATGTCGTCAAAGGATTGCACGCCTTTGACATACATCCATTGCCAGATTTGCGCGTGGCGCATTTTGATCTGCTTTTCCTTGATGCCGACGTTTTGCAAAGCGTCTGTCAGTTGATCACGGGTCAGGCCGATCAGGTTCGGCAACGCCGTTTCATCCTGCTTGCGCGGGATTGTCAGGACGTTTGGCGTGATCGGTGCAGGTACGGTCATGGTGATTCCAAAATATGCGTTTCGCGTTCTATTGAATACATTTCAAAATTCGAATGCGCCAGCGAATGCAAGCGCGGTCTCGAATTTAGAAATGTATGTTTGACTTGGATAACTCGCAAATCACAAAAAACCCTCAATCGGGGGATTGAGGGCTATTATAGCATGAAAACGGTATTGGGTAGCCCTGGACGTTACGAATAACGCCCTTAAAGGGTTTAACCGCAGCGTTTCTCGGCTTCTGCTAGGGCGGCGGTGAAGCCGTTCAAGGAGAAGGTGTCGTTGGTTTGGGTGCCACGACGGGACTGTGCGGAGACGATGGCGGAGGAACCGCGCTTCAGTGCTTCGCGAATTTTGTTGTCGTCGGTTGCTGTGGCTGGCCACGCATATTCACCGTCTACAAAAAGATCGAATTTGCTGCCACCGATATCCAATTGAACCGGTTTTTCTGGATCAAAAGCATAGCCGCCGGTAAAGGAAACTTGACCGTTGATGCCATTCGACGGGCGGTAGGTGACCCACAACAAAATGTCGGAACGACGAGCGGACACAACTTGGCCGCCCCGTGTGTTCACGATTTTTGTTGGTTTGGACACAATCCAACATTCTTTGGTTGGTTGATCTTCCACGAAGACGGACCAATCTGTTTTCGCGTCGACGCGGTTGGTTGATTCCTGCGCGTAAGCGACGCTGGCGGCTGCCAAACACATGGCCATGAAGCCGCAGGTATATGCCATTGAACGTATCATATTATCTCTCAGCCTCTGAACTGAAATGGTTTTTGACTTTAGTCGCATTTTTGCGATCACCCCTTTAATACGGAAACAATGTGGTATTCTTATGGCCGTTGTTCTACGGAATATCAGGGAAATTTGCCAGTAGGCGGGCTAAAACGCCGCAGTTTTCGGCGGAAAATGGAGCAAAGTGATGAATTCTTGGGTGAATGTGGCAGAAGTGTGGCGCGGTGACTTTTTGGAATGTGTCCATCGGGGGCGCGCCGTTGTGTGCGATGCGCGCGGCGCGGTTGTTGCAGAATGGGGCGATAGCAGTGCTGTCACCTTGCCGAGGTCTTCATCGAAAATGTTGCAGGCTTTGCCGTTGATCGAAAGCGGTGCTGCGGCGAAATTTGGGTTGAGCACGCAGCAATTGGCGTTGTCTTGTGCATCCCATCAGGGCGCGCATATTCACACGGATCGTGTGGATGTGTGGTTGGCAGAGCTGGGGCTGGGTGAGAGCGATTTGCGCTGTGGACCGCAGGAACCAAGCGGGAAATTTGAACGCGACGAGTTGATTTGTGCTGGCAAAGCCTTTGATCGGACACACAATAATTGTTCGGGCAAGCACAGTGGGTTTTTGACGCTGAACAAGCATCTGGGCGGTGGGTCGGAATATGTGGAGATTGACCACCCCGTGCAAAAGGCGGTTTTGGCCGCGTTTGAGGAGATGACGGGCGAGACAACGGCTGGATACGGGATTGATGGCTGTTCTGCGCCGAATTTTGGCGCGTCTTTGCGCGGATTGGCGACGGCAATGGCTCGGATGGCGGACCCTTCTGCGCTGGGCGCGGTGCGATCGGCGGCGGCTACGGAATTGGTGGCCGCAATGAAGGCGCATCCTGATTTGGTGGCGGGCGAGGGCCGTGCCTGCACCGAGTTGATGAATGCAATGGACGGGCGCACGGTGATTAAGACGGGGGCAGAGGGTGTGTTTATCGCGATTCTGCCTGAACGCGGGCTTGGTGTCGCGCTCAAGATTGAAGACGGGGCCACACGCGCATCAGAATGCGCGATGGCGGCCCTGTTGGTGCGGTTAGGGGTTGCAGATGCCGATCATCCGAGCGTGGCCAAACGGTTGCGGCCCAAGCAGCATAATTTTGCTGGGTTGGAGGTTGGTCACATCGCACCAGCGCAAGATTTGTTTGCGGGTGCTGCGTTGATTTAGCCCGCTTATGTTAGGATGGATACGGTTCGTCATCAGGCAGGTTGATCGCGTCGTAAAGTGCGCGTTCCCCTTGGCGTAAAAGACGGTTGCTGATTGCCGCGATGGCGACGAAATCATTGCTGTCGACCGCGCTAATCAGATCGCTGGCGACTTCTGCAAATTTTGTCAGGCCGATTTGCTGACTGATGGAGACAAGGCCAGATGCAATTTTAGAGGTTTTGTCCAAGTCGCCGTTCATCAAAGCATATTCCATTCGGCTGAGGCGGTCTGATACTTCGAAAGCGGCGCGTTCAACGACATCGCGCCCTGAATCAGGCCCCAAGGAGTTTTGAATGCTGGCGATTGCGTTGATTTCGACCACGGACGGTTCGTTGATTGTAAGGTATTGTACGTTGCCACCGGTAATAGTTGAATTTTGCATGATGTACCCAATTGATTAATTTCGCCCAAGGCTGGTGTAGCATTGGCTAGGTTTCTCAATCCTTACCTGATAAAATTGTAGAGGTTGTAATTTGCTTATAAGTTTAGGAAAAGGATTGAAACTTTGGAGTGTTGCAGAATGAACTTTGCCAAACCGTTACCGTCTTCGATGGTGAAACGATACCAAGGCTGGCGTGCGACAACCTATTCTGAAAATAAAGCATGGTACACGAAATTGGCCGACGAAGGGCAGCACCCGCGCGGCATGATTATCTCGTGTTGTGACAGTCGTGTGCATGCGACATCACTGTTTGGGGCCGACACGGGGGAGTTTTTCATCCACCGCAATATCGCGAATTTGGTCCCGCCTTATGCGCCTGACAAAGATTACCACGGAACATCTGCGGCGATTGAATATGCGGTGAACACGCTGCGGGTCGTGAATTTGATCATCATGGGGCATTCGCAATGTGGTGGCGTCAACGGATGCCACGCGATGTGTTCTGGACAAGCGCCTGAGCTGGAGGAAGATACCAGCTTTGTCGGGCGTTGGATGGATATTTTGCGCCCTGGGTACGAACGTGTTGTTGCAAGTGGGGGCGATGAGGCGGCGCAGATCAAAGAGTTGGAAAAACAATCTGTGCTGATTTCGCTGGAAAACCTGATGACGTTCCCATTTGTGCGCGAGCGTGTTGAAAGCGGTGATTTGGCGCTGCACGGCGTGTCGATTGATATCCGTTCGGGCGCGATGATCCAGTATGATCCTGCGAACAACGGGTTTGTGACCGTTTAAAAATCACCTGCTTAAAAAGACAATGGCAGCCTCCATTTCTGGAGGCTGCCAATGACCCTCTCTCCGTTTAATCAGCGCGGTGCCGTCGAAGAGAGTCCCCTACCTGAGTAATACGTTAGTACTTGCGCCGAACTCTGTTGCGATGATTGCGCAGCGCCCTTGTTTGCCACGATTGGCGTTACATTGCGCGAGCGCGGCGTCGTTTGCGGCGTCCTGATCATCAGATGTGACCATGTAAGCCTGTGTCGGGCGTGCTTCTTCGCAGGTTATTCTTTTGCGCGACGTGGCCACGGCCAAAACTGTGTATTGCAGCTCTCCGTAGGCCCAACGAGACAATTCATCCATTGTGTTTTGGCACAGGGCAGCTGGCACGACCACGACCTAGTCGTAGCTGCTGTATGGGGTGTGACCGTCAGCCAAAGATGGTGTGGCAGAAATCGTTAGAGCCGCTGCAATCGCGGGTAATGTGACGAATTTTTTCATTTTGAGTCCCCTTCTTTATCGTTACGTCAGGTTGAAACCTGTTCCTTCTGACGTAGGAGTCAAGTGGGAACTGTGGTTGGGAGTTCAAGCGCCCGATTGCGAAAACCTGACACAAAACACCCAACCAATTGAAATTAATGCTAATTTATCTCAATTTTTACTTCTGGATTGGCGTTTGCCCGCTTGGCCACTTCATTTCATAGCCAAAATTGATGACCTCTGTTTCGCCAGACGCCAAATCAAAGCCCCAGACAAGCACGCCGCGTTTGCCATCGCGGTTTTCCTCTGTTGGGCGCGGGCTGGCATCCATGCGGATCACGAGGTCTTCGTTTTCGGAGGTTGGGATCACATCAAGCAGTTTGACGGGCATGTCATAGCCAAGCGACGAAGTGAGCGAGGTGCGATAGCTGCGGTTCACTTCGGATTTGGAGGTGATAAATCCGCTGTCGCCTTCTTCTACTGACAGGGTGTCGCGTTTGATTTGGATGCCGTAAAGCGGACCAAGGCCGATTGGTTCGTCTTGGTTTGGAACGAGTTGCGGCAGGTTTGTGCGCCCGATCAACGTGCCGTCGCGGTGGAGTTCAACAGGGCCTGCCAGCAGCACGCCGCCCGTTTCGTTTTTCAGATCAGTGTACAGGAACGCGGTTTGATCGTTGGCGGCATTCGCCATTGCGTAAAGATCAAGTTCGAAGGTCAGGGTGTCGATGTTAAAGGAGGAGGAGTCCGTGGCCCAGTCGATGCTGCTTTTTCCGCCGAGCGTGAACAGCAGTGTTTGGCCTGCGAAAGATGTGCCGTTGCTTGTCATTTCTGCTCTCACGGCCACTGGCTCTGGAGAGCGGGCTTCGTCTTGGGACAGGTCTAGCGTGCTGTAACTGCCGCTGACGGATTTGGTTTTGCGCAGCCGGTTGGCGTCGATCAAGGTTTGGATATTTGGGTAGGGGATGTAGGTGTCGGTGCGTTCCGACAGGTTGGCGGTGGATAGGGTGATATCTACTGCGCCCCAAACATCGAGCGGTTTGCTGCCCGCACGACCAACCGAAACGCGGGCTTCGCGGTGCAACAAAAGTGTGCCGTTTGCGCCGTCTTGGGCCAGTTCAGCGGTGTAGGTCGGGGACCAGCGTGCATCCTCAAGATTGTCGATTTCAACCTTGGCATTTTGTGCGGTGGATACTTCGATCTGGGTGGTGACTTGAACCAACTCGCCGTGCTGTGTTGGGGTTAGCGCGTTCAAAGTGGATTGCGCGTGTTCCACGTCTTTTTGCAGGTCTTTGCGTTTTGGAGCCATCGCAAGGAGTTCGGTTTTTACGGATGCCACGGCAAGGGAGGCCTGTTTAGTGGTTTCCCCGAGCGCAGTTGCCACGGCGATAAGTTGTTCCGCGTTTAGGCCGTTGTCTGGTGTGCCAAAGCCCGTTTCTGCGGTGACTTGCATTAGCTTTAGCTGCGTTTGTGCGGCGATACGTTCAGCCTGTTTGGCCTCATAGGTTTGTTCAAAGGCGCGCTGTGCTGAAACGGCGGCATCAAGTGCGCCCTGCGCGGCGGTTTGGGCGTTTGACGGTTCGCGTACGATTGGCCTTGCGAATTCGGTGGTTGAAGATTGCGAGATGACCCGCACCGTGGCTGGGTCACCGATGCGTGTTGCCAGAACTGTTTCTTGGTAGCCGAGGCTGGGGACAAAGGCGATGAGCGTGTGACGACCGGCTGGCAGCGCGACATCAGCGGAATAGGTCACGACGCCGCCGTTCCCCGTTATCAGCGCCGCTGTGACATCGGTATCAAGTTCAAAGGTATCGGCGAAAGCAGGCAGGGCAGTTGTAAGAAGAAGGGCAGACATAAGAGCGCGCATGAGAATTCCATTCGTTGTTATGACGTCAGTGTATCGTGTGGTGGCTGGGGTTCAACCAACACACACTTCAGACGCAGCCCATCGGCGGATTCTTGGAAAAAAGTTTTGAGTTTGGGGAAATAGGCGTTTGGAGCGCACGAAATGCACGCTCCAAAAATGGGGTATCAGCCTTTTTTCAGAACGCGGCGGCCCAGAAGTTCGGCGATTTGTACGGCGTTTAGGGCCGCGCCTTTGCGCAGGTTATCAGACACGCACCACAGGTTGATGCCGTTGTCGATTGTGCTGTCCTGACGGATGCGGGAAATGTAGGTGGCGTATTCGCCAACACATTCGCGCGGTGTCATGTAGCCGCCGTCTTCGCGTTTATCGATCACCATGATGCCCGGTGCTTCGCGCAGGATTTCACGGGTTTCTTCTTCGTCGATGAAATCTTCAAACTCGATGTTGATCGATTCAGAGTGGCCAACCATCACAGGCACGCGCACACAAGTGGCGGTGACTTTGATTTTGGTGTCGAGGATTTTCTTCGTCTCGGCGACCATTTTCCATTCTTCTTTGGTGTCACCAGAATCCATGAACACGTCGATGTGCGGGATCACGTTAAAGGCGATGTCTTTGGTAAAGATGCCGTGGGGCAATTCTTGGCCCGGAACGTACATGCCTTTGGTTTGACGCCACAATTCATCCATGCCCTGTTTGCCAGCGCCAGAAACGGATTGATACGTGGACACAACAACACGTTTGATCGTGGCGCGGTCATGCAGCGGTTTCAGGGCGACAACCATCTGTGCGGTTGAACAGTTCGGGTTCGCGATGATGTTTTTCTTGGCGTAGCCCATGATATCGTCAGGGTTACATTCTGGCACGATCAACGGCACATCGGGGTCGTAGCGGTACAGCGACGAGTTATCGATGACGATACAGCCAGCTTTCGCGGCGATCGGCGCATATTTTTTCGTGCCCTCTGACCCGATTGCGAACAGTGCAATGTCCCAACCCGTAAAGTCGAAGGTGTCCAGATCCTCGCTCTTTATCGTCTTGTCGCCAAAGCCGCATTCCGTACCCTTGCTCTTGCGCGATGCAAGTGCCTTGATTTCGTCAATCGGGAACTGGCGTTCAGCCAGAATGTTCAGCATTTCGCGGCCCACAGTCCCTGTGGCACCCACGACAACAACACGGTAGCCCATGTTCGTTCTCCTAGAGTTAAGTTTGGACATGTCCATTGAGCGGACGAGGCCGTTTAGCGCGGATTACGCACAAGTGAAATGCCTTTGGTATGATTTCTTGTTAACAAGGGCGTCAAAAGGAGTGATTTGCGATGAAAATAGGCGTTTGGGCAACGGTAGCGATGGTTTTTGCAGGGGCGGCGTTTGCTGATTCCCCCGAAGTGACAAAGGTGGATGCGCGAAAATCGGGTGGGTCTTGGTCATTTTCGGTGACGTTGAAACATGGCGACACGGGCTGGGAGCATTACGCGGACGGCTGGGGCGTGTATCTGGAAGACGGAACCGAACTCGGCTACCGTGTGTTGGCGCACCCCCATGTGAACGAGCAACCGTTCACGCGGTCTTTGGGTGGTGTGCAAATACCAACGGGTGTGGAGCGTGTGTTGATCGTGCCACGCGATAAGGTTCACGGCACGGGCGAAGGGTTTCTGGTGAAGTTGCAGTAGGGTGAATTCGCTGTTTCAGCTGGCTTGCGGCAAGTGTGGCAAGAATGTGGCGTAATGCTGCGCATCAAAGGCTGGTTTTGCGTTAAAATTCGGGATTTTGAGACCAGTGCAGACGGTAATTGCATTTTTGCAACGCGAATGAGAAAGTTTAACATGTTTCATAAAAGTTGCCCTTACGCCATGTTAGGACAAGAAATAATCGGGGGTTAACCTTGAAGAGTTAGTTTGGGTTGCACAGATGGGGTGCAGGACAAAAATTACATCGGGCTTTTGTAAATGTACCGCCCGATGTCGAGTAGAAAATGTTAGGGGTAACAATGACAATAATATTTGCGACTGCATTCGCGATGGGGCTTATCGCCGGATTCATTCTGTTGGTTTTGATGTTGGCTTTTTACGGCTGATGTCACTCTCTTTTTAGACGAATTTTTCCATATCGGAGTGGGGGATTCGTGCGTCTAAATACTCTGCACCGAATGCAGTGAATCCGAGCTTTTCATAAAATGGTATCGCGTGGAGCTGTGCGCCCAAGATTAATCGGTGTTCAGACCGTGAAGTTTTCACGTGGTGAGCGATAAAATCTATCAGTTCAGCGCCAAAACCTTTGCCGCGATGATCTGGCGTCACGCAAACCCGTTGAATTTTCACGGCGTTGTCTTTGGTTTGAAACCGCGCCGCGCCTACGGCCACGCCATCTGATTTTGCGATGATGTGGGTGCAGATGTCATCTTCGCCGTCAAACTCTTCTGCCTCGGACACGCCTTGTTCACCCATGAAAACGGTGCGGCGGAGGGTAAAACAAGACGCCAAATCAGCGGCGTCTTGTGCGATTTCTATTGTGATGCCCACGGGTGGGTTAGCCCATTGCAGAGCCGAAAAGGTTCGGCCCTGTGATCAAGTGGATGCCGCCATCGAGCGGTAGAATTGCGCCCGTAACGTATGCGCCTGCTTGCGAGCACAGAAACAACGACGCGCCTTGGATATCGGACGGTTTGCCGATGCGTTTGAGGGGCACATCGCCGCCAACGGCCTTGGCTTGGTCTTCGTTTGCGGTGGCGAAGGCTGTCATTTTGGATTGGAACGGGCCAGGGGCCAGCGCGTTCACCGTGACTTGGTGGCCAGCGAGTTCCTTGCCGAGGATCGCAGTGAGGTGATGCACGGCGGCCTTGGAGGCGGAGTAGCTGTATGCGCCATCGCCAAGCGGGTGTTTGCCCATGACGGACCCGAGGTTGAGAACGCGTGCCGGGTCGCCCTCTACGCCGCTGGCGATCAGGGTTGGTAGCAGTTTTTGGGTGAGGTGAAACAGGCCCGCGACGTTCACGTTCATCACTTTTTCCCAGCCCATGTGCGGGAACTGGCCAAGGGGTGCGCCCCAACTGATGCCTGCGTTGTTCACAAGGATATGGAGTTTATCGGTGCGCGACAGAACCTCTGCTGTTATGGCGTCGATGCCCTCTTCTGAAGACACATCGCCAGAAAATGCTTCGACACTGCCTGAGGGATTGGTGTCGTTGATTTGCGCGGCCATTTCCTCGACCTGATGAAGTTTGCGCGAGCAGATGATAACGCGCGCGCCTGCGTGGGCAAAGCCGTGCGCCATCATGGCACCGATGCCAGAGCCGCCACCTGTGATGACTGCGATTTTACCTGAGAGACCAAAGAGATCGTTGAGCATGGGAGCGTCCTTTCGCGTGTTTCCGTAGCGTGTTTGTTGACACCTTACGGCGGGCGCTATTCTGATGCCAAGCAAATAGCCGCGCTTCTACGTGGCGTCATATCAAAAGGACTGTGCGATGAGCGATCTACCAAATGAGACATTTTCTGTAATTCAAAAGCTGGATGGGTATTCGGGCCGATCCGAAGGGCCGATGATTGACGATGCGGCGGAGTATTTGAGCGATGGCATGTTGCCAATGCCGAAACCGGGCAAAGGGCAGGTGTTGATTAAGCTGCGCATGGCGTCGGTTAATCCGTCTGATTTGCATTTCATCAAGGGTGAATACGGGCAGCCGCGTGTGCAAGGTGCGGCGGCTGGTTTTGAAGGCTGCGGTGATGTTGTGGCGGCTGGCGAAGGTGCCGAGAATTTGGTTGGGCAGCGGGTTTCATTTGTGACCACAGGCGCTTGGTCCGAATATTGTGTGACCATGGCGATGATGTGTATTCCGCTGCACCCAAGCGTAAAAGATGAGGACGGCGCTGCGCAGATTGTGAACCCGCTGACAGCCGTTGGCATGGTCGATATCGCAGAAAAGAACGGCGATTGTTTTGTGATGTCTGCAGCGGCGAGCCAGCTCGGCAAACTGATGCTGGGGTTGGCCAAGGACAAAGGGTTGAAGACGATCTGTTTGGTGCGCCGAATGGATGCGGCAGAGGGGCTAAAGGCGCTGGGCGCGACGGTTGTATTGGATGTAACGGCGGCGGATTTTGATGCGCAGTTTGCGGCGGCTTCGCGTGAGTTGAAACCACGGGTATTTTTGGACGCGGTGACGGATGCGATTTCGGAACGGGTGTTCACGATGATGCCAAACCGCGCGCGCTGGGTGAGTTACGGGAAATTGAACCCAGAGCTGTTTTCGATGACGCAGATGGGGCAGTTGATTTTCCAATCCAAAGTGATCGAAGGGTTCTGGCTGACGCCGTGGATGCAGGCGAATGGCGCAGAGATGCCGAGGTTTGCAAAAGAGTTGCAAACGCGGTTTGCGGATGGCACGTGGAAAACGGACGTGGCGACGTATTTGCCGCTGCGCGATGTGGTGTCTGGGCTGGCGGCGGCGACGCAGATCAAGGACGGTAAGATAATGATCACGCCGTAAGTGGTTTAGATCAAAGTGAATTTTGGGACTGGTGCAAGAGTGTTGCGCCAGCCCCTTTGCATTTGTATCGTTAAAGGATCATGGCAAAACCCAATCCACACAGACCCTTTACCCCGAATCCAGATATGGTTGCACGCCGCCCAGATGTGACGGGAAATGCAATTAATGGGGTTGGTGAAGGTGCTGTGCGCCGCCCTGAAGTGGTGTTTTGGGCGCCCAATCCTGATGATATTGCGTTCGGGGATGTGCAAAAATGGTTCTACATGGCGCAGCCCGACAGTGCGGAAATGCAGGCAGAACGGGCCAAGCGGCAAGTGGTTTTGGATGCGGTACTGCCCGACGTGAACGCGGTTGCGGTTCAGCAATCGGGGGCGGCTTGGACTGCATCGCTCGATCAATTTGTCGATGCTGGTGATTGTGAAATGGTTGGGGTGACTGGCCTGCAACCCGAGTGGGTTTTTGAAGGGCAAGAAACAGAGTTTCAGACGGTGATTATGCTGGGGGTTCAGCACGATTATGACGAGGTGAAACACGCGCCAGAATTTCGTGCAGGGGTCGAGGTTGTGCGCCAGTACGGGCGTGCGGCGGCGGCGTCAAAAAAGATTTGCGGTTGGTTGCGTGAACAGGGTTGGGATGGCGAGGCCGCGACAGGGCCGATGGCAGGCAAGATGTTGATGATCCCGCCTGCGTTGGAATGTGGATTTGGGGAATTGGGCAAGCACGGATCACTGATCAATCCTGAGTTTGGCGCGTCTTTTCGGCTGTCTGCGGTTTTAACAAACGCGCCGTTTGCACATACGCCAAAGCGGAAATTTGGGATCGATGAGTTTTGTTCAAAGTGCAGAATTTGCGAAGATGCTTGCCCGCCGATTGCGATTGAACCTGACAAGAAAATGGTGCGCGGGGTGGAGCGGTGGTACGTGGATTTTGACACCTGCATCCCGTATTTTGCAGAAAATTCAGGCTGCGCGATTTGCATCGTCGAATGCCCGTGGTCGCGTCCCGGTGTTGGGTTCAATTTGGCGGAAAAGCTGGCGAAACGGGCGGAGCGAACAGAATAATTGGCGGAGTGATGTTGGGGTCACTCCGCCGCTCCCTGTTTGGCCCTTTCGGACCTATTTAGCACCGATCCATCGCCTTTCGGCTCTCCCAAACCGACGGGCGGGACCTTGCGCCAAAACCCTTAGAGGCGAGTCCAAGTCTGGCCGTCGCAAACCACACCTTTGCAGCCTGTTACCTTTAACTTGCGGCCGATAAGTTGCATGTGTGCTTTGGCTTTTACGTTCAGCAAGGGCACGATCACGGTGCCGTCTTTGTATATGCCGTTGCCGACGGGTTGAAACCACCGTTCTTTGCCGACGTTTTTGGTTTTCACTTCTTTACCTGTTGGATCGAAGGCTTTGATGATCTTGCCACAAAGGTTCGGGCCGCATTTGCGGATCTGAATGTGGGAGGTCAGGTTTTTGCGATCTGGTTCGGTTTTCCAAAGGCCAACAGCTGGATCAGCGGCGGCAGGTAGGGCGAAGGACAGTACTGTTGATAGGATAACGAGTAGGGTATGAACGCGATTGTTCATGGCAAACTCTCATGTAGAAAATCCGCTTGCGCAGTTGGATAATCCCATTTGCGGGCAATTTTCGATTTATGCCTGAAATCTGAGTCGCGCAAGTAACATATTGTTACAGATGCAGGACAATTTCGCCCTTATTATAAAGGGCGAAACGCTGATCATGTTAAGCGTCGGAATCGCCATTCATTTTGTTAAATAGAACGCGGGATTCCCGTTGATCCAAGGTCATGCGCGCGGTTTCTGTGTGCAAGATTTGCGCCACATCAAAATCATTTGCTCTGATCCAATCGCGCGGGTGTTCTTGGGTTTGGTTGGGAACATCGCCGAGGAAGAGGCTTTCGCTCCAGGCGTTTGCTGAACCGATCAGCTCATGACGATCTAGCAGAAGTTGATAATATTGCGGCGGCTTTTTGCGCGCATCTTCAAAGATGCCGCGATGGCCAACACAGCTGCGGGCGGGGGCAAGCACATCGGGTGTGCCAAAAATCATGTCGGCAAACACGGAGGTTAGAAAAACGCGGTGCATGCCGCAGAAACGCAATTCGGTTTCGTTGCCGATGCTGCCGATCGGGAAAACAATCGGGCGCAATTCTGGTTGGCGAACCATATCCCAGCGCGACACGGAATAGCTGCCAATGGCGCGGAGGGGAACGAAGTTATCGTCTTTGCTTAGAATAAAATCACCGGGTTGCAGAAACTCAATCGGCAGGTCGCCTTTGTCTGTGGTGATGGGTGTTCCTGCCAAAATGCTCGACACGCTTTGGGGGCGCTGGGCCATTTGTCCGGAATCAGGCGGGCGTACGGCAGGATCGTACACAGGGGTATTTTCGACCGTTAAGGGCATAGATTGATCTATGGGCATGGACACACTCGCAACGCTTTAATCATCATTAACTCAAATGCAATGTAATGATTTCAACGGCTGAAATGAGGCGAAAAAGCCAGAAAGACCTACTCAAAAAAGGCATGTTTGGGGCATTGTTTCCAAGCCCCAAACAATGATCACGTTACGCGGCTGCGTGTTTGGTATTTGGCATCAGTGTATAACTTTTGCGTCATGACGCTTGCAATGATTCCAACGGCTGCGTCGATGTCAGATTCGTCCAGATACAGCGGTGTGAAGCCAAAGCGCATGATGTTTGGGGCGCGGAAATCACCGATGACGCCGTGATCAATGACGGCCTGCATGGCGGCGTATCCTTGATCGAATGCGAAAGAAACCTGCGAGCCGCGTGCGTTTGGATCGCGTGGGCTGGCGAGTGTTAGATCGGGGCAGGTGGCTTCGATCCCAGCGATAAAGCGTTCGGACAGTTTGATGGATGCGGCGCGCAGATCGTTTAGATCGAGGTCTTTCCAGATATCGAGCGCGACTTGCAGGGATGCCATTTGGATCACGGGCGGCGTGCCGACGCGCATGCGTTCGATGGCGTGTCCTGGGCGATAGGATTGCTCAAATTCGAACGGCGCATCGTGGCCGAGCCAACCTGAAAGCGCGGGTTGGATGGTTTCGATCAGATCGGGGCGCACGTAGATGAAGGCGGGCGCACCCGGGCCCGCGTTGAGGTATTTATACGTGCAACCAACGGCAAATTCTGCGCCAGCCAGATCAATCGGCATCGCGCCTGCGGTGTGGGCCAAATCCCAGATCATAATTGCGCCAGCGGCATGGGCTGCGGCGGTGATTGTTTTAGTGTCGTGCAGGCGGCCCGTGCGGTAATCGACTTGCGTCAACATCACGACGGCGGTGTCATCGTCGATGCTGTTGATCACGTCTGTCGGGTCCACGGTGATTAGTTTGTGATCTTTGCCGATGGTGCGGATCAAGCCTTCGGCCATGTAAAGGTCGGTGGGGAAGTTGCCGTTATCGGACAGAATTTTGCGCCGATCAGGGTTGAGTTGCAGCGCGGCAGCGAGGGCTTGGAACACTTTTACCGATAGGGTGTCACCTACGGCGACGGAGCCTGCGACTACGCCGATGATCGGTGCGATTTGATCGCCGAGTTTGGTGGGTTGGTTCATCCAGCCCGCCTTGTTCCAGCCACGGATCAGAAGTTCGCCCCACTCGTCTGTCAGCATTTTTTGGGTGGCCGCAGGGACAGCTTTGGGGATCGGACCAAGGGAGTTGCCATCGAGGTAGATGAGGCCATCGGGAATGTGGAACAGGTCTTTTTGTGGGAATTGGGTCATTTCAAAAGCTCCTTCGTGAGCGGGGAATTGGGGTCTGTTAGAGGTTCGATGACAGAAAAATGGTGGTCATTTGGGGCGTAGTGATCGGTTGCGTTAACGCCGCGCCGTGACCACGCCTCGGTTATGAAACGGGTTTGGCGCAAGAATTCGGGGCGTTCGCCTGCGCCGACCCAAAAGGTGATGGAGGTGTCGGGCAGTGGCGCGATGAGGGCTGGGCTTTCGTTGATGGCTTCTAGTTCATCGAGGCCGAGGATGGTGTTCATTTCGGTGGCCACAAGCGGGCGCAGATCGTGGACGCCTGAAATGGATACCGTGTGTTTGATGCGGGTTTGGATGGCGGGGGCCAAGCCGCCTGTGACGCTGTTCATGCGCGACACAAGGTGGCCCCCAGCGGAGTGGCCCGTGAGGCGGATCGGGCCATTTGTGATGCCCGCGATGGTGGTGATTGCGGTGGCGATTTCAGCGGTGATGTCGGTAATCCGCGCATCTGGGGCAAGGGTGTATTCGGGGAATGCGACGTTCCAACCGTGTGCCAGCGGGCCAGCGGCAAGATGCGACCAGAAGGATTTATCGAGTTGGTGCCAATAGCCGCCGTGAACGAAAATGACAGTACCTTTTGCGTTTGGGGCGCGGAACAGATCGAACCGATTGCGCGGTGCGGGGCCATAGGATTGGTGCAAGGCCGCGTCGGAATGCTGGGCGCGAAAGGCGGTTGCGGATGTTGTCCAACGCGCGAGGTAATCGGGTGCTCCGTCGATGTAGGCGCCGTTTAAAAACGCATCGTTCCAATCTATCATTCTGGCTGCTCCGCTGGTTATTGACGTTCTTTGTATTTGGGTAGACCATGAAACGAAAGATGTTTGAACAAGGTCGTGCCATGAATACTGTTTTTATCCAGATCCGCTGTAAACCGGGCAAAACCTATGCCGTGGCCGACGAGATCGCGCTGCGTGAAACCTATGCCGAGCTGCATTCCACCAGTGGTGATTGGGATTTGCTGCTAAAGCTGTATATCCCTGACGGCGAAGATACCGGGCGGTATATCAACGAATATATCTTGGATATTGACGGCATAGATCGCACGCATACGATTATTACGTTCAAGGCGTTTTAACTTTAATCACTGAGGTATATTTTGAAACATTTACTTATTTTGGCCATTTCTATTTCTGCAATTCCTTTGTTGGCTCTTGCGAAGCCAATTGACAAAGCAAATGCACTTTTTGAGCATGGCTTAACATCCCAATCAAAAGCGGCTTACATTGACATCATTTTTGAAGTCGAGACACCAGAAGCAGAAATTGCAGAAGCACTTTTTCGCTTGGGAAGTATCGCCTTCTCTGAGAACAGGGTTGATCTTGCGCTACGAGAATGGGGTAAACTTTTGGCTCGGTTTCCAGTTCAAGCGGCACAATATGATATCGAGAAAAAAATCGCGCGAATTGGCGATGTTTACGGTTCTACAGCCGATCAGATTTTAGACAACGCAGTGGCAAAGTCCTTCATCGCAAATGGTGATTTCTATTCAGATGAGAAATCGTTGAGAACAACAATTGATACCATTTGGATTCCAGTCATTGAGGCATCCATTGCATGGTATGACCGGGTAATCACGGAATTTCCAAAGAGTCCCGAAGCTAAAACGGCCTATTTAAAGAAATTTGCAACTATCAAAGGTTGGAAAGCAAAATCAAAATATGGCGAAGATTTTGGCCTTTTCAATAAATCGCAGGTTACAAATACTTTAAGCCAGCTTGAAAAAATGCTTGAGCAATTTGAAGTTGATTTTCCAAAGGATCCAAGTCTTCAACGTATGAGATACACTATCGCTCAAGGGTATTGGATGAACAAAAAATGGGATGATACGAGAAAATGGCTCAATCTTATTGTTTCGTCTGATGATGAGAGGAATGGATTCTATAAAGACCTTGCAGAGTGGCGCTTGAAGAAAATCGAATACTAATACACCCTAATCTACTGACGATACCAAACCAGCTGCGTTCCTGCGGCGAGGATTTTGCCGCTCGTTCCAAACATTTGCATGGTTTGATCGTGGAATTGGTTGTGCATGCGGTTGCTGTCCACGATGCCGAGCAGGTGGGCGCTGCCTTGGGCGGTGAGTTCTTCTTCGGTGGCTAGGAAATGGGTGGTGAGGGTGACGGTTCCCATTGGTTCCATCGTGCCACGGATTTGCAGCAGGCGCAGGAAAAAGCAATCTGCGAGCGCGGCAAGCGAGAGGTAATCGAGCGGGCGGGGCGGATTATCCGCAATCCAGACGCGGGTTTGGCTGTCGCCGAGCGGTGTTTTGGGGATGCCGATGCTTTCGATCCCGCCGTTCACAAACCGATAGTCGTAGCGATTGATCCATTCCAGCGGCAGTTTGCCAGACATTGGGGCGATGTCCGCAGCGGGCGCAACATCTGGGGCGGGTGTTGGTTGGTGGGAAAACGTCTCGCCGCGTGCGCCCATCACGATGGACGAGGTGGCGATCATTGTGTCGCCTTGGGACAGTTCGGTGTTCCAGTGTTGGGTGTATTTGCCAGCGCGTTGCAGTTTGGTTTCGATTTTGAACGGGCCAGCGCCTAGCCCTGTGCAGAAGTTTACGGTTTGGGACACGGGCGTGCCGGTGCGGCGGGTATCGAGCATGACGCTGTTGAGCAGGGTCGCGGCGACGATGCCGCCAAACGCGCCAACCATATTGGCGTAGGCGGGGCTGGAGTGGCCTGACCAGATACCTTCGGAGTCATTGGAAAGCTGGATGGCGGCATCAAAGGGGTGTTGATCTGTCATGGCGCCACTATGGCAGTGTCGCAATTCATTTGGGAACCGTGACGTTTCGTCAGGCCGCCGAGGCGCGGGCCTGTGCGGGGGTCATTCCTGTCCAATTGTGGAAGGCGCGGTAGAATGAGTTTGGGTCGCGGTAGGCCAGCAGATAGCTGATTTCATCGACGCTCATGTCGTGTTTGCGCAGGTAATACAGCGACAGTTCGGATCGCGTGGCATCGAGGACAGCCTGATAGGTGGTGCCTTCTGCTGTGAGTTGCCGTTGGAGCGTGCGTTTGGACAGGCCTAGCCGTTGGCTGGCATGTTCGGCAGTGTGCTTTCCGCTTGGCAGCAGTTTGTGCAGTGTAGAGCGCAAGCGATCTGTGGTTGGAGTGTCTTTGACTTGGGCGTCGAGTTGGCGTTGCAGATCCTTTTCAAAGTAGGACCAGAGGGATGGGTTTTCGGTGACGAGTTTCATGTCGGCAACAGCTGGTGCGAAGGTCACGGAGATGGTTGCGCCTTGTTCGACGGGAATGCCGATGTGGTCTTCGATCAGATTCATGCCGCTGACAAATTCGGGCAGCGTTGCCTTTAGCGGGACGATATGTTCGCCCGTGGTGTTGCGGACCAGTTCAACGAAAAACACAATGTCCATGGCGGCGAGCACTGGTGGGATTGGCAGGCCAGCAATGGTGGATCGGATTGATACTGTGTAACTGTCGTTTGTACGATTGGTTTCCAGCAGTATTGGGCCAACCAGCGGTTTGAAAACGGCGATGCGATCAAACCCTGCGCTGACCACGTGGGAACATGTGAAGGCGAGCACGACTGATCCCGTGTTGCCTTGCGCGATGATCTTGGCAAGCATGATCGGAAGGTCGGGGCGTTTGTATTCAACGGCTGATGCCTCCCATAGGGCAAACATTTGATGGGGTAAAAGACCCGGATCATCCAGATCAAAGAAATCATCAGGCAAGCCAGCACGGCGCAAAACGTTCTGCGGTGCGATTTGCAGGTAGGCGCAGAGGCTTTGGACTTGGTCTGCAATGTAATATCGGGTCGGTGTGGCCATGGGATCAGTTTAGGCTCGCGTGTTCAAAAGAGAATGGGCGTTTTGGGTTTGGCGCGATTTGTTAGTATTTTGGCATGATTTGCAAGTTTCAATTTCGCGCAAGAAGGCTATTCTTAGGACAGCCACGCCGCATAAAAGGATTTTGCCATGAAGCTGACAGTCAACGGAACCGAACATACGCTGGATGTAGAGCCAGAGATGCCCCTGTTGTGGGTGTTGCGCGATGAGTTGAAAATCACAGGGCCAAAATACGGCTGCGGGATTGCGCAGTGCGGCGCGTGTACTGTGCATGTCGATGGGTCGGCGGTGCGATCTTGTTCGATCACTGTTGGTGATGTGGACGGGGATGTAACCACCATCGAAGGGTTGGGAACGCCAGACAGTTTGCACGCGGTGCAGGCGGCTTGGGTCGCCCATCAGGTGGCGCAATGCGGGTACTGTCAATCTGGGCAAATCATGCAGGCGGCGTCGTTTCTGGATTTGAACAGTGAGCCAACGGACGAGGATATCGACAACGCGATGTCGGCAAACCTGTGCCGGTGTGGCACGTACCCGCGCATTCGCGAAGCCGTCAAAACCGCAGCTAAAACATTGAACGAGGCGTAATCATGGGCAAGTTAAGAACAATTGGTCGTCGTGCATTTTTGATCGGGTCTGCCGCCGTTGTGGGTGGTGTTGCGTTTGGCGTTTACGCAGCACGCACACCGCATGACAATCCGTTGATTGCGGATCTGGGCGCAGGCGAAGCGGCGTTTAACCCGTGGGTCAAGATTGACGCAGAGACGGTGACGTTGATCGTGCCCCATGCGGATATCGGGCAGGGCGTTGCACACATGCAGGCCATCCTGATCGCCGAGGAATTGGACATTGAACCCGGCCAATATGCCACCGATTTTGGCAAGCCAGATGCGGCGTATTACAACACTGCTTTTGCTGAAGAAGGCGCGCCGTTCATGTCGCGCGATGAAAGTGGCACGGCAGAAACAATGCGCACAATTGTTGGTTATGCGACCAAGTTGTTGGGCATGCAGGGGACGGGTGGGTCCACCTCTGTGGCCGACAGTTTCACCAAGTTGCGCACGGCCGGTGCGGTTGCACGCGAGACGTTGAAGCTGGCGGCATCTATGGAAAGCGGCGTGCCTGTCGATCAGTTGAAAACGGCGAATGGGGCGGTTGAGCTGCCTGACGGAACACAAATGGCGTACACGCAATTGGCGGCGAAGGCGGCGACGATTGATCCCGTGACGGATGTGGTTTTGCGCCAAGCGTCTGAGTGGCGTTTGATCGGCAAAGACATGCTGCGCCAAGATATCGTGGATAAATCGACGGGGTTGCAAAACTACGGCATTGATCTGGAAATGGACGGGATGGTGCATGCTTCTGTTCGGTCTAACCCACGCCAAGGTGGTGCGATAAACGGCTATGATGCGACTGCGGCCAAGGCCATGCGCGGTGTGAAGGCTGTGCTGTCTGTGACCAACGGTTTTGCGGTTGTTGCCGATAATACGTGGCGCGCATTTCAGGCAGTGAATGCGATTGAAGCAGACTGGGGCAAAGCGCCGTATCCTGCGGAACAGGCGGAGCACTGGAAGGTGTTGTCGGAGTCGTTCACGGATGAATTGCTGGATGATGAGTGGCGTCACGATGGTGATGTTCCTGCGGGTTTGGAGGGCGGCGAGGTTGTTTCAGCCGAGTACCGCGCGCCCTATGTGGCGCACGCGCCGTTGGAACCGTTGAATGCGATTGTTGTTGTGACAAACACGCAGGCAGACATCTGGACGGGTCACCAAATGCCGCGTTTCGTGGAGGATTACATCGCGAAGATGACGGGCTTGGATGTGGCGAATGTGCATTTGCACAACCAGTATTCGGGCGGTTCGTTCGGGCATCGGTTGGAGTTTGAGCAAATCCGCTATGCCACAGAAATTGCGATGCAAATGAAGGACACGCCAGTGAAGTTGACGTTTACGCGGGAAGAAGATTTCGCGCATGATTTCCCGCGTCAGATTGCGATGGGGCGTGGGGCTGCGGTGATCAGCGGTGACACGATTGAAACGCTAGATTTGTCGATCTGTTCGGCCTCGCCGTTGGCCAGTCAGGGGCCGCGCGCTGGGCTGCCTGTGCCGCCCGGGCCAGACATGCAGATCGTTTCTGGCGCTTGGAATATGCCCTACAAGATCGACAACTTGCGGGTGCGGGGGTTTCGTGCGCCAGAGCTGGCGCCTGTTAGTTCGTGGCGATCTGTTGGGGCGTCCCATGCGGGGTTCTTTGGCGAGAGTTTTGTGGATGAGGCGATCCTTGCCGCGGGGTTAGACCCGATGGAGGCACGCATTGCGATGTGTGATTACGATGTGGCGCGCAAGTGTTTGGAAGCGGTTGCCGAGATGTCGAACTGGGGGAGCCCGTTGGGTGAAAACCGTGGACGCGGTGTTGCGTTTGTAAGTTCGTTTGGTACGCCCGTTGCCGAGGTTGTTGAAGTGACGATGACAGAGGATGGCATCAAGATTGATAAGGTCTTTGTTGCGGCGGATGTTGGCCAAGTGGTCGATCCGATCAACTTTGACAATCATGTCAAAGGCGGTGTGATTTGGGGCCTTGGCCATGCGATGAATTCGGAAATAACCTATGCTGATGGGATGGCGGAACAATCGAATTACCATGATGCGGAAGGGATGCGATTGTATCAAACACCCGAGATTACGGTAATGGGTTTGGAGAACCAGACCAAGATTCGCGGGATTGGTGAACCGCCCGTGCCACCTGCAGCGCCTGCTTTGGCGAATGCGATTTTCGCGGCGACGGGGCAGCGTTTGCGCGAGATGCCGTTCAACAAATTCATTGATTTTGTGTGAGGTGAGGCGATGAAGATTAAAGCAATTATTGCCGCCGTTCTGCTGTCCACTAGTGTGGTGCAGGCCGAAGAAATCAATTTAGAGGTTCCGCAGAATGTGACGCTGGAACAAGGGTTGGAGGCGTGGGCGCGGATGTATGAAGTGGTTTCGCACCCGCGTTGTTCGAACTGTCATGTGGGGGAAAGTGATCGCCCGATGTGGTCTGGCCCGAGTTATGGCAAGGCCCGCCCGCACGGTATGAACATTCGTGCAGGCGAAAGCCGAATTGGCGTGGAAACACTGGAATGCGCGACCTGTCATGTTGGATCGACGTCGGATCAGCCGCACACGCCCCCCGGTGTGGATGGGGACTGGCGGTTGGCTCCAGTCGAGGCTGCGTGGTTCGGGCGTGGATCGCTGGAAATTTGCGGACAGTTGCGCAATCCAGAAACCAACGGCGGGCTGAGTTTCCAAGAGATCGCAGGCCATTTGGGGCATGATGTGGTTCTGCAATTCGCGTGGAAACCAGGGGGTGGACGTGAACCTGCGCCGTATTCTTTGGAAGAGCACGCAAGTGATGTTTTGATGTGGGGCGCCGCTGGCATGCCCTGCCCAACGGAGTAGAAAATATGTTGAAATCTGAAAGCCCATTTAGAGTGGCTGCGATGGCGTTGCTGGTATCGGCGGTGCTGCATATCGTGGTGATTGTCGTGTCTGGCGGCGGGTTCCTTGTGCCGATGATTACGGGTGCGATTATGTGGTTTGTGATCGGCGCTGGGCTGCAACGTGGGCTGCGGTGGCTGGCGCATATCGCGTTTCTGATCGCCATGATCGGCGGCGTTTATGCGATGGGCACTGGCATGGGGCAAACAGGCCTAACACAGCTCGCGCTGTTTGGGATCATGGCCGCGGATTGGTTCGCGGCTGTGATGCTGTTTTGCGCGCTTTGGCGTGGGCCAGTTGCCGCTGAGTGAATGAGATTTTTCTCATACAGCCCTCACCGACATTGCCTTAGGTAATGTCGGTTTGGGCTGTTTTGCGCCTTCGCAAATTCAAAAGTTTGCGAAAAAATGAAAATTCTAGTACCCTTGTTGAATTAGTTTAAACAAATTTTGGGTGGCTATTATGGCTTGGTTTTCGCGCTTTACGCGTTTTGGCGACGTACATGCAGTTTACGGACAGGAATTGGACAATTCTTGTATTATCGCATCTGCAATCATGTGTGTATTTAAAATTAACAAATTACGACCGGATGTGTCTTCGCTAAAGACCACCCAAGATGTGATTTCGAAGTACAAAAAGATTGAAGGAAACAAAGCGCATGATTTTGCCGTTTCCGGTGGCGATCCAAAATTAATTGCCAGAGTTCTAAACACTATGAATTGCGGAACTTGGAAAGGCGATTGGGTTTCGGCCAAAGACGTTTCTAAGATTGTTCATGAAAAAGTTGGCCTTACCAAAGGCATCGGCCCATCAGTTGATGTAAGCCCCGTTATTGCCGGTGTTGGCTGGTCTGGCGGCGGTGGGCATGCGGTTGTAATCGACACTGTGCGGTCTTGGGATGACAAATTGTATGCGACGGTTTGTGATCCATGGGATGCGGATGTGCATATAACTGGGTTTGACCCCGCAACCGCCTTTTCCTATGAGCCAAAGAAAAGCAGGTTTAGCCACAATTTTTGGGGCGAAACGAAGGGCGACAAAAGTCCGTTTGGCCCCACAGATTCTGGTTCTGGTATTGCGATAGTTTACCGAACCTAGAACGTGATGCGGCGTAGCTCGTAGGTCAGGGGGCTTAGCTTAGTGAATGCTCTCGATGTTTCTGCGAAACATCTGCCGCGATAGTTCAGTGATTGTGGGGATTCAGTTGGCTTTGCTTTGCAAAGCCCTGCAGCTCAATTTTTGCGAAGCAAAAATTCTGGTGCTGCAAGGGAGGATCGAACTCCCGACCTCGTCATTACCAA
>JABBAP010000054.1 GCA_018607905.1 Paracoccaceae bacterium | reverse complement strand
CAATATATTTTGGAAGTTCTTGGTCCTATGACATCCATGAAATTACAGAAATTGGTATATTATTCACAGGCTTGGGCAACTGTTTGGGACGACGATGTGTTGTTTGATGAACAGGTTCAAGCATGGGATAACGGTCCAGTCGTGCGCGAGTTATGGGAAGCCAACAAGGGGAAATTTAAAATTTCCGAAGTAGACAATTCCGATGCTTCCTCTGTAACTCGTGAGCAGCGTGACACTATTGATAAAGTATTGGGTTTTTACGGTAGTAAGAACGCTCAATGGTTGAGCGATTTAACACATATGGAAGACCCTTGGAAAAATGCGTTTGCCAACGGACAGAATACGGAAATAACCCCATCTGCCATGTCTGAGTACTATTCTACCATTGCCCCCGCAGAGTAAATCAGAAGCCAGAGTTGCGAGGCAGAACCTAAAAGCGCTACAAGATAAAGAAAAGTCGGTACGTCTTGTCGCGAAAAATGTTCCAATAGCCTCTGAAAAAGTCGTTAGAACTGGGGCAGACCCCAACTCAATTTTTCATATGAGGGTGGTCATCAGATGCGACAATCCTGACGTTGAAGATTAATGGAGTTGGGGTGTTTCACGCCAATGGGATCTTAGTGAATGGTCTGAAAAAATTGAACCGAAATTGTCAGAATGGGCCAGTCTAACTTGGGCTGAGATTGACACCCATTCATCTGACACCGGGCACAAGATGCACCACAATATGAGTTGTGATGATATATGCGAAGAAGCCCAAGATAGAATGTTAGAGATCGAGAGATTTTTCGACGTTCTATTTAGATTTCGTGCTGGAAACTTGGAGAGGGTCTGGGGTTACCGAATTGCAGAAGTGTTCCATGTGCTTTGGTACGATCCTACACATGAAATCTATCCCACTGACTAAGCCGCACGCTGCCAGTACCCTTTCAGCTCACGCGATACAGGCGAGAACAGCGCGTTGCGCAACGCCCGTTGTGTTAGCGTCTTGGCGCATTCCAAGCGGTGATCTTCGCACCATGCAGCGTGTGTTGCGTACTGGTGCAGGTACTTAGGGGATACGAAGTGGTGCTGACCTGACACCATGCGGCGAAGGCGGGAGAAGTAGCTTTCAACCCAGTTGGTGTGCTTGCCGTTCAATTCGGAATACCGCTCGGAGTGGTTGATGCGACCACAATCAAACGTGGTGTCCAGCAAATCCCAGTGGCTTGCCTCGTCTGCAAACATCATGGAGCCATGCTCAACTACGGCGTTTGCGATTGCTACGCCTTCCATTTCAGCCTTGCCCACGAAAGGCAGGGTACGACCACCGCGCTCACGCAGGGCGATTACAACGCGGCGTAGGCCCGTCTGGTGTTATTTCAAGCGGCGATCCTTGCGGTCTGACTTTTCGTTCTCTGGGCGAATGTGACCGCCAAAATACGCACCATCAATCTCAACTTCACCGTCCAGCTCAGCACCGTCTATTTCAGCGCTCAAAGCCTCACGCAGCTTATGCGCCAAAACCCACGCCGTTTTATACTGAACGGACAGTGTGCGGGAGAACTGAACCGCTGACATGCCTTTGGAGTTGGATACGAACAAACAAATCGCGGCCAGCAGATCAACAAAGTCCAGCTTGCGGAATGCAAAGATTGTGCCGCTGGTCACGCTAAACTGGTGGTGACAGGCACGACACTTGAACTTGCGACGTGTGGTGATGGTGTAAGCGTCACAGCCACCACAGCGAGGACATACAGCGTCACCATCGGTAGACGCCCAACGGATATCACAGAACGCTTTATATGCTGCGTCCTCGCCTGCCTTGTAGATTTCCTTCAGGGAAAGGCTGCGTGCTGCGCTTGAGAGAAGAAAGTGTTGTGCCATTTTGTATCGTATCCATTACCTACGTAACGAATATAGTACGTAGACGTATCGAATACAATATCCTATGTAATGATTATGATACTTTTACTTGCATAGGTGATACATGCCAGACCAAAACGAATGGGAAACCAAAGCTGCGAACCTACTCAAAGCTGAATTGAAGCGCCAAGGAGTTACCTATGCGCAGTTGGCTGATTTAATCGGGGAAAAAGAAGTTAACATTCGAAACAAATTATCTCGAGGTAAGTTCAGTTCAGCGTTTCTTTTGCAGGCATTATCTGCTATAAAAGTGGAGCGAATTGAGGTAATGTAAATGCCCAAAAATGCAGAAGAAACCACGAAGAAATGGTGGTCGCAATGGGTCGGACCTGTTGTGGTTTCCGTTGCGGTGTTTGGCATTCTTTTTTCCGCAAGTTCTGTAAGTACAGCTTTCGCGGTGTTGTGCGCAGCGGCGATAATAATAACTGGAATCGCGCTACTCAGAACCATCTAAGTCAAAGTCAGACTGTCTTTCTGGCGGCATAATAGAATGAACTTTGATGACTGTATAATCTTTTACGTGCCAAACTTCGTGATCACGTTCTTCTGCTATTTCAAGGTCAACATTTAGAGCAATTCCCTTTGCCAAGGGTATATTCAATGCACCTGATGCAAGCCTTCTAAGAAAAGACTCATCTTTGATAGTGGCGCTAAAAACGCCCCGCGTTGAAGAAAATCGCCATCTTTTGTCTGTTTCGTCTGTCAAAGTTGGCCTAACCAGAACTAAATCCATCTTCTCCAAATATAGACGCCGTTCGATTGCTTCTGCGTCCCGAATGGTGGTTCGTTTTGGGAATGCACGTCGCTCAATAACTGTCGAAGGTCGCCGTTCTGTCGTTCCTGAAACGCCTGCACCTGTGACGTTTTCATCAGCTTCTAACGCACCAAAAACTTCCACTGCTTCATCTTTACCAATCTCTTCTTTAAGTGCTTTAGCAACCTCTCTTGCAAGAATCTGCATTTCCTCCTCAGACAAAACAATCTCTATCTGGGGCGCATCTGGGCCTTTCATCCATTCGAGAACTTGTTCCCAGCCCCAGTTAATTGTCGTGCCACCGATGAAAATAAGTGAACTGACAACAGCCGTTCGTATCATTGCTTTTGGATCATCTTTCAAAGCACTAATAACGGTTTTAAGTTTTTGGCTTCCAGGCTGAGAACTTTCCAATTCAATTTTTGGCGCGTTCAACGGATCAAAATGAAAACTGACTTCTTCAACTAAATTGGCCCACGCTATTGCGGCGTTAGCTGCGGTTCTTAAATCAATCCGCGTGTTTGGTTCCAAATCGATAAAAAGAACAAGGGAAGTGCTAGTCATAATTAGTTCCTGCATTATTAACAGGGATATAACTATGGTTTAGCGAGTATGTGGAGTCATTTCGCAACCTGACATTGTTTTTCGTTTGGTGCGTTTGCTACATAAGGCCGAGTATTTGGACAGAGAAGAAGGCTCAGGGGGAAACTCTGAGCCTTTGGTGTTTTAGGAGCTGGTCTTGGCGGCTGTTAGCGCGGTTTCCATCAGGGTTTGAATGTCTTCGCGGCTGGTGCCAGCGACGATGCGGCCGAGTTCCTCGTCGCCTTTTAGCACTATCAACGTGGAGCGGCGTGGGATTTTGCGCGAGGTGGAAACCTCGTGGCGGCGGTAATCGTCAAAGTCTACGCGGATGAAGGTGATGTTTTCGTTGTAGGCCGCGTTTTCACCGCGCAGGGAACCGATTTCACGTTCTTGGGCAGCGCAGGTTGTGCACCAATCTGTGGCGTAGTCGATGAACAGGGTTTCACCTGCGGCAAGGCGTTCCTTGATCAGGCCCGGTGTGTAATCGAGCATTTTGTCGTCAGCGAAGGCTGGGAGTGCCGTTAGGCTTATGAGCGCTGCGAGGAAGGTTCTGCGGATCATTGGGATTTCCTTTTAGTAGGTTACAGAGAGGATTTGCATCCATTCGGGCATGATTTGAAGGGCGTAATATTCCAGCACGTGGTGGAATTTGGTGAGGATCATGACGCCGACGGCGATGAAGACAACGCCGAGGATGGGTTTGGATTTGGCTGCGATCTTGCGCAGGGAATCTTGGCGCGTTTTGATGGCTTCGCGTGTGCCGTAGGCCAGCGCAAGAATGATTGTGGCCACGCCGATGGAAAAGGCGGTCATGATGCCGGTGACGCGCAACAGGCTTTCGCCTTGGGAGGCGAGCGCGATTGCACCGCCAAGCGTGGGGCCGATGCACGGGGACCAAACCGCGCCCAGCAGCACGCCGCCCAGCAGTTGGGGCGCGGGGCCAGACGTGGGGAGGTCGGACATGCCCGTATCCGCGCGCGCGGCAAAGCCTGCGGTGGCGGTTTCGAACCGTGCGGCGAGTGGTGGGGTTAGCAGGATGACGCCAAAGGTGATCATCAGGACTGCGCCGATGTTGCCAAGGCGGGTTTCATCAAGGCCGATGGTGTGCCCGAGTGTGGCGACGAACAAGCCGAGTGCGACGAAGGAAATGCCCATGCCAGCGGCAAGGTAAAGCGGGCCGCGTTTATCGGAGCTGGCAGCAGAGGCCAGTACGATGGGCAGGATTGGCAGGACGCAGGGGTTTATCAGCGTTAGCAGGCCTGCGAGGTATGCGAAGAACAGTTCAATCATTTGAATGCTTTGTCACAGCTGATCGGGTGTGTCAGCACAGCGCTGATCACAAATGCGTCAGGATTTTTGGCGCGAGACTTGGACGGCGAAGATGCCTGCCATGACGATGAGCACGCCGATGATGTCTGTTTGGGTGAGTTGCTCGCCTAGGATCGCAGCCGCGATGGCGACGCCGAAGAACGGGTTGAGGAAGTGGAACGTAGAGGCGCGGGTTGCGCCGATGCGCTCCACCAGCAGGAACCAGATGATGGTGGCGATGATGCCGGGCATGAGGACGGTGTACGAGAACGCGGCGAGGAGGCTGCCTGTCCATGTGAAGGTTGGGGTTTCTAGCAGGAGTGCGGGGATCAGCAGAACGACGCTGCCCACAAGCATTTGCAGGCCGACGACCATGAGAACGTTGCCTTTGGCCGACGTGGAACGGACGGTGAGCGCGGCGATGGCGAGGGCGGTGACACCGACGAGGCAAAGGACGATGCCGATCACATCAATGCCGCTCGACATGCGTGCGCCCATGATGAGCGCGACGCCAGCGAACCCTGCGATAAGGCCGAGCCAGCCGAGTTTGCCCAAGCATTCGCCCAAGAAAAGTGCAGAGGCAAGACCGACGATGAGCGGCATGGCGGAGGCGATGATGGAGGCGAGCGATGCTTCGATCCGTGTCATGGCCATGAAGAACAAGCCGAGGTAGAGCGCGTTTTGGCAGATTCCAAAGATGATCACGGCGCGCCAGTTTTTGCGATCTAGGCGGATGCGTTGACCAAGGGCGTAGGCGATGGTGATGGCGATGAGGCCAGCGACAGCAAAACGCAGTGAGGAGATCGTCAGCGGGGGGGCTTGCAGGACGATAATTCGGGCGGATGTAAACGCGCTCGACCAGATGAGGGCGAAAAACAGGCCCATGAGGATGGCGCGGAAATCCATGTTTAGTCCTTTGCGAAGTCTTGGGGGTATGACTGACAGAGGAATTGTGGATTGGAAAGGTATCGGGTAGTAATTTTTCAACAGAATTGGAGCGAGCATGACCCAGAAATCCACGCATTTTAGCCACGCAATTTCACGCACACCGAGCAAAGCCATTGTGGATGGGTTGCGGGCGGTGGATGTGGGCGCGCCTGATTACGCCACCTTGATGGAGCATCACGCCGATTACGTGGCGGCGCTGCGATCCACGGGGGCGGAGGTAACGGTGCTGCCCGCGATGGAGGAGTTCCCAGATGCGGTGTTTGTCGAGGATACGGCGTTGTGTTTGCAGGAGTTGGCGATTGTCATGCGGCCTGGTGCGCCGAGCCGTTTGGGTGAAGCAAACGCGATGAAGCCGACGTTGGACGCGATGTATTCGAACGTGGCACAGGTTGAAGGGCCAGGGTTCATTGAGGGCGGTGACATTCTGGTCAGTGAGCGGGAGATTTTGGTAGGTTTGTCGGATCGCACAACGCAAGAGGGTGTGGATGAATTGGCGGAGATTGTCGCGCCATTTGGGTATTCTGTGCGTGTCGTGCAAACGCCGCCGGGTGTGCTGCATTTTAAGACCGATTGTTCGTTGTTGGATGGGAATACGATCCTGTCGACGCCCGTTTTAGATGCCTCTGGGTGTTTTGACGGGTACACCGTTATTCATACCGCCGAGGGCGAAGGTGCCTGTGCAAATTCGATCCGCTACAATGATTTGGTGCTGATGCCGACAGGGTTTCCAGAAACCAAAGCGCGGGTAGAGGCAGCTGGGTTTAACGTGAAGAATATTGGTAATACCGAAGCGGCTAAGGTGGATGGTGGGTTAAGCTGCATGTCTTTGCGATTTTCGCCGTCTTAGGCGGGCATTCGCATGTCGCGGAACGATGCGCAGTCATTCCCTGTGCCGTCGATGCAGGTTGTTTCACATTTTTGAACGAGGGATTTTAGGGACTTTTCCAGTGCCTTTAACTCGCTGACCTTTGCCCTGATTTCGGTAACACGTTCGGCGGCGAGGTCGCGTGAATGGCTGCATCCGCGTGTTGTGCTGTTGGAGAGGGCAACGAGATCGCGGGATTGCTCGATCGAAAAACCAAAATCACGGCAGCGGCGGATGAAGGTTAGGCGCTCAACATCGCTTGCGGTGTAGCGGCGTTGATCGCTGGCGTTTCGGTTGGCGAGCGGCAGGAGCGCGATTTTTTCGTAATAGCGGATGGTCGGGGCGGAGACATCGCAGGTTTTGGCGAGTGTTCCGATGGTCATGGAATTGGTTGATAGGTGCATAAAGAAACCTCTTGCCCTTAAAGTTACTTTAACCCGTACACGGTTTGGGAATGAAGTGAAAGTTGAGGATTTGGTCTATGCGTTTGAATAAAAAGTCGGTGTTGGTGGGGCTGGGTTTGGTCGCGGCCTGTAGTGTGTGTTTGGTACCGCTTGCGGTGCCAGCGATTGTGGCGCTGGGCGGGTTCGGGTTGGTTGGCACAGGATATGCCGCCGTGGGTGGTGTGGTGATTGCGGTGGCGGGTGTTTTGTGGTTTCGACGCCACCCCAAGAGTTGTGAGTGTTGTTAAGGGCTAGGCTAGCGTTTCTTTTAAGAAATCTGCGACGGCGCGGTGGGCGTTTTCTGCGTCATCGACAAGGCCGAGGTAATTGAAAAAGCCGTGGGTCATGCCAGCATATTGGATGATCTGGGTTTGGACGCTTGCGGCTTTTAGCTGGGCCTCGTAAGCCGTGCCTTCGTCGCGCAGCACGTCACATTCTGCGATAATGAACAGGGCAGAGGCTAGGCCCGCATGGGAAGCGGCGTTTTTCGGGGTGGCGCGCCAATCGTCGTGTTGTGCGGCGTCTGGCAAGTAGCGATCCGTGAACCATTTCACGCCTGCAGTTTCAAGCACGCCATAGCCTGTGCCGTATTGATCGTAGGACGGTGTGCCGCCGCGATAATCAATGACGGGATAGATGAGGATTTGCGCGGCGAGAGTGATTTCGGCATCGCGTGCCATGAGCGCGACCACGGCGGCAAGGTTACCGCCTGCGCTGTCGCCACAGACGGTGATTTTGGCGGGATCGATGTTAAGCGCGGCTGCGTTTGCGAGGGCCCAGCGTGTGGCATCAAAGCAATCTTCGACCGCGGCGGGGAATGGGGATTCAGGCGCCATGCGGTAATCGACGGATATGACGGTTGCGCCTGTTGTGTTGGCGAGGAAACGCGTGACAGTGTCGTAGCTGTCTAGGCTGCCAAGGACATGGCCGCCGCCGTGAAAGAACACGATGGCGGGGGTGTTTTGAGCAGTGGTTGGGTGAAAGATGCGAACCGGTACGTGGCCGTATCCTGCACCAGTGGAAGTGTTTGTGACCTGCGCCACGGCGGGGGCTGGATAGGTTTCAAGCCGTTTTAGCGCGGTTTGATCGACTAACGTTCGGGCGGCGGGGACTGTCATGTCTTGGATTTTTGGAACGCCAAGTGCCGCCATGATGTCGATGATGGCTTGGATTTGGGGGTGTACGTCTTTTGGCATGATGTGTCCTTTAGTAGTGGGGTGGCGTGACCGCCCAGAGAATCACCGTGCGCGCATCGCTGGCGTTATGATAGCGGTGCGGGGTTGTGGATGGGAACTGGAACGCATCGCCTTGGCGTAGCGTTAATGTTTGATCACCGACAGTAAGGGTGAGTTCGCCTTCCGTGACAAAGCCGCCTTCTTCGCCTTTGTGCGCATAAAGATCTGGGCCAGAGCTGGCGCCAGGATCAAAGGTGGTGAGGATCATTTCAAGTTGGCCCGACAGGTTGGGCGACAGCAGTTCATCGCGCACGCCAGATGCGTAGCGCAGGGTGCGGCGGGCATTGGCGCGGGTCGCGATATCGGTTTCAGGGTTTTCTGCCGTGTTCGGGTCGGGGAAAAACCAGTTGATGCCAACGCCAAGAGCCGTGCCGATGACGTTGAGCGCGCTGACTGATGGCGTGGCGTCTTGGCGTTCTAGCTGGCTGAGGTAGCCGATGGAAAGATCGGTCGCGGTGGCAAGGTCTTTCAGGGTCATGCCCTTGGCCTTGCGCAATTCACGCATACGGGTGCCGATAATCGGTTGGGTTTCACGAGACATGGCTTGACTCATCATAATTTTAGTTACATTTTTATGATGAGATAAGAAATGACCCATCAAAATTCAGATTAACCGTGAATGTGAGAGGGTTCAAGCCAAGGGGTCGTGCAGATGTATCGTGGTAATTTCTTTCGCGCCTATGGGTTTTGGCATTGGGGCGAAGGGTTTCAGACCGTTTTGTTCACGTGGTACATGACGTTTCACGCGCAGCTTTCGGCGACGGAGATCGGGTTTTATCAGGCGTTGGTGCTCTCGCCTTTTCTGGTGTTCACGCTGATTGGCGGGGCGCTGACGGATCGCATTGGTGCGGGGCTGAGTTACGGGGTTTCTACGCTGCTGTTTGCGGGGATTTTGATCGGCTACGGCATATTGGATCACGCGTTTGGGTTCGTGCCGCAGTTGTTTTTCGCCTATTGCGTGGCGGCTGGGCTGGTGAGCGCGGTGTCCAACCCTGCGATTGATACGTTCATCGCTGAGGCCACGCCTGCGCCGGTGCAGCGCAATGCCTTGTTGGCCGCGAGCGCGCATAATGTGGCAAAGCTGGTGGGGACGTTGACGGGGTTGTTGATCCCGTTTCTGATGGCGGTTGGCGGGTTTGTGGTGAACGGTTTGTTGATGGCGTTGAGCGTTTTGTTTTTGCGGTTACATCAACGCCAAGCGCCGCGATTTGTACGCCCTGTGGCAACGATCCGTGGTGGGTTAAGCGATGTGATTGCGCATTTTCGCGCCATGCCAGAGAGTTTTGATATTTGGTTGGCGAGCGTGATGCTGGGCCTGTTTATGGTGCCGACGGGGTACATCCTGTGGCCGCTGGTTTTGCGCGAACGGTTTCCAGACTACGGCGACATGATTGCGCTGGTGAATATTTCCAGCTGGATCGGCGCGATCACGGTGACGGTGGTGGCAGAACGCCTGTCGGATCGGATCAGGTTCCCCGGGCGCTGGGCGTTGGGGATTTGGGCGTTTTACAGTCTGGGCGTTTTGGCGTTGATGGTGGTTGGATCGTTCTGGCTGCTGTGCCTAACAGTGATGATTTTTGGATCGGTCAAACTGGGCAAGGCACTGGTGTACGGGCGGTATCTGGCGAACAGTCCTGAGGGGCGGCGTGGTGTTTTAATCGCGCTGGATCAAACCGCGTTTTGGGGGCTGGCGACGCTGGGCACGTTTGTGATGGGTGTGATGGTGGATGTGGTTGGATTGTACGTGACAATCAGTGGTGCTGCGGCCTGTGTGATGGCATTTGTTTTGGTGCTGACGCTGCGTGGGAATTTATCGGCCATATCGGCAACGTAAAAAGGCCGCCCAAAGGGACGGCCTTAGTAATTCGAAGTAAAGAACGCTTAAGCGTTGATCACGTCTTTCAGTGCTTTTGCGATAGTCACTTTTGCAACGCGGTCTGCGTCTTTGTGCATTTGCTCGCCTGTGGCTGGGTTGCGAACCATACGCTCTGGACGGGCGCGGCAAGCGAATTTGCCAAGACCAGGAAGCGTAACTGCGCCGCCTGCTGCAACTTCTTGCGTGATGATCGCTGTCAGAGCTGCCAAGTTGGCGTCTGCTGTTTTTTTGTCTGAACCAGTTGCTTCTGCAAGTGCTGCAACGAGTTGTGTTTTGGTCATAGGTTTCTGAGTCAAGTGACTGCTCCTTGTTGTGTTCTTTGACATGCTCATTTTGAGCCCCTTGGTGGGTGTCTTACAGTATTTAACAAGATATTGTGGAGCAACACAACGAATTTGAGGTCTCAAAAGTGCGAAAAATCCATGTTTTTAAGGGATTCTAGGGGTTGATTACCAAATTTTTTGCTTGATGTTCGAATTTCCACGGGCATAGGCGTACAACGGCCCATGAAACGCTAGGTTGCATTCGCGTGGTTCAAGGCTCCGATTGGCGTGATTTTCCTACAAAAACGCAGTCTCATCAAAGCTGCGAAGTTTACGAGAGTGCAATCGCTCGAGCGGCATATCGCGCAGAGATTCCATCGCTTTGATCCCAATTTGAAGGTGGCTGGCGACCTGTGTGCTGTAAAATTCAGAGGCCATGCCCGGCAGTTTTAGTTCGCCGTGCAGGGGTTTATCGGACACGCACAAAAGGGTGCCGTAGGGGACGCGGAACCGAAAGCCATTGGCCGCGATTGTCGCGCTTTCCATATCAAGGGCGATGGCCCGCGATTGCGAGAGGCGCTGCACGGGGCCAGATTGCTCGCGCAATTCCCAGTTGCGGTTATCAACCGATGCAACAGTGCCTGTGCGCATGACCTGTTTAAGGGCGTAGCCTTCGAGTTTGGTAACCTCGGCTACTGCGTTTTCCAGTGCGATCTGGATTTCAGCGAGGGCTGGGACGGGAACCCAAAGCGGGAGGTCGTTGTCAAGCACGGAATCTTCGCGCACGTATGCGTGAGCGAGGACGTAATCGCCAAGGGATTGCGAGTTGCGAAGCCCTGCGCAATGGCCGAGCATGAGCCAAGCGTGCGGACGTAAAACGGCGATGTGATCGGTGGCGGTTTTAGCGTTGGACGGGCCGACGCCGATGTTCACAAGCGTGATGCCAGACCCGTCTGCGCGGGTCAGGTGGTAGGTTGGCATTTGGGGCTGTTTGACTGCTTCAGTAATATTTGGAATTTCGGGTGTCGCGATGCAGTTTCCTGATGCCACAAACGATGTGTACCCGCTGGCAGGATCCGCGAGCGCCTTTTTGGCGAAGGAGACAAATTCATCCATGTAAAACGCGTAGTTTGTGAACAGGATGTGGTTCTGGAAATGCGCGGGATCGGTCGCGGTATAATGCGCAAGACGGGCAAGTGAGTAATCGACGCGTTGTGCGGTAAAGGGGGCGAGCGGGCGGAATCCATCGGGGCCGATTTCGGCATCGCCGTTTGCAATGTCATCGTTGGTGGTTTTCAGATCTGGCACATCAAAGATATCGCGCAACGGGCTGGCATCGGCACGGTTTTCGCCCTCGGCCAAGCGCAGTTCATCGGTAAGTGCGAAATGTAGCGGAATTGGTGTGTCCGAAACACTGACGGTGACCGGCACTTGGTGGTTTTCTAGCAGAAGCCCGATTTGTTGAAGCAAGTAATGGCGGAATAATTTGGGCCGCGTGAGCGTGGTTGTGTAGGTGCCCGGTGCGCCGACATGCCCAAAGGACAGGCGTGTATCGACTTTGGTGAAGGTCGATGTGGTGATCGACAGTTTTGGATAACAGGCGCGGTAGTGGCCTTCGGGTGTTTTACCTGCGTGATAATCTGCGAAGTGGCCGCATAGGAAGTTGGTTGCCGTTTCGTAAAGCGCCTCGATTGCATCAACGGCGTCGGCCGCGTTGGTAAAGCTGAGGGGGGCCTGTAAGGGCGGTTCGATCAGGTTTGTGTAAATCGGTTCTAGTTTAATCATTGCGTGCTCGTTTCTTATTGTTTTTATCTGTTTAAGTTTCCACAAAAAGTGGTGTCATTTCGAATTTGGTCACGTCCACAAGGCCGAGGTCGGAAATCCTCAGTTCGGGGATCACGACGAGCGCCAGCAGGGAGTGTTGCATGTAGGCGTTGTTGAGTGTGCAGCCGCAATCAGCCATCGCTGCGACCATTTTATCGGCGGCTTTGGCCACGTCTGGTGCGGGTTTGTCTGACATCAGGCCCGCGATGGGCAGTTCGACCATCGCAAGTTCCTTGCCGTCTTTGAACACACAGATGCCGCCGCCGACTTCGCCAAGACGGTTTGCAGCAAGGGCCATGTTTTCGCGGCTGGTACCGACGACGATCATGTGGTGGCTGTCGTGTGCCACGGTTGAGGCCATTGCCATGTCGCCTGAGTAGTTGAAGCCAGAGACGAAACCGTTGGTAACATCGCCTGTGGCGCGGTGGCGTTCCACGAGGGCGATTTGGCAGACGTCTTGGCCTTCGTCGCCGTTCACAAGGCCATCTGTGACGGAGAGTTCGGCAGTGAGCGCTTTGGTTGGGGCTTGGTTTTCGACAACGCCGATGACGCGCGCGGTGGCGGTGTTTGCGCCTGTTGGGGCGCTGATCGCGAAGTCTGTGTGGGTGAGGGTTTTGCCGAGGTTTACGGTGCCGCGTGTGTTTGCGGGCCAGTTGTAGGCGGTTGGATCGACGGTGCCTGCGCCGTTTTGGGCGATGGTTTTGCCCCGTGCGATGACGTGTTCGATTGGTAGGGATTTTAAGTCGGACGACAAGATCAGATCGGCGCGGCGACCCGGCGTGATGGAGCCTAGCTCCCGTTCTAAACCGAAGTGGGTGGCAGTGTTGATCGTTGCCATTTGCAGCGCGATCAACGGGTCGCAGCCGCATTCAATGGCGTGGCGCACAACGCGGTTCATGTGGCCGTCGTTGACCAGCGTGCCAGAATGGCTGTCGTCTGTGCACAGGATAAAGTTGCGCGGATCGAGGCCCTTTTCGGTAACGGCGGTGATTTGGGTTTCGACGTCGTACCATGCCGAACCGAGTCGCATCATCGAGCGCATGCCTTGGCGCACGCGGGCGATTGCGTCTGCTTCGCATGTGCCCTCGTGATCATCAGCGGGGCCACCTGCGGCATAGGCGTGGAAGTTTGGGCCAAGATCAGGCGATGCGTAGTGGCCGCCGACTGTTTTATTCGCCATTTGTGTGGCGGCGATTTCAGCGAGCATTTTGGGGTCGCCGTTCACGACACCCGGAAAATTCATCATTTCGCCGAGGCCGATGATGTTTGGCCATGTCATCGCTTCGGCCACGTCTTCTGGGCCAAGCTCGGTGCCTGTGGTTTCTAATCCCGGCGCGGAGGGGGCGCAGGAAGGCATTTGCACGAAGACATTGATGGGCTGTGCCAATGCTTCGTCGTGCATGTGACGCACGCCTGCCATGCCAAGAACGTTTGCAACCTCGTGTGGGTCAACGAACATCGTTGTGGTGCCGTGGGGGATGACGGCCTGCGTGAAACGGGAGACGGTGAGCATGCCAGATTCGATGTGCATGTGGCCGTCACACAGGCCCGGAACGATGTAGCGGCCCTCAGCGTGGATGATTTGTGTGTCATCGCCGATGCAGTGGGATGCGTCAGGACCGCAATAGGCAAAGCGGCCTTCGCGAATGGCGATGTCGTGGTTTTTTAGGGTTTCGCGTGTGTGCACGTTGACCCAAGTGCCGCCTTTGATCACCAGATCAGCGGGCTCGCGCCCCGCAGCAGTTGCGACAAGTTTAGAAGCGGAAGCGGGCCATGTGGGAAGGTCTGTGTACATCCCCCAGTATTTCACCAGTCGGAAAAACGATCAAGAGGAAACTGACCAATTGGTTAGGTTTGGGCTGGAAACAGCTGTTTTGGGGCGTTGCCCCCGCGCTCTGCGCGCGCTCAAAGTATTTTGACGAAAAAGAAATTAAGGGCGTTCAATCGCCACCGCAGTTGCTTCGCCGCCGCCGATGCAGATAGCAGCGATGCCGCGTTTCTGGTTGGTGGTTTCGAGCGCGTTTAGCAGGGTGACGAGGATGCGGGTGCCTGACGCGCCGATTGGGTGGCCAAGGGCGCAAGCGCCGCCGCGAATGTTGAGTTTTTCGGGCGCGATGTTGAGGTCGCGCGCGAAGGCCATGGGCACGACGGCAAAGGCTTCGTTTACTTCCCAGAGGTCCACATCGTCGGTGGACCAGCCGAGTTTATCGAGAAGTTTTTGTGCGGCTTGGATTGGGGCGGTGGTAAAGAGGCCCGGTTCTTGGGCGTGGCTGGAATGGCCGAGGATTCGTGCGCGAACGGGCAGGTTTTTCGACTCGACCGCGGATGGCGTGGCAAGGACGAGGGCGGCTGCACCATCGGAGATGGACGAGGAGTTGGCAGCGGTGACTGTGCCGCCATCGCGGAAGGCGGGTTTTAGGTTTGGGATTTTCTCGGGGCGGGCGTTTTGAGGTTGTTCGTCGGTAGAAATGGTCACCTCGCCTTTGCGGGTTTTCAGTGTGACCGGCGCGATTTCGGCGGACAGGACGCCTGTTTCGCTGGCGTTTAGGGCGCGTGACAGGGATTGCAGAGCGTAGCCGTCTTGGGATTGGCGGGTGAATTGGTATTTTTCAGCGCAATCTTCGGCGAAAGTGCCCATTAGGCGGCCTTTGTCGTAGGCGTCCTCTAACCCGTCGAGGAACATGTGGTCTTTGACCTCGCCGTGGCCCAGCCGTGCGCCTGAGCGCATTTTTGGAAGGATGTAGGGCGAGAGGGACATGCTTTCCATGCCGCCTGCAACCATGATGTCTGCGTTGCCGAGCGCCAGTTGATCGTGGGCCATCATCACGGTTTTCATGCCAGAGCCGCACATTTTGTTCACTGTTGTCGCAGGGACGTCGATGCCAAGACCAGCGGCGAAACCTGCTTGACGGGCGGGGGCTTGGCCAAGGCCAGCGGGCAAGACGCAGCCCATGAGGAGCTCGTCGACATCGGATGGGGGTACAGTTGCGCCAGCGAGGGCTGCTTTGATCGCGACGCCGCCAAGTTCTGGTGCTGGGACATCAGACAAAGCGCCGCCAAGGCCACCCATTGGGGTGCGTGCGGCACCTACGATTGCGATGGTCATGATCTGGCTCCTGTCTGGTTTCAGTGATGAATTTAGGAAGACATTGCGGCCTTGGCAATCGCTACAATTGTATCAAATTGTTGCCGTTTGGTGGGGGTTAGAAAGGATTTGGTAGGGGTTTTGTGAAAAATTAGGGAAAAGAGAAACGGGACACCTGTTTTGAATGGCGAAGTGATTTGTAAAGGGTAGCAAATGGAAATTGAAACTAAGGTCGTGGATGGCATTACTGTGGCGAAGCTGTGTGACACGCGGTTGGATGCGGCGCAGGCCGTCCGATTCAAGGAAGGATTGCGTGAAATCTCTGAAGGTGGCGCAAATCACATCGTGTTGGATATGACGGATATCGCCTTTATGGACAGTTCAGGGTTAGGGGCTGTGGTAACCGTGATGAAGCAAATGGGGCGCGACAAAACGCTGGAATTGGCATCGCTTACGGTCGCGGTTGCAAAGGTGTTTACGTTGACGCGCATGGATAAGGTTTTTGCGATTTACGCCACTGTAGATGACGCATTGAGCAAAGGAATGAAGGCCGCGGGATGACCAAAAAACAGAAAGCCAGCGGACAAACGACAGGCATTCGCACAACGCATTCTAAGGAATTGCGTCTGCAAATTGGTATCCACAGTGTGCAAGAAGAAGTGTCAAATGTTGTCTTCGAGATTAGTGGCTGGTTGAACACCCATTGTGTTGAGGAAAATACAGTTGGTGAGTTGGAATTGGTGATGGCAGAGGTGCTCAATAACGTGGTGGAACATGCCTATCTTTACGCTGAAGATGGTGAAATTGATATTTTGGTGCGCTTGAGAAATGATCGATTGCGCGCAACGATTACCGACAAAGGCCGCAAATTTGATGGGCCGCCACCGTTAAAGGTGATGGACGTTGAGAATATGGCCTTTGAGGAGTTGCCTGAAGGTGGATTTGGCTGGAACTTGATCAGAACGCTGATGGACAAAATCGAATTTGAACACAAAAATCATAAGAATAAGCTGACGTTAACGCGGAATCTCACTGGAAAAGTTGCTGCCTGATCGGCTGTATCGGGCTAGCGACGCATATTTCTGCGCGTTTCTTTGAAGGAACAATTGCCCCTTTGGGGGTGCTCTGGCATTCTATACCAAAATTCGCATTGACGGAGTTTGGGTATGATATTTTCAAAATTTTCTAAAACTGGTTTTACCGCAGCGCTTTTGGGCATTCTTTTTTTGGGAGTGAGTGAAGCGCAAACACAGAAAAACCCAATTCCGGAACGGCGAATAGAGTTATCTGAAAATACTGACTTTTTTGGATCCGATTTGCGTAACGTGTTCGATGTTACCTTCAAGGATTGCATCGCGGTATGTTTGGCGGACAGTGCCTGTAAGGCGTTTACCTATAATCGAAAATCCTCCGCGTGTTTTCCAAAATCGGCTGTTGGTGACCAATCCGTTTTTGATGGGGCAACGTCGGTAGAGGTTTTTGATGCTGCGCCTGCTAAACTGAAGCGCGCGCAAGAGCGGGCAAAGCAACTGTCTGTTTTGCCGAACAGCTATGTTTCGCAAGCACGCGCCATCGCGGATCGAAACGGGGCTTGGTATCCGACAAATCGTTGGACGCATGATGCATTGATGGAAGAATCGCGCAAAGAAGCGCGGGCGGGGCGGCATGTGCGCGCGATTGAGTTAGCGTTGGCTGCGCTAAACGATGAAGACCGATCAGATGCTTGGGTAGAAACGGCGTATTTGGCGAATGTTGCAAAACCGAATAATGCCAAGGGGCGCCGGCTGGTACGCGAAGTCGGTACGGCGGCGGCCGTGAACGGGTTTTTGCGGGCTGAAACCGCGCCACAACAGGTATATGCGCTACAAGAATTGGCCCGTGGTTTGGAGCGTGAACGCCAAGGCCGTTTGATGATTCCAGTGCTGCGACTCGCGTTGGAAATTTCACCGCGCAAGGATACCGAAGATGCGTTGGATCGCGCGATTGGCTTGTTTGGCTTTCGCATTGTGGATCACACTGTTGATCATAACGCCGCAAATCCGCGCATTTGTGCAGAGTTTTCGGAGAATTTGGTGAAGGGGACCGTGGAGTATTCGGATTTTATTAAATCGGATATTTTGGGATTAACGGCAGAGGCCGAAGGGCGGCAATTATGCCTTGAAGGTATGACGCACGGGGAGACCAAGCGCATTGCGTTCCGTCAGGGATTGCCATCGGAACAGGGCGAAACGCTGGCCAAAACAATTGAGCTGAATGTGTACGTGCAGGATCGCGATCCAGTGGCGCGATTTGCCGGGCGCAGTTATTTGATGCCACAGCGTGATGGTGCGTCAATCCCGTTGATTACAGTGAACGCGGAAATGGTCGATGTGAAAATCTACCGCGTTGGGGATCGTAATTTGCTGCGCACCTTGCAGGACGGCATGTTCAGCAAGCCCATTTCGCGTTGGGATGTGGAGTCTTTAGCGGGTGATCGGGGCCAAGAGGTTTGGTCTGGTACGGCGGATGTGAAACGCGAATTGAACCGCGAAGTCACGACCGCGCTGCCGATTGCGGATGCGTTGACGGATTTCAAGGCGGGTGTTTACGCGCTCACGGCCAAAGTTCCGAAGGTGAAAAACCCCAGTGATACGATTGCGACGCAGTGGTTCATTGTCTCGGATATCGGCATCTCCACGATGAAGGGCAACGACGGCTTGCATGTGTTTGCGCGCTCATTGCGGTCTGCCGATGCGATGGCGGGCGCGACAGTCCGATTGGTCAGCAAGTCGAATGTGGTGCTGGGTGAAGTGGTGACGGACGCGCAAGGCTACGCCAAGTTTGCGGCGGGTTTGGCGCTGGGCACGGGTGGGTCTGCGCCTGCGTTAGTGAGCGTAGAAAATGGTGTGGATTACGCATTTATTGATCAGGGCGCGGCGGAATATGACCTGTCTGATCGCGGCGTTGAAGGGCGCGAACCTGCCCAAGCGATTGATGTTTTCTTGGCAACGGATCGGGGCGCGTATCGCCCTGGCGAAGTGGTGCACACAACGTTATTGGCCCGTGATGGCACGGCGGATGCGATTGATGGCGTGCCGTTAACGCTTGATCTTATTCGCCCTGATGGTGTGCGATTTACGCGTGTTCTGGCAAATGCAGTTGGCGCTGGTGGTGCGGTGACGTCGTTTGAATTGCCTGCCACGGCAGCGCGGGGCACCTGGAAATTGCGTGTTTACGCAGACAGAGACGCGGCGGCATTGTTGGAGCGGCGCGTCTTGGTAGAGGATTTCGTGCCAGAGAAAATCGACTTTGACCTCGCGCTTGGTGACGGGCCGTTTGTTCTGACAGATAAACCAGAGTTGCGGATTGATGCGAAGTATTTGTTCGGTGCGGTTGGTGCGGGCTTACAAATTGAAGGCGAGGTGAAACTGTCGGCAGCGCGTGAATTGGCTGGGTATCCTGGGTATGAATTTGGGGCGTCCGATGATGTGTTTCGCACCCGCTACGAGAGCATTCAGGGTGGGGAAACTGCTGGCGATGGGGCCGCAATTTTGAACCTTAAATTGCCGGTTGTGGACGATGTGAGCAAGCCGTTGGAAATGACGGCAGTGGTTCGTTTGCGCGATGGTTCAGGACGCCCCGTGGAGCGGCGAATTTCTGCGCCCGTGTTGCCCGGCAAAGCGCTGATTGGGATCAAGGCGCTGTTTGATGGCAACGTCGCCGAGGGATCAGAAGCTGGGTTCGAAGTGATTGCAGTGGATGCAAATGGCGCACGAATGGACATGCCGCAGGTGGGTTGGGTGCTCAATCGGTTGCGCACGCGGTATCAATGGTATCAGCAATACGGCCAGTGGGATTACGAGCCAACGACGCGGCGCGAACGGATTGCCAGCGGTGATGTGGCACTGAGCGCGGCTGAAACAGCGAAGATCGCGGCGATGGTTGAGTGGGGCGAATACGAGCTGAAATTGGTTCACAAAGGCACGCAATTCGCGCAATCTACGTTGCGGTTTAACGCGGGCTGGTATGCCAGCGGCGGTGCGGATGACACGCCAGATTTGTTAGAAGTTGCGATGGATCGCGACGCCTACGGTGTTGGTGATGACGCCACGTTGCGATTGGTTTCGCGCTTTGATGGTGTGGCGCAGGTTTCTGTTTTGTCGGATCGCTTGATCGAAACCCGCAGCGTTTCTGTGCGCAAAGGTGCGAATGAAATTGCGCTGGATGTGACCGATGCTTGGGGGGCTGGGGCGTATGTTACGGCCTCTGTTGTGCGAGGGATGGACGGTGGTGTTGATCCATCACGCGCGCTTGGGCTGGTATTCGCGAAGGTTGATCCCGGGGCAAAATTGTTGACGGCGGCATTTGTAAATGAAGCAGAAGCTGCGCCGCGCAATGCGTTGAATGTGGCGTTGAAAGTGGATGGTTTGTCTGCTGGTGAAACGGGGTATGTTACGATTGCCGCGGTGGATGTTGGGGTGTTGAACCTGACTGGATTTAAAACGCCGTCCCCTGATGGATACTATTTTGGGCAACGCAAGTTGGGCGTTGAGCTGCGCGATGTGTACGGGCGTTTGATTGATGGTGCTGGCGATGCAGGGCGATTGCGTTCTGGCGGGGACAGTCAGGCGAATGCGGGTTTGCAAGGGCCGCCGCCAAGCGAAGATGTGCTGGCGCAATTTTCTGGCATGCTGACGGTTGGGGCAGACGGCATGGTGCGCCATGCGTTTGATTTGCCCGATTTCAACGGGACGGTTCGGCTTATGGCGGTTGTTTGGTCGCGCAAAGGTGTGGGCCATGCAGAGCAAGATGTGCTGGTGCGCGATCCCGTCGTTTTGGTCGCGAATGGGCCTCGATTTATGACGCCGGGCGATCAAAGCCGTGTGCGGTTGGAGATGACCCATGTGTTTGGTCCATCGGGTGATTTTGAGGTAACTTTGGGCAGCACGCTGGGCCTTTCGATGCCAAATGCGGGGACGCAGATGGTAACACTGGGCGCGGGCGAGCGGGCGATTTTGGAGTTGCCAGTTACCGCTGATCTGGTTGGTGTACAGCGATTTGATGTGTTTGTGAAAACGCCAGACGGCAAGGTTTTGTCGAAAAATATCAACCTGCCTGTGCAGTGGAATGATCCCGAAATTGCGCGCCAAACCCGCCTGACTTTGGCGGCTGGCCAAGCGTTGACGATGGACGTGAACATGATGGCGGGCCTGCAAGATGGAACGGTTCGCGCCACGTTGGCGGTTGGGCCGCTGGCGCGGTTTGATGCGCCTGGTTTGTTGACGGCGCTCGATCGATATCCCTATGGCTGCACCGAACAAGTGACCAGCAAAGCGATGCCGTTGTTGTATTTCGATCAGCTGTCAGATGCGCTGGGGTTGGCCGATAAAAAGCAAGTTGCGACGCGAATTGATCAGGCGATTGTGCGTGTTTTGGGCAACCAAGCCAGCAATGGCGCGTTCGGGTTGTGGTACCCGTCATCGGGTGATCTGTGGCTCGATAGCTATGTCACGGATTTCCTTAGTCGTGCGCGGGGGCAGGGTTATTCTGTTCCAGATCAAGCGTTTGAAAAGGCGCTGAACAATCTACGAAACCGTGTGAATTACGCTGCCGATTTCGAAGATGGTGGTGAAGATGTGGCCTACGCGCTGATGGTTTTGGCGCGTGAAGGATACGCGGCAATCGGGGATTTGCGGTATTATTCCGATACACGATCCACGGCGTTTGGCAGTGCGCTGGCGCAGGCGCAATTGGGTGCGGCCTTGGCAAGTTATGGCGATCAAGGACGTGCAGATCGGATGTTCCGTTTGGCGGGTGCCAAGGTGACACAAGCCGAAAGCACGCGCGGTTGGCGTGGTGATTACGGGTCCGATTTGCGCGATCGTGCGGCGGTTCTATCGCTGGCCGTGGATGCGGGCAGCGAGGCGATTGATCTGGTTTCACTGGCTGATACTGTCAGTCGTGCCCCTGTTGCGCGGCGATCCACACAGGAAAATATGTGGTCGCTGTTGGCGGTGAATGCGCTAGTCAAAGAAGGCGGTGCGGATGGCATGATGTTGAATGGAACCGCGATGGCAGCACCTTTGGTGCGCACGTTAAGCGAGGATGATTTGATTATGGGCGTTGCGCTGGAAAATGGCGGAGCACGTGAAACGACAGCGGTGGTGTCGGTGTTTGGCGTTCCCTTGGCACCAGAGCCTGCGGGCGGTAATGGTTACCTAATTGAACGGTCTTATTTCACCACCGAGGGCGACCCGATTTCGTTGGAGAGCGTGGCGCAAAATGATCGCGTTGTGGCGGTGATCAAGGTCACGCCGTTGCGCGATACGCAGGCGCGCTTGATCGTGAACGATCCGCTGCCAGCGGGGATGGAGATCGATAACCCGAACCTGATTGCGGGCGGTGATATTCGTGCGCTCGATTGGCTGGAGCTGAACGCGAATGTGCAAAACAGCGAATTTCGCACGGATCGGTTCTTGGCCGCCGTTGATTGGTCTGGGCGCACACCGTTCCAGATGGCGTATATTTTGCGCGCGGTTTCGCCAGGATCATTTCATCATCCTGCGGCGGTGGTCGAGGACATGTATCGCCCTGATTTCCGTGCGCGCACCGATACTGGACGCGTGACCATTCGATGAACGCACGGGCTGCGCGACGCAGAATACTCGTCTGGGGGAGCACTACTGCGGTTTTGATCGTGTCGGCGGTGTGTTGGGATGGGTGGGTTGCGCGGACGCAATTGCCGCCTTTGACGCCAGATGTTTCGGTTGTGGTTGAGGCACGGAGCGGAAAGTTGCTGCGCGGGTTTACGGTGGCGGATGGGCGCTGGCGGTTGCCTGTTAAAACGAATGAAGTGTCCAAACCTTATTTGCGCCAGTTGATCGCGTTTGAAGACAAGCGGTTTTATAGCCATGGCGGCGTGGATATTTTGGCCGCATTTCGTGCGATTTCGCAAGCGGTTCGGAACGGTGAAGTTGTGTCAGGCGGCTCAACCCTTACCATGCAGGTGGCGCGGTTGCTGGAAGACAGCGGCACGGGATCGTGGCGCGGAAAGATACGGCAAATGCGGGTGGCTTGGGCGTTGGAGCGGGTGCGTACCAAGGACGAAATTCTGGAATTGTACCTGCGGATTGCACCTTTTGGCGGCAACATTGAAGGCGTGCGTGCGGCGAGCCTGAGCTATTTTCGCAAAGAACCCATTCGATTGACCGAGGCCGAGGCGGCGTTGTTGGTCGCGCTTCCACAATCACCAGAAGCGCGCCGCCCAGATCGTGCGCCAGAGCGTGCAAAAGCCGCGCGGGATCGTGTTTTGGCGCGGGGCGTGGAGGCGGGGGTTTTGACCCGAGATGGGGCAACGGCTGCGAAACGGGAAGCCGTGCCGACACAAAGATATGCATTCGATTTTCTTGCGCCGCATATTTCTGAACGGGTTATGGCGGCTGCACCGGCAGTTTTGCGCCATCGCTTGACCTTGGATCACGAGATGCAAGCCAAGGCGGAGGCGTTGTTGGCGCGCCATGTTCAGGGGCGGCACGCGGCGTTGTCTGGGGCGATAATGGTCGTAGATCATCACACGGGCGCGGTTTTGGTAACCGCCGGGTCGCCAGATTATTTGGATGCAGGACGTCAAGGTTTTGTCGATATGACACGGGCGGTTCGATCGCCAGGATCGACGTTGAAGCCATTGATTTATGGGCTAGCATTCGATGCGGGGTTTGCACATCCTGAAACGATTGTGACGGATGGGCCGATCCGATTTGGCCCCTACGCCCCGCAGAATTTTGACAACAGTTTTCGCGGCCAAGTGCGGGTGCGGGAGGCATTGCAATTGTCGCTAAATATTCCTGCGGTAACGATGTTGGATGCAATTGAGCCATCTGTTTTGATGGCGCGAATGAAGCGGGCGGGGGCGAGCCCGAAACTACCAAGCGGTCGCGCGGCTGGGCTGGCGATTGCTTTGGGCGGTGTCGGATTGCGCTTAACGGACTTGATGGCGATTTACGCGAGCCTTGCGCGGGGCGGAGAGGCCGTTCCGTTGGTTTATGATCTGTCGGCTGAGCAAGACATTGCGGTGCGCCCGCCCGTGATCAGCCGTGTTGCGGCGTGGTATGTCAGTGATATCCTGTCAGGTGTTACGCCACCAGTGGGTGCGGTGAGCGAGGGCGTGGCGTATAAAACAGGCACGTCGTATGGGCATCGCGACGCCTGGGCGATTGGGTTTGATGGGCAGCACACAATTGGTGTTTGGTTAGGCCGTGCAGATGGGGCCGCGATGCCCGGCGAGTTGGGCGCGGAGTTGGCAGCCCCTGTTTTGTTTGATGTTTTCGCCGCTATCAAGCCAAAGTTGGACCCGTTGATGGGGCCGCCAGATGGCGCGTTGACGGTGACAAACGCCCAACTGCCGACGCGGTTGAAAGTGTATCGTCGGCCCGGTTCCGTGGGGCGCACCAACCTGCCTGAAATTACGTTTCCCCCTGATGGCGCGCGGTTGGTTTTGTTTGGCGAGGACAGTTTGGTTGCTAAGGTAGATCGTGGTGTGGCACCGTTTACGTGGCTTGCAAACGGCGTTCCTGTTGTGGTCGAGAGTTTTGAGCGACAAGCAGATGTAAAAATTCCGGGCCCAGGTTTTTTGTCAATTTCGGTGATTGATGCGACTGGCTATTCGCAAGCGGTGCGCGTGATCATTGATTAAATTAGCCGACGCGACACCCAGAGGCACCGTCTACACGGAGCGAGATACCAGAGATAAAACTAGCCTCATCTGAGGCAAGAAACAACGCAGCGTTGGCCACGTCTTGGGCGGTGCCTTGGCGACCCATTGGCACCTTTGCCGCGCGGGTTGCGGCGACCTGTTCGCGGGGCTGATCCCACGCTTTGGCGCGCGCATCGACAGCCATGACCGTGTCGATCATGCCCGGTTGAATGGCCACGGCGCGAATGTTGTATTCTGCGTTTTGGATGGCTTGTTGTTCCGTCAGCGCGAGGATCGCAGCCTTGGATGCTTTGTAACCGACCCACGGATATGTTTCGGTCGCGGCGATGGATGAAATATTGAGGATCACACCTGAACGCTGTTCGCGCATGATCGGCAGGGCGTGCTTTGCGGCGAGCACCATCGCGCGCAGGTTCAGGCGCATAATGTGATCGAATGCGTCGGCGTCGATTTCAGTGATTGGAGCGTCGCCTGCCTCGATCGACAGGCCGACGTTATTGTGGAGGACATCGAGCGTACCCCATGCGTTTGTCGTCGCGTTGATTGCAGCCAGTATTTCGGTTTCTTGCAAAACATCACAGGCTTGCGCGAGCGCGGTTCCCCCTGCGGCGACGATTTCATTCGCTACGGATTGCGCGGCGGCGATGTCGCGATCTGCGATCATGACTTTGGCGCCTTCACGCGCATAAGTTAGAGCGACGGCGCGGCCATTTCCCATCGGTGCCTTGGGGTCATCGCTGGTCGCTTGGCCACCGCCAAAGATGAGGGCTGTTTTACCTGAAAGGCGCATCGGGAAATCCTTCACTGTTTCGGCTGTAGCGTAACGCTGTTGTTTGTTCGCGACCAGAGGCTAGGGTGACGGCATGGAAAAGACCCACCCAGCTCCAAACCTGTCGCTTGCTGTTTTGTCGTCTTGCTATTTCATTCTTGCGGTGGCGTCGCTGGCTGTGATCGGGTTGCTGGTGCCAATGGCTGAGGGTCTGAGCGCGACCAAAAGCGAGATTGCCTATCTGGTGGCTGCGTTTTCGATCACCAACGCAATTGCGGCCCCTGTGTTGCAGACGGTTGTCGGGGATTGGGATCGGCGGTGGGTTATCTTGATCGGGTTGGTTGGCATCGCGATTGGAACGGCGATCACTGCGATTGCAACACAGTATGGCGTCGCGGTTTTAGGACGGATGATTTTGGCTGTTGGGGCGGCCATCGTCGGGCCGATGGCATCGAGCGCTGGCGCGTCTTTGGTGGATGTATCACAGCGTGGCATGGCGTTGGGCAAGGTGTTTGCAGGTATGACCATAGCGACAGTTTCAGGCGTGCCGCTGACAGCGGTTGGCGGCGATTTGATCGGCTGGAGAGCAACTTTACTGGTGATTGCGGCCTTCGCGTTGGTGATCGGGGTGGCTGTTTGGGCATTGGTTCCCGAAACTGAACGCGGAAATCGTGCGCGCTTGGCTGACATCCGCGAGATTTTGACGGATCACATTTTGGCGCCTGCAATTTCTGTTACTGCGTTTCAAATGGCGGGGCAGTTGGCGACCTATGCGGTGATCGCGGTGTATTTGGTCGAATGGCTTCAGATGCCTAGCGAATGGTTGCCGTTTGCGCTGATTACCTTTGGTGTTGGTGGCATTGCGGGCAATATTTTTGCGATGCGGATGGTGGATCGTGTTGGGCCAGATGTTCTTATTCTTGGTAGTTTGATGTGCACTGGGGTCGTGTTTATTGGTATTCAGGTTACGGTCGCGATCCCGTGGATTGTGTTTTCTTTGCTGGGGGCATGGGCGGTGGCGTCGATGGTGTTGTTCGCGCCGCAACAAACACGATTGATCGGCATGCGGCCCGAAATGGCGAACCTTTTGCTCGCGTTGAACGGGTCGGCTGTTTATGGCGGGATGGCGGTTGGATCCGCGGTTGGCGGGTACGTTTATGGCGCAGTTGGGGTCTTTTGGCTTGCGCCGACATCTGCAATATTTGTGGTGCTGGCGATCGGGGCGTTTTTTCTATCCAAACGCTAAAGTAGTTTGGGCCAAAGTGCCGCGCATTTTGGGCGAAAAATGGCGAGGTGGCCGATGCTTTCGGTGTTGGCCAGTGCTGGTGTTAGAATTTCAAATGTGGAATCGGCGTGTGGGTAAACGCGGCGTGATCCGCAACGCAAACGGGTGGAACCAGCGTGTCATCCGATACGGCAATCAGATTTAGGCGTGCGGTCACTGCGGCGAGATCGGGTTCTGGGATGGATTTACCCCAATCTGATTTGTGCAGATACCGATTGGTACACCAGTCGCGCCATTGGCGGAAAACCTGCCTCGGAATCGGTTCTGGCGTGCCGAGTAGGCGAGAGGGAACCGAGCCTGTTAGTGCAATGCCGAGGGGGCCAAAAATGTACCAAAATGCAAAGGCGTTAAGATTTGCGGGGAATGGCGCGCGGCGCCAATAGGCGGGCCCAGAACAGACAGCGGAAAACGAGGCAATGCGGTTGGCTTGGGCGTGAAACGCGGTGGTTAACCCGCCGAGCGAGTGACCGATGACGCGTATTTCTGTGTCTGGATATAGGTCGATTAGCGTGTCGAGAGCGGCGCTTTGATCGGCGATGCCCCAATCGGACAGGCGGATTTTAGAATTCTTAACGTCTGCGTCTTGGCGGTAATCATAGGTGAGGATTGCGTGGCCTTGGGATGCGACCCAATCGGCAAATTTTGTATAATACGCGGCGGGAACTCCCGTTGCGCAGTGCAAAACATACGCGGCTTTTGGTTGGCCGTTCGGGGTGAACAGTTTTGCTGCGAGAGTATAATTTCCTGATGTAATCGAATGGTCTGATACCTGTGTCATATTGCGAGAATTGCGATGGCAGACGGTGACGTCAAGATTTGCGTGGCGTCAGCCTAATCGGCATCAAAGCGATTTGGGTGGAACGTGTTGAGCAGTGCATCGCGGTGACCTGCGGTAAGTTCTGCTGTGACAAGTTCAGCAATTCCAGGTGCAAGCGTTGCGCCTGAATGCATGACGCTTATGTAGAGGCCGTTGGTTGGGTTGCCCACAATTGGCATGCCGTCGGCCGGCGTAGGGCGCAGACCGAGCGTGTAATGGCTGAATTCTAGCGCGTCCGTTTTCAAAGCATTTTGGAGGCGAGAGAACAGCTCACGTGATCCAGTTTCGGGATCGTCGTTGATGGAGCCGCCGCCGAAATCGCCACCTGCGGTGATGGTGCCATCGGGGCGCTGTTGCATGTGCAGCCCGTCGGTGAGGATGGTGTGAGAAATTAGCTGGGGCGCTGGTTTGGTATGGATGAGGAGGCCAGCGGGAGAGTTAAGTGGAACAGTGATGTCGATAGTCGCGGCGAGCGTTGTGGTGTGCGTCCCTGCGGCAAGTATGGTTGTGTCTGCGAAGATTGGGCCATCGGGTGTTTGTGCGCCGATAATCGCGCCGCCTTTGGTGAGGAGTTTTGTCGCGCTGGCGGGAATGTGTGTTGTGTTCTGGGCCGAATTTGCAAAGACACGCGCGGCTGCGTTAGGAAGAACTTGGGCTTCGATCCCACAAAAGAGCGCGCGGTCAGGGACATCCTTTAGATTAGGCTCAAGTGTTGCGATTTGATCTGGCGAAACCCATTCAAACGGATAGCCCCACGGGGTGTGTTCGTCAAAAAGCGTGTCGAGCGGGACGCCGTAGAAATCTGCGTAAAGGGTGCCGTTTTGGGAATACGGCAGGTCGGGTAAATCGGGTAACAATCGTGTCCAAGCATCCATCGCGTGGCGGCGCAGATGGTAGTAGGGCTTGGGGTTTTCGTAGCTAGCGTTGACCCACCCGAAAGAGGCGGCACTTGCGGTTCCGCCATTTGTGGAGGGATCAAGAAGTGTGACTTTGCAACCTGCTTGGCCAAGGCGATACGCGAGCGCACTGCCGATAATGCCTGCGCCAATGATGAGGATGTTGTGTGTCATGCGTCCCTTAGTGATTTCAGGCGAAAGGACCGTTTACACGATGCCTGCAACAATTGCGCGCAACGTCGCGATGCCGCTGTTTTTTGTAGAGGATGTCTGCACGATCTCTGGATAAGCAGCTGGGAATTTGCGGATCGATTCGATGGTTTTATCCATGATTTCGGCCAGCTCGGCTGCTTTGAGTTTGTCGCATTTTGTCATCACCACTTGGAAGGTGACGGCGGATTTTGACAGCAATTGCATGATTTCTAGGTCGACGGATTTTGGCCCGTGGCGTGCGTCGATCAGCAGGAAAACGCGGCGCAGGGATGGACGCCCCGAGAGGTATGCTTTTAACAGGCGTTGCCATTTTTCGACAACGGGCAAGGGTGCGTTGGCAAAGCCGTAGCCCGGAACATCGACGAGGTAGTGTTCTTCGCCCATTGTGAAAAAGTTGATTTCTTGGGTGCGCCCTGGTGTGTTGGACGTGCGCGCCAATGCTTTGCGCCCTGTAAGCGCGTTGATTAGGCTGGATTTTCCGACGTTGGAGCGGCCAGCAAAGCAAACCTCAATCCGGTCTGCATCGGGCAGGCCTGACATGGCGACCACACCTTTTAGGAAATCGGTCGTGCCCGCGAACAGGATGCGGCCTTTTTCAGCGGTGATGTCATCGGGCGCTTCAACGATGGTGAATTGCATTTCCATTTTAGACGAGTTCCAGTGTGTCGCCGAGTTTAACTTCGCCAGTTTCAACGACCTCGGCGTAAACGCCAAAGTCTTTGTGGCCATAGTTCTCGGACAAGAATTTCAGGGTGTCCACGTCGCGTTTGCCCGTTTCAGGGTTTGCGGTGGTGGCAGGGCAGCGTTTGATTGGGTCGACAATTTTCAGCAGGGTTCCACCGATGCGCGCGTGGCGACCGATCCAGTTAAACTCATCCCAAGGGGCCGCGCCATCAACCCAGACATTGCCGCGCCAGCGCAGGGGCGACAGTTGTTCGCCGGCCTTGTCGGAAAGATCGGCAAGGGAGGCGTGAGAGTTGATCGAGATAGAGGGGAAAGGGGTGTCCGTCATGCCGCGATCTGGAGCGCGAACGATGCGGTCTGATGGTGCGCGATCTGCTGGCATGATGGGTTTTGTCCATGCAACCAGCTTTGCGCCATCGCTGGGCACATCAGGATTGATGGTTAGCGGATCCAAAGCATAGTGCGTGAATGTGAGGGTGTTTGCGGATTCGTTCATTGTGACGTTGATGGCCATCAATTCAGGTGCTTTGGCCCCACGCGAAAAGTTCACGCAATGCGCCCATTCGGGGTTTGCATCGTCGAATTTTGCCATGTCGTGGGCCACGGCCCAAACGCGATCCCAAGGCATGGTTTTGCCTTGGGTTAGGGTTGCAGCGGACAAAGCTTCGCGCCCGTGTGCTTTGACGGGGTGGCGATACAGCTCTGTTACCGTGATCATTTTTCCGCTGCCTTGTCTCGTTTAAAGCTGCCCATGATGTTGCCAAAAATGTCTGGCTTTACGCCTTGGGTCCGCATGATGGTGTATTGCTGAATGAACGTGATCGTGTTGTTCGCAACCCAGTATACCACAAGACCCGAGGCAAATGTGCCAAGCATGAACATGAACACCCACGGCATCCAAGCAAAGATTTGCGCTTGGGTTTTGTCGGTAGGGGCTGGGTTCAATTTTTGCTGCATCCACATGGTGATGCCCATCAATACAGGGAACACGCCGATAGAAAGGATCGAGAAGAACGATTCTGGGCCAGGTGCGCCCCACGGCATGAGGCCAAATACGTTGAGGATCGACGTAGGATCAGGGGCAGACAGGTCGGTCAGCCACCAGATGAACGGTGCGTGGCGTAGTTCAATCGTTACAAAGATCACTTTATAGAGCGAGAAGAAGATCGGGATTTGAAGAAGGATCGGTAAACAACCCGCGGCAGGGTTCACCTTTTTCTCTTTGTACAATTTCATCATCGCTTGCTGCATGGCCTGACGATCATCGCCATGCTTTTCCTTCATCTTTTCCATTTCTGGTTGAAGGTTTTTCATCCGCGCCATTGAGACGTAGGATTTATAGGCCAGCGGGAAGAGGATTGCTTTGATGATCAGTGTCAGGCCGATGATGGCCCAGCCCATGTTGCCGATCAGGCCGTTCAGCCAGTGCAACACTTGGAAGATGGGTTTGGTGAGGAAGAAAAACCAACCCCAGTCGATGGAATCGACGAATTGCTCAACGCCAAGTTCGTCTTGGTAGTGTTTGATGGCTTCCCATTCCTTGGCCCCAGCGAACAGCGATGAATTTGCCTCGCCGGTTGTGCCAGCGGCAATGGTCATGGTCGGCATGCGCATATCGGTTTGGTATGTGTCGCTTTTGCCTGTGTATTTTGAAACGGATGTGAAACCTGTTCCCGGCGATGGGATCAGCGTGGTCATCCAATATTTGTCGGTGAAGCCGATCCAACCGTTGCTTTCGACTTTGATCTTATCGACGTTGCCGCCCTCGGATGCGTCTGCCGTTTGATCTGGCATGTCGTCATAGTCGATTTCTTGAATTTCACCGTCTGACGCACGAACGACGCCCTCGTGCAGGATGTAAAAGCCGATGGTTTCTGGCTCTCCGACGCGGGCGATAATGCCGTAAGGTTGAAGGCGGATATCGTCGCTGGTGGTGTTTTCAACGGATTGTTTGATGGAAAACAGGTAATCTTTGTCGATGCTGATGGTGCGACGGAAAATGATGCCTTGGCCGTTGTCCCAACGAAGTGTGACAGGTGTTGCAACTGTAAGGGTATCGCCTGCTTCTAGCTGCCAAGGTGTTTTGGCGGATGGCATGAATTCGAAATCAGCGGCATCTGTCGGGGCCCAGCCATAGGTGGCGTAATACGCGTTTGGTCCGCCTGCAGGCGATAGCAGTGTTTCTTTGACGGATGGATCGTTCAGCTCGACGTTGTAGTCGAGAAGGCGAAGGTCATCTATGCGGCCGCCCAAAAGGGACAAAGAACCCTCAACACGGTCTGTTTTAATCTGAATGCGTTCGGTTTTGCCAAGTGCCGCTTCCCGCGTGTCCGCAGGGGTGCCATCAAGCGAGGGTGCTTGGATTGTGCCATCCGCAGAAGGTGCCGTTGGTACGCCGCCCGTGGATTGGGAGGTCGTGTTTTCAGCTGTCTGAACAGGCTCTTCTGGTGGAAAGAAATAGAACCACGCCAAAATCACCAGCATGCTGAGGCCAGTTGCGAGGATAAGATTCTTGTTCTGCTCGTCCATAATCCACCTAAAAAGTGTTGGGAATTCCGTGTGGAGTTTCAATAGAAATGGGGGCCAAAGGTCAAGGGATAAAGGCTTGGTGCGACGGAAAGGCGGGGTTATTTACGCATCGACAGTTTGGCGCGGGTTTCAGATGTTTTCGCGCTGTCCGCATCTGTTCCTGCCTGTTCCAGTCGAGGCCCGTCCATTTTGGCAGCATTTTTGGCGGCAATCACATGGGAAATTACGAGTTTCGCAGGTGATTTTCAGCTGTGGCCCCAATTGTCAGGCTCGTCTGATTTATTCGGGGAAAGGCCCAAAATATCGCCGTCCGTTGAACAGCCCGTTCCAAGCACGGTTCGGTTTGCATAGTTGAAATAGGCGCAAACTTGATTGATTTCGAGTATTTCACCGTCGTCCCAACCCGCATTTCGCAACTTTTTGACGATGTCTTCGACCATGCCGCCTGGATCACGGGTCAGTTGGCGGGCGTATTCCATTGCGATGATTTGTGCAGGGGTAAGGGGTGCCGTTTCGGGCGTGGCGGTATCGATGGCGCGGCGAATACCTGCGGATTTGGCTTCATCATTTAGTAAGCGAACCAGACCCGCGAAATGGTGTTCGACGCAGTAGTGGCAATCGTTGAGCGCGCTCACCCAAACGCCGAGCGTTTCGAGAAACCACTTAGGGATCGTGTTGCCCGTGTGATGAAGGCAAAATTTGTACATCGCCATGTGCCCCTCCATCGAGTGGGGGCGCAAGCCGTGGATCATCATGATGTTATCGACGTTATTGTCTGGGCCTTTGACGCGGTCGTACAGCGCCTTTAGCTTTCCTGTGGCCGCAGCGTAGGGGATGGTTTTGATCCAAGGCATGTTGATTTCCTTTTTAGGAACAGCGTTGGTCAGAAAGGTCGCGCGGTCAAGATCGGATTATTTCAGCTGGGGGATTTTGTCGGGATTCCGTTCAAGCGCTGCAAAATCAAACAGATTGCTGTCGAGGAGGTGCGTTGGGCGCGCATTCATCAGGCTGCGAAACATGACCTGACGACGACCGGGGCTGTTGGCTTCCCACCCATCGAGGATTTGTTTGACCTGTTGGCGCTGCAAGCCGTCTTGGGAGCCGCACAGATCGCACGGAATGATCGGGTAATTCATGGCTTGGCTGAACTTTTCGCAATCCGCTTCGGCGACAAATGCGAGTGGGCGATAGACGAATAGATCACCTTCGTCGTTGAGCAGTTTTGGGGGCATGGTGGCCAATCGCCCGCCGTGAAACAGGTTCATCATGAAAGTTTCCAAGATGTCATCGCGGTGGTGACCAAGCACGACGGCGGTGCAGCCTTCTTCGCGCGCAACACGATACAGATTGCCACGGCGCAAGCGTGAACACATGGCGCAATAGGTGCGACCTGCGGGAACTTTTTCTTTCACGATGGAATAGGTGTCTTGGTATTCAATCCGGTTCGGCACGCCCATCTTTTCGAGGAATTCGGGCAGGACAGTTGCAGGGAAATTTGGTTGGCCTTGGTCCAAGTTACACGCGAGGATTTCCACAGGCAGCAAGCCACGCCATTGCAGTTCTGTCAGGGCGGCAAGCAGTGTGTAGCTGTCTTTGCCACCTGATAAACACACGAGCCATTTTGCGCCGCGCTCAACCATGCCGTATTGCTCCACGGCTTCGCGGGTTTGGCGAATGATCCGTTTGCGCAGCTTTTTATACTGGGTTGTCGATGGCGCGTTATGGAACAGCGGATGGATGTCTGTGGGTGTATCTAGCATGGCGCGGGGATAGCGAATGCGGCTGCCGAACTCAAGCCGTGATCCAAACGGGCTTGGGCTGCGTATCTTAAATGTAGGCCAACGCCTACCCATTTTTTGGGGACAAAAGACGTAGTGGACGCGCCCAGTTTTTGCTGGACGCGCTTTTGTTCAGAATTAGGCACCGATAATTATGCGCAGATGATGTTGTGCTCGGGGCCGTATGGGAACTTGGTTATGTTTTCGACGGTGGTTTCGCCAACAACAAGGATATCGTGTTCACGGTAGCCGCCCGCACCTGCCATCGTGTCTGGAATCGTTAGCATCGGTTCCATTGAAACCACGTGGCCCGGTTCCAACACTGTGTCGATGTCTTCGCGCAGTTCCAGCCCTGCTTCGCGGCCATAATAATGCGACAGGACGCCAAACGAGTGGCCGTAGCCAAAGGATCGATATTGTAACAGATCACGAGAGGCGAACAGCTCGTTGATTTCGGCGCAGATGCCAGAACAGGTGGCACCCGGTTTGATAAGCGAGAGGCCAAGCTCGTGGGCGTCGACGTTTGCTTGCCAGATTTCTAAGGATCGCGCGTCTGGCTCACCGATAAACAGCGTGCGTTCCAACGCAGTGTAATAGGCAGAGACCATCGGGAAGGTATTGAGGGACAGGATGTCACCCATTTCCAGTGCGCGTGTTGTCACTGGGTTGTGGGCACCGTCGGTGTTTAGGCCCGATTGGAACCACACCCACGAATCGCGGATTTCAGAATCGGGGAACGACCGTGCGATTTCGATTTCCATTGCGTTGCGGCCCGCCATTGCGATTTCAAGTTCGGTTGCGCCGAGTTTGATGGCATCGCGAATGGCAAAGCCGCCGTGATCTGCGACGCGCGCGCCTTCTTTGATCAGCGCGATTTCGGCAGGGGATTTCACCATGCGTTGCAGCATTGATGCTGGGGCGATGTCTTCGAGGACTTCTGGTTCGATGAAGTCTTTCAATGTGTTTTGGGCCGCTAGGGTCAGGTGATCGCCTTCAACGCCGATGCGGCGTGCGTTGCCTGCGCAGTTTTTCACGGCACGCCAGTAGTTGTTTCGCTTCCAGTCGGTGTAGACGACGTTGTCACAGGCAGAACGGCGTGCAGGCTGGCCGCCGTCAATGTTGGCGGAAATTGTAGTGGCGCGGTCGTGAGTGACGACGCAGGCGTATGGGCGACCAAACGCGCAGTATAGAAACCCCGAATAATAGGCGATTCCCTGCATGGAAGTCAGCACAACGGCTTCGAGGTTTTTCTCGGCCATAATGGCGCGCAAGCCAGCGAGGCGGGCATCATATTCAGCTTGGGAAAAGGGCATCGTGGCCTTTTCACCATTGGCGAATGTGAAGAATTCATTTTCGGTGAATTTTGTAAGTTGGTTCATAGTACTCTCCTTTTGACAGGGGTACTGTGGCGTACTCCCGCAACTTGTTCCGGCGTTCAGAACAGGTTTGAGAAGCATGCCATTTGGGCATGTCGGGCGACGCCATCGCTTGCTGTTTCGTTAGCGGATGGAACCGCGTTGTGGCAAGTGATTTTTTAGTCAGGCACGTTATCAATGCCAGAGCCGCCCCACGGGTGGCAGCGGCAGATGCGGTGTGCGGACAAGTAGCCGCCTTTGATGCCGCCGTGTTTTTGCAATGCTTCGAGCGCATAGGCAGAGCAGGTTGGCTGATAGCGGCAGCCGTGGCCGACGTAGGATGAAAACGTCAGGCGGTATGCTTTTACGGGCAGCGAAAAGATGTAAGCGAGCGGTGTCATGGCGTGGGGATATCAGGCCACTCGACGTGGTGCTAGTGCAGTGTGTGTCGCGCCACACCGTTTTGCGACAGGCAGATCAATTCGTTTTCCTGCAAAGGTGTCCAGTTAGAGGGATCATCATCAAGGGGTTCGGACGCGAGCGCTGTACCCCCCGAGGCAAGTGGCCCCGAAAGATACAGCGTCGGGCTGGCGTGATCGGATGAATGGCGAAAGCCGTAGACGGACGCGCCGTCTGTTAGAACGCAGGCTAGGCGATTTGGCTTATTGGTTTTGGGCTGCGCGGCGCGAATGGTTTCAAGCGTTTTTTGAATGGCCGTCAAAGGGTCTGATTCTAGGCCGTTGGCCAAGCACAGAAGAAAGAACAATTCGCTGTCTGTTGTGCCACGGCGCAATTCATACAACGTATCTGGAAGCAGATTTTCGAGCGCACGACGTATTTTGGCGAATTCAGCGATTTGCCCGTTGTGCGCAAAGGACCAGTGGCGTGATGTGAAGGGATGACAGTTCACGCGGGTGACTTCGCCCACGGTGGATGCGCGAACATGCGCGAGGAACAGATGTGATTTCACCATCCGGCACAGATTGGGCAGGTTGCCGTCGGACCATGCAGGCAACACATCGCGGTAAAGACCGGGGATCGGATCGTCGTTGTACCACGCGATGCCGAACCCGTCGCCGTTGGTGGCAAGTTTTGCTTCGGTCGCGGCTTGGCTTTGTTCCAACAGCGAATGGCTGGGCGTTACGATAATGCGTTCAAGCGCGATTTCGGGGCCGAGGTAGGCTGTGAGGCGGCACATAGCTGTCCTTTGGGTGGTTTTGGTCCTTTTAAAATGAAGTGGTGCGAATACGGTCCCAAAGAAATCACATAATGGGGAGGCGTTTGTGATGAATGCCCAAAATAGCGTTCTTAGGTAGGCCGCTTAAGTGTGCACTTTGCGCAGAGCGTATTTCATGTCCGCTTGCATTTGTGCAAAGTCGCGGGTGGCGGTGACGTCTTTGCGCCCGATGAGGACATAGTCCCAACCTGTTTTCCCGTTTGCGGCCAGCGTTAGGCGTGCAATTTCGCGCAGGCGGCGTTTGGCGCGATTGCGCGCGACGGCATTGCCGACCTTTTTTGAGCAGGTGAAGCCGACGTTAATGATTGGATCGTCGTCGTTGCGGTTTCGGGCCTGAAGCAGGAATGCCTTGGTGCCTTGGCGCAGCTTGTTGTTACAGGCGAGGTATTGGCTGCGCACTTTCATGACTGCGACTTTTCCGTCGTTTAGACGAACGGAAACCGCCGGAGGCTTTGCTCCGGTATCTTGGTCGATACCTTGGGGCGCCTCCGGCGGTTTCAAATTACTGGACCAATTGGTCGGTTGTCTTATGCAGACAAGTCTTTACGACCCTGCGCCCGACGGCGGTTCAGGATCTTGCGGCCGGCTTTTGTCGCCATACGGGAGCGAAAGCCGTGGCGGCGTTTGCGAACTAAGTTGCTCGGCTGGAAAGTACGTTTCATGTCAGGTCTCCTGATCGGGTGGCCCAAACCGCAAGGGATTCGAAGGCCGTGGGTGTTCGAGATTTGGCTTCTAGGCCGTGTGCCAAGCTCTGTCAATTCGGTTTGGTGCAAAAAATTGCAATAATTCAGTGCTTTTATAACAGCTTCGTGGGGGATGTGACAAGAAATGACGATTGCACCCAATTTTTCTGAAACATTTGGTCCTGCGTGATCAATGGCGCGTGAGCGGGGTATCTTTGGATGCCAAGACTGCGCGATGTAGGGGCAATTGATGAATTTGACCCCTACTAAGATAGAAATGGCGAATGTCATGGAAAAGAAACCATCTGATTTACGGCGTTTGTTGCCGCTTCTTTTGATCGTTGTTGGTGCTGTTGTTGGATACTTTGCGCTGAAGGACGTGCTGAGTTTTGACACGTTGCGCGACAACCGAGAAGTTTTGATTGCGTGGCGGGACAGCAACTATGTGCTTGCTGCGATTATATTTATCGCAATTTATATCGCTGTTGTGGCGTTTTCGTTACCTGGTGCAGCTGTGATGACCTTGGCGGGTGGGTTCTTGTTCGGGATCTTTCCTGGTGCATTGTTTTGCATTCTGGGTGCAACGCTTGGCGCTATCGCGATATTCTCTGCGGCGAAGCTGGGTCTTGGCGATATGCTGCATTCCAAACTGGCCGAAAAACCAGGGTTGATGCAAAAAATGGAGGCAGGGTTGCGTGAGAATGAGATTAGTTTTCTGTTCTTGATGCGATTGGTTCCTGCGATCCCGTTCTTTTTAGCGAATCTTGCGCCAGCGTTTTTGGGCGTGAGTTCGCGGAATTTCGCGTTCACCACATTCTTTGGAATTATGCCCGGTTCGATTGTGTACACGTCGGTTGGCTCTGGACTGGGCGAAGTGTTTGCACGCGGCGAGAGCCCGAATCTCGGAATTATCTTTGAGCCACACATTTTAGCGCCAATTCTGGGACTGTGCGCGTTGGCTGTGCTGCCGATCATCATTAAGAAATTCACGAAGAAAAAGGATGCGGTGTAATGGCCAATCGAATCAAAACTGACCTGTGCATCATTGGCGGCGGCTCTGGCGGCTTGTCGGTTGCGGCGGGTGCGGTGCAGATGGGCGCGAATGTTGTGTTGGTTGAAGGGCACAAGATGGGCGGGGATTGCCTGAACTATGGCTGTGTGCCGTCCAAGGCGTTAATCGCGGCGGGCAAGCATGCCCATGCGATGACAACGGGTGCGCCGTTTGGCGTTACGCCTGTTGCGCCTAAAGTGGATTATGCAGCGGCAAAGGATCACGTGCGCGGAGTTATTGCAGGGATCGAACCCCACGACAGCGTCGCGCGGTTTGAGAGCCTTGGCGTGAAGGTGATTGAGGAATTTGGGACGTTTATTTCCCCAACAGAATTGCTGGCAGGTGATACGATCATCACCGCGCGCCGGTTTGTGATTGCGACTGGGTCCAGCCCGTTTGTGCCGCCTATTCCGGGGCTGGATGGTGTGCCCCATTACACCAACGAGGATATCTTTGAGTTGCGCGAACAGCCAAAACATTTGATTGTCATCGGTGGCGGGCCGATTGGCATGGAATTGGCGCAGGCGCACCGCAGGCTGGGCAGCAAGGTGACTGTGCTGGAAGGCATGAAGGCGCTGGGCAAAGATGACCCTGACGCGGCTGAAGTGGTATTGGATGCGATCCGCGCTGAGGGTGTTGATATCGTAGAGGGTGCGATGGCATCTGAAATTCGCGGCTCGGCTGGGAAGATCGAAATTGAGACGAAGGACGGTGCTGTTTACAAGGGCTCGCATCTATTGATGGCGGTGGGGCGAAAGCCGAATGTGGATAAGCTGAACCTTGAAGCGGCGGGTGTGGAGCCTATGCGCGGTGGGATCAAAGTGGATGCAAGTTTGAAAACCACGAACAAGAAAATTTACGCGATTGGCGACGTGGCGGCTGGGCTGCAATTCACGCATGTTGCGGGGTATCATGCTGGGGTTATCATTCGATCCGCGCTATTTGGATTGCCGTCAAAACAGCGCACGGATCACATTCCGTGGGCAACCTACACCGACCCTGAGTTGGCGCAAGTGGGATTGACCGAAGCGCAAGCGCGCGAGGAACATGGCGAAAAATTGGAGGTCGTGCGATTCGATTACGCCGAGAATGATCGTGCGCGTGCCGAGTTAAAGACCAGCGGTTTTGTTAAGGTGATGGTTGTTAAAGGCAGACCAATTGGTGCGACGATTGCAGGGGCGCAAGCGGGCGAGCTGATCCAAGTTTGGGCGCTAGCGATTGCGAATAAAATAAAAATGGGTGCGGTGGCAAGCATGGTTGCGCCCTATCCGACACTGGGCGAGGTGAACAAACGGGCGGCAGGCGCGTATTTCACGCCGCGCTTGTTTGAAAACGATTGGGTAAAGCGCGTCGTGCGATTAGTGCAGCGGTTTTGATCCAGTTGAATGGGACACACGTAAAGGTTATGTGCTGTTAGACATGCACATTTAGGGGAATAGATGTTTCTAAAGTCACTATCAGGGCGTTTTTTGCTGCTGACGATCGTGTTCGTCATGCTGGCCGAAATCTTGATCTTTGTGCCTTCGGTTGCGCGATTCCGTGTGGATTACCTGCAGGAACGGTTGGAACGCTCGCAGATTGCATCGCTGACCTTGCTTGCGACGCCCAACGACATGATCGAACCCGAGCTAGAGGCAGAGCTGCTGGAAAACGCGGGCGTTTTGAACATTGTCCTGCGGCGTGATTCCATTCGCGAATTGATTCTCGCGTCTCCGATGCCATCAACCATTGGCGAAAGTTATGATTTGCGTGATCCGGGCGCGCTTGCGCTGATCCGAGATGCGTTCGCGACGATGGTGGCGGATGAGGACCGTGTGATCCGTGTGCTTGGGCAACCCGTAAAGGGCGCTGGGCTGATGATCGAGGTTGCACTGGAGGAAGCCCCGTTGCGCGATGCTTTGTGGGATTATGGACGGCGTATTTTGGTGCTTTCGGCGGTGATTTCTGCGTTTACGGCCTGTTTGCTGTTCTTGGCTGTGCGTGCGTTTATGGTGCGCCCGATTGAACGGCTGATCCGCCAGATCAAGAAATACGAAGAAGCACCCGAGGATGCGCGGCGGATTATTCAACCAAAAGCAACCGTCACCGAGATTTTTGAGGCTGAAACGGCGCTGCACAGTATGGAGACGCAGCTGAGCCAATCGTTGCGCCAAAAGGAACGGCTTGCGGCTCTGGGCGGGGCAGTGTCCAAGATCAGCCATGATTTGCGCAATATTCTGACGACGACGCAGCTGTTAGCAGATCGTATGGAGCATTCAGATGATCCGCGTGTGCAGAAATCTGCGCCTAAATTGCTCAATAGTCTAAGCCGTGCCGTGAACTTGTGTGAAAGCACGCTGGCGTTTGGCAAAGCGGAAGAGGCGGCTCCGTCGCTGCGATCTGTGTCGATGCAACAGATGTTTGATGATGTTGTTGAGGCGGAAACTTTGGCGTTGACCAATGGTGCTGTGGAAATCGTCGCGGCGGATGTCGGGGACATCGAAATGCAAGTGGACGAGGATCAAATTTTCCGCGTGGTCAGCAATTTGGTGCGAAACGCACGGCAAGTGTTGGCAGCAGGTAAAGGCGGCCAGATTACATTGCAGGGTTCGCAAGAGGCTGATGGTTGGACGATCACGGTGCGTGATAATGGGCCCGGATTGCCGCCAAAGGCGTTGGAACACATTTTCAAACCGTTTGAGGGCAATGTGCGCAAAGGCGGTACGGGATTGGGGCTGGCGATATCAGCCGAATTGGTTGGCGGGCATGGCGGTAAATTAAAATTAGTCGATAATTCTGATCAAGGCGCAGCATTTCAAATGTGGTTGCCGAAATAGACCTTTTCTTCGTTGAGATTGATTACTGAACCTCGCGAATGATTCTGCGCTTTGGCAGTATGCGTTCGAAGATAATTCGAAAGATTTTCATATTTTGCGAAACTGGCTGCGAAAAACGGCGCGTTCAACGTGAAAATTACCGATTTTCTTTCATGAAATTTCTTCTATGACGGGGGCGATAGATTCCAAGGAGCTCTGCTATGATCAACACACCATACCTCTTGTTTTTGGGCGATGCCCCTGACGCGCTGGCAGCGAAAGTTGCCCAAGGCATTAAAGATTGGCGTCCTGACGCGTCTTTGGGCCAATTTCGCATGGATGGCTGTAACGCTGACATGGGCTTGCCTGATATGACAATCGCAGAGGCGGTTGAATCTGGGTGCAAAACGCTGGTGATTGGCGTTGCCAACCGTGGCGGGGTCATTTCTGACGCTTGGAAAACTGTGCTGGTCGAAGCATTGGACGCGGGTATGGATGTTGCCTCTGGTTTGCACAACTTGTTGAATGAAGAAGCCGTGTTGGTTGAGGCGGCTGAACGCAATGGCCGCGCGCTGCACGATGTGCGGATCCCGACAGTGGATTACCCGATTGCGAACGGTAAAAAACGCACTGGCAAACGCTGCTTGGCTGTTGGAACTGATTGTTCTGTGGGCAAAATGTACACTGGCATCGCGATGGAACGCGAAATGCTGAACCGTGGAATGAAAGCCACGTTCCGTGCGACAGGCCAAACGGGTATTTTGATCACGGGTGACGGCGTTCCATTGGACGCGGTTATCGCCGATTTCATGGCGGGATCTGTGGAATATTTGACACCTGACAATGACGCGGATCATTGGGATTTGATCGAGGGGCAGGGCTCGTTGTTTCACGTGTCCTATTCTGGCGTGACGATGGCGTTGGTGCATGGTGGCCAGCCAGATGCGTTGATCCTGAGCCACGAGCCAACGCGCACGCACATGCGCGGTTTGCCTGAGTACCAACAACCGACGTTGCAGCAATTGCGCGACACGGCCTTGCCGCTCGCACAAGTCGGCAATCCAAACTGCAAAGTTGTGGGCATTTCGGTGAACACGCAACACATGTCCGAAGACGAAGCGGTTGCGTATTTGGCTGGTGTAGAGGCCGAGATGGGTCTGCCGACTGTTGATCCGTTCCGCCACGGCGCGGGTCGTTTGGTGGATGCGCTGGACGCTGTTTAAGCCGAGTTTGTTTTAGGTTGTGGCGGGCTGAAGCCCGCCCTACGTTTCTAGGCAGCTCCGAGGCAATTCGGGGCTGTTTGTTTTTGAAGAGGCCGATCCCATGAAAATCACCGTTACTCCTGATGTGTTCAAACTGGCGCAAGTTTTCACCATTTCCCGTGGATCGCGGACCGAAGCAAAAGTGCTGACCGTTCGGGTAGAGCAAAACGGGGTGATCGGTTGGGGCGAATGTGTGCCCTATGCGCGCTACGGTGAAACGATGGAGAGCGTGGCGGATCAGGTGATGGGACTGTCTGGCGAAGTGGACCGCATGGCATTGCTGGATATGTTGCCAGCGGGTGCTGCGCGAAATGCCGTCGACTGCGCGTTGTGGGATCTTGAGGCCAAGACAGCTGGAAAACGGGTTTGGGATTTGCTGCGATTAGCTGCACCTAAGCCAGAGATTACGGCCTATACTTTGTCGTTGGGTACGCCTGAGGCGATGGAAAAGCAGGCTGGTGAAAATGCGTTTCGCCCGCTGCTAAAAACCAAACTGGGTGGTGGCGAAGAAGATGTTGCACGCATTGAGGCGGTGCGCCGAGGTGCGCCCGATGCGCGGATTATCGTGGATGCAAACGAGGGTTGGACGCCAGATTTGTACAAAACGCTCGCCCCAGTTTTGGTGCGTTTGGGCGTTGAAATGGTGGAACAACCGTTGCCAGCGGGTGAAGACGATGCGCTGCTGGAATTGGAGCGTGTGTTGCCTGTGTGCGCCGATGAAAGCTGTCATGATTCTGCGTCCTTGCCCCATTTGACGGGCAAGTATGACATGGCGAACATCAAGCTGGATAAGACGGGTGGTTTGACCGAAGCACTGCGTTTGCGCGAGTCAGCACTGGCCGAGGGGTATGACGTTATGGTTGGTTGTATGGTTGGTTCGTCGCTGGCGATGGCACCCGCAACGATTGTAGCGCAGGGTGCTGCGGTAACTGATCTGGATGGGCCGCTTTTATTGGCCGAGGATCGCCCAGAACCGTTGTTCTTTGACGAAGCTGGCGTGCACGCGCCAAGCGCTGGGTTGTGGGGATAAACTGGCGATGGGGTTGTCTATCGAAGTTGGGTTTCTTGCGGATTTGATCGCCAATGATCCAGACGGCGCGGAGTTTGCGTTTGCGGATTACGAGCGGATGGATGAGGCGTTGGAAGCCAAGGGGCTGGCGCGGTTGAGCGAGCCGACAGATTGCGATATTTGGTCTGCTGATTTGATGGGCTATACTGGGTTGCACGCCCTGCGCGAAGTGGCTGGATACGTTTGGAAAGGCCGCGATATCCCGCGTGATGTTTTGTTGGATGGATCGCAAACGGAATTTTCGGATGCGCTGGTAAAAGAGTTTTTCGAACATTTGACAGGCAAGGGCAATTTTACCCTGATCGGTAAGGCGTTCCGTCAAATTTTCAAAGCCAAGGAAAAGCCAAAGCTGCCGCCGTTTATTCACCTTTGCGTGCATTCAGATTGCGATGGGTTTTATGTGCCAGTTGCGTTTGAAACGCCGATTGTGCCCAAACGGGTGAGCGCGGAGTCAGAACATCTCTGGCCGCTTGGGTCGGTGATGCGGCTAGAGGCGGAGGTGAACCAACTGTCACGGCATTTGGAAATTCCTGCGGATTTGCGCCATGACGACGAACAGCTGTGCGCGCTGATTGAAGCGCCCGACCGCACGTCTGTATCGCCATTGTGGGAGGTGCAACCGATTGCCACGCATGCCTGTTTGGTGCTGCGCGAAGCCTGCGAACGATCATTGGCCACTGGTGCCGCGATACATTTTTGTTAAAAGACACTAACGGCCCTTTGAGTGCGGCCCATCTAGGAGAAAAGACCATGAGAACAGTATATTTGAACGGCGAATACCTGCCCGAAAACGAAGCGAAGGTTTCGATTTTCGACCGTGGATTTTTGATGGCTGATGGCGTTTACGAAGTGACATCTGTTCTGGACGGAAAACTGTTGGAATTTGACGGCCATCTGAAACGCTTGGCACGATCGCTGGGCGAGTTGGACATGGATAAGCCAGAAGGTTTTGACGATCTATTGGAAATTCACCGTGAGTTGGTACGTTTGAACGAGGTAGATCAAGGTGGCGTTTATTTGCAGATCACGCGCGGTGCTGCGGATCGTGATTTTGTTTATCCAAAGGACGCAACGCCGACGTTGTGCCTGTTCACACAGTCCAAGCCGCTGTTGGATACGGATGCGTCCAAGAACGGCATGTCGGTGATTTTCGCGGATGATATCCGTTGGGGACGTCGCGATATCAAAACGGTACAGCTGTTGTATCCATCCATGTGTAAGATGATGGCTAAAGCGGCTGGTGCCGATGATGCGTGGCTGGTCGAGGATGGTTTTGTGACCGAAGGGTCATCCAATAATGCCTATATTGTGAAGGGCAACAAGATCATCACACGGGGCCTGTCCACAGATATTTTGCATGGAATTACACGCGCATCTTTGCTGAAATATGCAAAAGAAGCGCAGATGGAGATCGAAGAGCGGAATTTCACACCTGATGAAGCTCGCGATGCGGATGAGGCGTTCATTTCGTCTGCGTCGACGTTTGTGATGCCAGTGGTCAAGGTTGATGGCGCGGTGATTGGCGACGGAAAACCGGGTGCGGTATCCAAGCGTCTGCGCGAGATTTACATTGATGAGAGCCGCAAACGCGCGATCTAAACTGGTATGATTTTGAAAGCCGAGCCTGATTGGGCTCGGCCTTTTTTGATTGCCCCGATCATAGCGGTGGGTATGGTCAAAGTATGACGTTATTTCCCTACAACCGATCCCAAACCATACGCATTATTTTCATCATAGCAGTGATCGCGATTGTGATCCGCTTGATCTTGGACAGCCGGTTCGCGACATCTGCGCTTTTGTATCTGGCAGTGCCGTTTGTGGTGTCCGTGCTGATCCACCAATTTATCCCCTATGAAACCGACGATACGCGGAGCCGCCAGCTGTTCAATCATCTGCGTGATGCGACCGTCGTGATGCTGGCGACGTCGTTCATTTTGTTTGAGGGATTCATCTGCGTGTTGATGTTCATGCCGATTTATTACCTGTGCGCATTGATCCATTACGCGTTTACGCGCAGCCGAGACTTCACGACAATGAAGGTCGTGGTGGTGCCTGTTGTGATTGCGGTTCTGTCGTTGGAAGGGATGTTTCCTGTGACGAGCCTGCCACGCAAAGCGCAGGCGACGCACGTGGCGGTGGTAGACGGATCAATCGCGGAACTGAAAGCGAATATGGCTGCGCCGATTGCGTTTGAAGGAGAGCGAAACTGGTTTTTGTCGATCTTTCCTCTGCCCGTTTCCGTTGATGCGGGAAGCCTGAACGCGGGTGACGTGCATCGGTTGGATTTCATTTACAAACGCTGGTTTTACACCAACGTGCATAAAGGCAGCTTCGCGCTGGAGATATCGGATGTGGGGCCTGATTTCGTGCGCACGACGGTGATTGAGAATACCAGTTATTTAGCGAGTTACGTGCAGATTGACGGGACACAAGTGCAGTTTCGCGAGCTGGCGGGTGGGCAAACTGAAGTTTCGTTGACTGTGAACTATCATCGAAAGTTGGACCCGGCGTGGTATTTCGGTCCGTTGCAAAACTACGCGTTTGAACGCAGTGCGGCGTATTTGATTGATACGGTGATTGCGCGAAAATGACCGACACCGGCCTGCATACACGGATTGATTTTGCGGGCGGGGCTGATCTTGTATTGGGCGTTGTAGGTTGGTCGCCGCAAAAATCTTTGTGGTGGAGCGGGATGCTGATCGGATGGATTGTCGCTGGGACGATCTGGTTTTCTTGGTCGGCGGTTTTGGTGTTTATCTTGGTGAGCGCGGTAACGCTGTGCCTTGGGCATTCGCTGGGGATGCACCGCAAGTTGATCCATGAATCGTTCGACTGCGCACCATGGCTGGAACGGGTGCTTGTCTACCTCGGCACGCTGGTCGGGCTTGGTGGGCCGTTCGGGATGATGGTGATGCACGACATGCGCGATTGGGCGCAGCGGCAGCGCGCGTGTCATCCGTTTTTGTCGCATCAAAGCGGAATCGCGCGGGATTTTTGGTGGCAGTTGCACTGTAAGTTGCATCTGGATCAGCCGCCCGAATACCGCGTGCCAGATCGGATCGCGCAAGATCGGTTCTATCGGTTTGTGGAATGGTCTTGGATGGCGCAGCAGCTCCCGTTGGCGTTGCTGCTATTCGCGCTGGGCGGCGTGGGTTGGGTTGCTTGGGGCATCTGTGGCCGTGTGACGGTTTCCGTTTTTGGCCACTGGCTGATCGGATATTTTGCCCATAATGACGGGCATCGCGATTGGCATGTTCGCGGCGCCGCCGTGCAGGGATTTAACATTCGCGGCTTTGGTTTGCTGACCTTTGGCGAATGCTGGCACAACAATCATCATGCGTTTCCTAGCTCTGCACGGTTGGGGCATGCGGGGCAGATGGACCCAGGTTGGTGGGTTCTAAAAGCGTTGGAACGGATTGGGCTAGTTCGTAATTTGAACCAACCCGAAGATTTGGACGAGCGGCCTGAGTTAGAAAGATTTAGCCGTGGCTCTGATCAAACGCAGCCTTTTGATCCGCGCTCGCCTCAACCTGATACTTAGATTTCCATTCGGAAAAGGGCATGCCGTAAAATGCTTCGCGGCCTTGCATTTTGTCCATGTCGATACCGCGCTCATTGGCGGCCTCTTGGTACCAGCGCGCAAGACAGTTTCTGCAAAAGCCGTGCTGGTTCATCATGTCGATGTTCTGCACGTCTTTGCGATCTTCCATAAGATGTTTTTGAAGACGACGAAAGGCGGCGGCCTCAAGTTCGAGCTGGGTTTGAGCATCCATTTTGCGTTCCTTTTATGCGTTTGCTTTTGATATGGCGGATTTGATCAGAGGGGCAAGGTGGGCCGCCCATGTTTCTTGGCCTGCGGAGTTTGTAATCAGGTCGTTTCGCACCTCGATCAATGTGTGGAGCAGGTTTTGTGGAAGGGCGTGTTTTTCCATCGTGTCGCCCTGCAAATACCCCGTGTAGGGAACATTGTCGCCGGTAATGATATCGGTTTGGCCAGCCAATTCAGCCAAAAGCGGGTCGGACAGGCGGCGATCATCGTTGGAGAGGATTCCAACCTGCCAAGGGCGCGGCGGGCGGCTATTTAACTGGGGCGTGAAGCTGTGCACGGATATGATCACAGGGTTGTCGCGCGCAAAAATCAAACGTGCCAAGGCGTTGTGGTAGGGGCGATAACACAGATTGAGGCGGTGGTTCAGGTCATCATCCGTGGCGTGACGGTTCGCGGGAATGACGGTGCCGTCGTAGAGGCGCATGAGTAGGGTTGGATCATCTTCGCCGCGATTTGGATCAATCACGAGGCGCGAAAAATTGGAACAAATTACCGGCGCATCCAAAAGTTCTCCAAGATGATTAGACATGCCCGCCGCTCCAATATCAAAGGCGATGTGACGGTTCATATCATCTGCTGGAAGGCCCAGATCACCACCTGAAACGGATGGCGGCACAGTGTTTGCGGCGTGATCACAGATGACAATTACATTCGCACGGCGATGTAATCCAGTTGTTACAAAAGGGGTGTAGGTCATCGCGGGGGTGTCCAAATCAGTCTTAAGCCACTGAAATACGCGCCTTGTGCACAAAGAGCCAGAGTTACAGTTTGGATTTTGAGGCAGACAAGAAGTTTAAGCCTGATATAACCACCAACGTTAGCGATAAAGGAAAAATGATGCGTCGAATGAGAAGTGTGAAGGTTGTGGCAACGCTTGGGCCAGCTTCGGAAACCTATGAGGTTATCCGTGGTTTGTTTGAGGCAGGAGCGGATGTGTTCCGCCTGAACATGAGCCACGGCAGCCACGAAGAAATTCGCGAAAAACATCAGACCATTCGCGACATTGAGCGCGATATGGGACGCCCGATTGGTATTTTGGCCGATTTGCAGGGGCCAAAACTGCGCTGTGGGGTGTTTGCCAACGACGATGGTGAAGAGCTGATTGAAGGCGCGGCATTTCGATTTGATTTGAACGAGGCAGCGGGCGATGTGAACCGCGTTTGCCTACCCCACAAAGAGATTTTTGACGCGCTGGAAGTGGGGTCAACGCTGTTGGTGAACGACGGTAAAATCCGCCTGAGCGTTACCGAGTGTGGTGCAGATTACGCTGCGTGCGAAGTGATGGTTGGTGGGCAGATTTCAAACCGCAAAGGGGTGAACGTGCCAGATGTGGTTCTGCCGTTGGCTGCGTTATCGGACAAAGATCGCGCCGATCTGGAGTTTGTGTGCGAACTGGGTGTCGATTGGTTGGCGCTGTCATTTGTGCAGCGTGCCGAAGATGTTTTGGAAGCGCGTGAGTTGGCCAAGGGGCGTGCGGCGTTGATTTCGAAAATTGAAAAACCAGCGGCCGTGAAATCCTTTGATGAAATCCTTGCGGTAAGTGACGGAATTATGGTTGCGCGCGGTGATCTGGGTGTTGAATTACCCGTTAGCAAAGTGCCGCCAATCCAGAAACGTCTTGTGCGGCGGTGTCGCCATGTAGGCAAACCCGTGATTGTTGCGACGCAGATGATGGAAAGCATGATCACTGCGCCCGTACCAACCCGCGCAGAAGTATCTGATGTTGCCGCGGCGATTTATGAAGGTGCGGATGCGGTTATGTTGTCTGCGGAATCAGCGGCGGGTGAATACCCGATCGAAGCGGTGCAAACCATGAACAACGTGGCCGAAGAAGTGGAAGTTGATCCGACTTTCCGCCAAATTATCGAGGCATCGCGGTCTGCTTCGCGCACATCGGTTGCCGAAGCGATTACTGTTGCGGCCCGTGAAGTTGCCGAGACGACGGACATCAAAGCGATCTGCTGTTTCACGCATTCTGGCACAACAGCGATGTTGGCGGCGCGGGAACGCCCGCAGGTGCCGATCATTGCCCTGACGCCGCTGGCGAAAACCGCACGTCGTATGACGCTTGTTTGGGGGCTTCACAGTGTAGAAACTTCTGAAGTAGGACGTTTTAAAATGGCGGTCGTAAGTGCGGCGCGCGCTGCACGGAATTACGGCTTTGCCAGCGAAGAGGACAAAATCGTTGTGACGGCGGGCATTCCGTTCAATCAGCCAGGTTCCACCAATATCTTGCGTGTTGCGCCTGTTCAGGAAAAACTGATATTTGGAAGCGAAGAAGACTGATAGTTTGAGCAAGGTTGGGGGATTTTATGCCTTATGACTACCAACTCGTCAGCGGGACACTGATTGTGATGATTGGGTTGGTCGGGATGACCAATGCAATGGTTGAAAAACGAACGCCCATTTTCGGGTTGGTCGGGATTTTGGCTGGCGCTGGATTGTTGGGCTGGGCATGGGTGCTGTCGGATGGCACGTTAACGTCGTATCATTTGCCTCAAGCCGTGTTTCGTTTAATCGCAGCTTGGAAGTAGGGCGTGGCGCGCATCTATTCTTTCCCGCAGGATCATTGGAATTGGCCCGTTGATTTAACCCATCAACAGGGTGTTCGCGCTGGAGAGATGATCTTGACTGGCGGACAAGTGGATTTGACCCCAGAAGGCGCGGTGCGAAATCCGCGTGATTTGGAAGCACAGTGTGTGGGTGCGATGACGTACATGCGGATTTTGCTCAAAGACCTTGGCTCGTCTACGTCTGATCTGGTTCGTTTGGTCGTTTACTTCGTTGGTGCAGAGGCGGAAGAAAAGGCCGTTTTGGCGCAGATTGCAGCGTTCATTGGGCCAGATGTTATGCCAGTCGTGAATACAATTTCGCTGGATGAATTGTGCTATCCCGACATGATGATTGAAATCGAAGGCATTGCTATGCGAGGGGCGAGCGGCGAGACGATTGAGCGTGAATGCCTGCGTGATCCACGGCTACCGATGTTGGCGGATGCGTATTCGCATGTGGTTCGGTGTAGTGACATGATTTTCGTGTCTGATATGTCTGCGCTTGGGGCTGATGGATGTGTGCAAAACGTGGGTGACATCACGGCACAATCGAAAACCATGATGGAAAACCTGTCAGCGGCATTGTCGTTGGTGGGTGCGGATATGGATGACCTGGTTAAGCTGAACACCTTTTATTTGGGGGGTGGAACGGCCGAGGATTGGGCGGCGGCGGCCAAGGTTCGAATTGCATATTTGAATGAACCTGGCCCTGCAGCAACGGGAATACCAGTGACGCGGTTTGCCCAAGATAGTTTGTGCACGAAAATAGGCGCAACGGCGATGTTGAACGCTGATGGTTCGCGAATCGAAAAGACGTATAGCTGGCCCGATGGCCATTGGGATTGGCCGACGCATCTGCCGTTCAAACATGGCAATAGGTGCGGGGGGATGATCCATGTTGGTGGGCAAGTTTCGATGGACGCAGATGCGAATGTTTTGGTTGCCGAGGACATGGTTTCGCAAACCCGCACAGCGATGGAGAATATCCAAAAGGTATTGGCCGAATTTGGGGCTGATTTGGATGATGTTGTAAAGGTTACTACGTTTTATCAGGGCAATGCGTCAGCGCAGTCGTTGCATGAAAACCTGTTGATCCGCTCTGGCAGTTATACCGCGCCTGGCCCTGCAACAACGGGTATTCCGATGGCGGCATTGGCGTATCAGGGCATGGTCATCGAAATAGAAGTGATTGCGATGCTGGATCGGTAATGATTGGGGTTGCAATAGATGCAAACCCCGCCTAATAACCAGCTTCTACTGCGCGTCCGGCCGAAGGGCTGCCGAGTCGCGCACCGACCAACTTCAATACTAAGGAGACGGAAATGCCCAAGATGAAGACCAAATCAAGCGCGAAAAAGCGCTTTAAAGTGACGGCTACTGGCCGTGTGTTGGCGGCCCAAGCGGGTAAACGCCACGGTATGATCAAACGCTCACGTAAATTCATCCGCAACGCGCGTGGTACAACCACGCTGTGTAAAGCAGATGAGAACATCGTGAAATCATACATGCCGTATAACCGCTAAGGAGTCCTGAAAAATGTCACGTGTAAAAGGGGGCGCATCGTCCCACGCTCGTCACCGTAAAGTCGTAAAAGCAGCCAAAGGCTACTATGGCGCGCGGTCCACGAATTTCCGCACAGCAACCCAAGCGGTTGATAAAGCGAACCAATACGCAACCCGCGACCGGAAAAACCGGAAACGGAACTTCCGCGCACTGTGGATCCAACGGATCAACGCTGGTGTTCGCTCACACGATGAAGCGCTGACTTACAGCAAATTCATCAATGGCCTGTCCTTGGCTGGTATCGAAGTGGACCGTAAGGTTCTGGCCGATCTAGCCGTGCATGAACCAGACGCGTTCAACGCGATTGTGGATCAAGCTAAAGGTGCGTTGGCGTAAATCGCCAATCGGTTTTAAGAATTGAAGCCCTGCACCGAAAGGTGTGGGGCTTTTCTTTTGGACTGGTGTTAAGCGGAGTTGCTTGCGCAACATTACTATGAGCGGCTTTGCCGCGTGTGTCGCTCTGCTCGGGGATATTTTAGCCAGAAGAAGCTGTGGGTTGCAAAAATAGGGCGGTGTGGTAGCCATGCGGCGATGAATTAAAGGATGATGTCATGGACGGTTTGGACGCGCTAAAGACGAAGTATCTGGAAGGTGTGATGGCATCGGGCGATGAAGCGGCGCTGGAAGATGTGCGATTGGCTGCTGTTGGTAAAAAGGGCGAAGTGTCCTTGAAAATGCGCGAGCTTGGCAAAATGACGCCCGAGGAAAAGCAGGTTGCTGGCCCCGCGTTGAATGCATTGAAGAATGAGATAAATTCCGCCATTGCCGCGAAGAAAGAGGCGCTGGGCGACGCGGCTTTGAATGAGCGTTTGCAGTCTGAGTGGATTGATGTTTCGTTGTCTGGACGTCCGCGTCGGCAGGGGACTATTCACCCGGTTTCACAAGTGACAGAAGAAGTGATCGCGGTGTTTGCGGACCTTGGATATTCCGTTGCTGAAGGGCCGCAAATCGAAAGCGATTGGTACAATTTTGATGCGCTGAATATCGCGCCAGAACATCCCGCGCGCCAAGAACACGACACGTTTTACATGCACCGAGCTGAGGACGACAATCGTCCGCCGCATGTTTTACGCACCCATACTTCGCCTGTTCAGATCAGATATATGGAGACGCACGGCGCGCCGTGTCGGATCATTTCGCCTGGCCGTGTGTACCGCGCGGATTATGACCAAACCCATACGCCGATGTTCCACCAGTACGAAGGTCTGTGCATCGACAAAGGTGTTTCGATGGCGAACCTAAAATGGACACTAGAAGAATTCTGCCGTGCGTTTTTCAACATCGACGACATTGAATTGCGGTTCCGTGCGAGCCATTTCCCGTTCACGGAGCCGTCTGCCGAGGTGGATATTCGCTGTTCTTGGGATAAGGGTCAGCTGAAAATCGGCGAGGGTGACGATTGGATGGAAATCCTTGGTTCTGGCATGGTGCATCCAAAGGTTTTGGCCGCTGCTGGTGTGGATTCAGATGAGTATCAGGGCTTTGCCTTTGGCATGGGGATCGACCGTATTGCGATGCTGAAATACGGGATACCTGATCTGCGGGCGTTCTTTGACAGCGATCTGCGCTGGTTGAAACACTATGGATTTAGCGCGCTGGATATGCCGAATATGCATGCTGGGATTAGTAGTTGAAGCCAACTTTTAGGTCCGATCCGAACTCAATCTTGGCGCAGACACAAGCCAATTGCAGATTACTTGTTACTTGCGCTCTGGATAGATTTGTATCCAACCAATAACCTTTTGAAATTTCTACAGCATGGTTTTCTGCGAGATGCTTTGAATTCTTGTATAGATCGGTTTTGTTTTTTGCGACCAATCGCCTCGCACGCGTTTCTTTCGCTGAAAGGCAGTCTAGAAAATCGCTTTGACGCGAATCTAGTTGTGCAATAATGGCCTGATAAGCACTAGTTAAAGACGTGTCGTTGTAATGTTTGCCTAGCAATTCCCATTTAAATATTCCCATAAACCTTGTTGTTTTTTTTTGTTTTGGAAAGGCTGGAACCGCCTTTGGAGTTGTTATCAATGGATGCCCGCTTTGATTTGGTGGAAGAGCGATAAGAGCTCTCTGAATTATTTCATCATGGGTTTCCGAAAAATTCCGTCTACTTGATTCAATTAGCTTGTGTGTTTTGAGGGATATGCTGATTCGGGTTTCTTGCATCTATTTCACTTTAGTTGGTTTCTAGGATGAATTCTCTTATAAGGCACTTATAAGAGAATATCAAGGTTTCATAAAATTTCAAAAATTCCATAGAGACCCTTTTTGTGCGAGTTTAACCCCACTCCTTAGCAACTGACCGTCTCAACGCTGCCAGCCGATCTTCCGCTGGCGCCTCAAATCCCTCCATCCACTCCGTCACAACAGCAAACGCGTCTCGTTGCAGTCGATTGATGCGTTCACGGCCTTTGATTTCTACGTTCACCAATCCGCCTTCCTCCAAAATGCCTAGATGTTTCTTGACCGCTGCGCGTGTCATCGGAAACTGCTCTGTCAATTCGCCTATCGTCATATCTTGGCTGTTCAACAGGCGGAGAATTTGGCGACGGGTGGGGTCGGCGAGGGCGCGGAATGTGAATTGTTCGGTTGGCATAGTCAATATGATACCTTTTGGTACTTAAGTTGCAATACTATTTGGTATCTTGTTGGGTGAGTGGTGGGGTGGAACCTCACCCTACGAGGGCTTTTAATCTGTGTCCCTTTGGGATAATTGTGCGCGGACGCTGATAAACGGACGAAACTCATGAAATTCACACTGTCTTGGTTGAAACGCCATTTGGAAACAGACGCCTCGGTTGAGGATATTTGTTACGCGCTGACCGACCTCGGGCTTGAGGTTGAGGATGTGGTTAATCCGATGGACAAACTTGGCGATTTTACCGTCGCTTATGTGAAGGAAGCCGAGAAGCATCCCGATGCGGATAAATTGCGGGTGTGTCAGGTGGAAACCGATGACGGCATGCAGCAGATTATTTGTGGCGCGCCAAATGCGCGGGCTGGTATTCGCGTCGTTTTGTGCAAGCCGGGCATGTATGTGCCAGGGATTGATACGACCATCGGCGTTGGCAAAATTCGCGGGATCGAGAGTTTCGGCATGATGGCATCCGAGCGTGAGCTGGAGCTATCTGAGGAACATGACGGCATTATCGAGCTGTCTGGTGAACCAGCGGTTGGATCGAAATTTGTCGATTGGTTGGCTGCAAACGCGCCTGAAAAGATTGACCCGATGATTGACATCGCGATCACGCCGAACCGCCCCGATGCGCTGGGTGTTCGCGGTATTGCGCGTGATTTGGCGGCCCGTGGGTTGGGCACTTTGCTGCCGTGCCCGACGCCAGAAATTGACGCGAAATTTGCCTCTGACATTGGTGTTTCGATTGATGCGGATACGCTGGATGATTGCCCCGTGTTTTATGGACGCCTTATCAAAGGTGTGAAAAACGGGCCTTCACCTGATTGGATGCAAGCGGCGTTGAAGGCGATTGGGTTGCGGCCGATTTCGATGCTGGTCGATGTGACAAACTTTTTCACCTATGATCAGAACCGCCCTCTGCACGTATTTGATGCGGATAAAGTGAACGGAAATCTGCGGGTGCACCGCGCTGCTGGCGGCGAAAAGCTGGTGGCGTTGGATGACAAAGAATACACGCTAAGCGTGGGTATGTTGGCGATTTCGGATGATAATGCTGTTGAGAGCATTGCAGGTGTCATGGGTGGTTTGGAAACGGGCTGTACCGAAGACACGGTGAATGTGTTTGTCGAAAGCGCGTATTGGACGCCGATCCGCGTGGCGCAAACTGGGCGGATTTTGAAGATCAATTCGGATGCGCGGTATCGGTTTGAACGTGGTATTGACCCAGCGTTTTGCGCAGATGGGTTGGACCAAGCGATTGCAATGATCCAAGAGTATTGCGGTGGCGAAGCATCCGAGGTTGTGGTGGCTGGTGAAATCCCCGATGTGTCGCGCCAGTATAAGTTGGACACGGATCGCGTTCAGTCGTTGGTTGGAATGGATATTCCTGCGGCGACCCAAATTGCGACCTTAGAAGCCTTGGGTTTCGTAGTTGAGGGCGATCAAGCGACGCCACCGACTTGGCGGCCTGATGTTTTAGGATCCGCAGATTTGGTAGAGGAAGTCGCGCGGATTGCGTCGCTGACGAAACTGGTTGGTGTGCCGATGAGCCGCCCTGAAGTGGGTGTCGCCAAGCCGATTTTGACCCCGATGCAAAAGCGCGAAGCAACGTCACGGCGTACAGTTGCGGCGCTGGGGTACAATGAATGCGTGACGTATTCATTCATTGATCGAGAGTCAGCTGCGTTGTTTGGCGGTGGGTCTGATGCGGTTATGTTGGGCAATCCAATTTCGACAGATATGAGCCATATGCGCCCATCTTTGTTGCCAGGTTTGTTGGCTGCCGCTGCGCGAAACCAAGCGCGCGGCTATGCTGATTTAGCGTTGTTCGAGGTTGGCCCTGTGTTTCATGGTGGAGAGCCAGAAGAGCAGGAAGTCTTGGCGACGGGTTTGTTGGTTGGGCACACGGGTCCGCGTGATCCGCATGGGGCGCGACGTGCCGTTGACGCCTATGATGCAAAGGCCGATGCTGAGGCTGTTTTGGCCGCGATTGGTGCGCCTGAAAAGTTGATGGTATTGCGCGGTGCGAATGGATGGTGGCATCCTGGTCGGTCTGGAAAATTGTCGTTGGGGCCAAAGAATGTGTTGGCGGGTTTTGGGGAAATTCATCCCAAAGTGCTCAAGGCGATGGGTGTTAAAGGGCCTGCCGTTGCGTTTGCAGTGCATATCGCAAAGCCGCCGTTCCCGAAGAAATCCACGTCGACGCGCCCTGCTTTGAATGTTTCCGATTTGCAGGCTGTTGATCGCGATTTCGCCTTTGTTGTGGACAATGAAGTCGAAGCATTGACGCTGATCAACGCAGCCAAAGGTGCGGATAAAGCGTTGATCACAGATGCGTCTGTGTTCGATCAGTTCACGGGCGAGAAAGCTGAGGCGCAGATGGGGGCGGGTAAGAAATCTGTCGCCATCACGGTTCGATTGCAGCCCAAAGATGCGACGCTTACGGACAAAGACATCGAAGCAGTTTGTGCAAAGGTCGTCGAAAAGGTTGGCAAAGCAACAGGCGGCACATTGCGTAGCTAAGAAACCCGTCGCGGCGAGCTCTAACGGGTCTTTGCGCAACGTCTAGGTTGTTTTTAACCGTCATCTGGTTAGGCTTTGGCCAAACGGGGGCGCGCGCGATGGAATATGATTATGTGATTGTTGGCGGCGGATCAGCTGGGTGCGTCATGGCCAACCGATTGAGCGCGGATCCTTCTGTAAGTGTGTGTTTGTTAGAAGCGGGCGGGGGCGGCAAAAGCCTTGTGATCCGCGCGCCTGCGTTGACGGCCGCGATGATTTCAGGGCGCCCGCCGATCAACAATTGGGCGCTGAAAACCGAACCACAACCAGAGTTGAACAATCGTCGAGGCTTTCAGCCGCGCGGCAAAGCACTTGGTGGGTCAAGTGCGATCAACGCAATGTTGTACGTGCGTGGGCACCGAAAAGATTATGATGAGTGGGCTGATCTGGGCTGCGAAGGTTGGAACTGGGATGAGGTTCTGCCGTATTTCAAGAAATCCGAAGGGAATACTTGGGGCGCGTCAGATTTGCACGGGAGTGATGGCCCGTTGCAGGTCGGGGATCAATCAGAGCCGCGTGAAATTACATCAGCATTTTTCGCAGCGGCCGAGAGTTTGCAGATACGGCGCAATGATGATTTCAACGGGGATCGCCAAGAAGGCGTTGGCCCGTATCAAGTGACGCAATTTTACGATGGCCCGCACAAAGGCGAACGATGTTCGGCAGCGGCGGCTTATGTTTTTCCAGTGGCGGACCGAGCAAACTTGACGATTATTACAAAGGCTGCGGCGCGACGTGTTGTTTTGGAACAGGGTCGTGCAATTGGCGTGGAATATGAACGCAAGGGCGTACAAGTCGCGCGTGCCAAGCGTGAGGTGATCCTGTCTGGCGGGGCATTTGGGTCGCCACATTTGTTGATGTTGTCAGGTATCGGGCCTGCAGATGAACTGCGTGCGCACGGCATTGAGGTGGTGCATGAGTTACCGGGTGTCGGGCAAAATTTGCAGGACCATCTGGATTATATCGTGAGTTATCATTCAAAACGATCAGATGTGGTTGGTCTAAATCCAGCGGGTTTGGCACGGTTAATCAAGGCAGGTTTGAAGTGGCGCAAAGACGGGACGGGATTGTTTGCGACGCCGTTCGCAGAGGGGGCAGGTTTTTTACGAACCGATCCCAAATTGGATCGCCCAGACATTCAGCTGCACTTTGTTCCTGCTATTGTGGATGATCATTTGCGCAAAATTCATTTGAAAGACGGCTGCAGTTGCCATGTTTGTGTGCTGCGGCCCAAAAGCATAGGTCGTGTTGGATTGAAAGACAGCAATCCGAAAACTGCGCCGCTGATTGATCCACGATATCTAAGTGATCCTGCTGATTTACACGTTCTAAAGGCTGGCGCACGGATTGCTGAGCAGATCATGGAGGGGGCGCCGCTAGACCCTTGGCGTGGCAAGCGATTGTATGATTATGGTGGTAGCGACGCGGGGCTTGAGGCCGATATTCGTGCGCGCTCTGATACCATTTATCATCCGGTAGGCACCTGCAAAATGGGGATTGATACCATGGCGGTTGTTGATCGTGAGTGTCGTGTTCACGGAGTGGAGGCGCTGCGCGTGGTGGATGCGTCGGTGATGCCGCGATTGGTTGGGGGCAACACAAATGCGCCAACCGTTATGATTTCTGAAAAGATTGCTGATGGGATGGTGGCGTGAAGATTAGGGCAGTTGCAACAGCCAAGAGGTGAGCGATGGATGAAATTCAGACAGTTGTCGTTGGTGCGGGCGTTGTCGGTATCGCTGTTGCGCGAAATCTGGTGAGGGCTGGGCACGAGGTGTTGCTGCTTGAGACGGAAAATCGGATCGCGCAGCACACGTCCTCGCGCAATTCGCAGGTTATCCACGCTGGTATTTATTACACACCTGGATCTTGGCGTGCCAAGCTGTGCGTGAGCGGCAAACAGATGCTGTACGATTACTGCGCTGATCGCCATGTCCCATTTGAAAATACGCAGAAACTGATCGTGGCCGCGAGCGAAAGTCACTTGGCAAAAATCCCTTCGTTGATCGCCAACGCAGTTGCAAATAGCGTGCATGATTTGGTCGAGATTTCGGTAGAAGATGCCATCAGGCTGGAGCCAGAACTGGCCTGTCACGGCGCAATTCTGTCGCCAAGCACAGGGATCGTTGATGCGCCCGCGTTTATTCTGTCTTTGTTGGGTGAGGCCGAATCTGAAGGTGCATTTGTGGCCTTCGGTTCGCCATTGGAACGGGTTGTACCCGTTGATGGCGGATTTGAATTGCATGTTGGTGACGCGGAAACAACGCAGTTGAAATGCGTGAATTTGATCAACGCCGCAGGTTTGGGGGCGTGGGATGTCGCGCGTAATATCAATGGGTTTCCAGCGGCGCACATCCCTGAACAGTACTTTGCTAAAGGTAGCTGGTTTTCCGTTTCTGGCCCCGCACCGTTTGAGCGTTTGATTTATCCAATGCCAGACGATGAATCGTTGGGTGTGCATTACACGCGCGACCTTGGGGGCGGTTTTCGGTTTGGGCCTGATCTGCAATATCTGGAGCCGCCGTGCGTGGATTATTCGGCGGATTCATCGCAGGCAAACGCATTTGAAAACAGTGTTCGCCGTTGGTGGCCCGCGTTGCCCAACGGGGCGATGCAGCCAGACGGGTGTGGCATTCGCCCCCGAACAGCACGCGATGGGCAATTGCAATCTGACTTTGTTTTCTCGGGCCCGGGGGATCATGGTGTTACAGGGTTGGTGCAGATGTTTGGCGTAGAAAGTCCTGGGTTAACATCGGCCATGGCGATTGCTGGTGTCGTAGCTGAAATGCTGGAACACCCATCGCTCTAGGGTGTTTTTTGCGATTTTCTAGCTAAAATACAGTATTTTTGAGACTAACGGCCCCATAAGAGGGTTTTTTTTGCACAAAACCCTCCATTTAGTTTGTAGCACGTCAATGGGGCGCGTGAAAAAGTAGCATAAAGGGGACACCATGCTTCAAGAATTTAAAGACTTTATCGCCAAAGGCAATGTGATGGACATGGCCGTTGGTATCATCATCGGCGCGGCTTTCACTGCGATTGTGAAATCTTTGGTCGACGATCTGATCAACCCAATTATCGGCCTGCTAATGGGCGGCGTTGATTTCGTTAACCAATACATTGTTTTGTCTGGCGAAGTTGCAGATGGCGCATCGCTTGCCGATGCCCGCGAAGCTGGCGCAGCAGTTTTTGCATACGGTTCGTTCATCATGGCGATCATCAACTTTTTGATCATCGCATTTGTTGTTTTCATGCTGGTTAAGCGTGTGAATGCAATCAAAGAAGCAGCGTCAAAAGATGAAGATGTTGTAGAGGCAGCACCAGCTGGCCCGACAGATTCAGAATTGCTGCAAGGCATTTTGGACGCGGTTAAGAAATAAGAATTACCACTTGGTAATGTTGAAAAGGCCCGCCATCGCGCGGGCCTTTTTGGTTTTAAACCTCGCCCGCGTATTCACCGCGTGCAGGGTAGTTATTCGCGATTGCAAAATCGAGCGCGCCAACCAGTTCTGAAAAGTGTGGCCGCACGAACGGCATCGTCTGAGTGGAGCCATAATAAAGCGTTTGTTCTGGCGTCACCATAAATAGACCCGGCTCAGAGAACAGTGCTGGCTCTTCAATTCCGATGGATGTCGTTCCGCGAGACGTAGATATGTAAAGCCCCCATTCGCGTGCTTTTTCCAAGCTTAGATCGTAGCCGAAGCGCAAGCCTTTCGCGTCGATCTTATCTGCCATAGCGCGTGTGCGTTCTTCGCCGTCTGAGCTGATCGCGATAGTGGTAACGCCGCGTTCTGCAAATTCGCCAACTCGTTTTTCGAGCTCGGTTAGATAGTTTGCGCATATCGGACAGTGCAGGCCGCGATAAAAACAGATGACTGTCCCGCGTTCGGATTTCTCGGCAGAAAGGTCAAATGCACCGTGATCGAGGGTTTGGAGGGAGAGGTTTGGGGTTTTCTGGCGAGGTATAAGCATCGGATATTTCCTTGAACAGTTTCATTGTTCATAGGTAATCAGAGCGCTGTCTTGGATACAATTGAAAGCGATTTTTGCACAAATTTGTGAACCGCCGCCTGTGATGGATAAAGGCGGCGGTCAATGATTAACTTACATTTTCAGGGCAAGTGATGGCGAGATGACATCCATTCCAAGGGCTTTGCCCACGGCGTAATAGGTTAGTTTGCCTGCGTGGGTGTTCAATCCGTTCAAAAGATGTTCGTCTTCTTCACAGGCTTTTTTCCACCCTTTGTCGGCCAATGCCATCATGAACGGCATTGTTGCATTGCCCAAAGCGATGGTCGACGTGCGAGCAACCGCGCCTGGCATGTTGGCAACACAGTAGTGCATGATGCCGTCGACTTCGTAGATTGGATCATCGTGCGTCGTTGCTTTTGATGTTTCAAAACACCCGCCTTGGTCGATTGCAACATCCACAAGAACTGAACCCGGTTTCATGGTGCCAAGCTGTTCGCGGCTGATCAATTTTGGTGCTTCTGCGCCGGGAATAAGAACCGCGCCGATGACCATATCGGCCTGTGCAATCAATTCAGCGGTATTGTTTTTGGAAGCGTAGCTGTTTTTGAACTGCCCACCGAATACGTCATCCAGATAGCGCAAACGCGGTGTGGACATGTCGGTGATTGTAACATCTGCGCCCATTCCAGCCGCGATGCGTGCGGCGTGGGTGCCAACAACGCCGCCGCCAAGAACGACAACTTTGGCAGGGCCAACACCTGGAACGCCGCCCATCAAAACACCGCGCCCGCCGTTGGCTTTTTGCAAAGTCCAGCTGCCAACTTGTGGGGCCAAACGACCCGCGACTTCGGACATCGGCGCCAACAGGGGTAGGCCGCCATTACGATCGGTTACGGTTTCATAGGCTATCGCGGTGACGCCGCTTTCAAGCAGGTCTTTGGTTTGCGGGGCATCGGGTGCAAGGTGCAGATACGTGAACAGAATTTGCCCTTCGCGCAGTTGTTTCCGCTCAACTGGCTGGGGTTCTTTGACCTTAACAACCATGTCTGCGCGGGAAAAAACCTCTGCGGCTGTATCGACGATTTCTGCGCCAACTGCAGTGTAATCGTCGTCTGGAAAACCAGCGCCAATACCTGCATTTGTTTCGATGATCACCTTGTGACCACGCGAAATAGCTTCCATCGTGGCGGACGGCGTCATGCCTACGCGATACTCTTGGTTTTTGATTTCTTTTGGGCATCCGATCAGCATGGTTTTGTCCTTCGCTGGGTTTTCATTCTGCCCAACTATTAGGCAATTGCGATGACGTTTGATTTCAATTTCTTGTTCCATTCATATTATTTTTCGAATAATCTTCGAAAGAAGTCAAAATTGATAGAAAGAAACACCTGTGTTATGAAAATTGACGAAATAGATCGCCGTATTCTAAATGCCCTACAAAAAAGCGGTCGAATGTCGAATGCCGAGCTGGCAGAAAAGGTGAACCTGTCGGCGTCGGCCTGTCATCGTCGTGTGCAGCGGTTGGAAACGGATGGGATTATTCGTGATTATGTGGCGCTGTTGGACCCCCGAACCGTGGATCGACGGACCACTGTTTTCGTAGAGATTTCGCTGAGCAGTCAGGCGGACGAAACGCTGGCTGCGTTCGAGCGGGAAGTGGCGCGTATTCCTGATGTTCTGGAATGCCATTTGATGGCGGGCACCGCGGATTACCTGTTGAAGGTTGTGGCGGCTGACACGGATGATTTTGCGCGCATTCATCGCCGCTATTTGGCGCGTCTGCCAGGTGTTGCAAAGCTTCAGTCTAGCTTTGCCTTGCGCACGGTTTGCAAGACGACCGCATTACCTTTGTAGGGAGCAATCAAGTCAAATATTGCAGCAGGTAAAGTGTGCCAAAGCCCGAAAGGATCGCCCCAACTGCGGACTTGCGCCAGACCCCAACGGTAAGGGCGACAAGCGCTGCAATCAGGCGGGTTGGATCGGTTTCCCCATTGGTCGCGGTAGGCCAAAGCACGAACGGCGCGATAAGACCGGGAAGAACCGCCACAGCCGTGTAGCGCAGGTGGCGAACGGCCCATTCTGGCAATTCGCGATCACCGAGCAAACCCAGAAATGACCATCGGATGAAATACGTTCCGACCGCGAGGGCGGCGATAATCGTCCAGACTTGGGGCTGATCAAGGGTCATGGCTTGCGCCTAGCGAGCCAAAGTTCTGTTTGCGCACCGATCAACATTGCAAAAAACGCTGCGATAATTAACCCGAGTGAGAAGGGTATCCATGACAAGGCCAATGCCCCGATCACAGATGTGGCTGCGGCAGCGACATGGGGCAAAGATCGCAACGCAGGTGCAATAAGTGCGAGGAAACAAATCGGCATTGCAAAATCGAGAGCGAAAGCATCAGGAATGGTCGCACCAAAGGCCGCCCCGATGTAGCTGAACACCACCCAAGCAGGCATAATCGCGAGCGATGCACCGATGAAATAGCTGCACCTGTCTGCAAGCGTCCATTCTGTTTCTTGGGGGTATCGCGCAGTAGCAAGCCCGAAGGTTTGATCAATATTCAGATAGGCAATCAGCATTTTCATGCGCGGTGATGCTTTGCCCAAATGAGGGACCAGTGCTGCGGAATACATCGCCATGCGCAGGTTCACCGCGAGCGCAGTTACGAGAATAATAAGCGTGGGTGCGTTTTCTTGCAGCAGAACGAGTGCGGTAAACTGTGCCGCGCCAGCGATCACAAGGACGGTCATCGCCATTGTTTGCAGGATGTTCAGGCCTGCTTCGGTTGCGGCGACGCCAAACAACAGCGCAAAGGGACAAGCCACCAATAAGAATGGGGTGCAGTCGCGATAGCCTGCCCAGAAGGCGGATTTGGATGTGGTTTGTTTTGGTTTCATGGTGATACTATGACGCAAGGATTAGGTGAATTTAAGGGGCGTGGCAAACGCAGATGTCGGAAAGTTCTTCAAAATATTTGATCGCACCTAGCACCGGTGGTAATGGTCTAACGCGCGTGGTGCGCGGCACGGATCACACTGGTGTTGTGCAAGAAATTTCTGTGGTTGAGGAACGTCCGTTGACCATTTTCCTGAACGGCCAAGAAATTGTCACGGCGATGACGATCGGGGATTATCCAGAGTACCTCGCGCTGGGTTTTTTGCGTAACCAAGGCATGCTGAGCGACGGGGAGGCCGTGCTGGGCGTTGATTTTGACGAGGAGCTGGAAACCGTCGTTGTGCGCACCGACAGCGCGACGGTTTATGAGGAAAAGCTGAAAAAGAAAACGCGCACCAGTGGGTGTGCTGTCGGGACAGTTTTTGGCGACATGATGGAGGGGCTGGATCAGGTTGTTTTGCCCCAAACACAGGTAAAAACAAGTTGGCTGTATTCTTTGGCGGCGCAGATAAACCAAACGCCGAGCCTGTATTTGGCGGCGGGCGCAATTCATGGTTCGGTGCTGTGCCAAGAAGATCGACCGTTGGTGTATATGGAAGACGTTGGACGCCATAACGCAGTGGATAAAATCGCGGGTTGGATGCTGTCTGAACAGGCGGCGGCAGGTGATAAAATCATGTATACAACGGGGCGTCTGACATCAGAAATGGTGATCAAATGTGCGTTGATGGGGATCCCTGTTTTGGTGTCGCGATCTGGGTTCACAGCCTGGGGTGTAGAGATCGCACAGCAAGTTGGCCTGACCCTAATCGGGCGTATGCGGGGCAAACGGTTCATGTGCCTAAGCGGGGCGGATCGGCTGGTTTGGGACGCTGATTTGGACGGTGTTGCGGATGACAAAGGTAAGCGGAGGTCGAAAGATGGGTGATACAATTGGTGTGATCCTCGCGGGTGGTTTGTCTTCGCGGATGGGCGGTGGTGACAAAGGTTTGTTGACCCTTGGTGGGGTGTCTTTGCTGGGACGGGTAAAAGTTCGGCTGAGCAGGCAGATTGAGACGGTGATTTTGAATGCAAATGGCGATCCCGCACGGTTTGATGGGTTGGGTATTCCCGTGGTGAACGACACGATTGCAGGGTACGCGGGGCCATTGGCGGGTGTGTTGGCAGGGTTGGATTATGCCGCGTCGCATGGGGCCTCGCACATCGTGACTGTGGCCGCCGATACGCCATTTTATCCAGCTGATTTTGTGGATCGAATGAACGCATCTGGGGCTAATTTGGCGATGGCCGTCACGCCTGATCCTGAGCGCGGGCAGGCGCGGCATCCGACGTTTGGCAAATGGCCCGTTGCGCTGCGCGATGATCTGCGAAGCGCGTTAAACGATGGTGTGCGCAAGGTTGTGCAGTGGACCAAACCGCATGGATGCGTAAATCTCGAGTTCAGCGTGACGCCGTTTGATCCGTTTTTTAACGTCAACACACCAGATGATTTGGATCGTGCAGAAGCAATGATTGCGGAGTTTGATTTGTGAAGGTTTTTGGCATTACAGGATGGAAGAACACGGGCAAAACGGGCTTGGTTGAACGTCTTGTCACAGAAATTTCTGCACGCGGATTTTCGGTTTCAACGATCAAACACGCGCATCATTCGTTTGATGTAGATCACGAAGGACGCGACAGCTATCGGCATCGTGGTGCAGGCGCGCGCGAAGTCTTATTGTCTTCGGGCACACGCTGGGCGTTGATGCATGAATTGCGCGGCGCGCCAGAGGTGCCGTTGTCGGTGTTGCTGACGAAATTATCGCCTGTGGATTTGATTTTGATTGAAGGGTTCAAAGCCGAAGGGCACGAAAAGCTGGAGTGTCATCGTGCAGAGGCTGGCAAGGCGGTTTTGGCGAAAGAGGATGCAACTATTGTTGCCGTTGCAAGTGACGTGGAATTGGACGTTTCCCAAGTGGTTTTCGATCTGAATGACACGCAAAAGATTACCGATTTTATCTTGGCGCAGGTAGGTTTAGGATGAAACCACCACCGCTGAAAGATGATTGCTTTGCGATGCCACCCGGCGTGGATTGGACGCCTGTGGATGATGCTTTGGCGATGCTGCAAAAGGGATTGCACTGCGTCACAAAGGCAGAAGCGATCGATCTGATGGACGCAGGTGGGCGCGTTTTGGCGGCGGATGTTGTCGCGGTGCGTTCGAACCCGCCGTACGCAAATTCGGCAGTTGATGGGTATGGTTTTGCATTTGATTGCCTGGATTCTAATGATGTTGTTGAGCTGGCGCTTGTGCCCGGTCGTTCTGCGGCAGGAGGGCCATTTGAGGGCGTTGTTCCTGCGGGGAAAGCCTTGCGAATACTGACAGGCGCACGTGTGCCGACGGGCGTTGATACCGTCGTTTTGGAAGAAGATTGTAGTGTTTTGGGCGATGCAATTGCGTTTCGAAAGGGATTAAAACAGGGGGCAAACACGCGCAACGCGGGCGAAGATGTTCTGGCGAGTGATGTTGTTTTAACCGCTGGGCATGTTTTGCGGTCCCAAGATATCGCGCTTTTGGCAGCGGTGGGCGTGGGCGGTGTTTCGGTTCGGCGCCGATTGCGGGTTGCAGTTCTTTCGACAGGGGATGAGGTCGTCAGTGTCGGGCAATTGGCAACACAGTCGCAAATTTATGATGCGAACCGTCCGATGTTGCTGCAAACGATCCGTGAATGGGGCTATGAGCCGGTTGATTTAGGGCATGTGGCGGACGATCCTGAATTGGTGAAAGCAGCGCTTGAACGTGGTGCGATCCAAGCGGATGCAATTCTTACAAGTGGTGGCGCATCCGCTGGCGACGAAGATCATGTGTCCGCCGTTTTAGGTTCGCGCGGTGCTGTTCAAACCTGGCGTATCGCGATGAAACCAGGGCGGCCCTTGGCATTGGCGCTTTGGGATGGTGTCCCGGTTTTTGGGTTGCCTGGAAACCCTGTTGCGGCGCTGGTTTGCACGCTGGTTTTTGCGCGACCTGCCTGTGCCGTTTTGGCAGGGGCTGCGTGGCAGAACCCAGCTGGGTTTGATGTTCCTGCGGCATTTTCAAAGAATAAAAAGGCCGGCAGGCGAGAATATTTGCGTGCGCGTGTTCGTGGCGGCAAAGCGGAGGTTTTTAAATCCGAAGGGTCGGGGCGTATTTCTGGGCTAAGTTGGGCCGAAGGTTTGGTAGAATTGAGCAACGAAGCACAGGAAATTTCTGACGGTGACTTGGTTCGTTTTTATCCTTACGGATCCTTTGGAATCTAAACGCTAGTCAAAAGATCCTGCGACGCGACCTAACAACATAAAGGCGCGCGCACTTCTTGTGAGAGACATTTCCAAAAGCTCGGAATCCTCGGCTGTGGGTTCAAATTCGATAAGAATTTGATCGAATTTACGCAAGAAATGATGCGTAGCATCGCGAAACACAGGATCATTTTTCAGGCGTGTTTTGGCGAGCGTAAGGGCAGAGCGATCCCGAATGCCGCCAAGTGCAGATACCGTTAATCCGCGCTGACCAGAGGCAAAACGACGCCAGACAGTTGGCAGCGGTTTATCTGGATAGAGGTCGTCCATATAAATTCCGTCTTGCGACAAAAGCGTCAGAACGTCTTGCGAGGCTTGCAATAATTTGCCCAACTCACGTTCTTCGAATGCACGACGTAAAACGCGAAAACCTTCTTTGTCTTCTGCATTTTCAGGGAAGTTCAGCGCCTTGATAAATTCGGACACTGTGATTGGCATGCGTTCTGGGCCAGTTGGTGTTTGCAGCGGCAGCGTCGTCTGGCTGATATCTTCTGGCTCGGCTGTTTTTTCGGCCAATGCGGCGGCGTCGACACGGACAAAAGGTTGTTCTGTCGGGGTGGCGGCCTTTTGTTCGGCCAGCTCGTTCAAGCGATTGTCAGTTTGTTGCGTCAGCATGGCAATTTCAGCCAGCTGTTGTTTCAACGCAGTGTCATCGTGTTGTGGTTTTTCGGATAAAACAGTTTTGATCTGATCCATAGATGTTCGTAAAACATTGGTTTCGGCCTGCATGATGCGAACAGAATTCGACACGTAAGCGACGGTCCAAATGACGATGACAGGAAAAAACATTGCCATGAATGTGATCATCAGGGTCAACAAATTGGCGGATGCTTGAACCAAAGCGCCCGGAACACCAAACAGGTAGAGCGCGCAGGCCAACAACCAAAAGATCGTCAAGGCCAACGCGATACGCGTTTCAGCACCCGAGTTTTCAGGCTTTGCTGGTGTAAAAGTGTTGCCGTCGGTCATGATTTGGTGGCCTTTGTGACCCAGATATAGCGGAAGACTAGATGAACCTTACACGCACGACTTCGTAGTTTTTTGTGCCGCCAGGTGTGCGTACTTCGACACTGTCACCTTCCTCTTTGCCGATCAAGGCGCGTGCGATAGGTGATCTGATATTAAGCAAGTTTCTGTCGATGTCGGCTTCTGTTTCGCCAACGATTTGAAACGTCTTTTCTGCTTCGGTGTCTTCGTCGATCAGTTCTACTGTTGCACCGAATTTGATTGAGCCAGAGAGTTTGGTCACATCAATAACATCGGCCAAGCTGATGACGCCTTCAAGTTCTTTAATGCGGCCTTCGATATGGCTCTGCTGTTCGCGCGCTGCGTGATATTCGGCGTTTTCTGACAGATCGCCATGTTCGCGTGCCTCGGCGATGGCTCTGATCACAGCAGGACGATCCACGGACTTCAATTGCTTCAATTCGACTTGAGCAGCTTGATAACCGCCGGGTGTGATTGGGATCTTATCCATGAAATTTTGCCTTTGTCTTGATTTTGAAGACTCTAAAAACAGTGCCTTTGGCACGCAATAGGAGATTGTGAAATTATGAAGCACTGAGGCGTTCTTGTCGCAGCATAAAGCGCCAAACAGACCAAATCACAAGTGCCGAAGCGCAGCCATCTAGGGCATAATGATAGCCAGACGCAATTGAATAAAAGAAAGCAAACACCCAAAACAGGCTCATTATTACGCCAAGCGCCTAAAAACGCTCCCAAAAATACAGAACGCAAACCGTGGTCATGCCGACGTGAACGCTTGGAAATGTGGAAATTCCGACGCCTAATTCTTGTGGCCCTGATTCAAAGCCGCGCCACAACAATCCTTTTACGATTTTCAATTGCGAGTTCCCAATTTTGGAGGTGTTAAAGACTGCAGTGAATTTTGCGACACGCGTGCTGTCATAGACGCGATCGTAAAATACCGGCCCAACCGAAAGCTTGATCGGCGCCAGCGCATTGCCCAAGCCAAGCCAGCAAACAAAGAACATGATTATAAACCGCTTTTTGCGCCAAACGTCCGAATTTGAAATGGCAACGATCGAAGGCACGAACAGCATTAGGAAAAACCAGATCGACAGGTAAAGGTGTGACGCGATGCGCGCAGGGATCGAAGGAAAGCCAAGATTGGGAAGGTGAATTAGAACGGTCTCCCATGGATCAACTCCAAAATGAAGCAATCTGTCGACCTCTGCCCAGAAAGGATCAGCGAAATAGGGGGCAAGCAGTGGCATTGACGTCTTCATCATCGAAAACGTCGGGTAGAACAGCATCAAGCCAAAGAAAGCGTAAATCACAGAAAATTGGTGCGCCCAGCGTTCCAGAACAAAGGCCATTGTCAGCGTGACCGGCGCAATGATCGCGGTTTGAACAAGATCGCCATTTAGATACAAAAGAAGATGCGCATTCTGTTTGTAACATAGCAGAACAATTTCTGTTCCGTTTTCGTGCAGGGCATACATGAACGCGATTGCAACTGCGTGGTACAGGACAACGAAATATAGGAAAAAGCGGAAAAGTCTTTGTACGCGGTAACTCTTATTCTTGGGTTTGGTCACACTAGACCTGAAGCCATTGCGGCTAGCTAGGTTTTTTCGATTGGATTAGAAAGTTATCCTGCGCCGCGCCAAATTTGTCATTCAGCTACAAAACGGCCCCGTTTGGCCTAGGATTTGGCGGAATTGTTCTCGATTGACGCCTTTTTCGCAGTGTTAGGGTTGACCGCCTTTCGTCTGTCTTAGTAGGGACTATTAGCCGTAAAATGACACGGTGAGAAAAGTGCTACGAAAGGGTCTGATATGTCAGAAATTGAACGCGAGTCGATGCCGTACGACGTGGTGATTGTTGGGGCGGGGCCATCTGGTCTGTCTGCTGCGATCCGTATCAAACAGCTGGACCCTGATTTAGATGTTGTGGTGCTGGAAAAAGGCTCTGAAGTGGGCGCGCATATCTTGTCGGGTGCGGTTCTGGATCCATGTGGGTTGGATGCCTTGATCCCTGATTGGAAGGAAAAAGGCGCGCCACTGAGCGTGCCTGTGAAGGAAGACAATTTTTATGTTCTGGGCGAGGCAGGTCAACTGCGTCTGCCAAACATGATGATGCCACCATTGATGAGCAACCACGGAAACTACATCGTTTCGATGGGTAATGTTTGCCGTTGGATGGCAGAACAAGCCGAAGAGATGGGTGTCGAGATTTTCCCTGGTATGGCGTGTTCCGAGTTGGTGTACGGCGAAAATGGCGAAGTAAAAGGTGTTGTTGCAGGTGAGTTTGGTAAAAACCCTGACGGCACACACGGCGATAGTTATGAGCCTGGGATGGAATTGCACGGCAAATATGTGCTGATTTCAGAAGGCGTTCGTGGATCATTGGCCAAGCAGATCATTGGCAAATACGAATTGGACAAAGACTGCGATGTGGCCAAGTTTGGCCTCGGCATGAAAGAAATCTGGGAAGTGAAGCCCGAGAACCACAACGAAGGCGAAGTGACCCACACGATGGGTTGGCCGCTCGGGTTCAAAAACGGCGGTGGTTCGTTCATGTATCATCTTGATAACAATCAAGTGTATGTCGGGTACATCATTGATCTGAATTATAAAAACCCACATCTGTTCCCGTATATGGAATTCCAAAAGTGGAAACATCATCCACGGATCGCCAAAGTACTGGAAGGCGGAAAACGGGTTGCTTACGGCGCACGTGCTGTGACCAAGGGCGGCTTTCAGTCCATGCCAAAGGCTTGTTTCCCGGGTGGCGCACTGCTGGGCTGCTCCGTTGGTTTGGTGAATCTGCCACGGATCAAGGGTAACCACAACGCGATGCTGTCTGGTAAATCTGCTGCCGAACACGCGGTCGAGGCTATCAAAGCGGGGCGCGAAGGCGACGAATTGACGGGTTACGATGCAGAATTGCGTTCAGGTCCTGTTGGCAAAGATTTGAAAACAGTTCGAAACGTGGCGCCATTGAACGGTAAGTTTGGCCCGCTGGGCGGCTTGTCCATCGGTGGGTTCGACATGTGGTTCCAATCGATTTTCAAGTTCAGCTTGCTTGGCACAGTGAAGCATGGAAAATCAGATGCGGCTTCAACGGGCAAAGCGGCGGATTATCCGATGATTGATTATCCCAAACCAGACGGGGTGCTCAGCTTTGATCGGCTGACAAACGTGTCCTTTTCAGCAACCAATCACGCCGAAGAACAGCCCTGCCATTTGCAACTGAACGACGAAAACATCCCGATTGGTGTGAACCTGCCAGAATACGCAGAACCTGCACAACGGTACTGCCCTGCTGGCGTTTACGAAGTGTTGCGCGATGATGATGGATCGAACCCTCGGTTCCAGATTAACGCGCAAAATTGTGTGCATTGCAAAACCTGCGATATCAAAGATCCAAGCCAGAATATCAACTGGCAGACACCGCAAGGTGGCGAAGGGCCGAACTACCCAAATATGTAAAAATCGAAACCCCAGCCACCGCGCTGGGGTTTTTCGTACGTGATGCTCCTTCGAAGTTGTGAACGAAAAAACGGTGACGTTCATTGTCAATCAACGGGTCTAGGGCTAGGTTTCAAACAACAGCATTTTTGATTGGATGGCGCGTGTCAGGTTTTACCAAAAAATTCGCAATAGCGATTGGTTTTGTGGCGGCGATGGGGGTGGCAACGCCGTCCGTTTCGCAAGGGCTTGCGGGGGCCTATTTGGCGGGCAATCAGGCCAACCGAGACAACAATTATGACCAAGCCGCGAAATTTTATGCCCAAGCCTTGGCGCGTGATCCCAACAATCCGTATTTGTTGCAAAACGGCCTTTTGGCGTTTGTTGGCAAAGGTGACGTGGACCGCGCGGTTGCGATTGCGCAAAAAATTGCTTCGGGCCAATTTGGCAGTCAATTGGCTGATTTGGTTCTGACGTCGGATGCAATTAAAAAAGGCAACTTTTCGCAAGCACAGACCATTTTGAAAGATGGCGAGGATCGCTTTAGCCCTTTGTTATTTGGCCTTTTGTCGGGGTGGGTTGCACTGGGTGACGGCAAAATGACAGGTGCCATTGACCAATTTGACAGCATGAAAAACCCAACGGCGCTGCGCTTGTTCGGGCAGTACCACAAGGCGTTGGCGCTGGCATCAGTCGGCGATTTTGACACCGCTGATCGTATTTTGCAGGGCGATGAAAATGGTAACCTGCGCCTAAATCGCGGCAGTCTGATCGCACATGCGCAAATCATGTCGCAGCTCGATCGCAAAGATGAAGCATTAGAATTATTGAAAAACGCCTTACGCGGGACCTCTGATCAGGGCGTTTCCGCACTGCACGATACGATCGCAGAAAAAGGTATTGTTGATTACGATTACATCACCGACGCAGCCCAAGGTTCCGCCGAGGTTTTTCTGACCTTGGCTGGCGTTCTTGAACGCGAACAGGATGCGCGATACGCGTTGGTTTATGCCCGTTTAGCCGAATATTTGCGCCCTCAATACTCCGAAGCAGTCCTACTGACTGCCGAAATATTACAAGATCAAAAACAGTACGAATTGGCAACGCGCACCTACGCCAGAGTCGCCCAAGACGACCCGATGTATCTGAACGCAGAATTGGGCCGCGCGGGTGCGCTGGTTGACGCCGAAAAACAGGATGCCGCCATCGAGGTTTTGCGCGGATTAACACGCTCGCACGGCGATGTTCCAAGGGTTCACATGTCGCTCGGGGATATTTTGCGCGGACAAGAACGGTACGAAGAAGCAACACAAGCCTATAACACTGCCGTCGAAATGATTGCCGATCCCGCCCCAAATCATTGGTTCCTATTCTACGCACGCGGAATATCGCTTGAGCGCGAACACGACTGGGAAGGGGCCGAAGCTGACTTCCGAAAAGCATTGGAATTGAACCCTGGCCAGCCGCTGGTTTTGAATTACCTTGGTTATTCGCTTGTCGAATTTGGGCTAAAGCTGCCCGAAGCACAATCAATGATCGAAAGCGCCGTCGCAGCGCGCCCAAATGATGGGTTCATCACAGATAGCTTGGGTTGGGTTTTGTACCGATTGGGGAAATTTGAAGACGCAGTTGAGCCGATGGAACGTGCAGTACAACTGGTTTCAAACGATCCAATTATTAACGACCACTTGGGCGATGTGTATTGGATGGTGGGACGCACGCGGGAAGCTGAATTTCAGTGGCGTCGCGCCCTTTCGTTTAAGCCAGGAGAAAAAGATGCGGGTCGAATTCGACGTAAATTGGATGTCGGGTTGGATGTTGTCTTGAAAGACGAAGAAGGCACAAAAGCCGCGTCTGGTAATGACAACTAAGCAAATCGCGCGCGCGAAAATTAACCTATGTTTGCACGTCGTTGGACAGCGCGCAGACGGCTATCATCTGTTGGATAGTATCGTGGGTTTTGCCGAATTCGGCGATGTCCTTACGTTTGCGCAGGCTGATATAACAACGCTGACGATTGGCGGCCCGTTTGCGGATGGCCTCTCTGGTAGTGACGATAACCTGATCCTGGAAGCGGCGCTTTGTTTTTCTGGGCGCAAAGGCGCGGCCATTCATTTAGAAAAGAACCTGCCAGTTGCATCGGGGATTGGCGGCGGTTCGGCTGATGCAGCGGCGGCGCTGCGAGGGCTGTCTGCGCTTTGGGATGAGCCGATACCTGATGTTGCGGCGCAATTGAAATTAGGTGCGGATGTACCCGTTTGCGTTCAGGGTGGCATGGTCGAGATGCGTGGAATTGGTGAAGTTATCTCGCCTCTTTCTGGGATAAATCCCCTACCGCTGGTTTTGGTTAATCCGAATGTCAGCGTGTCTACGCCTGTGATTTTTAGGGCGCTCAGTTCGAAAGAAAATCCGCCAATTGGAAAACAGGAAAGTGGTGTGTGGGATTGGATTTCTGACCAACGCAATGATTTGCAAGCCCCCGCAATTGCTGTGAAACCTGTGATCGCGACGGCCTTGGATCAAATTGATCGCACGGATTCTATGCTGGCACGCATGTCGGGTTCGGGCGCTACGTGTTTTGGTGTTTACCAAAACGAAAAAGCTGCCGCTGCTGCCGCGCGCGAAATTTCAAAAGCCTATCCAGAGTGGTGGGTTCAAACCACCCGGCTGACAACGTAATCAGACAAATCCATCAGCAAATTTCGCAGATCGCTTTCAGGAATCGCGGCCAAAGCGGTGCGCGATTTTGCGGCCCATTCCAATGCGTCCTGGCGGGTTGCTTCTAATGTGCCGTGCTTGGTCATCAGCGCCATCGCATGTTCCAAATCGCCGTCACGCTGATCTCCCTTTTCGATGGTGCGGGTCCAAAATACGTGTTCGCTGGCGTCTGCTTTCGCGATTGCTTTGATCACAGGAAGGGTTAATTTACGCTCGCGGAAATCATCACCTGTGTTTTTACCAAGGCTCGCAGCCGCCCCACCGTAATCCAGCAGATCATCCACAATTTGAAAGCTGACACCAAGAGCATCGCCATAGTCATAAAGTGCCTTTGTGATGTCTTCAGGTGCATCGGCAATCACGCCGCCCACTTGGGTTGCAGCTGAAAACAGCGCGGCGGTTTTACCGCGCACGACTTGCAAGTAAACCGCTTCATCCGTTGCCAAATTGCTGGCGGCAGTCAGTTGCAAAACCTCGCCCTCAGCAATGGTGGCCGAGGCGTTCGCTAAGATATCCAAAACCCTGAGCGATCCTGTCTCGACCATCAATTGAAACGAACGAGAGAACAGATAATCACCCACAAGCACGGATGATTTGTTGTCCCACAAAAGGTTTGCAGTTGGGCGCCCACGGCGGCGTTCGCTCTCATCCACGACATCATCGTGGAGCAGCGTCGCCGTGTGAATGAACTCCACTGTAGCAGCCAAATGAATGTGATACGGCCCATCGTATCCACACAGTCGCGCCGCCGCCAAGGTTAGCATGGGGCGCAATCGCTTGCCACCCGCGCCAACCAAATGCGCGGTCACTTCTGGTATGCGAGGCGCATGCTTGGACGCCATCCGCCGTGTGATTTGTGCGTTCACTTCGGCCATATCATCGGCCAAAAGTGTCGCGAGTTGTTCGTGCGGTTTGAGGGGGCTTACTTCGTTCACCGTTAATTCATTCCCTTTGGCTCGACAGGCACACCCGTTTCGCCGTAAGGCAGGGGCATGAAAGAATTGCTACGCACAAACGATCCGACCATTGTCGCCTTCACCCATGCCTTGCTTCGTGCCGAGGATATAAGGTGCTTTGATCTCGACGTCCACATGAGCATATTAGAAGGCTCAATTGGGGTAATGCCAAGGCGTGTAATGGTCGCGGACGAACATTTATTTATGGCCCGCGCGATCCTGAAAGATAATGAGATCGACTTGCCGGAGTTGCGATGAGTTTCTTAGACAAGGAGACTACTGTTGATGGCTTTTTAGGCGGGCGTTTGCAAATTCGCCAACCAATTTTTGGGTATCGTGCGGCCACCGATCCAGTTTTTCTCGCAGCTTCAATCAAAGCAAAAACCGGTGATTGCGTTCTGGAATTGGGATGTGGTGTTGGTGTTGCCAGCCTGTGTTTGGCGGCGCGTGTTGATGATCTGCACGTCACTGGGTTGGAGATTCAATCAGATTATGCAGCGTTGGCACGATCAAATTCTCTTGAAAATGGGTTGCCGTTCAATGTGATCGATGGCGATTTAACCCAGATGCCTGCAGAGCTAAAAGACGCCAGTTTTGATCATGTGATGAGCAATCCGCCGTTTTTTGAAAACGGCGCGGTTAGTAAACCGAGCAATGAAGGCAAGGCGACGGCGCATGTTTTTGAAACGCAACTGGCGGATTGGATAGACGCAGGGCTGCGCCGATTAAAGCCTAATGGCACGTTGAGTATCATTCAACTTGCTCAACAGTTGCCAGAAATTTTGATCGGATTGTCGGGCCGTGCGGGCGATATTCACATTCTTCCGCTGACGTCTCGTCGTGGCCGCGAGGCCAAGCGCGTTTTGGTTCGCGCCCGCAAAAACGCACGCGCGCCTACAAAACTTTTAGCGCCGTTTCACGTGCATCAAGGAAAGTCCCACGTTCAGGGAACGGCGGATTATTCGCCCCAAGCAGCTGCTATTTTGCGTGAGGGTGCTGCTTTGGAATGGGGCGTTGAGCATTAGAACGTTCAATTTGTGCTGCCTGTAACATTTTTTTATCTTAGTTAATGAACCTAGGATTGCCGGCGGTGAATGCGCATGCCCAAGACAGAATTATTGTTTATTGCGGCATACATCGGGGCAATTAAGCGGGGTTAACACAGCCCATTGATTTGATGGGTCGCTCTGCAGGTTACATAAATTTTCGACAATGAATTGGTGACAGGACGAAAAACTTATGCTGCTATGAAAGTGCTTAACCAACAGGAGGTGCCAAATGAGCATGAGTTCCCATATTTCCGAACTCCAAAAGAAGCACGAAGAACTCTCACAAAGAGTTGAATCGACCCAGCGAAGTCCAGGTTCCAATGATCTGGAAATTGCGTCGATGAAAAAAGAAAAGCTCCGACTTAAAGAACAAATCTCCCATCTTAAGAATTGACGATCCAGACGAAAAAGGGCCGCTCAAATGAGCGGCCCTAAATGTTTACTAGAACGCGTGCTTACGTGATGTATTGACCGCCGTTTGCGGTGATTGTTGAACCTGTCACAAAGCCAGCGTCATCAGATGCTAAGAACGCAACGCAACGTGCGATTTCTTCTGGCTCGCCCAAACGACCCACTGGAATTGATGCAACGATGCTGTCGCGAACTTTTTCAGGAACAGCCATAACCATATCTGTCGCGATGTAGCCTGGGCAAATTACGTTCACTGTGATGCCTGCACGCGCGCCTTCTTGGGCCAATGCCTTCGTAAAGCCGATGTCGCCTGCTTTGGCGGCGGAATAGTTTGCTTGTGCGAACTGTCCTTTTTGGCCGTTGATAGATGAAATCGTGATAACGCGGCCAAATTTGCGTTCGCGCATGCCGTTCCACAATGGATGTGTCATGTTGAAAACGCCGGACAAGTTCGTGTCCATGACTTCGGACCATTGTTCGCGGGTCATTTTGTGGAATGGCGCATCGCGTGTGATGCCAGCGTTGTTGACCAGCACTTCAACTGGGCCGAGGTCGGCTTCGACTTGGGCGATGCCGGCAACGCAGCTGTCGTAATTTGCAACATTCCATTTGTAAGTTTTGATGCCAGTTTCAGCAGTGAAAGCTGCGGCGGCTTCGTCGTTACCAGCATAGCTGGCGGCAACTGTGTAGCCGTCGTTTTTTAAGCGTTTTGCGATTGCCGCGCCGATGCCGCGGGATCCACCAGTTACGAGTGCAACTCTAGTCATTTTGAATTTCCAGTATGTTATGAATGTAAAAAGGTGGCCCTGCTGAAGGTAGCAGGGCCGTAAAAGTTAGGCGCGTTCGACGCACATGGCAACGCCCATGCCGCCGCCGATGCACAATGTTGCGAGGCCTTTTTTCGCACCGCGACGTTTCATTTCAAACAACAGCGTGTTTAGAACGCGACAACCAGACGCGCCAATCGGGTGCCCAATTGCGATTGCGCCGCCGTTTACGTTAACGATGGCTGGATCCCAGCCCATGTCTTTGTTCACAGCACAGGCCTGTGCGGCGAAGGCTTCGTTGGCTTCGACCAGATCAAGATCGGATACAGACCAGCCAGCTTTGTCGAGCGCTTTGCGCGATGCATAGATCGGGCCGACACCCATGATAGATGGGTCAAGCCCGGCAGTTGCGTAGGATACGATGCGGGCCAATGGCTCGATGCCACGACGTTCTGCTTCGTCTGCGGACATCAGCAACGTTGCGGCGGCACCGTCGTTAAGACCAGATGCGTTGGCGGCGGTCACGGAACCGTCTTTGGCGAATGCAGGGCGCAGTTTTTGCATTGCTTCCATAGTGGCGCCGTGGCGAATGTATTCATCCGCATCAACGATAGTTTCGCCTTTTCGTGTTTTAACTGTGAAGGCAGCGATTTCGTCAGCGAATTTACCAGCTTTTTGAGCAGCTTCTGCTTTGTTTTGCGATCCAACGGCGAATTCGTCCTGCATATCGCGGGAAATTTGCCATTTGTTTGCTACATTTTCAGCGGTGGTTCCCATGTGATAGTTGTTGAACGCATCCCACAAGCCGTCTTTGACCATGCTGTCAACGAATGTTGCATCGCCCATTTTTTGGCCAGGGCGCATGTTTGCTACGTGCGGGGACAAAGACATGCTTTCTTGTCCACCAGCGACAACGATACCTGCATCACCAAGTTGAATATGTTGAGCGCCAAGCGCAACTGCGCGCAGGCCAGACCCGCAAACTTGGTTGATGCTCCATGCGGCTGCTTCTTGGGGAAGACCTGCATTGATGTGGGCTTGGCGTGCTGGGTTTTGGCCTTGGCCACCTGTTAGGACTTGACCAAGGATCGTTTCAGAAACATCAGCGGCATCTACACCTGCGCGATCAAGTACTGCTTTGATGGCAGTTGACCCCAGATCGTGTGCGGGCGTGTTTGCAAAGCTACCTAGAAAGGAGCCAACAGCGGTTCGGGCGGCGGATGCGATAACTACGTTGGTCATTGTCATGTCCTTCAATAGAAGGCGCGTGATGCTGTACTATGAACCCAAAACAATCAGCTTTTGCGCGCGGTTAGGTCTGATGGGTTACCTGACGTTTTAACCATGCTGCAGTGCAGCGCAAGAGCTATTGTGTCGCAATTATACTGTGTGATTTTGAATAGTACAAAATGTTCACAATTTTTGTACTATTATTTCAAAAAAATGCAGATATATTTCTACAAATATCCCTCCAGTGAAGTTTCGTCTTCCTTCCAGATTGGAACAGTTTCTGGCCGGCCAAAGAGATAACCCTGCAAGCAATCGATTCCTGCCTCTTGCAAGAAGGCGAGCTCTTCTTTCTTTTCGACGCATTCCGCGACTGTAAACATGTCAAATTGCTGTGCGATAGAGATAAGGGCGGCAGTCAAAACTTGATTGTCTGGGTCTTTGTCGATGTTGCGAATGAACTGGCCGTCGATTTTTACGATGTCAAATTGGAAGTCTCTGAAGAAACGAAAGGCTGTGTATCCCGCACCAAAATCATCAAGAGCAAAGGAAATTCCGCGTCTATGTAGATCGGACATAAACACATTTACAATGTCAGGCATGAGCATTGCAGAGCTTTCGGTGATCTCGAGGATGAGCCGTTCGGCAATTGTTGGGTCGAGGGCGAGGCCGTGGTTGAGGGTGTCCATCCAGCGTGGATAGCCGACGGAACGGGCGGACATGTTGATGGCGAGGCGCAGACTGGGTTCTTCGGCGAGAGCAACAAGCCCGAGCTCCAAAGCCAGGCAATCAATAATCCGTCCGAGTTCCATCGTTTCGACGACTTCGATGAAATCTTTGGCCGGAATTATCTGCCGCCTGTCATCCAAAACACGAATTAACCCTTCGTAGTAGGCAGGTCGCGTTGGGTTCTTACTGTGCACAATAGGTTGATATGCAAGCAAAATATTCTTTCTGTCGATGGCCGTTCGAACCATTTCAACGATACGGCTGCGTTCCGATCCGCCATCAGAATGCGACGCAAGGGATATTGGTTCATTTAGGTCTGGCCCGTCCATATTTGTCACGCTGCATTCCTTTTCGAATCGTGTGCATGTTGAGGACATCATCGTGCCAAAATAGCTAATGCGAAGTTAAGGTTCCCATTTTGTTCTAATTTGTGATACCCTTGATTTAAATTGATAAAGCATTGAAAAGGAACATAAAAAATGGAGTCTTCGCGGTGTGATTGGTGTGGAAATTTGCCAATTTATATAAATTATCACGATCAAGAGTGGGGTGTTCCGGAGTATGAAAGCCGTGCTTTGTGGGAAAAACTGGTGCTCGACGGGTTTCAGGCGGGGCTAAGTTGGCTAACGATTCTCAAGAAAAGAGACGCTTTTCGCACTGCTTTTGAGGGCTTCAATCCTGAGAAAGTCGCGGCGTTCAGCGAAGCTGATGTTCTTCGGTTGCTGGAGGACAGCGGGATCGTGCGCCACAGAGGCAAGATAGAAGCCGCGATCACGGGGGCGCAGGCTTGGATCAAAATGGAGGAAAAACAAGGGTTTGACCAACTTATGTGGGATTATGTCGGGGGCACGCCTTTGGTGAACCGTTTCGCAACAATGGCCGAGGTTCCGCCGTCATCAGACCTTTCTGTGCGGATATCAAAAGACCTTAAGGCCGCTGGGTTTAAGTTTTGTGGACCAACCATCGTGTATGCGTGGATGGAGGCGACCGGGTTGATTAACGACCATTTAATCACCTGCCACAGGCACGAAAAGGTAAAGCAGTTCGTTCGTTAACCTTTGGACCGTTCGCTGCTTTTCCGCGCCACGAAAAATGTCCGCAAAGCGTATGCAAAGTGTATGCAAAGCGTATGGCACCTGTATGGCACCGCGTTCGGGTCAAAGTGTTAACGCAACACCCCGATTTTACGCAACACCGCGGGTTTTTGCCGGTGTGTGAAGAATCATTTGACATAACCTAGTAAAATAGTCAGGTTAAGGTATAGCCACTCTGTGTTTCAGGAGAAGCCATCATTCCAGATGGAGACTTTTGATGACACAGACCCATGCGCCCCCCACTTCTAGCCAAAACCGCAAACGAATATTGGACACCATAATAGATGTTGTTGAGCACTATGCGCAGGGGGCTGTGCCCACAGTTTCGAACGTAGGACCACCCGTCGGGATGAACCTTGAGTGGGTGTTCGACTATTATGAATTCCAGATAAGGACAGACGCATGACATATCAAACTGCACAAAAATTGTTTGAGGATGCCCCCAACGCTGATGGGAATGGCCCTGTCTATTTGGCCAAACAATTGACCGATGACGGCAACCTTGCCCAAATCTGTCACAACGGGCAAATTTACACGTTGCGGATCACCCGCAATGGCAAATTGATCCTTACAAAATGAACGCGCCAAAAACCCCGCCGAATGCGGCACGCGGTGGTGCGCCCGTTGGGTTCCTGTCGGAGTTGCCCGAGGTTGAAGCCGCCGCCGTTTGTTTTTTGCGGTTGTGGTGCGAAAGCCCCGAAACCCAAACCCGAGCGATTACCGATCTGAATGATTTGCTGGGCCCAACCCATGGGTCATTGGCTGTCGATAGTTTGGGCCAGATCTGTGATTTATTTTCGCAATTTTCGCGGCGACCAGTGATGCGCCATCATTCAGGGTGTTCGTGCTTGGGCGCTGATGAAGCCTGTTTCGCAAATTTGGTTGCAGAGGCCGCAGCAGGGCACCGCGATGATGCGTTTCTGTTTGCGATGTTGATCGTGCGGGCAGATTTCGCGCCTGCGCTTGCTGGATTGGCTGAGCAATTTGGCTTGGCTTTGTCCGTGTTACGGCGACCTGAGCCAAATAAGGTGACCCTGCGCGTGCCTGAACATGCAACGGTTCACTGAAATGGGTGTTGGCGCGAAATCTACAAACGGCGCAGCGCGACGCGTTTAATGTGGTGATCCGCGCCTTTGCGCAGAATCAAATCTGCTCGGGGGCGGGTGGGGCGAATGTTTTCGACCAAGTTCACCGCGTTAATGGTGTCCCACAATTCGGTGGCCCGATCCGTGGCTTGGCGATCGCTCAGATCGGCAAACCGTTTGAAGTGGGACGCTGGATCACGGAATGCGGTTTCGCGCAGGCCAAGGAAACGATTGATGTACCAGCTTTTGACATCTGGTTCGGCAGCATCGACGTAGATTGAAAAATCAAAATGATCAGAGGCGAGCGGTGTTGGGGTATCGGCGGTATCAGCAGAGCGGGATTGCAGGACGTTTAGGCCCTCAAAGATAAGCACATCGGGTTGGGAAATTGTGACAGAGGCCGCTGGGTCAATATCGTATTTAAGGTGCGAATAGACGGGCGCAGTGACATCTGTGCGGCCCGATTTCACGTCTGACAGGAACCGCAGCATGGTTTGGCGATCATAGCTTTCGGGAAAGCCTTTGCGGTGCATGATGCCACGACGTTCTAACTCGGCGTTGGGGTACAGCCAGCCATCGGTGGTGACCAGATCAACGGTGGGGGCGTTGGGCCAGCGGCGGATCAATTCCTGGATCAAACGCGCGGTGGTGGATTTGCCCACGGCGACAGACCCCGCGATGGCGATGATGAACGGTGTGCGTTCTTTGACGTGGGGAAGGAAGGCGGCGCGTTCTTTGAACAGTTTGCGCGTGGCCCCTGCATGGGCGGCCAGCAGGCGCGATACGGTGAGGTAGATTTGATCAACCTCGGCCAGTGAAATGGCATCGCCAACCGAACGCAGGTTTTTCAAATCGGTTTCGCTGAACAGGTTTCGTTCACCGTCAGAAAGCCGCGACCATTCCTGCGCCGAATACACGGCAAAGGGGGACAGATCGGCGTTCGCGGTTTTCCAAAACGGTGTCATGTGCTGATTAGTGCCGCAACCGCACGCGGGTGGCAACGGGCAGTTAGCTGTCGTCCGACCCGATCAGGGCTTTGATCACGGCATAGGCGTTTTCATCGGCCCATTCCGCATCTCCGCGCAGGCGGGCGATTTCTTGGCCCTCTGGGTTGAGGATAATGGTCGTGGGTAGGCCGAAGATGGACATTTCGCGGGCCAAGGATTGTTTGGGGTCGCGCAGGATTGGTAGATCGGTGATTTCGGCTTTTTTGAAGAAGGCTTTGATCGCGGGAACAGGATTGCGGCCGGTGGCGATGGTGAGGACTTCGAAATTGTCGCCGCCAAGCTCGGCCTGAAGTTTATTCAGCGATGGCATTTCGTGGCGGCAGGGGGCGCACCATGTGGCCCAGAAATTGACCAGCAGGTATTTGCCGCTGTAATCGGCGAAGGATTTGGTGTTTTCAGCTTCGTCGATAAAAGTGGTGGTCACGGCTGGGCTGGGGTCTTTGGCGAAGACCAGTTTTTTCATGCTGCCCGCACGCAGTTCAGTTATGGCGGCAATATCGGGGTTTTCAGCCAAGACAGGATTTGCGATTGTCGCAGTGGCGGCGTATAGCAGCGCGGCAATAAGAGTTTTCCTCAGGGTCATACGTTGGCCTCTCCTATTTTGGGCGCGAATATCATGTCGGACAAAAAATCATCCTCGAATGCGATGTGGGGCGGGCGGTTTGCCAGCGGTCCCGATGCCATCATGGAGGCAATTAATGCCTCTATCAGTTTTGACAAGCGGATGGCGCGACAAGATATCGAAGGGTCGCGCGCTCATGCAGCAATGCTCGCCCAACAGGGCATCATCACGGATAACGATGCAAAGGCCATTCGGGAAGGCCTGCTCACGGTGTTGTCAGAAATTGAGGGGGGAACGTTTCAGTTTTCGACCGCTTTGGAAGATATTCACATGAATGTGGAGGCGCGGTTGAAGGATTTGATCGGCGAACCTGCGGGGCGGCTGCACACAGGGCGGTCGCGTAATGATCAGGTTGCGACGGATTTTAAGCTGTGGGTGCGCGATCAGTTTGACGCGGCAATCGGTGGTTTGGATGCGCTGATCGGCGCGTTGTTGGATCAGGCGGATGCAGGCGCGGATATGGTGATGCCGGGGTTCACGCATTTGCAGGTGGCGCAACCTGTGACGTGGGGCCACCACATGATGGCCTATGTGGAGATGTTTGCGCGGGATAAATCGAGGATGGTGGATGCGCGGGCGCGAATGAATGAAAGCCCGCTTGGCGCGGCGGCCTTGGCGGGCACGTCGTTTCCGATTGATCGCGACATGACGGCGGCGGCGTTGGGCTTTGATCGGCCATCCGCGAACAGTTTGGACGCGGTGGCGGATCGGGACTTCGCATTGGAGTTTTTGTCGGCCTCTAGCATTTGTGCGACCCACCTAAGCCGATTTGCCGAGGAATTGGTGATCTGGTCGAGTGCGCAGTTCCGCTTTGTGGTGATTTCGGATCGGTTCAGCACGGGTTCCAGCATAATGCCGCAGAAAAAGAACCCTGATGCGGCGGAGTTGATCCGTGCGAAGGTGGGGCGGATCAATGGCTCGCTTGTGGCGTTGCTGACGATCATGAAGGGGCTGCCGCTGACCTATTCCAAGGACATGCAGGAAGACAAAGAGCAGGTGTTTGATGCGGCGGACAGCTTGATGCTGGCGTTGGCGGCGATGTCTGGGATGGTGGCGGATATGCGCCCGAATGCAGAGAGCCTGGCCGTGGCAGCGGCATCTGGGTTCTCCACGGCCACCGATTTGGCCGATTGGCTGGTGCGCGCGCTGAACATGCCGTTTCGCGATGCGCATCACGTGACAGGCACGCTGGTGAAAATGGCAGAGGATCGTGGCTGTGATTTGCCTGATCTGACGCTGGAGGATATGCAATCCGTACACGGTGCGATTACCGACGATGTGTTTGGCGTGCTTGGCGTGCAAAATTCAGTGGCGAGCCGTGTGAGTTACGGCGGCACCGCGCCGAGCAATGTGCGCAAGCAAATCAAACGGTGGCGGGAGATATTGGCATAAAGCGGGCACCTTAATATCGGCCGTGTAGACAAAGCCGCCGTCTAATCCTTTAATGTGAATGACCGCACATCCATTAAAAATCGCACATTGGTAAATCTTAAGAAAGCTGTCATAAATCCAATAAACACACAAACTGGAGACGACTCATATGCTCGTTGTTGGCTGGCGAGAGCGGGTTGATCTCCCGCTTCTGGGGCTTTCGAACCTCAAAGCAAAAATTGACACCGGTGCGCGGACTTCTGCGTTGCATGCAACGGAAATAGAAACATTTGAACGAGACGACATCCCCTGGGTGCGGTTTCACACGAAGTTTGATGATGATTCAATCGACACAGATGTTGAATGCCCAATCCACGAACGACGCGATATTAAGAACACAAGTGGTGTCCCTGAGACGCGCATTGTCATTCGCACTAAGTTCCGAATTGGCAAGCGATTATGGACGATTGATCTGTCGCTCACGGAGCGCTCAGATATGAAATTTCGGATGATCGTTGGGCGTACCGCCTTACGAAAACATCACATTCTGGTTGATCCCAGAAAAAGTAATTTGACGACGCCGACTTCAACAAATCCAAAAGATGAAAAAAGGAGTTCCACATGAAAATTGCAATGCTCGCTCGAAATCCCAATCTCTATTCACACAAGAGACTTGTCGATGCAGCCGAAACACGCGGGCACGAAATTAGGATTGTGGACACTTTGCGATGCTACATGAACATTGCTTCGCGAAAACCTGAGATTTACTATAACGGCGAGAAACTCACTGGGTATGACGCCGTGATCCCGCGGATTGGTGCCTCGATTACCTTTTACGGTATGGCGGTTTTGCGGCAGTTTGAAATGATGGGTGTCTATCCCCTTAACGAAAGCGTTGCGATTGGCCGGTCACGTGACAAGCTGCGTTCGATGCAGCTGTTGGCCCGTGATGGTATCGGCTTGCCAGTCACCACTTTTGCCCATGATCCCAAGCAAACCGAAGAAGTTCTTAAAGTTGCAGGGAGTGCGCCACTTGTCATTAAATTGCTTGAGGGCACCCAAGGCATGGGCGTTGTTTTGGCCGATACGGATCGATCCGCCAAATCGGTGATTGAAGCGTTTCGCGCCACGAAAACCAATATTTTAGTGCAGGAGTTTATCAAAGAAGCTGGTGGCACTGACATCCGCGCAATTGTTGTCGGTGGTAAGGTTGTGGCTGCGATGAAGCGCACAGGCGCGGAAGGTGAATTCCGTTCTAATTTGCATCTTGGTGGTTCCGCTGAGGTGATTAAACTTTCCCGCGAAGAGCGGGCAACAGCGGTTGGAGCCGCAAAGTCGATGGGATTGAATGCCTGTGGCGTCGATATGTTGCGGGCCAATAGTGGTCCACTTGTGATGGAGGTGAATTCTTCGCCCGGATTGGAAGGTGTTGAGAAGGCAACTGGCTTGGATATTGCTGGAAAGATGATCGAATTCATCGAAAAGAACGCCAAACCAAATTCCACAAAAACCAAGGGTAAAGGTTAGTGCCTAAGCGCGCCGATTTTGTCATAGGCAACGAAAGTGTACCGCCTGGAACCCGGCGGACGGTACATGTTCCTGTTAGCGTTTTGTCTGATCATACACCGGTGACGATGTCTGTGAATGTCACGCATGGTCGTCTTGATGGCCCCACAATTTTTGTTAGCGCGGGGATTCATGGGGATGAAGTGATTGGGGTTGAGATTGTGCGCCGGTTGCTACGGTCCCCAAGCCTAGCTTCTATCAGAGGTACCTTAATCGTTGTTCCAATCGTGAATACCTACGGCTTTCTGAACCATTCTCGTTACTTGCCAGATCGGCGCGATCTGAACCGCATGTTTCCCGGAGGTGAGGCAGGGTCACTTGCATCGCGCCTTGCACATATCTTTATGACCGAAATTGTTGCGCGAAGTGATCTTGGCATTGATCTCCACTCAGCCGCCATTCATCGCACCAACTATCCCCAAATCCGCGTATCGCCGGACAACCCTGAAATATTTGATCTGGCCAATGTCTTTGGTGCGCCAATCATCATTCAATCAAACGTTCGCGAGGGATCGCTGCGCGGGTCGGCCAAGGACCTTGGCATTGATGTGCTATTGTTTGAGGCGGGCGAGGGTCTGAGATTTGATGAATTCTCTGTCCGGTCCGGTGTCGCAGGCATTCTACGTGTGCTGCGCTACAAGGGCATGGTTGCAAGCAAAGGCATTGCCAAGGTCAAAGCCACACCGCAGTTCTGCCCCTCAAGTAAGTGGTTGCGTGCGCCTACTGGTGGCTTGTTACGCACGTTCCGCGCTGATGGCGATCTGGTGCGCGAAGGAGAATTGATGGCGTCCGTCTCTGACCCATTTGGTGAGACAGATGACGACATAGTCGCTCCCTTCGACGGTATTATCATTGGCCGCGCCGTTTTGCCTATCGTGAATGAAGGTGACGCCATTTTCCATCTGGCCCGCGTGAAGTCTGTCACGAAGGCCGAGGACATGGTCGAAGACTTGAACACGCAATTGAGCGCCGATCCGATGTTTGATGAAGACGAGATTATTTAGGAACGCTGCCATCGTTGCGGCCAGTTGCATTGATACTAGGGCACCGACGTGCCCCTCGCTTCTTTGAAGCATGCATTGGCCGCAGCGCAGAAAATTAGCAATAAGGGTTCTAACCACCCGTTCGAATGTTTGTCTTTACAACTATTCATCGCGCGCGTTTTTCTTGGGTATTGGATTGTGGTTGTTCAGGGTTGGTTTTGATTGTTACAGTGTTGCGGAGCGTTGTGCAGTGTTGTGGAGACACCTTCGAGCTATGCCTAAGGGATGGGTAAAATGAAGATTCAATTGATAGCGATTATGATAGGCGTTTTGGCGGTTTCGGCCTGTGGGATCAAAGATGATCCGCTGCCGATTGGGCAATCGAGCGAATAAAGTGAATAAAGCGTGACGTCTGATTCTGGCTTTGCTAGAAATTAGGTGTCTGGTCCGATGGGGGCCTTTTCAAACTTTGGGAGTTGGATGATGAAAAAGATCACTTTGGTTGCGGTTTTGGCCGCTGTTGCGTTGAGCGCGACGGGCTGTGAAGTATTTGGTTCGGAACTGGTTGCGAGCCTATTTTAAGCGCTTTGCCGTGTTGAAATAAACGCCGCGCCTTTTGGTGCGGCGTTTGGCGTTTTTGAAAGGGTCGTTATGTCTGGATTGCGGATTGTGTATTTGATTTTGGTTGTGGCGGGGATTGTCATGCCGTTTCGGTATTTTATTCCTTGGTTTCAGGTGAACGGTCTTGATTTGGGCCTATTGCTGGAGGCGTGGCATGCAAATGGCGCGACATCGGGGATTGTTTGGGATTTAACTGTTTCGGCGGCGGCGTTGATCGTTTGGATGATCGCAGAAGTGTATCAGCGCAAAGATTATTGGGTTTTGCTGCTGTGTATTCCTGCGATTTTCTGCATCGGGGTCAGCTGTGGTTTGCCGCTGTATCTATTCTTGCGCTCTCGGCCTGTGGTTTAGCAACAAGTTCTTAGGGGCTTTGCCCCCGCGCTGCGCGCTCCCCCAGAATATTTAAGGCCAAAAGAAGGGTGGTTCGGCGCTGGGAATCGCTTTAAGCGAGGTGTGACAGTTTTAAAAGGCCGAACATGGATCATTTTTTGTATAAAGACGGGGTTTTGCACGCCGAAGACGTGGCAATTTCCGAAATCGCGGCCAGTGTTGGCACGCCGTTTTATGTGTATTCCACGGCGACCCTGAAGCGGCATTTTACCGTGTTTGACGAGGCGTTGGCTGGGATGCCACATTTGGTGTGTTACGCGATGAAAGCCAATTCGAACCTCGCGGTTTTGAAACTGCTTGGCGACATGGGTGCGGGCATGGATGTGGTTTCTGTGGGCGAATACATGCGCGCGAAAGCGGTTGGTGTGCCAAGTGATCGGATCGTGTTTTCGGGTGTTGGTAAAACCCGCGCCGAGATGGAGCATGTTTTGGCAGGCGGTATTCGCCAGTTCAATGTGGAGAGCGAGCCTGAGTTGGCGTTGCTGTCCAAGGTGGCGGCTGAAATGGGTGTGGTTGTGCCAATAACCGTGCGCGTGAACCCTGATGTAGATGCCAAGACCCATCCAAAGATTGCGACGGGCATGTCGGACAATAAGTTCGGGATTCCGATCAGCCGTGCGCGAGATGTTTACAAATTGGCCGCGTCGTTGCCTGGGATCAAAGTGGTTGGGATTGATGTGCATATCGGCAGTCAGTTGGTTGATCTCGACCCGTACCGCGCGGCGTTTATGAAGGTTGCTGAGTTGACCGAAGTGCTACGTTCGGATGGGCATGAGATTATCCGGCTCGATCTGGGCGGTGGTTTGGGCATCCCTTATGAGCGGAGCAATGCCGATCCGCCGTTGCCGTCTGATTATGGCAAGATTGTTCAGGAAACCGTAGGACATTTGGGTTGCGAGATCGAGATTGAACCGGGACGTTTGATCGCGGGGAATGCTGGGTTGATGGTGAGTTCGGTGATTTACAACAAGTCGGGCGATGGACGTGATTTTCTGATCGTTGACGCGGCAATGAATGATCTGATCCGCCCAGCCATGTATGACGCGCACCATGATATTGTGCCTGTGATTGAACCCGCGCTTGGCACGCCTGTTGCGCGGATTGATATTGTTGGGCCCGTTTGTGAAAGTGGTGACACCTTTACCAAACAGCGCCCGATGCCACCTGTAAAAGACGGCGAAATGATCGCGTTTCGATCTGCGGGGGCATATGGTGCCGTGATGTCGTCTGAATACAACTCTCGGCCGATGATTCCCGAGGTTTTGGTCGATGGGGATCAATTTGCCGTCATTCGGCCGCGTCCGACGTTTGACGAAATGTTAAATCGCGATAAGCTACCAGAGTGGATGCAAGACTGATCTTGCCACTGCGTAGCCCCGCGAGGCCTTATGGCTGAATATGAAACTGATACTGGTAAGCTGACCCGTCAGGCGATGCGGTCGCTGAAATGGCGGCTGCGGATGACCCGTGCTTCGTTGTTTGTGGAACGCAGCGCGCGCAGTTTCTGGCCGTTGATCGCGTGGATCATGACGTTTTTCGCAATTTCACGGTTTGGGCTGTTGCTGAACGTGTCGCAAGGCACGGCAATTGCTGTTGTTGGTGCGGGGCTGGTCGGGTTTTTGTGGCTGTTTGCCAAAGGTGTACGCTCGTTTGAGTGGCCGACAATTGGGCAGGCCAAAGTGCGCTTGGATGCGACATTACCGGGGCGCCCGTTGGAGGCGTTGGAAGACGGGCTTTCGATTGGGTCAAACGACGCGGGTGCGCGGTTTTTATGGGCGCGGCATTTGGAAAAGATGGCGGCTTTGGCGCGCGGATCAAAGGCGGCGGTGCCCAATGTGCGGCTGTCCAAGCGCGACCCGTGGGCGTTTCGTCTGATTGCGGTTTTAATGTTTGCGGGGGCGGTGCTGTTTGGGCGCTCTGATCCTGTGCAATCTCTTGTCGACAGCTTGCAGGCCGATGCGCCTGTGGTAGCGAGCGGGCCAAGCTGGGAAGGCTGGGCAGAGCCGCCAGCCTATACCGGCAAACCTGCGGTTTATTTGAATGATGTGGAAAACGGAACGACCCTGAACCTGCCAGAGGGTACGCGGGTGACGTTGCGGGTTTACGGCGATATCGAGGGTGTGGCGTTTTCAGAGACGGTTTCTGAAGGCGAGGCTATTCCGCTGAATGTGGGCGAGGGTGGTTTTTCAGAAGCGACGTTCGAGGTTGCGAAGACAGGTTCGATTGCGTTGACGCCGCCCCAAGGCAGCGATGCGCAGTTTGAGATTGCGATGATCAACGACGAAGACCCGAAAGTAGCCTTAACGGATGAGATTACGCGAACCATTCAAGGGGCGTTGCAGATCCCGTTTGAAGCGCGCGATGATTACGGCGTTGTCGGCGGGACGTTGACGATTTCACTGGCGCTCGATAATGTGGATCGTCGCCATGGGCTGGAATTAGCACCCGAGCCGCGTGAGACTGTTGAGCTGGATTTGCCGTTGCCGTTTACGCGCAAAACGACAGCGTTTGAGGAAACGCTGATCGAGGATTTGGCAGATCATCCTTGGGCTGGGTTGCCCGTGACGATCACGATGATTGTGCGCGATGAGTTGGGCCAGACGGGTGTTGTGGTGCCAGAAGTCGGGCCGATGCCGGGCAAGCGGTTCTTTGACACGCTCGCGGCGGCGGTAGCAGAACAGCGCCGTGATTTGCTGTGGAACCGTGCCAATGCGGATCGCATCACGATGATCCTGAAGGCGATCACGCATCAACCTGATGTGGCGTTTGAGCGGCGCGGTGAGAAACCGTATTTGATAATCCGCACGGCGCTGCGGCGGATGGAGTATAATTCGGATGCGCCGCTAAGCGATGAAATTCGTGATGAAGTGGCGGAGTTGTTGTGGAAAGCGGCGCTGTTGATTGAAGACGGCGATTTGGCGGATGCACGGGAACGGTTGAAACGCGCACAAGAGCGGTTGTCTGAGGCGATGAAGAACGGTGCGACGCAGCAGGAAATCGAAGAATTGATGAACGAGCTGCGCCAAGCGACGCGCGAATACATGCGCCAGTTGGCCGAGGAACAGCGCAAGAATCCTGATCGTCAGCAGGCGGAAAATGGCGAAACGCAAGAGATGTCGCAGGATCAATTGCAGCAGATGATGGATCGTATCCAAGAGCTGATGGAGCAGGGGCGGATGGCCGAAGCCCAAGAGCTGATGGAACAGTTGCAACAGATGATGGAGAACATGCAGGTCACCGAAAGCCAGAGCGGGCAGGGCGGTGAGAACCAGCAGGCGATGGAAGGGCTGGGCGATACATTGCGCGAACAGCAAGACCTTGCGGATGACACGTATCGCCAGTTGCAGGAGCAATACAACCAGAACCAGCAGCAGGGTGAGCAGCAGCAAGGCGACCAGCAAGGCCAGCAGCAGGGTGAAGGCGACCAGCAGGGGCGTGAGCAGGGTCAGGGCGAGCAGCAAGGCCAGCAAGAGGGTCATGGCAACCAGCAGGGGCAGAACGAGCAGGGACAAGGCCAAGGCGGGCAACGCATGACCCCTGGGCAGTTGGCACAGCGTCAACAAGCCTTGCGCGATATGCTGGAGCGCCAAGAGAGCGAGTTTGGCCAGAACGGTGTGGATGGGGGCGATGAATTTGCAGACAGCCTCGGAGAAGCGCAGCGCCAGATGGAAGAGGCGCAGCGGAATTTGGAAGAGGGCAATTCCTCGGGTGCGTTGGACAATCAGGCGGACGCGATGGAAGCGTTGCGCGAAGGCATGCGCCAGTTGGGCGAGGCACAGCGCCAAGCGCAAACCCAACAGCAGGGCCAGCAAGGCATGAACCCCGGTCAGCGGCAGGGCGAACAACGTGATCCGTTGGGGCGTCCGCTTTCCCAAGGGGGCAATGTGGAAACGAACGAACGGCTGGTCCCGACCGAGGATCAATACCGTCGCTCGCGTGAAGTGATGGATGAAATCCGCAAACGCTCTGGCGATCGCTCGCGCCCGATGATCGAGTTGGATTATTTGCGGCGTTTGCTAGACAGATTTTAACCAGCAAGGTTCGGGTCGTTTGGGAAAACGCGACGGGGTAATTTGTTTGGACAGCTAACCAAACAAAGGATCAGAAAATGTCATTTCAAATTCACGCGCTGCCCGAAGGGGATTACCAAAAATATTTTACAATGGATGCAGCGGAGTTGCACGCAAACAACGCGCAAATCCACGAGGTTACGCAAAAGCCGAGTGCGCCGTGCCGCGTGCGATTGGTGGATGCAGAAATCGGCGAACGCGTTGTTTTGGTGAATTACGAACACCAGCCTGCCGCCAGCCCCTATCGCTCCCGCCATGCGATTTACGTCAGCGAAGGCGCGACGCAAGCGACGCCCGAGGTGGACGAAGTGCCAGACGTTTTGTCCGTTCGCATGTTGTCTGTGCGGGGATTTGATGGTGCGCATTGCATCCACGAGGCGGATGTCGTTGCGGGTACAGATTTGGCCGCGCGGTTGGATGCGCTTTTTGCGGATGATCAAATCGAGTATGCGCATGTGCATTACGCGCAACGCGGATGTTTCGCGGCCAAGGCAACGCGGGTTTAGAATATGTCAGGTTTGGGCGGTAAAACACCGCCCAAATTTTGCTAGCCTAAAATGCCGTTGATCAATCCGCGCACAGCGTCGATTGCGCCGGCGTAGGGATCGAGGACGATTGCGGCGGCGGGCAGCATTGCCACGAGTTGCGGGCGCAAAACGTAGAGCGCGATCAACAAAATGATGATGAACAGCGTCCAGATGAAAGCGCGGCGGAAGCCGCCTTTGCCTGTATTTGCCAGTTCGTCTTCGTGGGCATCCATCATTTCGCGATCCCGACGTCGCGGTTCCTCGCCATCAGATCGCAGCGACGCATCGAGTTCCTCGACGTCTGGAAGCATGGCTTTGCGTTCCGTTTTTGGACGCCGCGACGGGGCTGCTTGGCGGGATGTGTCGACCGCTGCCTCTAGGTCTTCGGGCGTGATATCAGGCTCGATTTCTTTTGGCGCATCTTGAACGGCATCCGCTATTGTTGCAGATAATTCTTCTGACGGGGTTTCGATTTTTTCAGGTGCCACATCGGTTCCAGGTAGCGCTCGCGCTCGCGCTCGGCCGCCTTTGGAGCGGGGACGGGTCATTCCAATTGTGGCGGCTGCGGTTGCGGCAACGGCTGCGATTGGCGGAGTGGTGTCGTCGTCTTGCGCGTCGTCCTCAACCCCATCGAGGTCTTGCACATCTTCATCTTTGGCGGGTTCAGCTGCGGTCTTCAGCGCGGCGGACAGATCGTTGTCTATTTCGTCTTCTGGCTCTTCTTCCAGTTCAGATCCATCTGGCGGTGTGATCCCGTCGGCGCGGTAGGCGTGGCGTGGGCCATCGTCTTCGTCGTCAAAATCATCATCCAGCTCAGGGCGATCTTGGCCGCCGATATCGAGCGCAGCCGTTAACGCGGCGGTGTCAAAATCGTCATCGTATTCTGGCTCGTCTGCGACAAAGGCCGTTTCAACAGGCTCTTCTTCTTTTGCGTCAACAACGTCGTTTGGCTCTTCGAATGCTGTTCCCACATCGTCATCAAGCACATCTGGCGCAGATTCAATTGGATCATCCGCTGGTAGATTTGGCGTGTATTCAGGGGCGATTTCTGGCTCTGTATCGCCGATATTGTTCAACTGGCTGCGGATCGCATCGAGATCGGCGAGCGGATCGGAATCCGTGTCAGCAGCGGACTCAACGGAATCTTCTGCGATGTCTTCCGCAATGCTTTCTGTGATGTCGTCAGGTTCTGGTGCGTCGCCTGCGCTGTGGGCATCAAGAAATGCGGATAGCTCATCGACGTCAACATCAGCAGGGTCTGTCGGCTGGTCCGCGTCATCAAGCGCGTCGGCTGTCGCAGCATCAATTTGATCGCGGGCAGAGGAAAACGCCGCTTCGGAGCGCAGCACATCGAGTACATCTGGATCTACGGGTGGAACGGGGATGTTTGTGGCGGGTGCGTCGTCGTCTTCGTCAAAGTCATCTGGTTCATATGACGTAAGATCGGTTGGCGCATCCGTGTCGTCTGCATCATCATCAAACGATTCAAAATCATCGTCGTCTGGGCCAGCGCCGCGATTGGAGTAAAAGTTGGTGTCTGATTTCCCGTCGAGATCATCAAACACGCCGCGATCTTCGTCTTGGATAGCGTCAACGTCTTCGTCCACCGAAGTGGGGAGCATTTCGATATAATCTTGGAACCAGATGTTTTCACAATTCGCACACTGCACCTCTCGGCCAGTTTGTGGGATAGAACTCTCATCTACTTCGTACTGCGCGACACATCTTGGGCATACTATTCGCATGGCACCCTCTCGCTCGTTTTATTATACGCCAATCCACCCATAGCGAATCAGTCTTTTTTATAGTTTTAGCGGCGGATCACCGCCTTTCCAAGCATCTGTTCTATTTTGTAAAGATTGCATGTTTGTGTGTGATGCGCGAAAAGATGAAAAACGAGGCGTTAAGCATGAAGCGGAGAAGACCTTGATCGAGCTGAAAAATGCGGGTTTCACCTATGGTGGGCGCGAAATACTGAGCGAAATGACGTTGCAATTGCAACCAGGATCGTTCCATTTTCTGACAGGGCCGTCGGGGTCTGGGAAGACGACTTTGTTGAATTTGTGCTATCAGGCATTGCTGCCAACCACGGGAATGGTGCGTGTTTTCGAACAAGATGTGCGGGCAATGACCCGCGATGACATTGCGCGGGTGCGCCGCCGTATCGGTGTGGTGCATCAGAATTGTCAGTTCTTGGATCACCTGTCTGTGCGCGAAAATCTGGCGCTGCCGCTGGCGGTTTCGGGGCGCGATGATGATTTGCATCCCTCGAATGTGGATGATTTGCTGGGCTGGGTTGGTTTGACAGAACGCGGCGATGCGTTGCCGCCCGAATTGTCTGGTGGAGAACGCCAGCGTGCCGCTTTGGCGCGTGCGATCATCATGTCGCCTGACCTGATTTTGGCAGATGAACCAACAGGCAACGTGGATTGGGAAATGGCGCAGCGGTTGTTGGCGTTGTTGGTGGAATTGAACAAAATGGGCAAAACGATCCTGATCGCGACCCATGATTTGAACCTGATCCGCACCGTGAAATCCGAAGTTTCAGCGCGCGTTCTGCGCATCAGCAATTCAAAGCTGCAACTGGCGGGGGCGGATTTGTGATGGAGCGTTTGCGCAGCTTGATGGATATTTTCAACGGCGACGGCAATGCGGACCGCGTGGTGCCGCCCAGCGGATTTACCGCGCGGCTCACCTCGTTTACCGCGGCGTCGATGGCGTTTTTGGCAGTGTTTGCGCTGGCGTTATCCTTGGCAACAGGCCGCTTGGCGGCGCGGTGGGATGCGGAGTTGGCGCGCACATCGACGATCCGTATTTCTGCGCCCGAGGGCCAGATGGCCGCGCAATCCGAAGCCGTTCTTGAGGTTTTGCGCACGACGCCTGGAATTAGCAGTGCGCGGGTGATGTCGGACGCCGAACAGCGCAAATTACTGGAACCGTGGTTTGGCCCTGACCTGCCGCTCGATACGTTGCCAGTGCCCCGTTTGATCGAAGTGCTGGAAGAAGGCCGAGGGCCTGATGCGGCAGGATTAAAGCTGCGTTTGGCGGCAGAAGCGCCCGGTGCGGTGCTGGATGATCACACGCGGTGGCGGCGTCCGCTGGTCAATGCGGCGATGCGGTTGCGTATTTTGGGGGTGGTTTCCATGCTGTTGATCGCAGGATCAACGGCGGCGATGATCACGCTGGCGGCGCAATCTGCGCTTGCGGCAAACGGGCAAGTGATCAGCGTGCTGCGTTTGATCGGAGCGCGTGATGTGTACATTGCGCGCGCATTTGTGCGCCGATTTACATTGCGCGCATTGATCGGGGCCTGTGTTGGCACGGGTTTGGCAATCATCGGCGTGTTGTTTATGCCCGCCGCTGCCGAAGAGGGCGCGTTTCTGACAGGGCTTGGGTTTAAAGGCTGGCACTGGATTTTGCCGCTGCTTATTCCGCCGCTTGCGGCCTGCGTCGCATTTTGGGCCACACGCTGGGCCGCGTTTCGAACATTGTCGAGGTTAAGTTAATGTATGCAATTCAATGGCTTCGCAGCCTGTTTTTTATCGGGCAGATGTATTTGGCAATGTTTGTGATGGCGCTGTATTACATTCCGCGCACGATTATTAACAACGATTATGCGTTTCACGCGGTGCACGCCTATTGCAATTGGGTGCGTTGGACGGCGTCTTGGATGGTTGGGCTGAAATCCGAAATTCGCGGCGAAGTGCCGTCGGATGAAGTGCTGGTTGCGTCCAAACACCAGAGCTTTTTTGATATCATCATGATCGTGTCTGCGGTGCCGCGCCCCAAGTTTATCATGAAAGCCGTGTTGAAGTATGCGCCGATTTTGGGCTGGTTTGGCCAGAAAATTGGCTGTGTGCCTGTGGAACGTGGCAAACGCGGCGCTGCGATTAAAAAGATGGTTGAGGATGTGACATCGGGCAAGGCATTGCCAGGGCAATTGATTATTTTCCCCCAAGGCACGCGCGTGGCTGCGGGGGCGCATTTACCGTACAAAGTGGGGGCTGCGGTATTGCACCAACAGACGGGGCAACCCGTTGTGCCCACGGCGACCAACGTGGGTGTGTTTTGGCCGCGCCACGGGATTTATCGCAAACCCGGGCTTGCCGTGCTGGAATTTTTGCCCACGATCCAGCCTGTAAGCGGGGCCGAATTGGATACGGCCGCGTTTACAAAACAGCTGGAAGAGATCATCGAACCAGCCTCCAATCGGTTGATGGAAGAAGCGGGTTTTAAGGTTTAGGGTCTGTTTGCGTCGAATTTGATGTCGTGGCTGTGGTAGTTTGTGCTGTTAGCAGGATTACGCTGTTGGGAGGATTAGACGGAGGACGCCATGCATTCAGCACAGTCACTTTTGGATTTAGAACGGTATCCCATCCACCAAAATGGCCCAGCGAGGGACGCGCTGGTGTCTTCGGTTCGCACGGACTTGCAAAAGGATGGGTGTGCTATTGTCAAAGGGTTGATTTCCAAAGATGGAATCGAAGCTCTGTTGGCAGAGGCAGAGGGTGTTTCCGATTGCGGGTTTCGATCCTTTAACCGAACAAACGCGTATTTCACGCCAGATGATCCAAGTCTTCCGCCAGAAGATCCGCGCCGTCAGTTTTTTGATCGATCCAACACGTTTATCCCTGCCGATAATTTTCAGCAGGAAGGGCCGCTGCGCACGATCTATGCGGACGGTGCATTTGGTCTGTTCATTCAGGATAGTTTGCAGGAGGATCGGTTCTTTCCCTATGCGGACCCATTGGCGGATGTGATTGTGAACATGGCTGAAGCGGGCAATGGGTTTCCGTGGCATTTTGATACCAACAATTTCACGGTGACTGTCGCGATCCAAAATGCCGAGGAAGGGGGGGCGTTTGAATATGCGCCCAACATTCGCCAAGGGGACGAAAACTTCGATGAGGTTGCCAAAGTGCTTAACGGAACATCAGATCAGGTGACGTCGATCAATCTTGAGCCGGGGGATTTGCAAATTTTTTGCGGTCGATATTCGTTACACCGTGTCGCGCCGTTACGCGGCGACAGGCGGCGATTTGTCGGGATCATGTCTTGGGTTCAAGAGGCGGGCATGGTTGCCACACCAGAGCGGTGCAAGCAGTTGTACGGAAAAGCCCTGCCCATTCATTATGAACGGGCAGGGCTGCGCGCTGATACCTATATTGATTAGCGTGTTACAGCAGTTTGCCCATCGCAACGGCGGTGTCGGCCATGCGGTTGGAAAAGCCCCATTCGTTGTCGTACCACGACAGGATGCGGCCCATGCGGCCTTGGACTTGGGTTTCCTCTGTCGCGACGATGGAGGAGCGTGGGTCGTGGTTAAGATCAATCGACACCAGCGGTAGGCTTTCAACACCGAGGATGCCTTTCATCGGGCCGTTTGCAGCGGCAATGATCGCCTCGTTGATCGCCTCAACGCTCAGGTCTTTGGTGGTGTTGAATTTGAAATCTGTGCAGGACACGTTTGGGGTTGGCACGCGGATCGCGACGCCGTTCAACTTGCCATTAAGTTCTGGCAACACGAGGTCAACGGCTTTGGCAGCGCCCGTTGTGGTGGGGACCATAGAAACAGCGGCGGCGCGGCCCCGTTCCCAGTTCTTGTTGCCCCGATCAAGCGTGGGTTGGCTGCCTGTGTAAGCATGAATTGTGGTGATGAGGCCGTCTTCGATGCCGAATGTGTCGTTGATGACTTTGGCCATCGGAGCGAGACAATTTGTGGTGCAAGAGGCGTTGGAGACGATGATATCGTCCGCTGTTAGGCTGTCGTGGTTCACGCCGTAAACGATTGTTTTATCAGCACCTTTGCCTGGGGCAGACACCAGCACGCGTTTTGCGCCCGCTGTTAGATACATCTGCGCTTTGTCGTGGCCTTTGAAGAAACCCGTGCACTCCAACGCGATATCGACGTGGCCCCAATCGAGTTTTGAGGGGTCGCGCTGTGCCGTGAGGGGGATCGACGTGCCGTTGATGATGATGGCGTTTTCTGCGTGCGATACTTCGCCCGGGAAAACCTTGTGCACGCTGTCGTATTTGAACAGATACGCCGAGTTATCGACAGGGGTCAGATCGTTGATCGCGACCACTTTGATATCGGTGCGACCGCTTTCAAAAATGGCGCGAAGGATGTTGCGGCCGATGCGACCAAAGCCGTTGATGCCTACTTTGATGGTCATGGGGATATCCTTTTACTGAGTTGCGTTAGCGATAACGTAAGCGGACATAGTTTTCAACCACCCTGACGGCGATTTGATCAAAGTATCCAGAAAATGAGCGTGAGGAGCGCGAAAAAGCCAGCAAGGCCGTACCAGCTGCGGTTCAGCGCCTTAACGCTGTCGGTGATGTCTTGGGCGGCGAGGTCGCGTTTGCCGCGTGAATTTACGAACAGATCATCGCTCATTTGTCCGTCGTAACTGCGTGGGCCTGCGAGGGCGACGTCCAAGACGCCAGCCATCGCGCTTTCGGGCCAGCCTGCGTTCGGGGAGCGGTGCAAATCGGCGTCTTCAAACACCACATCAAGGGCGACACGATCAAAATGCACGCCGCAAATTAGGATGGCTGAAATGCGGGCGGGTAGCCAATTTAGTAGATCATCTAGTTTCGCGGCGGCGAAGCCAAATTCGGCGTATTCATCGTTTTGATAGCCGATCATGCTGTCTGCGGTGTTGATCATTTTGTAGATCAGGATGCCCGGAATGCCGAGGATCAGGAACCAGAACACGGGTGCGACAACCCCGTCAGAGAAGTTTTCAGCGGCACTCTCGATGGCGGCGCGCGACACGTCTGTTTCGCTCATTGCGCCTGTGTCACGGCCAACGATCATGGAAACGGCGTTGCGCCCTTGGGGGAGGCCAGATTGCAGCGCCGAGGCCACGTCGCGGACGTGATCAATCAGGCTGCGATGGGCGATCAGGACGGCGGCGATCAAGATTTCGATGATGTTGATAAAGGTGCCAAAGCCGAAGAAGTTGAAGTTGTTGAGTTTTTCGAGGATGAGGCCGGGAATGAAAGCGATGATTATCATTGCGCCGACCGCGACAAAGCCCTTGATTTTGCGTTGATTGCCCTTGTTCAAGGTTTCATCGAGCCAGTTGACGACGCGGCCCATCAGGGTTGCGGGATGGGGGTAACGGTCCCACAGCTTCTCTGGTTCGCCGATGAAAAAATCAAGCACGAGGGCCAGTAGCACCATAAAGAAAACGCTCATCATTTACTCCAAAACCTGTTGCAGGCGCGACCATTGGTCGGTTAATCTGGGCAATCCCAAACGGATCATTGTGTCTGAATAGGGGAAAATCCTTGAAAGGATATGATTGTGCGCCAGTTTTTCGAACCATGCTTGCGCGTTTGCCACATGGTAGGTGCGAAACAGGGTGGTGCCGCAGGGATTGGTTGCGCCAGCGGTGGCCATGATTTGATCGAGGCGGGCGGCGTCGCTGGTGAGTGACGCGCGCATTTCTGTGGCCCATTTGGCATCCGAAAGGGCGGTTGCGCCGACGTGCTGGGCGGGGCCAGAAATTGCCCACGGGCCGAGCATTTGTTCCAGCTGTGCGATTGTTTCGGGATGCGCCACTGCAAAGCCAAGGCGCAGGCCAGCGAGGCCCCAGAACTTTCCGAGGCCCTTGAGGATGATAAAGCCACGTTCAGAGGCGAGGTGGATGTGGGATTGATCGGGTGTGGTGTCGCAAAAACTCTCGTCTATGATCGTCAGGGTTTTGTGGTTTTCGCGGATGGTTTCCAGCGGCCAAAGGCGGCCATCTGGGTTGTTGGGATGCACGTAGACGTTTGTGGCCGCTGTATCTGTTTGAACGGCCCAGCCGAAGGCCGCAAAGCTGGCGGCGTGTTCGTTGTAGGTTGGCTGTGCGATGCCGACCTGCGCGGCGGGCGCGAGGCGTGGTAGTGCCGCGATAAGCGCGGAGACACCAGAGGCAGCGGCGATATCGGCGGTGTCTGGGATGCTCCAAAAGGCGCGCGCGGCGGATTTTAGCGCAGCTTGATCGCCGCTGTCAGGCAGCGCCTGCCAAAACCGATCTGGAATTGCCGGCAAGGGGTAGGACGTGGGATTGATACCTGTGGACAGGTCAATCCAATCGGCGCGATCACCGCCAAAGCGTGCAATTGCAGCGTCCAAACCGCCCCCATGATCCCGCGTGTTTGGGCCAGTATTCAGAGGGGCGGAAGACGTGTTCATTCGGCGCTGGGCAGGGTCGGGATGCGCGAAACAAAATGACCTTTTACGGCCTTTGGCCATTCGCGAAACGGGACTTGGCCCATTTCAGACGCGGCGTGTTTGCCCGCGTATTCAACGATGCCTTCTGCAGCGTCTGATCCCGGTTCAAAACGGCCCATGACGTAGGTGAGTTTGCCCTCGGCTTGGATGGCGATGTTGCAGCCGTGCGAACAGCCCATCAAACACGAATGGCGGCGGGTTTTTACACCATCAACGCCTTGCGCGGCGGCTTCGATTTCGATGGCCAAGCGTTCGCCGTCAGTTTGGGGTTGTTTTTCAACATCCCAGCCTTCGAGTTTGCAGGTGTCGCAGATTGTGATTGTTGTGGTCATTGGGATTTCTTTCAGCAGAATTTCGCTCGTTTCAACATCAAATAAAGAATAACGCAATTGTTAATGCGCGGCAGCAAAGTTGTTAAGAGTTTGTTAATAATTTGGGCAGAGGTATTGGCGCGGGATGAGGAGAGCAGTTTATGAAGGTTTTGGTCATTGAATCCGATGCCGACCTTGGGGCGTTGTGGACCAGGCATCTTGAACGGCTGGGCAACGACGTTATTCTTGCACCCACCGAAAAGGAAGCAATCGACAGGTTGCGATTTGTGGCGTTTGACGTGCTCGTGTTGGATATCACCACAAAAGACGCTAGCGTTTTGGCGATCAGTGATTTTGCGACCTATCGCAATCCTGATGTGGCAATCATTATTGTTACCGCAAACAGCTTCTTTTCGGATGGGTCAATTTTTGAGCTGATCCCGAATGCGCGTGGATATCTACACAGCCCCATTAAGCCAGATGATTTGGCGGCGCTGGTCGAGCATTATGGCCGAAACGGCAAACAAGAAATCGCATAAATGCCGCTAATGGTTAACAGATATTAGCCTCGATTATGGGGGGCCATCCAATCAATCGCAGGGTTTATCGGGATGATGCGATGGGGGTTAATGCTGTCGTGGCTGTAGTGGTAATGGCGCACGATGTGGTTGAAATCGCAGGTCTCGGCGATGCCAACCATCTGGTACAATTCGCGGGTAAAGCCCCACAGGTTGGGCATATCGACAACGCGCGATCGATTGCATTTAAAATGCAGATGATAGACGGGATCAAAGCGCACAAGAGTGGTGAACAGACGCCAATCAGCCTCGGTTAAGGTGTCGCCCATCAGGTAACGATTTTCGGACAGGCGGTTTTCGAGCCAATCCATCGTGTCAAACAAGGTGGTGACGGCATCGGTATACGCGGCTTGCGAGGTGGCGAAACCCGATTTGTAAACACCGTTGTTGAAGGTATGGTAGATACGTTCGTTCACGACTTCGATGTCGTCGCGCATTTCTGCGGGCCAATAATCCGTGGTGTTGCCTGTCAGCCCGTCAAAGGCTGTGTTGAACATGCGGATGATTTCTGAGGATTCGTTGGACACGATGCTGCCCGTTTTCTTATCCCACAGGATTGGCACAGTCACGCGGGTGGTGACGGTTGGGTCTGCTTTTTGATAAATCTGATAGGCGTGCGTCGCGCCAAACAGGGAGTCGCCTTGTGCGGGGCCGTCGTCTGTTTCAAACGTCCAGCCTTGGTCCATCATGTCGGGGTGGACGACATCGACGCTGATGTGATTGCTGAGGTCTTTGAGTTGGCGAAAAATCAGTGCGCGGTGTGCCCACGGGCAGGCGAGCGAGACGTAAAGGTGGTAGCGGCCGCTTTCTGCCTTGTACCCGTCGATGCCAGTTGGGCCAGCGGACCCGTCGTGCGTGATCCAATTGCGAAAGCTGGCGTCTTGGCGCACAAATTTCCCACCCGAGGATTTTGTGTCGTACCATTCGGTTGACCATTGGCCGTCGATAAGTCTGCCCATTTCGATGTCTCCTAATCTTGTTTGAAGATGTGATAGCAGGCTTGCGCGTGTTCGTCAGCGGGCAGATGCCGTTTGTAGTGTTGCGCACAGTCGAACAGTTGAAAACGTGAAGGTCTGGGCTATCCTTTTGGGGAAGCAAAAAACTTTGGAGGAAAAGATGAAACATTCGAGACGGAATTTTTTGAAAACGGGCGTGGCGTTTAGCGGCGGTGTTGTGATGCTGCCGTTTGCGGTGAACGGTGCGGCGCACGCGGCCCATGAGTTTGCAGTTCCAGGTGGCACGTTGTCTGTGCATCCCGTGGCCCATGCTTCGGTTGTTTTGAAAACACCCAAGGGTGTGATTTACGTTGATCCCGTAGGTGGCGGCGAGAAATATGCGGAATTGCCAGCGGCTGATCTGGTGTTGATCACGCATCATCATGGGGATCATTTTAACGCGGATACGCTGGTGGCAATTGTCGGTGAAAACACCGTGATGATGGTGAACCCAGAAGTGATGGAGAAATTATCGGACGATATGAAAGCGAAGGCGACATCTTTGGGCAATGGCGATGCGGGGGAATGGAATGGCATCGGTGTGCATGCAATCCCGGCCTATAACACCACTGCGGGGCGTGAAAAATTTCATCCAAAAGGGCGCGACAACGGCTATGTTTTGAACATGGATGGGTTTCAGATTTACCTGTCTGGGGACACGGAAGATATCCCTGAAATGCGCGCGCTAAAGGACATTGATCTGGCGTTTGTGTGCATGAATCTGCCGTTTACGATGGACGTGGAAGCGGCGGCCTCTGCGGTGGCGGAGTTTAAGCCGACCTATGTGTATCCGTATCATTACCGTGGCAAAGATGGCGGCACCCAAGACCCTGCGGCGTTTGCGAAACTGATCGGCGATGCGGTGGAGGTAAAGCTGGGCGATTGGTACGGCTAAACTGGTATTCTGAAAATTGAAAAGCCCGCTGTGATTTGGTTCACAGCGGGCTTTTTGTTGGGTTAACGAGACGCGGTTTGCTGCGCACGTTGGCCGTTGATAGAGATTTGGGGCAAGGACGGTGTCTGTCCGCCTTCGGTTTCCCATTCGTGAACCAAGGTTTTGGCAATTTCAAAGCTGTCTGCAAAATCACCTGTTTTGCGGAATGCTTCGTCAAAGAAAGCGCGGCCAAAGTATGTCCAATCGCGACCGTCGGCACAGCCAAAGGAGGTGCGATCTGCGGCGGCGGCTGTGATGATTGTGCGCCCTTCGCCTTCGATATCGTCGATAAAGGAGCCAGCGTAGCAGGCCGACAAAACCACGACGATGTTTTTCGCACCTGACGTATCTAGAATGTCAGCCAATTCAAATGAGGAGATTGGTGAGGGGTTCAGCTCGTAAAAAGAGGCGGCAATCCGTTCTGGGGGAGCCGTGCGACGTTAGGAACAGAACAAGCGTGTCTTCTTCTAGATCCATTTTCTGTGCAGCGGTATCAACAGCATTTCGCAAGTTAATAGGGTTCAACAAAGGGTGTTGCGTTGGATGTGGGCGACTGTTGGCGAGCGTAATTGTCGAGCTGTTTGCGCCGTAAGTATCGGCAAACAACTGTTTTACGGCGGTGACTTCGCTTAGGAAAACGCTTTGTTCTGCGTAGCCAGCCCCCAGGATTGCGTAAGTGTCACGCACGCCTTTGGTTTGAGTGTGCAGCTGGGCCGTTTCGCCAGCCATTAGGCTGCTTTGGGCGTAATAGATCGCCTCTGCTGAGACGGGTTTGTAGGTGTCTTCGACCTCATTTGATGCGGTTTGCTCATAGTTTTTTTCGAACAAAGGCGCGTTATCGGCAACAAAAGAGCCAGTAATGCTGGCGGCGATCACAAGGCCTGCAATCGGAATGGCTTTCCAGCGGGCGGCGTTGGCACTGGCCCAAATGACCCTGCTGATTGATGTGGCGTAGAACAGATAGCTCGCGCCGTATATCGCGACGATCCAGAGCGATGACGGAATGTAGCCCATTTGAAATGCAGAGGTCATGATGACGCCAGCCAACAAGCCGAGTGGTGTTGCGTAGCAAAGCGTGATGGCCAAGCGAGAGAAGCGGTTTGAAAGCCCAAAAACCGAGAGGATTGCCGCGATCCAAAAGTAAAACCAAGCGGAGCGCCCGAGGTAGCTTGCGAGGCCATAGATGGAAAATGTGTCTACGGGCCAGAGCCAATACGCCCAAAGTACCATGGCACAACTGAACGAAAACAGCAGTGCCACAAGGAAATGTGGGGCCGTAACAAAGAACGCTGGGCGGTTGTGAATGGGCAGGAACAAGGCTGTGCGCAGGGATGTGATAAAGTTGGAAAATACGGCTTTGGGAAAAGAGTTAATGGACATGATGGCCTCTTGGATGTGGGCTGTTCACTCATCTCTAGATTGCAAATATGGTTTGATTTAGCCCAAATTTAGACAGCGCCAAAATTTTGAAATGTATGGTTTTCGAGTGCGGTGGCGTTTCCAGCCCCTTGTGTGCCGCGAATCGGATTGCGCAGATTGGGGCGCGGCTTTATATGAAGTGCAGCGATGCCCCATTGGGGCCGGAGAGGTGTTTCACCTAGGGTTGACCCAAGTAGGGAACCAGATGTGAAATCGTGATGAGCGCCCGCGCAGGGCGGCCTTTCTGTCATGGAAACGAGAAAGGGAATGCGATGCGTTTTTCGGTATTTTTGGCAGGTCTATTTTTAGCAAGCGACGCAAATGCGCACGTGGGGCATTTAGGCGAATTGGCGGGGCATGATCATCGGATCGCTGCCGGCGCAATTGGCATTGCAATCGCGGTTGCTGGTTGGAATGCGCTGAAAGGCAAAAAAGATAAAGAAGCAGAGGCCGAAGTCGAGGTCGAAGCAGACCCAGAAGCACAGGAAGCGTGATCGATATGGCTGAAAAGATTGGTGTGATGATTTGTGGTCATGGATCTCGTTCGCAAGCGGCGGTGGATCAGTTTTCGGTTCTGGCCGAACGGTTGCCTGCGCTACTGCCTGATTGGCCTGTGGAATACGGGTATCTGGAATTTGCAAACCCTGTGATCCGCGATGGATTGGACAGTTTGCGTGCGCAAGGTTGCACCAAGATTTTGGCGGTGCCAGGCATGTTGTTTGCGGCGATGCATTCCAAGAATGATATTCCGACGGTGTTGAACACTTATGCCGCCAAACACGATATCGAAGTTTCCTACGGGCGCGAGTTGGGCGTTGATCCTAAGATGATCAAGGCCGCTGGTGCGCGGGTTCAAGAAGCTGTGGATGCTGCAAATGCGGAACATGGTGAATTACCGCTGCACGAAACAGCGCTGGTTGTAATTGGGCGCGGGGCGTCTGATCCTGATGCGAATTCGAACGTGTCCAAAATTGCACGGATGCTGTGGGAAGGTATGGGTTTTGGCTGGGCCGAAGTTGGCTATTCGGGCGTGACATTCCCGCTGGTGGAGCCGTGTTTGGATCATGTGGCGAAGCTGGGATACAAGCGTGTTATCGTGTTCCCGTATTTCCTGTTCACGGGGATTCTGATTGATCGGATTTATGGGTTCACGGATAAATGCGCCGCGAAATATCCTGCGATTGATTTCGTTAAAGCTGGGTATTTGAACGACCACGAATTTGTGCTGGAAACATTCGCGGAGCGTGTGACTGAACAGATGGGCGCGAATCCTGTGCCGAACTGCGGGACGTGCCAGTATCGCACGCAGGTTCTGGAAATTGAGGGCGAAGAAACCCGCACGATTGCACCTGCAGAACGCGCGGCAATTGCTGCGGCGGCTGGTAAAGGCCACGCCGCGTTTTCTGATGTTCCGCCGCCGACGTGTGTGTTGTGTAAGTATCGCACCCAGGTTCTGGGGTTCGAATCCGAGGTTGGGTCGGTTCAGGAAAGCCACCACCATCATGTTGAAGGACAGGGTGCGTCTGCCCCCGGAGCAACGGTTGAGAATTGTAATTTCTGCACGACGTGGTGCACGGGCGAGTGTCGCTTGCATTTGGACGATCATCATCACCACCATCATCATGAACACGGTCATGACCATGATCATAGCCATGACCACGATCATTCGCATGACCACGTGCATGCTGAATATCCCCATGCGAAACATCCGCTTGGCCCTGAAAGCGCGCGGAGCAAGTGATACGCCCATTGCCATATGAGCGCGTGCCGTCCGAGATTTATGCGCAGTCGTTTGCGACCGTGCGGGCCGAGGCGAATTTGGATCGATTTCCTGAGGAGATGATCCCGATGGTCGTGCGGTTGATCCATTCCTGTGGGATGGTTGAAATCGCGGATCGGTTGGCGTTTTCGGAGGGTGCGTTTGCAGCGGGCGCTGCGGCGCTGAAGGCGGGTAAACCTGTGTTGTGTGATTGTGAAATGGTGGGGGCGGGAATTATTCGCCGTTACCTGCCAGCGGATAACGAAGTGATCGTGACCCTGAACGATCCCAAAACGCCAGCCTTGGCGGCGGGGATTGGCAACACGCGATCTGCGGCAGCAGTCGAGTTTTGGGCGGATCACATTGAAGGCGCTGTTGTGGCGATTGGCAATGCACCGACTGCCTTGTTTCATTTGCTGGAATTATTGGATCAAGGCTGGCCGAAACCAGCGGTGATCCTTGGATTTCCTGTTGGATTTGTCGGTGCTGCAGAAAGCAAAGCCGAACTGGCCGTGCGATCCCGTGGATGCGAGTTTGTGGCGTTGCGCGGGCGCAAAGGCGGATCGGCGATGGCATCGGCTGCGGTGAATGCGTTGGCGGCTGGATTGGTGGAGGAAAACCGATGAGCGCGTGGTTGCATATCGTAGGCATTGGCGAAGACGGGCTGGATGGTTTGACGCCATCTGCGCGGACTGTGGTTGAAGCCGCTGAGGTTATTATCGGCGGGGATCGGCATCATTTGTTGGCCGAGGGGATGACGGCGGAGCGGGTCGCTTGGCCGTCGCCGTTTGATGCGCTGATCGACACGTTAGAAGGATATAAAGGCAAACGGGTTGTGGTTTTGGCCACTGGTGATCCTCTGTGGTATTCGGTTGGTGCGCGGATTGGGCGCTCTATTCCGCCATCCGAAATCGTCTATCACCCGCAGTTAAGTGCGTTTCAGTTGGCGGCGGCGCGGATGGGCTGGTCGATGCCTGACGTGGAAACGCTGACGGTTCATGGGCGACCTGTGGAGCAGATGATCGCGTTCATTCAGCCAGATCAGCGGTTGTTGATCTTGACCACGGGTGCGGAAACGCCTGCGCAGATCGCGGCGTTTTTGGCGGCGCGCGGGTTTGGGCAATCCCGCATGACTGTGCTGGCGGCGATGGGTGGCAAAGACGAGTTGCGGTTTGAAGGAACGGCGGCGGATTGGGATCACGAGGTTCCAGCGTTCAATACGTTGGCGGTGGAATGTGTCGCGGCCCCTGATGCGGCGTTGTTACCCCGCGTTCCTGGATTGGCGGATGAGCTGTTTCACCACGACGGCACGATGACCAAGCAAGAGGTGCGTGCGGCCACATTGGCGAAATTGATGCCAATGCGCGGGGCGTTGTTGTGGGATGTTGGCTGTGGCTGTGGATCGGTCGCGGTGGAGTGGATGCGGGCGGCACGGTTTAGCCACGCGATTGGCATTGAGCCGCGCGATGATCGCCGTGTGTTTGCCGCACAAAATGCAGCGGCCCTCGGTGCGCCGAAGTTGGAGTTGATTGATGGCTCGGTGCCAGAGGCGCTCGATGGATTGAAAGCGCCTGACGCGATTTTCATTGGCGGCGGATTAAGCCGCGAGACGTTCGATGTGTGCTGGAACGCGCTGCGCCCACTGGGGCGGCTCGTCTGTAATGCCGTGACGCTGGAAAGCGAAGCGTTGTTGATGGCGCTGCACAAAGAACATGGTGGGCAGTTGGTGAAATTGCAGGTGAACCGCGCGGAGCCTGTGGGCAATTTGACGGGCTGGCGCCCGCTGATGCCCGTGACCCAGTGGAGTTTGGTAAAGCGATGAACGGAATGTTGTATGGCGTTGGGCTGGGTCCGGGGGATCCAGAACTGATGACGTTGAAAGCGGCGCGCCTGATTGGTGGGGCCGAGGTGATCGCCTATCCCACGTTGGAAGGTGGCGACAGTTTTGCCCGCGCAATTGCGGCAGATTTGATTGAGGATGGGACGCAGGAAATTGCGATTTCCATCCCGATGTCGGTGAAGCGCGAACCTGCGCAGGCGGCCTATGATGCAGGGGCTGCGGCCATTGCGGCAGAGTTGGAAGCGGGCAAAGACGTGGTTGTTTTATGCGAGGGTGATCCGTTTTTCTATGGCAGTTTCATGTATCTGTTTTCGCGCCTTTCGGATCGGTTTGAATGCGAAGTTGTGCCCGGTGTGACGTCTGTGACGGCGTGCGCGGCGGCGCTGCAATCGCCCCTGACAGCGCGAAACGAAGTGCTGACGATTATTCCGGGGCCGATGGACGAGGAAGCAATGGAAGCGCGGATTGCGGCGGCGGAAGCGGTTGCCGTGATGAAGGTTGGACGGCATTTGCCCAAGATCAAACGCGTGCTCGATCGGTTGGGTTTGATGGAACATGCAGGCTACGTGGAACGCGCGAGCCTGCCCGCAGAGGTGGTTTTACCGCTGGCCGAGGCGCCCGAAAAAGCGCCGTATTTTTCAATGATTTTGGTGACTAAAGGGGACGACCCGTGGCTGTAGAACCAGTAGTAATTTGTTTGTCGCGTTCAGGCGAGGCAACGGCATGGCGTGTTGCAGAAATTTTGGGCGCGGCGGTGCATGGTCGGATGGAGCGTGTGGATCGTGCGCATGCGTATTTCGAAAATGCACTGGATCATGTGCGCATGTTGTTTGCCAGTGGCACGCCTGTTGTGGGTGTTTGCGCGGCGGGTATTTTGGTGCGTGCGGTTGCGCCTGTGCTGCATGACAAACGGACAGAACCACCCGTTGTGGCGGTTCCTGACGATGGGTCTACGGTTATTCCGTTGCTGGGCGGGCATCGCGGTGCGAACCGTTTAGCGCGTACGATTGCCGAGGGGCTGGGTGCGCATGCCGCAGTAACGACGGCGGGTGATGTGGCGATGGGCGTGGCGCTGGATGAGCCGCCTGTCGGGTATCGCTTGGCCAATGGCGCGGATGCGAAGGGTGCGATGGCGGTGATGCTGGGCGGCGCTGGTGTGAGCGTGACGGGCGAGAATATTTTTGATGTTGAGGATACGGGCAGCGGTGTTGAGTTGTTGGTTACTGAAGCAGATGAGACTGGTTCTGAAACGCGGTTGGTGTATCACCCGCAACGCTTTGCGCTGGGCCTTGGTTGTGCGCGGGGCTGTGATGTGGATGAAATGTGGGCTTTGGTTCAAGATGTGCTGCACAGCAACGATATCGCCCAAGGCGCAATAGCCTGTGTTGGTTCGCTCGACCTGAAAGGTGATGAGCCTGCGATGATCGAAACGGCGGCGCGATTGGGTGTGCCGTATCGGGTGTTCAGCGCGGCGGAGTTAGAGGCACAAGCGGGTCGTTTGGCGAATCCATCGGATGTGGTTTTTGCCGAGGTCGGTTGTCACGGCGTGTCTGAGGGTGCGGCGCTGGCGCTGGGCGGTTCTGGTGAGTTGGTTGTTGAAAAGACCAAGACAGCAAATGCGACTTGTGCGGTTGTGCGCAGTGACGCGCCGATTGTTGAAATGGCAGGGCGGTCCCGTGGGAAGTTGTCCATCATCGGCATTGGACCGGGACAACATTCTTGGCGCACGCCAGAGGCTTCGGCGTTGGTTGCGGAAGCGGAAGAGCTGGTTGGCTATGGGCTATATATCGATCTGCTGGGTGGTTTGGCCTATGGCAAGGAACGGTCTGATTTCCCACTGGGGGGCGAGGAGGATCGGTGTCGCTATGCGTTGGAACAGGCGGGCAAGGGCAAGAATGTTGCGCTGATTTGTTCTGGTGATGCGGGCATTTATGCGATGGGCGCGTTGGTGTTTGAACTGTTGGATCGCGGTGTGGACGAGATGGGTGTTTCTGACGCCGCGCACCGTGTTGAGGTGGTTTCGACGCCGGGTGTTTCCGCGTTGCAAGGGGCTGCGGCACGGGCGGGTGCGCCGCTCGGCCATGATTTCTGTGCGATTTCGCTGTCTGATTTGCTGACCCCGCGGGCGGATATCGTGAAGCGGTTAAAGGCAGCGGCAGAGGGTGATTTCGTGATCGCGTTTTACAATCCCGTTTCCAGGCGTCGTCGCACGTTGCTGGCCGAGGCGCGGGACATTCTGTTGCAGCACCGTCCTGCGGATACGCCTGTGATGCTGGCGTCGTCGTTGGGGCGGCCCGAAGAACACGTGCGGTATCGCAAACTGAGCGAGCTGGAAGTGGATGAGGTGGATATGCTGACGGTTGTTTTGGTCGGGTCCAGCAACTCGAAACTGGCGCAACTGGGTGAAGGTCCACGGATGTACACGCCGCGTGGGTACGCGCGCAAAATTGACGGAGATTTGTCATGACGGTTTATTTTATTGGCGCGGGTCCAGGTGACCCTGATCTGATCACGGTGAAGGCGAAGGCGCGGATCGAAACCTGCCCTGTGTGTTTGTTCGCGGGATCGTTGGTTCCAGAAGCGGTGGTGGCCTGTGCGCCTGAAAATGCCAAGGTGATGGACACGGCGGCGATGACGCTGGATGACACGCACGGCGAGATTTTGGCAGCGCATAAACGCGGCGAAGACGTGGCGCGGGTGCATTCGGGCGATCCGTCGCTGTATGGCGCGATTGCCGAACAAATCCGTCGTTTGCGGGCTGATGATATTCCGTTTGAAATCATCCCAGGTGTGCCAGCTTACGCGGCGATGGCGGCGACGATTGGGCAAGAGTTGACCATCCCCGAGATTGCGCAGTCGATTGTTTTGACGCGCATGTCGATGCAATCCACATCCATGCCAGCCGGTGAAACGCTGGAGAATTTTGGCCGCACTGGCGCAACACTGGCGATTCATTTGGCGGTGCGCAATATGCGCGAAATTGAGCGCCAGTTGATCCCGCATTACGGCGAGGATTGCCCTGTGGTTGTGGGCTATCGCGTCAGCTGGCCTGACGAGGAAATCATCCGTGGCACGCTGAAAGATATCCGCATGAAAGTGCGCAAATCCAAGATCACCCGCACCGCGTTGATCATGGTTGGCCCCGCATTGGCCCAGAGCCATGAGTTCGTGGATTCAGCCCTGTATGATCCCGCCAAACCGCATGTTCTGCGCCCTGTTGTGGGTGTAGATTTGGTAGAGCCGAATAATACCTAGGTGCGTTTCATAGAAACGCACCCGACGATTGTTATTCCTGCGCTCCCTGCCCTTATTCTTCAAGGATAGTTAGTGTCATATTTCCAGCTTCGTGCATTATCTCACGTGTGGTTTCCATCGTCGCGCCCATGAGCATTGGGTCTAAGTGTTGGATCTCGAGCATGAGACGAAAATCTTCGCCAAAAGGCTGCCATTCTCTACATTCGGGGCTTCTCCCCGGACTGGGCACATAGCAAAACGAACCCCTGTTCGCGTCTCCTTGTGGGTCTGTTGTAGGCGTTTTGTTTTTCGTCCATCGCGATAATTCATGAGCAGAGTTAACTATTGGTTTGATGCTGATCTTTTTGAGGGAGCTATACGGTTTTTGGCGATAATTTTTGCACCAGACAGGGATCGTTTCAACATTGCAGGCACGGCTCATAATCTTGTAGGTTTTTGAGGGTTCAATCCAAAGAGTATCTATGTCTATGGCCTGTGTTCCATTTTGACTCATTTTGCATATTTGTGCGGATTGCGTCTTCTTTTCGACGTTACCGAAGTGGAGTTTTTTCTCGCCTATTGTGAAATACGTTTGCATCGCTGCTGGAATTGAAAGTGTTTTTCCAGCAATTCGAACTTGAAGGGGTTTTTCTAAGCATGCGGTTGGGATAAATTGAATCCAGAGTGTGTATCCAGCAACGGACCCAGCGATAAAGATCAAAATAGCAACTGATTTTCGCGATGAAATACCAGTTGAATAAACCATAATTCCAACTGCAGCGCCGACTAGAAGCGCGGTGATGGATAGGCCTATTGTAACTAAAAAAACTAATCCGGCATGGTTTCCAACTGGGGGAACGAGCCAGATCCAAACCATTGGAATAGCTAAAGCCGCAAACAAACATGCCAATCTTTGAGGCTTGGAAATTGCAAAGACGAGTGCGGAAAATAGCGCCGTTGCAAGTAACATAAGCGGTAATATGGTCGGTTCGCCTAGGGGAAACATAGGTATGCCTTTTCGCGCAAATTTATACGGGGTTGAGCGAAATTGTCAAAGCAGTGCGGGTGTTCATTGTTCGCCGTGCGAACAATGATGGGGCCAGCTGGAGACTGGTTCTGTGGCGGGCTTAAGTTCTCGTGTTTCTCAAAACACTGTCACTTTGACAAAGCCGACCTACTTATCGCCGCCGCTGTTCTTTGCGCGGCGGGCTTTGTTCTTTTTGCTGTTCGCTTTACCGACCGCTGGTGCGAGGTTTGGCCCGCCGCCTTTTTTGCGCGGGGTGACGACGCCTTCGGGGCGGCTGTCTTCTGGGCGGGCTTTTTTGGCGAACTTGGGTTTGCCCTTGTTCTTGTCATTGGCGGGTTTTGGCTTTTTGCGGCGTGGGTTTGGTTCGTCGTTCCAATCCACTGGTCCGGTTGATTTTTTCGGGACGAACTCTGGTTTTGGACCCCGTTGGGCGGCACTTGGGGCCTTGATTTGGGTGATTGGAGAATTCTTGTCGAACTCGGCTTTTGGACCGATGGATTTCAAGAAACCATCGACACTGCTTGCGCGGATTTCCACGAGGGTTTCTGTGTGCTGCACACGGATTGCGCCGATGTCGTCTTTGGTGATGCCACCGACTTTGCACAATTTTGGCAGGAAACGGCGCACTTCCATGCCCTCGTCTTGGCCACCTTTGACCGAAAACCAGACCGATGGGCCGAAGGAGCGTTTTGCCTCGGATGGATCGAACGCTGCTGGTTCGCCGAGTTCCTCTGGGGCTGTTTGGCGGGAGCGGTACAGGCGCAAATAGGCGGCGGCGATTTGGGCTGGTTCGTGCAGTTCCAGCAGTTTCGCGATGCTCTCTGCTTCGGCCTCGGATGGTGCAACATTCCATGCGTCGTCGGACATCATGCGCGATTCGTCCTGCGCTTTTACGGCCTCAGCAGAGGGCGCTTGGCCGAATTTTGCGGTTAGTTTCGCGGTTTGCAGCAGGCGGTTTGCTTTGCGAACGGCTTTGGGGTTGGCGATCAGGATGGATGCGCCTTTGCGCCCCGCGCGACCCGTACGGCCAGAGCGGTGAAGCAGGGCTTCGGAGCTTTGTGGGAGGTCGGCATGGATCACAAGATCAAGGTTTGGAAGGTCGATGCCGCGTGCGGCCACATCGGTGGCAACGCAGACGCGGGCACGGCCATCGCGCATGGCTTGCAGGGCGTGGGTGCGCTCATTCTGGGACAATTCGCCAGACAGGGACACGACGGAAAAGCCGCGGTTTGACAGGCGTGTTGTGAGGCGGTTCACCATGTCGCGGGTGTTGCAAAACACAAGGCTGCCCGGGGATTCGTAGTAGCGCAGGACGTTGATGATCGCCTTTTCTTCGTCGCGCATTGCGACTGTCATAAGATGATATTCGATGTCCGCGTGTTGGCTGCGTTCTGATACCGTTGAAACGCGCACGGCGTCGTTTTGGAATTTTTTGGCAAGGTTCGCGATGGTGCGTGGAACCGTTGCGGAAAACATCAGTGTGCGGCGGGAGGTTGGGGATGCTTCTAGAATGAACTCTAGGTCATCGCGGAAACCGAGGTCGAGCATTTCATCTGCTTCGTCGAGGACGACGGCGCGGATGCCTGACAGATCAATGGTGCCGCGCATGATGTGATCGCGCAAACGACCCGGTGTTGCGACAACGATGTGCGCCCCACGACCCAAGGCGCGGCGTTCATCGCGCATGTCCATGCCACCGACGCAAGATGTGACGCTTGCGTGGGCTTTGCCGTAAAGCCACGACAATTCGCGCATGACTTGCATCGCCAATTCGCGGGTTGGTGCGATCACCAGCGCGAGGGGTTTGCCTGCTTGGCCAAAGGATTCGTCTTCGCCCAGCAAGGTTGGGCCGAGCGCCAAACCAAAGCCGACAGTTTTACCAGAGCCAGTTTGCGCGGAAACAAGCAGATCTGATGTGCCGAGTTCGGGATCGGTCACCGCCTCTTGGACAGGGGTCAGAGTATCGTAGCCGCGCTGCTCGAGCGCATCGGCGAGGGCTTGTTTCACAGGGAATACCTTTGGTTGGTTGACGCGCAGGTACGCGGTTGCGCCCAAGGTGTAAAGGTGGATTCAGCCCTGATGATTAACGGCTTGGCCGATGGAAACAGTATGTCGCACCAAGATTTGGCGGATTTGAGCGGGTTTTGGTGCGCTGATTAGGCTAGTTTCTCTTTCAACCAGGTTTCAAATGCGGTGGAAGACGGCGTGCGCCCGCCTTTGCCGATGGTAAGGACGTAGGCTTTGTCTGACAGGATTTCACCAGTATAGGGGCGGATGAGCGTGCCTGAGCGCAGGGCGTGATCGCAAGTGAGGCGATCCCCGAGCGAGAGGCCTTGGCCTGCTGTTGTCGCCGCTAACATGGTTTGCACATCATCAAAGATCACGCCTTTATGGGTGTCTAGCACGGCGTTTTGGGTGGAAAGCCAGCTGTCCCAATCTTGGTGGGTAGTGAGGTGGAGCAGTTGGTTTGAATCAAGGTCAGCGGCGCGTTTTGGGATGGGTTGTTCGATGGCATAGTTCGGTGCGCAGACGGGAAAGAAGTGGATGCGCATTAAAGGATCGGTGTTTGCGGTATAGGGCAAGAATTGAATGCTCAGGTCGGCGGCGGCGTCGGGTTGGGTGCGCAGATGCAGCGCGATTTCGGGAAACAGGTGGCGAAATTCAGATAGGCGCGGGGCGAGCCAGTAAGACGCGAAACCAGAGGCACAAGATATCGTGAGTGAGCCTGACGCGGTGGAAATTTCTTGATGCGCGTCTTGCAGCGCGATGAGCGCGGGGCGGATAGAGCGGACGTATTGGCGGGCTTGCGAGGTGAGCAAGAGGCCGCGTCCGTGGGCGAGCGTTAGCGGGAAGCCGAGGGTTGTTTGGAGGGTTTTGATTTTGTGGCTGACGGCGGATTGAGTGAGGTTTAGCTCGGTCGCAGTTGCCTTGATCGAGCCGAGGCGATCAAGGGTTTCAAGTGCGGTAATGGATTGCAGGGGTGGTAATGACATACAATTTTCTTTCATGTGTTAGCTGAAAATATGCCATTAGTGCTGAAAGAAATCAAATTGTATGGTTAGTGCAAATCTAGATGCAAGGAATCGCGCAATGGAAGCAAGTTTTTCACGTCGTAAACTGTTGGAGCCCGTTGAATTGCGGGCGTTGAATGAACGATCCGATCTGTATGGCGGGCTGCAAATGGCGAGCCATTTGGGTGCGATTGCAGTGGCGGGTTGGCTGCATGCGCTGGCGTTGGGGACTTGGTGGGTTCTGGTGACGGGCTTTGTTCTGGGGGTGTTGATCAATTTCACCTATGCCGCGCAACATGAGTTGTCCCATGCGACGGTGTTTAAAACACGCAAGCTGAACGCGTTTTTCGGGCGGATCATCGGGTTTATCCAGTTTTATCCCCGTGATTTCGATCAGGTCATGCATTTCGCCCATCACACGCACACTGGCAATTGGGATCGCGACGGAGAGTTGGTGCGCGAGCCGTACACGCTGTGGACGTATTTCCTGTGGATGTCGGGGATAACCTATTGGCGCAACCGTGTTTTTGGCATTGTGCGCCGTGCCCGTGGGATCATTATTGAACCGTTCGTGCGCCAAGAAGAGGAAGCCAAGCTGATCAAAGAAAGCCGCGTGTGTTTGGCGCTGTATCTGGCGATTTTGGTGGTGTCGATTGCCACTGGATCATGGATTGCGATGACGTTTTGGGTGCTGCCGTTGATCCTGACGAAACCCGTGCAGCAGTTGCAAAACACGATTGAGCATTTGGGTTTAAGTCACGAAGATGACATTCTGGAAAACACACGATCTACGCGTACAAATGCGGTGATGCGGTGGTTGTGCTGGCAAATGCCGTATCACACGGCGCATCATATTTTCCCGTCTGTGCCGTTCTGGAAGCTGCGTGAATTGAATGCGAAAATTGAGGGCAACGCGGGCGAGGTGCATCGCATGGGCTGGATCGAATTTCAGATCGAAGTGATCAAGAAATTGCGCGCCAAAGATGAGGGCCAATACCCGATGAACGAGGTTTGGGTCATTCCGCGCAGTGGCGGGCGCACCACACGCATGCAGGCGGAGGGGTAGGGGCTATGTCAGATCGGAACCTAAAACTTTATACATCGTTGTGGGCGATGCAGCCCCATGATCAAACGGGCGTTAAGCTGCCCTATGAACAAGTGGTCGAGATGGTCGCGGGGGCTGGCTATCACGGCATGGCGATTGATCTGGGGGCGGGCGATGTGGCCCAAGCCTATGAGGTTCAGCCGATCATGGAAAAGGCGGGCCTGACGCCGTTGATTGTGGCGTTCCCCAAAACGATCGAAAGCCTGCGTGACACGTTGAAAATGGCCAAGGATTTTGGCTCGCCATTTGTGGATGTGATCGGGCAAGTGATGCCGTTGTCGGTTGAGGGCATGATCCCCGTGATCCGTGAATGGATTGAGATGTCTGAGGTCGAGGGCATGCCCATTCAGTTTGAAGCGCATCGCAATTGTATCACCAATGATCTGTATTCAACGCTGTGTTTACTGGATGCCATTCCAGAAATGCGGATGTGTGCGGACCTGAGCCATTACGTAGTGGACCGCGAATTTTGGTATCCGTTAAGCGAGCGGGACATGGGGTTGATCAGCCGGATTTTGGAGCGATCCGACAGTTTTCAGGGACGGGTTGCCAGCCGTCAGCAAATTCAGTTGCAATTGGATTTCCCGCAGAACCAGAAATGGGTCGAGCTGTTTCAAGGGTGGTGGCGCGAAGGGCTGGAAAGCTGGCGCAAGCGGAATGAAGCTGGTGATTGTGTGTTTTTGTGTGAATTGGGGCCGCCGGAATACGCAATGACAGGCCCCGATGGACGCGAGATGAGCAACCGCTGGGAAGAGGCACTGGTCATCAAAGGTTGGGTCGAGGAGATGTGGGCGGAAATGGAAGCTCGCACGTAATTTAGGTACTGTGCCATGACCCCAAAACGATCTGGGATGGGGTCATGGCGATACTCGTTACCTGTATGGTACGGCGTCGATCCCATGTTCCGTCGCCGAAGCCTCAAAATACCTCAAATACTTGAGATACATCCACAAGCAGAAGATATACTTCGAATACACTTTAAACGTGTGTTATCCAATAGGCATTCCATCATCGCGACGCACTGTGACAATTGCGGAACGGGGCACGGAATTACCGCCATTTGGAAAGGTGCTATTGCCGTTGCCGCCAGGGTGTTGGATGCCGACAAATGCGGTTTTGCGATCTGGTGACCAGGTGATGCCAGTGATTTCGCATTCATTCGGGCCGGTCAGAAAACGGCGGATCTCACCCGTTGCAGGGTCGCCCACCAGCATTTGATTGTTGCCCATGCCCGCGAAATCGCCCTGGTTTTTGTAATTGCCGTCGGTCTGAATCCACAGCATTCCCTTGCTGTCAAAGGCCAAGCCATCGGGGGAATTGAACATGTTGCCTGCGTTGATGTTGGCGGATCCTGCTTTGTCGTCGTCGTGCACATCAGGGTTTCCTGCAAGCGCGAAAATGTCCCAATCAAATGCACCTTCGCCGTGGTCCTGATTGTCTGGCACCCAGCGCACGATTTGGCCGTAGCGGTTTTTGCGCCGTGGGTTGGCGGGGTTTATGGGTGTATCATCCCCGCCAGCGTTTGGTTTTCGGCCTCGGTTTTTGTTATTGGTCAGGGCCACATAAGATTCAACGCGGTTCGGGTTAGAGGCAACCCATTCGGGGCGATCCATGGTTGTTGCACCCACGGCGGATGCCGCTTGGCGGGTGTGGATGCAAATTTCTGCGCGGGTCATGCCCGTGGTTTCGGGGCTAAGCGGCAGCCATTCGCCGCGCTGGTTGGCGCGAAATTTTGCTGCGTAAAGTGTGCCGTCGCTGAACAGATCGGAGGTATCGCCGCCTTTGGTGTAAACGCCGCGAGAGACGTATTTGTACAGGTATTCGCCCCGCTCATCATCGCCCATGTACACCACGATGCGGCCATCAACGGCGATTTGAACGTCGGCATTTTCGTGTTTGAAACGGCCCAGTGCCGTGTGTTTTTTCGGGGTCGAGGATGGATCAGCAGGGTCAATTTCCACAACGTAGCCGGCGCGATTGGGCTCGTTCGGGTTTCTTGCGACATCGAAGCGGGTGTCGATTTTTGCCCAGCGATACCCCCAATCGGAATGTCCGATGCCATAGCGTTTTAGCTCGGGTGAGATTTCGAACTCAGCGTCTGAGGAGGAGAAATAGCCGTTAAAGTTCTCTTCGCAGGCCAAATAGGTGCCCCAAGGTGTTTCGCCGTTGCCGCAATTGTTCCACGTGCCTTTGGTTTTTGTTCCCGTGGGATCGGCTGCGGTTTTCAGCAGGGCATGGCCAGCGGCGGGGCCAGTGATTTCCATGTCGGTATCGGGGGTGATGCGACGATTGAAGGGGCTGTCCACCACGGGTGACCATTTGCCGTTCTGCTCGGCCAATTCCACAATTGAAACGCCGTGGGCCATTTTGACCTTTAGCAGATCATCATCGGTCTGGGGTTTGCTATCAGTGCGGTTGCCCCAGATGATTTTGCGATTGGTGTATTCGTTGTTGGCAACCAGAACGGCTTTTCCGCCGATATCAAACAGCGCCATGCCATCATTGTTATCGCCAAATGAACGCGCTTGGGATGCGGCAGTGCCGCGTGTTTTGGGATCAAATTCTGGGCTGTCGGACCACATTTTATCGCCCCATTGCACCGCGATGTCCCAGCTGTAGCCTTTGGGCACGCGCACTGTGTCTGCGATGGAGGCCGCTATCTGTTCAAACTCAAAAGGGCTTGTGGTTGCGTTTGCGTCGCGGGTGCCCATCACGAAACTGCCCGCGCCAAATGTTAGGACGCCAGACAGGAATCCTCGACGGGAAATGGCGGCCTCAACCACCACGTCAAAATCGTTGTGTTCTGGGTGTGGATTGATGCGTTCGTCGTAATCATCAAAGGAAATTTCGTCTTCATTTTCGCGCATGGGCACCTCTTTGGCGCAGCGTAAAAGAAACGAGCGCCAAGTGCGAGTCGCGTTAGTAAAGCGGTTCCTCGTAGATTTTTTCGCCCTCAATCGTGAGACCCTTGATCATCGCCGTACCATCGTCGGCGACGGAGAGGATGACGCCGAGTTTGCGTTCGCGCTGCATATTTTGCAGTTTAAGTGCGCGGGTTTTGGCGGCGTAAAAGCGTTCAAACGGGAGGTTCAGTGTAAGGGGGGTGTTTTCGTTTGATCCGACATTTCGAACAGTTGCCATCAGAACTGGGCCTGTGGCATCGGTCGGCGGTGTTGGCGTAAGGCGTTTTGCCTGCGCGAAGTCGCCAGAGGTGTCCAATTCGATGTAAATTGGTGTGGAATATGTGTAATCGCCGACGATCTCTACGGTGGATTTGTCGATGGACTCAATTTCGAAATTTAGCACGGTGTAATGGCCGCGAAACAAATCACGTGGGTCAACGAAACCTGTTTCAAGAATGACTTCTTGGCCTGCGTTTAGCGCCACAGCGCGGTCGGTGACGATTTTAGCGAGAACACAGGTTTGAAGCAGTGCAACCAAAACAGTGCTGATGATCAGGATACGTTTGCTCATTTCACTTCTCCCTTAACAGGTGTGCGCGTGAGGCGGGGAATGATGAAAACACCCGCGAGCAACAGGACGCCTGCGACGGCGTAAAAGACGCTGGTGCCGAGCAAGGTGCCGATGGTTTCAAAGTATATCCACAGCATCATTAGGCCGAAAGAGATGAAGCCTAAGACGGTGATTGGGCGGTATTCGATGCGCCAGCCCATGCGAATGATCCAGATGGATGCGGCGAGCAGGAGAGCCATGAAGAATAGCGGTTCGCCATTGCCTAGGGCCATGCAAGTGAAGGTAAGCGCGGTGAAAATCGCGGTGACGATGATGTCGTAGCTGTTTGGGTGGGCACGGGCGCGGACCAGGAATGCAAAGGCTGCAGTGCCGAGTATCGCGAGCGCGGCGGTGATGAAGAGGGGTGTTGCAACGGCATTTACCTTTGAGCCATTTGACATTTCAACGCTCCAGAAAAAGCACATCACGCCTAGGACGCCGATGGCGAAAAACACGACCGCGCGTTCAAAGCCCCGCAGCCAATTTGTGTTGCGATCTGAGAAGAGCATGATGGACATAAGCACGAATGTGATGCCGATGACGGCGGAGGGAAACGCGGCGAAGCCATCATCCAGAAGGGCTATGCCCGTTGGAACGGCCCAAAGCGCGGTGGCAAGCACCACAAGGTGCGCGCAAAAACGGCTGTGCATCCAATAGGCGAGCGCGGCGCAGACGGCCATGTAGGCAATGAACGAATATTGGAATTCTGGATTGCGCCACGAAAACATGCTCGGTTCTAGCCATGACCACGTCGTGAACAGCGCGATGGATAGGGCAAGCGCGGGAATGGAGCGGGTGAATGTAGCGGCCAGAATTGTGCCCAGAGCCCAGAGCCAAGTCGCGTCTTTGGCAGAGCCTTGGATGTGATAAATCTGGCTGATCAGCATGATGCCAGCGCCGAACATGGCGCAGGCACCAAGGGTAAAGACCTGTGCGAACCACGTTTGATCGCGCCATTGGAAAAACGCCGAGGCCCCCCAAAACACCCACATGGAACCGAGTACCACGGCAACGCGTGTGAGGCGGGCCATATCATCCCAGTTCGCGGCGACAAAGGTCATGGCGGCAAAGCCCAGACAGATGACAGCGAGCAGGATCAGGATGTTTTGGAAGGAAAAGCTGCTGCCCTGCGTATCGGTATCGGCCAGCAAGTTTGCGGCGGTTGTCTCATCGAGCAAGCCACGGGTGTGCCAATCGCTGACAGCGTTTGTAAGGATGGTTTTGCGATTCCACAGTGCCATGTGATGTCCCTTTTGATTCGGGAGTATCATAACATGAACGCTGTTCATGTAAAGTGGTTGAACCAAAAACGGCCCCCAAAAGGGAGCCGTAGGGTTTTGGTTTTCGCCTGGGAAGGGGTTATCGCGAGCGGATCATGCCCACGATATCAAAGGTTTTCGCAAGGATTGGTTCGGCGATCTCTGCGGCGCGGTTTGCACCGTCGCCCAAAACGCGATCGATCTCGGTTACGTCGCCCATTAGGCGGTTCATCTCGTCTGTGATGGGGGCGAGTTGCGCGACTGCGATATCGGCAAGCTCTGGTTTGAAGGTGCCAAATTGCTGGCCCGCGACTTCCTCGATTACTTGCTGGGGTGTTTTGCCCGTCAGCCCTGCGCGAATATTCACCAGATTGCGTGCCTCTGGACGGTCTTTCAGATCATCGAGGTTATCGGGCAGCGCGTCCGCGTCAGTTTTGGCCTTGCGGATTTTTTTGGCAATCGTATCCGCGTCATCGGTCATGTTGATGCGCGACAGATCAGAGGGATCAGATTTCGACATCTTCTTGGTGCCGTCGCGCAGGGACATAACCCGCGTTCCAGCGCCGTCGATGATGGGCTCGGGTTCTGGGAAGAAATCGGTTTTGAAATCGTGGTTAAACTTGGCCGCGATATCGCGGGTCAGTTCTACATGCTGTTTCTGATCTTCGCCCACGGGAACGTGCGTGGCGTGATAAATCAGAATGTCTGCGGCCATCAAAGACGGATAGGCGTAGAGCCCAAGCGAGGTTTTTTCCGCGTTTTTGCCAGCCTTGTCTTTGAACTGGGTCATGCGGTTCATCCAGCCAAGGCGCGCGACGCAATTGAACAACCAGCCAAGTTCGGCGTGCGCGGGCACTTGGGATTGATTGAACAGGATGGATTTTTTCGGATCCAAACCGCAGGCGATGTAAGCCGCGGCCAATTCGCGCGTGTTGTGGCGCAGGGTTGCAGGGTCTTGCCAGACAGTGATCGCGTGTAGATCGACCATGCAGTAGATGGTTTCGATCCCGGATTCTTGCATTTCAACAAAGCGTTTCACGGCACCTAGATAGTTGCCGAGTGTCAGGTTGCCCGATGGCTGAATTCCTGAAAAAACGCGCGGTGTGAAAGTTGTCTCGCCCATTGGAGGCTCCGATTGGTTGTTGCCAGCGCGTTATCGCGATATGGCTGAGCCACGTCAAGTTGAGAGAGTTTGGTTATGTTTGATCCGAATGCGGATGCAGCCCCGGTAAACCCGTTGCCCCAAGTGGTGATCCTGCTTGCGCTGTTGATTGGCGCGCCCGAAATCGTGTTCCAACTGGGCGAAGCGGGGATCATTGGCGGGCCACAGGGCGGGAGTTGGCGCAACGTGATTGCCAACAGATACGGGTTTTCAAATTTCGCCATGTTTGTGATGTGGGACACCGGGCAGTTTCCGTTTGATGGGATGATCCGTTTTGTGACCTATATGTTTGTGCACGTGAATTTTGTCGGCACGCTGTTCAGCCTTGTGTTCGTTTTGGCGCTGGGAAAATTTGTAGGCGAGCGAATGTCTTCGCTATCTGTGCTGGTGATTTATCTGGGCAGCGGCATCATCGGCGCGTTTTTGCAGGCGCTGATAAACGGCCCCGCGAGCGCGATGCTGGGGGCATCTGCGCCATCGTTCGGGCTGATTGGGGCGTTAAGCTGGATCTTGTTTTCGCAACAACGCGCGAGCGGTGAAACTGGGTTAAAAGCGTTCCGGTTGATTTCGCAGCTTGGCGTGTTTCTGGCAGTGATGGCCTATGTTTTTGGCAGCAATGGCTGGGTTGATTGCGTCGTTGGGTTTGGTGTTGGCTTTCCACTGTGCGCATTTTTACGCCCCGTTGAAGGACGCGGTGTGGATTTTTGGCTGGAACGATTGCGCAGTCGATAGCGCCTTAGCGTTTCACAAATCCGCGCAGGCTCTGTTTTGAAAAGGCCCCAAAGATGAAGCACGCGGCGGCGTAAACCGCGATTGCCCCGATGATCAACGCGGCGAGTGCGGCGTAGCGGATGCCTGCATGGCTGAAATACGGATCGAGCAGCAAACCGAGGCCGTAAGTTGCGACGCCCATCACGACGCTTGCGGCCAAAAGACGAGGCGCGGTGCGTTTTAATCCCGCATCAAATTGTGCTTCGGCCCCAAGTTTGCGCGTGCCAAAATACAGCAGTGCCACAAGGACGATGGACGACAGTGTCGTGCCGATGGCGGCGGCCAGAAAGCCGAATTGTTCGCGCAAGCCAAAGGCCAGAACGACGTTGAGAACCATCGAGACAAGCGCGAAACGGAACGGTGTTTTGGTGTCTTCGCGGGCGAAATACAGTGGCTGAAAGACCTTTTGCAGCACGAACGCGGGCAGGCCGACGGCGTAAATGGCCAAGGCGCTGGCTGTCATCGCGCTGTCGGTCGCATTAAATGCACCCCGTTCAAACAGCACCGACACAACAGGGCCAGGCACAAGCAAGAGGCCGACAGTTGCAGGCAGGGTGAGGGCAAGCGCAAATTCGGTGGCGCGGTTAAAGGCGTATTGCCCACCGTCGGTATCGCCCGAGGAAAGCTTGCGCGACAGATCGGGCAAAAGAACCACGCCGATTGCAATTCCGACCACGCCGAGCGGCAATTGATAAAGCCGATCCGCAACCGCGAGCCACTGGATTGCGCCATCAAAATGGCTGGCCACTTGGCGGCCCACCACGAGGTTGATTTGAACAACGCCGCCCGCCAGCATAGCCGGGGCTGCGATCATCGCGAGCTTTTTCATGTCGGGCGTTAGGCGCGGGATTTGTGGCATCAGGCGAATGCCTGCGCGTTTTGCTGCGACCCAGACGATGGCGAGTTGCGCCACACCTGCGACGGGGACGCCCCATGTGAGCGCGTTGCCGACGTCATAGCCCTGCAGATAGGCAAGGGTCATCGCGCCCACGAGAATGATGTTGAGAAACACAGGTGCAGCGGCAGCGGCGGCAAAACGGCCAAGGGCGTTTAGAACGCCAGACAGCAGTGCGGCAAGCGAGATAAACAGGATGTAGGGGAATGTGATGCGGCCAAAATCTGTGGCCAAATCGAAGCGTTCATCGCCTGCAAAACCCGATGCGGTGGCCAGAACGAACCACGGCATCGCGATCAGGGCGATAACCGTCAGAATGATGAGGATCGTTGCCAGATTTGCCATCGCGTTTTGCGCGAAGGCCTTTGCGTCTTCGTCGTTTTCCAGCTTTTTCGAAAACATTGGCACAAAAGCCATGTTGAACGCGCCTTCGGCAAAGAAACGGCGGAACATATTGGGCAGGGCAAACGCGATCTGAAAGGCCTCTGCGGTGGCGGAGGAACCAAAAAAGCTGGCGAACATTATTTCGCGCACAAAGCCCATGACACGGCTGGCAAGGGTCCAAACGCTTACGGTGAAAAAGCTGGCGAGCAGACGGATTGGATTGGATTTTGGCGTCATGACATTGCGACCTCTTCGCCGATTTCGATGGCGGCGGTCAATGCGGCTCTGATCTTGTTTTGTTTGGCGAGCGTGTGAAGTTTTAGGCCAAACATATCTTTGACGTAGAACACATCGACGGCTTGTACTCCGTAGGTCGCAATCACTGCGCTGGCGATGTAGATGTTGCTGTTGGATAGGGTTTTGGTGAGGTCGTACAACAGCCCGTTGCGATCACGGGTGTCGACTTCGATTATCGTGTAAATATCTGAGCCCGTGTTATCAAATGTGATGACGGTGGGCACGTTGAAATCGCGTTCGCGTTTCTTAATCTTATCGCGGGATTTCAGGGCATCGCGTGCGACGACTTCGCCTTTTAGAGTTTTGTTGATCATGGTGCGCAGGCGGGCCAATCGGGATTTTTCGTAGGGTTTCCCATCGGTATCTTGCACCCAGAAAACCGAGGTCGCAAAACCGTCTCTGGAGGTGTAGCTGCGGGCATCCACGACGTTTGCACCAACAAGTGCGAGCGCCCCTGCAAGGCGTGAAAAGATGCCAGGGTGGTCTTGGATCACGAAACACGCACGGGTCGCGTCGCGGTCATTGTCAGGTTTGATATCCGTAGCAATTTCAGCGGTCGTTGCTTTGGCCATGAGGGTTGCGAAAACTTTGTGCGTTTCGGTATCAACGCCCTGCCAATAGGCGGGGTAATGGCGCTCAAATTCTGCGGCAAACTGGTCCTCAGTCCATGTTGGCATGGCTTTACGAAATGCGTCTTGGGCCTCAGTCGGGGAGTGCAGTTCGCCGACTTTATCGACACCTTCGCGCAACGCCAGTCGGGTAAAACGATAGAGATCGCGGATAAGCTGTGCTTTCCAGTTGTTCCATGTTCCCGGGCCGACGCCGCGAATATCACACACTGTAAGGACCGTAAGCAGGTTCAGGCGCGGCGTGGATTTCACAATTTTTGCAAATTCCCGCACGGTGCGCGGATCGGACAGATCGCGTTTTTGTGCAACATCCGAAAGCAGCAAATGGTGTTCCACCAGCCAAACAACGGTTTCAGTTTCCGCAGGCGAGAGGCCCAGTTGCGGCGCAATTTCGCGGCACAGGCGTGCGCCTGCGATGGAATGGTCTTCGGGGAGGCCTTTGCCGATATCATGCAGCAGCATGGCAACGTACAGAACCTTGCGATCAACGCCGTCTTCTAGGATGCCAGAGGCAACGGGCAGGCTCTCTTTCAGCTCACCCTTTTCAATGCGCGCAAGGTTTGAGATGCACTGGATCGTGTGTTCGTCCACGGTGTAATGGTGATACATGTTGAACTGCATCAGCGCGACAATGCGTTGAAATTCGGGGATAAATGCGCCGAGTACGCCGAGTTCGTTCATCCGTCGCAGCGCGCGTTCTGGGTTGCCGTAATCCAGAAGCGTGGACAGAAACATCTTTTGCGCGTCAGGGTTCTGGCGCAATTTATCATCAATCAAATGCAGGTTGGCCACGATCAGGCGCATCGCATCGGGGTGGATCAAGATATCCGACGCAAGGGCCTGTTCAAAGATGCGAAGGAAGTTGATCGGATTGGCGAGAAACGTTTTTTCGTTTTCAATCGCAAGGCGGCCGTGCTGGATTTTATAGCCATCAGGCGCGTGGTCATCGTCGCGGTTCCACGGCATGGCGTTCATCAAACGCGCACCAAAAGACGGCTGCTGTTTGACGTGCTGTTCTTCGAGCGTTGTCAAAAAGATGCGGGTCAAATCGCCGACGTGGGTGGCGTGGCGGAAATAGTCCTGCATGAAGGCTTCGACCGCGAGCAAGCCTTTGTCGGTTTTATAACCCAGGGCCGTTGCAATGGCGACTTGGTTGTCAAAAGTCAGCTGTTCGGCGGCACGACCGACACACAGATGCAAATGGCAGCGCACGGTCCAGAGGAAATTTTCTGCCTTGGCAAAATTATCGTACTCTTGGTTGGTGAAATAACCTTTGTAGATCATTTCGGCGGCCAGTTTCGCCCCCGACAAATACTTCGTGATCCAGAACAGAGTTTGCAGGTCGCGCAACCCGCCTTTGCCCTCTTTCACGTTGGGTTCCAGCAAAAACCGCGTCGCGCCCTGTTTGCGGTGGCGTAAGGCGCGTTCCTCGAGTTTTAGGGCGACAAATTCGGGCCCTGTGGATTTGTACAGGTTCTTCCAAAGCTTGGTTTCCAGCGTTTCCGCCAAATCCGCATCGCCTGACAAAAATCGTGCTTCTAACAGGGCGGTTCGGATCGTCAGGTCGGCTTTGCCGAGGCGCAAACATTCGTCAACTGTGCGGGTGGCGTGGCCGATCTTGAGTTTGAGATCCCACAGAATATACAGCGTGGATTCCACAACGCTTTCGGCCCATGGGGTCATTTTGTAGGGCGACAAGAACAGCAAATCTACATCGGAAAACGGCGCCATTTCACCGCGCCCGTAGCCGCCAACAGCCATCAATGCGATCTTTTCAGAACTGGTTGGATTGTGCAGGGGGTGCAGATGTTCGATCACCAAAGCCAGCGCCGTGTTGACCAGTTGATCGGTCACAAAAGTATAGGCGCGCGTGGTTTTGCGGGTTTCCAGCGGGGCGGTTTGGTAGGTTTCTTTGATCAACGCGCGCGCGGCAATATTTGCATCGTTCAGCACGGATGAAATTGCGCTGCGTTTTTCTGAATTGTCTTTCGCAGATGCAATATCATCTGCGACTTTTTGCACAATTTTTGGCGCATCAAAAAGCAATCCCGGCGCACAGATCAATGCACCGGGATCGGTTTTGGTCTTTGTCTTCGACTTAGATTTAGAAACCGGCGCCACCAAAGCTCCTCGGTGCTGGATCAATCACGATGACTTTGCCTTCGCGGAATGTGGCCACTGCCAGTGCGCGTTGGTTTGTGCCATCTGCTCGTAGTCGGAATATACCGTTTGCGCCTGTGAAGCCAGCGTTGCGTGTGAGCTGTTTGCGGGTCAAGGCATCGCGTGATCCTGTTTGCAACAAGGTTCCGACAGCGCGCATTCCGTCATAGGCTTTACCCGCGAGCAGGTGTGGATTGTTGCCGTAGGCCGCAGAATAGCGCTGGTTGAAGGACGCGGTCGAGCTGGTGTCGTTGAGCGCGAACAATGCGCCTTGGATGCCGGGTGTTGCGCGCACGTCTGGGCTGGTTTTATCCCAGCGTGTTAGGCTGATGAACTGTGTGTTGGCAGAGCTGATGCCTGATTCTGGTAGCAATTGTGCGAAGACCGGCAAGGCACCCGCCGCGTCTGCATCAAGGACCAGTGTCGTGGCGCCCGTTTGGGCCAGCAATGATTTTGTTGCTGAAACCGCTGCGACCGCGCTTTCGGCAGTCAGTTGATATTTTGCAGCGCCAACATAGCTCGCGCCATTGTTTTTGGCAGCACGTTCAACGGCTGCGGCTGCAACCGTTCCTGCGGCGTCTGCTTTGACAAGCGCTGCCACAGATTTTTTGCCTTGCGCGGCTGCATAGCCAACGACGCGATCCGCCGTGTTTGCAAATGTATCGCCAAGAATAAAGACGTTGCCCCCGGCAATATCGGGATTGTTGGAAAAGCTAAGGACATTTATGCCGTTGCCGACAACAGCTGTGCCAGCGGCGTTTGCAGCCTGTGCAAAGAGCGGCCCAACGAGGATTTTGGCCCCTTCATTTGCAGCACGTTGCGCAGCTGCGGCTGCTTGGTTTGCATCGCCGCCTGTTGCATAAATGCGCATGTCGATCTTAACATCACCCATTTCTGCAATGGCAAGTTTCGCCGCTGAAATAAGGCTGTTTGCCAGCAATTCAGTTTGCGCATTGCCAGAGCCAGACGGCACCATCAAGCCAACCACAACGGGTTTGCTGGTGTTCACTTTTGGTCCCTGCGAAGCGGTGTTTGTTTCGATACATCCCGCGAGCATGAGCCCGACCCCAAGCGTACCAATCGCCTTTAATCCCAAATTTTTAATGCGGTGCAAAGCAGCCATAATTCCATCCCCTTGAATTGGCTGGCCCCTGAAGGCCGTTTCATGCAAAAAGCTAAGTGCTGCCTACAAGGAAATCAACGGTGTAGGAACAAAGAAATGGAATTAAGCAGATGGGCGCTGGAAAAATAGCTGCAGGCTTGCACATTGTGGCCACGCCGATTGGGGCAGCGCGCGATATCACGCTGCGCAGTTTGGACATTTTGGCAGGCGCAGATTTGCTGGCGGCAGAGGACACGCGAAACACGCGGCGCTTGATGGATATTCACGGGATCAAGCTTGGGGATCGCAGGCTAGTGGCCTATCACGATCACAACGGCGCCAAGGTGCGCCCATATATTATCGAAGCCTTAAAGAACGGTGGCTCGGTCGCCTATGTTTCGGACGCGGGCACGCCAATGGTTGCAGATCCGGGGTTCGATTTGTCGCGTGCGGTGATTGCAGAGGATTTGCCTGTGTTTGCTGCCCCCGGTGCATCGGCGGTTTTGGCGGCACTGTGTGTTTCGGGCCAACCCACGGACCGGTTTTTCTTTGCGGGATTTGCGCCGAATAAATCATCGGCGCGAAAACGGTTTTTGACAGAGTTCGAGGCCGTTCCCGCGACGATGGTGTTTTACGAATCCCCGAAACGAATTTTAGCCAGTTTGAAGGATATGATCGAAGTTTACGGAGCGGGGCGTGCTGTGTCTGTGTGCCGCGAGTTAACGAAAAAATTCGAAGAAGTCGTGCGTGGATCGCTGCAGGATGCGGTGGATAATTTTGCAGCCCGAGAGAGCATAAAGGGTGAAATTGTTGTGGTGTTGGGGCCGCCAATTGCAAAAGAAATCAGTGAAGATGATATTACCGCCGCTTTGGAAAATGCTTTGGGTAAAATGCGCGTAAAAGATGCTGCGAACACCGTTGCCGAGCAGTTTAACCTGCCACGCAAAGAAGTTTATGCACGGGCGCTGGCATTAGATAAATCTTAATTGTTTTGTGGGAGTGTGACGGGATGGATAAGTCATCGCTTGGAAAACTGTCGTATATCAAAGGCCACGCTGCGGAGGAACAGGTTGCAATCGCTTATGAGCGCAATGGTTTTGAAATTGTAGAACGCCGTTGGAAGACCAAAGAAGGTGAAATAGATTTGGTCGCGAAACACAAATCCAAGATTTACTTTATCGAAGTAAAATCCAGTTCTAGCTTTGATAAAGCTGTCGAACAAATCACGCCGCGCCAACAAGAACGAATTCAAAATGCAGCTTTGCAATACCTTGCCGATAAAGTTGGGTCGTTGGATGTGGATTGTCGTTTTGATGCGGCACTTGTGAATGATGTCGGCAAGATCAAAGTGATGCCTGGGGCTTTGATCAGCGCGTAAAACCTAATCTTTCTGGTGTGTCTTTTTCGCAGGGTTATTGAAACCTCGTGCAGACTGCGTCATGTATTTGGTAACCTGAAATTTGGGTGCCAAAGTTGGGCCCAGTGAAAAGAGACATCAAACATGACCTTGAAAGTTGCCTTTCAAATGGACCCGATTGGGGCCGTCGATATCAACGCAGATAGCAGTTTTCGCATTGCAGAAGAAGCACAGGCGCGTGGGCACGAGCTGTTTGTTTATACGCCTGATAAACTGGCGTTTGAGGAAGGGCGCGTTACGGCGCGGGGGCATCGTGCGTTGGTTCGCCGTGTTGAGGGGGATCACGTGACCCTGCAACCCGAGGAGAAGATTGACCTAGCGGATTGGGATGTTGTTTGGTTGCGCCAAGACCCGCCGTTTGACATGGGATATATCACCACGACGCATATTCTTGATATGATTCACCCCGACACACTGGTGGTGAATGATCCGATGTGGGTGCGCAATTACCCCGAAAAGCTGTTGGTTTTGCAATTTCCTGATTTAACGCCGCCCACAACAATTGCCCGCGATATTGAAACATTGAAAGCCTTCAAGGAAAAGCATCAGGATATCATTCTTAAGCCTTTGTACGGCAACGGTGGTGCGGGTGTTTTCCGTCTGGAGCCCAGTGATCGAAACCTTAATTCGCTGCACGAATTGTTTATCGGCATTAACAACGAACCGCTGATTGCGCAGAAATTCCTGCCTGATGTGGCGGCGGGCGATAAGCGCGTTATTTTGATTGACGGCGAACCGGTTGGCGCGATTAACCGCGTGCCTGCCAAGGGTGAAACCCGATCAAACATGCACGTCGGCGGGCGGCCCGAGAAAGTTGGCTTGTCTGAGCGCGACCTAGAGATTTGTGCAGCCATTGGCCCGTTGTTGCGTGAAAAGGGCCAAATTTTCGTCGGGATCGACGTGATTGGCGGCAATCTGACAGAAATTAACGTGACTTCACCCACAGGCATCCAAGAACTGGAACGCTTTGATGGGATCAATGTTGCCGAGAAAATTTGGCAAGCAATTGAGAAACGGGTGGGGTGATGAATTCTTTGCGGCTGCGCATTGCGAGCACGTTTACGCGGTTGGTGATTAAGCCGTGGGTGCGGCGCAGTTCGGACCCAGAAGTTATGCGAAAATCGTTTGAGACGCATGCAAAACGCATGCACATCCATCCAGCCTTTGCCGATTATCGCACTGGAAATGTTGGCGATGTGCCCGTGTTGTGGGTGCGGTGTGGGGCCGTGAAATCTGACGATGTGTTGCTGTACATTCACGGTGGCGGGTTCATTGTCGGCAGCCCTGATACCCACAAGCATATGGTGGCGTATCTTGCGCAAGAATTGGGAATTGAGGCAGTGATGCCGCGATACCGGCTTGCGCCAGAGCATCCTTTTCCTGCTGGGTTTGATGATGTTGTTGCAACCTATCGCGGGCTTTTGGCGCGAGGCCTACGCGCAGATCAGATCGTCGTTGCTGGCGATAGCGCAGGCGGCGCGTTGATGCTTGCCCTTCTGGCCTATTTGTCTGATGCGGGCATGGATACGCCGCAATCGGCGGTGGCGATCAGCCCCGTTGTGGATATCGCGGCGTCATTTGACAGTATGAAAACCAATGCCAGCAGTGATGTTTTGTTGATCGCGGAGCGGTTTGACGAACTTGGCGGCATGTACATGGGGGACGAGGATCGCAGCCAACCCTATGCCTCGCCGTTTAAAGCGGCTTTTGAGCGTTGCCCGCCGATCCTGTTTCACTGTTCTGATCGCGAAGTTTTGCGCGATGACACGTTGGAAATGCAACGCAAATTGGTGACGCTGGGCCATGATGTTTTGGTGCGCAGTTGGCCCAATGCGTTTCACGTGTTTCACATCATGCGTGGCCATTTTCCAGAAGCCCGCGCAGCGCTTGATGACATCATCGTGTTTGTTAAGGCACAGCGTTCACAAGGCGGTAGCTGATTGCTTCGGCGATGTGGGGTTTTTGAACCGTTTCTGAACCTGCCAAATCGGCGATGGTTCGGGCCACGCGCAAGATGCGGTGATAGCCGCGTGCGGAAAGTTTGAATTTATCCGCTGCTTTGTTCAACAATTCTGCGCCCTCACTTTCTGGCGTTGCGATTTCCTCTAACTGGGCACCTTCGGCATCTGCATTTTGGCGTAAATCGGGGTGCTCGGCAAAGCGCGCGCGCTGAATTTGACGCGCGGTTGCGACACGCGCTGCGATGGTTTGGGATGTGTCGCCATCATCTGGCAAGGTGAGATCGGTCATAGAAACAGGCGGGACTTCGATGCGTAAATCAAACCGATCCATGAGCGGGCCCGAGATTTTGCCCAAGTAATCTTGGCCGCAAATGGGAACACGTGCGCAGGCGCGTTCGGCATCGGCGAGGTATCCGCACCGACAGGGGTTTGCGGCAGAAATTAGCATAAATCGGCAGGGATAAGTGACGTGATTGTTCGCACGGGCCACCATGACGGACCCTGTTTCAAGTGGCTGGCGCAGGGTTTCCAGAACTTGGCGGGTAAATTCGGGCAGTTCATCCAGAAACAAAACACCGTTATGGGCGAGCGAGATTTCACCCGGTTTCGCGCCGCGCCCACCCCCGACAATTGCCGCCATTGAGGCCGTGTGATGCGGATCACGGTAGGGGCGCGTTCGCGAAATACCGCCCGAAGACAACAGCCCAGCGAGGGAATGGATCATCGAGGTTTCCAAAGCCTCTTCGGGTTCGAGCGCGGGCAGCAAACCTGGAATTCGCGCCGCCATCATGGATTTACCTGACCCAGGGGATCCGACAAAAAACAAATGATGCCGCCCAGCCGCTGCAATTTCGAGGGCGCGTTTGGCCCGTTCTTGGCCCTTTACGTCGCTAAGGCAACGGGTGTTTTGCTCGGCTATCATTTCACCGGGTTGCGCGGGGGGCAAGATTTGGCGGCCGCGAAAATGGTTCATACATTCCAGCAATGATCCTGGTGCGATGACTTGAACAGCGCCGACCCAAGCGGCCTCGGCACCGCAATCGACGGGGCAAACAAGGTTGCAATCGGCCTGCGCAGCGGCGAGCGCGGCGGGGAGCGTGCCGATGACGGGGACCAATTTGCCATCCAGCGAGAGTTCGCCAAGGGCGACTTGGCGTGCGATTTCGTCTTGGGGGATAACGTCCATCGCGGCCATCAACGCCAATGCGATGGGCAGGTCGAAATGCGAGCCTTCTTTGATGATATCGGCAGGGGACAGGTTGATCGTGATGCGTTTAGAGGGCAGGGCCAGCGACATGGACGACATGGCGGAGCGCACACGCTCCTTTGCCTCGGACACGGCTTTGTCGGGCAGGCCGACGATGTCGAAAGCGGGCATTCCGGGCGAGAGGGAGCATTGAACCTCGACCAAGCGAGCCTCAACCCCGTGAAAAGCGACCGTGTAGGCGCGTGCGACCATTGATTTCCCCCAGCTCGCGTTAAGAATGGTTAACGCTACAGTCAGGAAGGTTTATTTTTGGTAAATGCCGGACGTTCTGTAGCAAACGGGTGAAAGAATCTTTTGAAATGTGGTCTGATTAATCGAAAATATGTGTCGGCACGCCAGATTTGCAGAAATGAGCGAAAGGCTTAGGTGAGTCGCCAACCTAAAGTTAACCCAAAACAACGAGGGGTTACTTATGCGGGTTTGGTGGATATGCTGGCCGATATTGGAATAATGGAAAAAAGGTGAAGGCTCGCTACAAATTTTCCGAAGCGAAAATTCACGGCGGTGTTGTTATTATGATGTCTAAGAATTATTGGAGTGGATGTTACGCATTTCTTGCATTGAGTTTTGTGCTCTTTGCCATCGTTCTTTGGGCTGTTTGGGGCGAAAGCGCGAAGTTAACTGAGCAACGATTGAGAAGCGAAGTAAGTATCGACCTCCATATAGAGTATGCTGAAGATCGAATTGATGAAAAATGTTTAAAACTTGATCCGAAGCCGATGCGGGATTGCATTCATGACGAAATAGAATCTGCGCGTGATCACAGCCGCGCCAATCAAGACCTTAATGCACAACAAGAAATGGCTAGGTTTACCCGCGTCATGGGATGGACGGCGATGGTGGGGTTACTCCTAGCCGCATGTTCTGCTGGCTTAATTTTTTATACGCTAAGAGCCACA
>JABBAP010000048.1 GCA_018607905.1 Paracoccaceae bacterium | reverse complement strand
TGTGCCAATGCGGGGATTGCGGGGCCGACAGCGTTGATTGAGGATATTGCGCTTAAGGATTGGCAGGCTTGTGTTTCCGTTAATCTGGAGGGGGCATTTTTGGCCTGTAAGTATGCAGCGCCGATGATGAAGGTTGAGGGCAGCGGTTCGATTGTGTTCACGTCATCGACGGCGGGGATTTATGGGTATCCGAACCGTGCGCCGTATTCGGCGGCGAAATGGGCGATTATTGGGTTGATGAAAACAATGGCGATGGAGTTGGGGCCGTATGGCATTCATGCCAATGCGATTTGTCCAGGTTCGGTTGAAGGGCCGAGGATGGAAGGCGTTTTGGAACGCGAAGCAGCGGCCAAGGGCACCACGCGGGATGCTATTTATCAGGGCTATGCGGCGGGGACGTCGATGAAAGCGTTTGTGACGGCTGAGAATATCGCGGATATGGCGGTGTTTTTAGGCAGCGATAAGGCGCGGATGGTTTCGGGGCAGGTGATCGGCGTGGATGGGCATACGGAGAACCCAGATCCGAAGGTTTAGGGTATGTAACTTGGGACGAACCATTGCAGATAGGTAATCCAATCTGGCGGCAGTGTGACATCGAAGAATGCGCCTGCAAGCATCAGCTCGATCGTGATCGCAAGGGTGATGCCGAGGCCTGTAAGCGCCCAAAAGTATCGTGTTGCAGCCGCCTTGTTTTGGCTGCGCAAAAAGTGAAGGCGTGACGCGTTGCCGACGTGGATGAACATCGCTGTAACGCCTGCAAAATAATACGGAACGAAGTACCAGATAAAGGGCGCGCCGCTCATGACCGAGGCGGGCCAATAGAAGTTTGTGTCTAGCCCGTCGATCCAGCGCGAGATGGTGAATGAGATCAGGTGTTGGGTGGTGAAAAACAGGATCACACCACCAGAGAGGACTTGGACACGATCCCATGGGCCGCGTAACCCGCGCCGTGTTTTTCGGATCAAAAGGATAAGGCCAGAGGCGAGTTGGAAGACGACGCTGATCAGTAAGATCGGTTCAAGGAACGGGTTTTGATATGCGACGCGGAAGGTGTTTTGCACTGTGTTATAGGTTGCTATCCCCCAGAGGCCAGAAATATGGGTGATCATGTGAATAGCAACAAAGGCGAGAACGAGAATGGCGGTGGTTCTGTGCAGGGCCTTGTAAGAAAGGCTCATGATTGTGCGAGCTTTTCTTTGAACCAATTGAGGGCCTTTTGGGCTTGTTCGGGGGGTGTTTCGCTGTAGCCTATCACTTGGATGTCTTTGAGCGTTGTGTTCTTAAGTTCTGCGCGCCAAGCGGCCTCGGCCTTCCACATCGAGCGGGCAATGCCGCAGGGGCGGGGGTATTGTTTGTCTGAAACAGCTGTTGGCCCGCATTGGCGCAATTCTGAGCAGTGGAAATGACGCTCGGATCCGTCAATGGCGTTGACCAGCGCGAGGAGCGTGATGTCTGCGGGGGATTTGGCCAGCGCGTATCCACCTTTGGGACCGCGCCGTGTTTCAACGAGGCCCGCGCCTGACAGTTTTTGGAGCTGTTTGGCGAGGTAGGCTTCGGGCAGTTCAAAAAACGCGGCCAGCAGGCGCGTGGGCAGTGCGGTTTCGGGCGGCAAAGCGGCGAGGATTGAACAAGAGTGGATGGCCCACTCTAGGCCTTCGGTGTGTTTCACAATAATGAAAATAAAATATCCGTAATTGATTCCGCAATTGATTTTCGTACTCTGGAACACTCTTTGCTTGGCGAAAGGAGGTTTCGCGGGCATGGTTTTGCACACATAAGGAGCATCCCATGCAGATCATCACCGAGTTTCCGTTTGCCGTTGAAGAAGAGGTTGATCTGCGGATTCTGTTGTCGGACGGGATTACGTTGTCAGCGCGGGTTTGGCGGCCTGTGGGGGCGGGGGCGGTTCCTGTGATTTTGGAATACTTGCCCTATCGCAAACGGGATGGAACGGCGGCGCGGGATGCGGGAACGCATCCGTATTTGGCGGGGCACGGATATGTTTGTGTGCGCGTGGACATGCGTGGGTGCGGTGAGAGTGAGGGGCTGTTTGAGGATGAGTATTCTGAGCAGGAATTGGCGGATGGGGTTGAGGTTGTTAATTGGTTAAGTAAGCAAAGCTGGTGTTCTGGGAACGTCGGGATGATGGGGATTTCTTGGGGTGGTTTCAATGGATTACAGATTGCGGCATTGGCACCCGAGCCGTTGAAAGCGGTGGTTTCACTGTGTTCTACCGTGGATCGATTTGCGGATGATATTCATTACAAAGGCGGGATTATGCTGGGGGAAAACCCAGGTTGGGCCGCGACGTCACTGTCTTGGTTTTCGGTGCCCCCAGATCCTGAGTTGGTTGGAGATAAATGGCGCGATATTTGGATGGAACGATTGGAGAATACACCATTTTTGGCAGAGCGGTGGACGCAGCGCCAAGTCCGAGACGAATATTGGGCGCATGGGTCAGTTTGCGAGGATTATTCAGCGATCAAAGCAGCGGTTTTATCCGTTGGCGGCTGGCATGACGGGTATCGCAACACGGTCGCGCATTTGGTAGAGAATTTGGACGCACCTGTGAAAGGGATCGTTGGGCCTTGGAACCACAAATACCCGCATATTGGCATGCCAGGACCGCAGATTGATTTTCTGGGCGAGATGCTGCGGTGGTGGGATCATTGGTTGAAAGGGATTGATCGTGGCGTCGATAATGACCCTGCGTACCGCGTTTATGTGATGGATAGTGTGAAGCCTGAGGTGTCTTTTGAGCATCGCGCTGGGCGGTGGGTCGGGCTGGAGCAGGCCAAGGGTGCGGAGGAGCGGAATTGGGCGTTTTCTGGTGCGGCTTTGGCTGATGAAGCTGGACCAGTGGGGCGGATCGTTGCGACGGATGTGGCCTGTGGACAAGGGACGGGGGAATATTTCCCGTTTGGATTTGGCCCCGGTGAATTGCCTGATGATCAGAGCACGGACGATGCAAAGTCGATGTGTTTTGACGGGGCGGAATTGATTGAAGATTTAGAGATCGTTGGGGCCGCGCGGATTGCCCTGTGCATCAAAAGTGATCAGACGCGCGCGCAGGTGGCGGTTCGGTTGAACGATTTGCGCCCCGATGGAACGTCTGCGTTGATTGCGCATGGGTTTCTAAATTTACACCACCGCGAAGGGCATGATCATGTGATTGATATGCCCGTTGGGGCCGCAGTAGATGTAGTGGTGGTGCTGGATCAAGCTGCGTATCGTGTTCCTGCGGGGCATCGTTTGCGGGTTGCGATTTCGCCGAGCTATTTTCCGTTTATCTGGCCTGAAGAGGCGGCTGTTAACCTAACTGTTGAGGCTGGATCGTTGCGATTGCCTGTTTTAGATGGCGAAGGCGTTATGGTTGCGTTTGCCCCTGCGAAGGGGGCTGAACCGTTAGCGTTTGAGCGGCATTCGGATCGGGTGGAGCGCAAGGAAATGGGCCGCGATGGAAACGTTTGGCGCCAAGAAATTATCGGCGATGACGGATTGATCGAAAATCCGCACACAGGGTTGAAGACGTCGCAGGCGGTGCATGAGGTTTTCGAAATCGAAGAAGGTGACCCGAGCAGTGCGCGGGCGCGATTTGGCTGGGAACGCTCGTTTGGGCGTAACGATTGGATGGTGCGTACGCGCAGCCATGTGGCTTTGTCGTCAAAAGATGGCGCGTTTGTTGTGGAGGCAAAGTTAGAGGCGTTTGAGGATGATGTGCCGGTGTTTGCGAAAGATTGGCGTGCGGTTGTGCCCAAGTTCTAGGGGCGAGCCGTAGCTTTAGCGTGTTTTGGGCGGGCGTTGTGCTACCTTGGCTATTGGTATTGAACTGGGCGTTGGTGGCGAACGCCACACACTCTCAGAGGATTTCAGCGCGTTGATCGCGCAAGGTGACATTGTTGCGATGTAGGAATGATCGCAGATATTGTGCCGCGTTACTTCGTGCTTCGTTCAGTGAGTTGAAACGCGACGATGGACCTAGGCTTTAACCCAAAGACGTAAGAATCCAGCCATGAGGGTAAGAAAACCACTCGGGGGCTTGGGTTTTGTTGAACGCTTGATATGCGCTGCTCGTGCCGATTTGGACTGCATGGCCAAATGCAATTGTTCGGTTCAAATATAAATCCCTTCTTAAAGAAAGGCTTGCACATCATGGGTAATCCGCCGCACGCTGTTGCGATAAAGAATCTACTACATCTTGGGAGGATGAACTTATGAGCAATGAACTGAAACAGTTAGCGACAAAAGCCGCGAAGGGCCTTGTGTCGCGTCGCGATTTCTTGGGTCGTGCGGGCGCGCTGGGCATAACTGCTGTTGGCGCAAATGCGATGTTGGCAAGTGCCGCAAAAGCGGCTGGGCCAAACAAAGGCGGCCATTTGGTACAAGGTATTGGCGGCGGCGAAAGCAGCAACTCGCTTGACCCTGCGCTGACAGCATCGTCAGTTCCGTTCGGCAATCTGAAACATTTTGGTGATTTGCTGGTGCAAATTCGCCCAGATGGCGTGTTGGAGCCGCGTTTGGCGGAAAGTGTTGAAGCCACGTCTGATGCGAAGACTTGGACATTCAAAATCCGTAAGGGCGTTGAATTCCATAACGGCAAAACAATGACACCGGATGACGTGCTGAAAACGATGCAACGCCATTCGAACGAGGATGCAACTTCTGGTGCGCTTGGCATCATGAAGGGTATTGAGTCGATGAAAGTGGATGGAGATAACTTCTCGGTCACGCTGACAACGCCAAATGCTGACTTGCCATATCTTATGAGCGATTATCACCTTGTTGTGCAGCCAGGTGGCGGCATGGATTCACCTGCTGATGGTGTTGGTACTGGGCCATATATCCTTGAAACTGACGAGCCGGGTGTTCGCAGCTTGTGGAAAAAGAACCCGAACTATTGGGAAGGCGACATCGGCAACTATGATTCATCAGAAATTTTGGTGATCAACGATGCAACTGCGCGGACTGCGGCGTTGCAATCTGGCCAAGTTCACATGATCAACCGCGTTGACCCGAAAGTAGCGGGTCTGATTGACCGCGCACCGGGTGTTTCGATCAAGAGCGTTGCTGGACGTGGGCATTATGTTTTCATCATGCACACAAACACAGCACCGTTTGATAGCAACGAACTGCGTATGGCGTTGAAAATGGTGATCAACCGCGAGGAAATGGTTAATAAAATTCTGCGTGGATACGGCACAGTTGGTAATGATTTGCCGATCAATGCGTCCTATCCGTTGTTTGATGAAACCATCCCACAGCGCAAAATGGATGCTGCAAAAGCGGCTGAGCATTACAAGAAATCTGGCCATGACGGCTCGCCAATCATTCTGCGTGTTGCAGACGGTGCCTTCCCAGGTGCGGTTGATGCGGCGGCGTTGTTCCAAGAGAGTGCGCGTGCAGCGGGCATTCCATTGGAAATCAAGCGCGAGCCAAATGATGGTTACTGGTCCGAAGTTTGGAACAAACAGCCGTTCTGTGCATCCTATTGGGGTGGTCGTCCGGTCCAAGACCAGATGTATTCCACAGCGTATCTGTCCACTGCGGATTGGAACGACACTCGGTTTAACAACCCACGTTTCGACGAGCTGTTGTTTAGTGCAAAAGCCGAGTTGGATGATGCCAAGCGTAAGGCGTTGTACAGTGAAATGGCGAATATTTTGCGTGATACTGGCGGGTTGATTTGCCCAATGTTCAACGACTTTGTTGATGCGGTAAGCGACAAAATCGCAGGATACGAGCCAGATCCGAACAACGAGCTGGTCAACGGCTTTGCTATGACAAGGACTTGGTTGGCATAAGGCTTATGCATCCTATCTTAAAATTGGTGGTTCAGCGCGTTGCGCTGAGCCTTCTCCTTCTGCTCGCGGCGTCAGTTATGATTTTCGTGGGCACACAAATTTTACCAGGTGATGTGGCGCAGTCCATTTTGGGACAAGCGGCAACACCAGAATCCCTTGCCAATTTACGTGCTGAACTTGGGCTGAATGATCCCCCCGTGACGCGGTATTTCGATTGGTTGTTTGGGGTGTTGCAAGGCGATCTGGGTACGGCGCTGACAAACGGACGCGATATCGGCGAGAGTTTGGGCAAGCGGCTGGGCAATACGTTGTTCCTTGCGTTTTGGGCCGCGGTGGTTTCTGTGCCGCTGGCGATTTTTCTAGGATTGTTGGCGGTGCGGTATCAAAACCGCTGGCCTGATAAGTTGATTTCAGGGGTCACGCTGACATCTATTTCGATCCCCGAATTTCTGATCGGATATGTGGTGATGTACTTCATATCCGTCAAATTGGGTTGGTTCTCGTCTGTGGCGATGATCAACGAAAGCATGTCTCTGGGCCAAAAACTGAACGCTATTGCGTTGCCGGTGTTTGTTCTTACGCTTGTCGTTTTGGCGCACATGATGCGTATGACGCGGGCGGCGATTTTGAACGTGATGCAATCGGCATACATCGAAACGGCTGAACTCAAGGGCTTGTCGATGTTTACGATCATTCGCAAACACGCATTCCCGAACGCGATCGCGCCGATCATCAACGTGGTGATGATCAACCTTGCCTATCTTGTGGTGGGTGTTGTCGTGGTTGAGGTTGTGTTCGTCTACCCTGGCATGGGGCAATATTTAGTGGATCACGTAAGCAAGCGCGACGTGCCAGTGGTGCAAGCCAGCGGGCTGATATTTGCGGCTGTTTACATCGGGTTGAACCTGATTGCTGATCTGGTTTCGATCCTTGCAAATCCAAGATTGAGGCATCCAAAATGAGAATTCCTTTGAGTGCTATGATTGGCCTGTTCTTTACGGCCATGTATTTTTTCATCGCGATTTTTGCGCCTTGGATTGCCCCTTACGGCCTGACGGAATCTGTTGGCGATGTGTGGGAACCAATGAGTTCTCGGCATTGGCTCGGGACAGACAGTATCGGGCGCGATTTGTTAAGCCGGATGATTTATGGCGGGCGCACGACGATATTCGTGGCGACCGCTGCAACGATCCTGTCGTTCACGCTCGGATCAATCCTTGGGTTTTTCGCCGCTGTTGTTGGGGGCTGGGCAGACCAAGCCATTTCGCGGTTTGTTGATTTGATCATGTCGATGCCAAGCCTGATTTTTGCGCTTGTGGTTTTGTCGGTGATGCCTGTGACGATGACGGTGCTGATCCTGTTGATGGG
>JABBAP010000014.1 GCA_018607905.1 Paracoccaceae bacterium | reverse complement strand
CAGATCACCAAAATGCCCCGCTCGAAGAAACCACGGTGATGCAACGCGTTTGCCCGCAAATAAAAACCAGAGGAAACACGCAGGCGCCCGACAAAGGCATCCGTTTTTTCAAACCCAAAGACGATCCGAGACCCAACTTGCCTTGCGGTTCCATCGCCAATCGGTTCGCGTTGCTGAATGCACGCGATGCCCAAGAACGCGGCGCGCAGCTGTTTTCACAATCCAATCTTGATGTGCAAAAACAATCAGATACGTCGTGGTCTGCAACTGTCACGTCACATGATGGCGCGCATCTTACATCTGTATCGGCGCGCGTTTACATCGACACAATTCCAAAACTAGAAGACGCGCGTGTGCGATTTGCGCGCGTAGCGACCTTTAAACGCGCGGCCGATTTTGAAGGATTTGCCAGAAAACGCGGTGATGCGGTGCAATTTGCGTTCGAAGCCGATGGCGATGCCATTGATGTCGGGCTCGTTTCTCCAGATAAACCTACGGGCCAAGACCTAGTTGATTTCGCCCATAAACACGGCATTCACGGCAAACCAATCTGGGTATCCAAAAGTTTCGCTCCCATTTTTCAACAACCAAAACTGTCCATTTCGCAGGGACCGACCCAATTCGACATTTCGGACACAACACCCTCTGGCTGGCGCAAATTGGCCGAAGACGTCGTTGCCGAAATCGCGCCCTACGCCCAAATGATCGGCAAACGCTGGACAGCTTTCGCAACGCTTCCGGGCGGTGATTTTGAACCCTCACTGCGCGAAACGTTGTTGTCCGAACTGCAACGTTCGCATCCGGGCATCGACACAGGCGCGATGGAGCGGATGTTTTCCAGTTACGGAACCGAATGCCGCGCGATCTTTGGAACCAAAAACGACCTCGGCCAACATTTCGGCGCAGGCCTGTTCGAGGCAGAGGTAAAGTGGCTCGTCTCAAAGGAATGGGCCAATTGCGCGAGCGATATTTTGTGGCGTCGCACGTTGCTCGGCATGCAATTCACCGATGCCCAAACTGCTGGCCTGAATGATTGGCTGGCACAGGCGCAATAAATTCAGCGCCTCAACAGCCTTGAATTGCACTCTACAGTCCCTATTTCTAGACTAGGATAGACACTTAAAATCGTGGGGGATTCGGTCGTGCGTACATTTGCGTTGGCAATTTTATTTGTGTTTTCAAATACTTTTGCGCAGGCGCAGGCCAATGTTCCCGTTGAAAACGATAATCAGCAACTCCCCACGGATGATGTGGAAGACAGTTCGAACCGCACCAGCGTTTTAGGTGTCTTTGTGTCCGAGCGCGGCGTTCTGAACCTTGGCAATCAAAAAGGCGATGATTTTTCAGAGCTTGCGGGCCTGAAAGATGTGCGCGATCTGATCCTTGATGGCTCGTCGATCACCGATCTCGGCCCGCTGTCTTCCATGAAAAATGTCGAAATGATAAGCCTGTCTGGAACGAATGTGACGGACTTGTCGCCGCTTGCAAAGATCAGATCACTGAAACATTTGTATCTGAACGGCACGCCTGTCACCGATCTTTCGCCTTTGGCGAAAATGACGTGGATCGAAGACATCGGCGCGGATGACACGTTGATCGAGGATATCAGCCCGCTCAAAAATCTCAAAAATCTGCGCAGGCTCAGCATTCAAGGCACATTGGTATCCGATCTTAGCCCGTTGAAAAAGCAGGTAAAAATAAACTGGTTGAATATTTCTGACAGCCTCGTCAGTGATATTTCCGTCCTCAAGCGGTTCGGTGAAATGCACGAATTGTCGCTTGGTGGCACAATGATCCAAGATATTTCACCGCTGTCCGAACTGTTTGTGATGAAAATTCTGCATCTCGATGGCACATTCGTCCAGGATATTTCGCCGCTGAAAAAGCTGGATCTTTTGGTGGAGTTGAACCTCGGCCTGACCTCGGTGTCTGACGTATCTCCGCTCAGCAAGCTGGAAAATCTTCGGTTTTTAGATCTAAGCGCCACAGCTGTTGAAAATATTGCGCCGCTGTCAAAACTGGAAAATCTCCGCGAAATCCGGTTGCTTGGTACATCGATCAACGATGTTTCTGCGCTCGATCAGCTCGTTGAAAATGGCTTAAGAGTCCGCCGCTAACCTACTGAACACCAAGTGTTTTCAGAACTGGTCAAGCCGCTTCACATCAGCGTCCGAACATTTTCCACGTCTTAGACACCGTTGCAGCAGTTTGATTTTCTTCTTCGTTACTGGCTCTGCTAATCCATAGTCACACGGGCCAATGTTCAACGCATCGCCCTTTGGTGTTTTTTCAAAAAAGAGAATGCTATCGGCGTCGCTTTTGCCCGGAAATCCGCCACACCAACTTGCGGCGCATGTTGTATTCACGGTCAATTCAAACGTCTGCGTTTCCGTCAGTTTTGTTCGCCCCATAAACCGCCCCGTCGTCACCGCTTTCGCAGTGCGCTTGCGCCCTTCACGGTATTTGGGAATGCGCCCAACCATTTTCACTTGGCCGACAAAAATTCGATAGGTTTCTTTTTCACCCTGTCGCCAATTGAAATCACGCGCAACATTTGGCTGCAAACAACTCAGCGCGTGAGCCTGAGGCCCAAGCAAAGAAAAGACCAGAAGGGCGGCAAGAAGCCTCATCCCACGGCCTCTTTGAACTCGCGAATGACCCGTTCATAGGTGTCCCGTTTGAACGGCACAATTTTGTCCAGCAACTCTGCGGGTTTGATCCAACACCATTCACGAAATTCTGGTTCCGCAGTTTGGATGTTGATCAGGCTGTCGTCGCCCGTGAACCGCAGTAAAAACCATTTTTGTTTCTGGCCGCGATATCGGCCTTTCCACAGTTTTGGCACCAGCGCATGGGGCAGATCGTAGGGAATCCAGTCGTCGGTTTGGGCAACCACTTCAACAGCGCTTGCTGGGATTCCCGTTTCTTCTTCCAACTCGCGCAAGGCGGCATCGCGGGGGTCTTCACCCTTTTCCACGCCGCCCTGTGGCATCTGCCAGGCATCGCCATAATTATCGAGCCGTTGTCCCGCAAACACGTTGCCAGCGGCGTTGCACACCATCAGCCCAACGCAGGGCCGATAGGGGAGTGCAGCGATATCTTCGGGTGTCATCAGTTCGCTTGCCCCAAAACGGCCAGCCCCTTGAGAACATCCAAAGCATAGGCCAACTGCGCGTCATCGTTGCGCAATTCAGCCGCTTTCTTGGCGTCAGCGCGCTCCTTTTCCAGCAACGCGCGCTGGTCTTCTGTCAGGCTGTCGTTTGACAGGGAGCCGCGCAAATCAGCCTCAAACCGTTGCTGACGCGCATCTTCTTCTGCGGCCACTTCGATTTTCGGGCGCTGTTCGACCAGAATGTCAGGCGACACGCCCAACGCTTGGATCGAGCGACCAGACGGCGTGTAATACCGCGCCGTGGTCAAGCGCATCGCGCCGTCACCTTGCAGTGGCATGATCGTTTGAACAGACCCTTTCCCGAACGACCGCGTGCCGATAATCACCGCACGGCGATGGTCTTGCAACGCACCCGCCACAATTTCCGATGCAGAGGCAGAACCGCCGTTAATCAGAACCACAATCGGTTTCCCTTGCGCCAAATCACCTGGCTGCGCATTCACGCGATCACTGTCTTCTGGGCCACGGCCACGGGTGGAAACGATCTCGCCTTTTTCCAAAAACGCATCGCTGACCGCAATCGCTTGGTTCAGCAAGCCACCTGGATTATTGCGCAGATCAATGACAAACCCGGTCACCTTGTCGATGCCGCCAGCCTCTTCCACATTGGCCTTCAACTCGGATTCCAGATTTACAAATGTCTGGTCCGAAAACGTGGTGATCCGCAACACAACACTGTCGCCTTCCACACGCCCACGCGATGCTTTTACCTTGATCTTGTCGCGCACAATCGTGATGTCGAACGGCTCGTCGGTGCCTTCGCGTACGATGGTGATCACGATCTCGGAACCGATCTCGCCGCGCATCAATTCAACAGCATCATCCAGCGACATACCGAGCGTGGTCTCGCCGTCCACTTGCGTGATGAAATCGCCGGCTTCAACGCCAGCTTCATCCGCTGGGGTGTCGTCAATCGGGCTGACAACTTTGACAAAGCCATTTTCCTGCGTCACCTCGATGCCCAAACCACCGAACTCGCCACGGGTTTGCACCTGCATGCTGTCGAAATCTTCGGGCGGCAAATACGATGAATGCGGGTCAAGCGACGTCAGCATTCCGTTGATCGCAGACCGGATCAACTCTTCTTCGTCCACCTCTTCAACATAGGCAGACCGGATGCGTTCAAAGATATCGCCAAACAAATCCAACTGTTCGTAGGTAGATTTTGTCTTCGCAGCTTCTTGCGCAATCAGCGGGCCGGTCAACTGGGTCGTCAAAACCATTCCAGCAATCGTTCCGCCAATAGCGGCCAGTGCAAGTCTCTTCATCAATCCATCCTAACTATCGTTAACAGCAAACCAGACACTTGGGTCCACAGGTTCGCCTTCATATCTCAACTCTATATAGAGCGTTTCTTGCGCCAAAGCGCTACCGCCATCTGACGCTTCAACCAAAAATTCCTGCGCGCCTGCGGGATTACCGCCCAACAAACCCACAGGTGCCGTTTGATCCACAATCTGTCCGATTTCACCGTACACTTGATCTAGCCCGGCAATCACCAGCAAATAGCCTGGTTGCGGCTCAAGAATTATCACGTTTCCGTAATCCAAAAACGCCCCGGCATAGCGAATTGTCGATGCCGCGGGCGCAGTGACGAGCGCGAGCGGACGCGCCGCAATCACCAATCCGGGCCGTTTCAAACCCGCCGCATCAATTTCGTTAAACCCGCGCAATACCGATCCATCCACGGGCAATCGCAACGTGCCGCGCATTTTATCAAAATCAATCGCCTTGGCCGCCGCAGGTTCAGGGGGCAACACACCGATGCTGCCCGCGAACATTTCCAGCGATGTCGCACTATCCGCAAGGATTTGCGTTTTCACAGGATCATCGGACAATCGACGCGGCAAATCCGTGCGATCCGCAATTGCCTGAGACAACGAAACTCGCGCCTCTTGCACACCCGCAAGACCCAACCGCAGCTGTTCCTCAGCCTCTGTCTGAATGCGCCGCAGCTCGCTCAATTCTTCCAACTGGGATCGCAGCTCTTCGGCTTGGCGCTGCAATGACGGCGTAATTTCAGACATCATCATGCCAGATCGCGCCGTGCCGACTGGCCCTGTCGGATGGATCAACAACATCGGTGTTGTGGCCCGTTCCAGTGTCTGCAAAATCCCCAGCAAACGGCTCAACTGGTCGCGACGGCTCTCAAACTCAAGGCGAATAACCCGCTCACGAATGGTGGCACCGCGCAGCCCATCGCGCATTGCGCTCAACCCGTTTTCATAGGCGCGAACGGTTTCGCTCAGCGCCTTCACACGGTCGCGCGCACTGCTGGCACTGTTCAAACCGTTTGCAGCAACGCTCAACGCCTCAGCCGCTAACTGCGCCTCTAGCACAACATCGCCTTTGGCGACCACAGGCCCACAGTTCAGCGTTACCGCCAGAATGGCCGCTATAATTTTGCGTTTGGCGCTCATGCTTGGATCAAACTTTTGCCTGTCATTTCTTTTGGTAAATCCAGCCCCATCAACCCCAATAAACTTGGGGCCAAATCAGCCAAACGCCCATTTTCGCGCAGCTTCGCACCCCTTGGCCCACCGATCAAGACCACAGGCACAGGATTAACAGTATGCGCGGTATGCGGCCCGCCCGTTTCAGGGTCAATCATGGTTTCGCAATTGCCGTGATCCGCGCAAACAATCATCGCACCACCTGCCGCGTTCAGCGCGGTTTCAACCTGCCCAAGCCCGATATCCACAGATGCACAAGCTGCCTTTGCCGCCTCCAGATCGCCCGTGTGCCCAACCATATCTGGGTTGGCATAATTCACGACGATCAAATCATATTTGCCCGACCCAATCGCCCCAACCAGATTTTCAGTCACCTCGTGTGACGACATTTCAGGCTGCAAATCATAGGTCGCAACTTTCGGGCTCGGTGCCAAATACCGATCCTCACCAGTGGCAGGAACTTCCACGCCGCCGTTCAGGAAAAACGTCACGTGGGGATATTTCTCCGTCTCGGCAATCCGAAACTGCGACAATCCTTTTTGCGCGACCCACGCACCAAGCGTGTTCACGATGTCTTCCTCGGGGAAAATCACATCGCAATACTTCGAATGCGCCGTCGAATATTGGGTGAACCCGCTGATCAATGCCAGTTCTGGCCGTGGCCCCGTTTCAAACCCATCAAACGCAGGGTCGCCAATCGCCGCCAAAATTTCGCGCGCGCGATCCGCACGGAAATTCAAACAGACCAAACTGTCGCCAGCCGCCATGCCCGCATAATCGCCAATCACCGACGGCAGAAAAAACTCATCCGACGTGTCATTGGCATAGTTTCCCGCAATAACCTGCGCCGCCGAAACCGCACCCATCCCGTCGCCCAGAACCATCGCGCGATACGCTTGTGAAACCCGCTCCCACCGATTGTCGCGATCCATCGCGTAATACCGGCCCGAAACAGTGGCGATAAACGCACTATCACGCATCGCGGATTGCAGCTTTTGCAAATACGTCCCAACTGATTTTGGCGCAACATCGCGCCCGTCAGTAAACAGATGCAGCGCCACACGCCGCCCCGCATCAACCAACACATCCATCATCGCAATCATGTGGTCGATGTGGCTGTGAACGCCACCATCCGACAGCACACCGCACAGATGCACCGTGCCTTCGCCCGTTTCAATAATCCGACGAACAGCAGGCTGCGCGCCCAGCGCACCACGCGCGATCACACCGTTGATTTTCGCAAGGTCCATTTCAACCACACGACCCGCGCCAATATTCATATGTCCGACTTCGGAATTTCCCATCTGTCCGATAGGTAACCCAACATCTGGGCCAAATGTTGTCAGCGTGGAATTTGGGCAATCTGCCATCATGCGATCAAAGTTCGGCGTCTCCGCCTGCGCCACCGCGTTGCCTTCAATCTCGGCACGTAAACCCCAGCCATCCAGAATGCACAAAACGACTGGTTTTGGAATGGTCATTGGCCTGCCTCTGGTTTGTCTGCTTTTTCGCTCTGATATCTGGCACAGACCTTAAGTACAAGTTAATGGCCCGCAAAAAAGGTTAACGCGTTTTCGGCAAAAGTTAATTTTTGGGCTGCAGAAAAGTGCCATACACGTGCCATACGCTTTGCATACCGTTTGCATACGCTTTGCGGACATTTATTTTCCAATTTTTCGGCTGAATTTGGGGCGGCGTTAACCGTGGTTAACGCGCTCAAACACGGTGGTAAGGCGCATTCCCAAGGATGCTCGCTGCGCGGTACAATTGCTCGCTCAACATCACTCGCGCCAGCATGTGTGGCCAGACCATTTTACCAAAAGACAGTGCGAAATCAGCCTCTTGGCGCAGGGCAGGGTCGATCCCATCCGCGCCGCCAATCAGAATCGCCAAATCCTGCACACCTGTATCACGCCAACCGCTAATTTTCTGTGAAAAATCAATAGAACTCAACAGTTTACCGCGTTCATCGAGGATCATCGTCACGGCCCCTTTCGGGATCGCCTTGCGCAGTAATTCCGCCTCAGCAGCCATGCCACCACCGCGTTTATCCTCGACCTCAATCAAAGAAACAGGCCCGAGCCCAAGGCCACGACCCGTTTTTTCATAGCGATCAAGATAGTCAGAGATCAACTCAACCTCCGGCCCCTTCCGGAGCCGACCACACGCGATAATATGTAAAGATAACAAGGCGTTATTCCTGTGGTTCAGGAACCTGTTGCCACATCTTCTCAAGCTGATAGAACTCGCGTACTTCTGGGCGGAAAATGTGAACAATCACATCACCAGCATCCAAAAGAACCCAATCGCCAGCTTGTTTGCCTTCGATTCGGGATTGCACTTCCATCACTTGCTTCAATTTGTCGGCAATTTTCTCTGCCAAAGCAACGACTTGGCGCGTAGACCGCCCAGATGCTACAACCATGTGATCCGCCATCGAGGACTTATCCGCCAGGTCCAGCGTGACAATGTCTTCGGCTTTTTCACTTTGAAGGGTGTTCAAAATAAGGTCTAGCATCGACATGCTAGGAATGTTTGCTTCTATATCAGCCACTTGGGCACCAACACGTTCGATCAGAACCGTGTCCTCCAGAAAGGCGCCACTCTTCCTCGGGCGCTGAGATTCTCGCTAGATATCAGAGCGACCGAGCGGCCTCAAGCATCAACGGTGGGTAGCCGTTATGCACGTACCAGTTTTTCGTAATCTTCGGAAATTGTCCGCGCCATTTCACCGACCTCAAACGTGTAATCGCCGATCTGTCCAACAGGCGTCACCTCCGCCGCTGTCCCCGTCAACCAGCATTGCTCAAACCCTTCGAGCTCCTCTGGCATGATGTGGCGTTCAACCACTTCGATTTGCTTGTCTTTCAACATGCCAATAACCGTCTGGCGCGTTAACCCATTCAAGAAGCAATCTGGTTTCGGCGTGTGCACAACCCCTTCTTTTACAAAGAAAATATTCGCGCCGGTCGCTTCAGCAACATAACCGCGATAGTCGTACATCATCGCGTCAGAACAGCCTTTTGCCTCGGCTTCATGCTTGGCCATTGTGCAGATCATGTAAAGGCCAGCGGCCTTAGCAAAACACGGAATTGTTTCTGGCGAAGGGCGTTTCCAGCGAGAGATATCCAGCTTGGCACCCTTCATTTTCGCGTCGCCGTAATAGGCACCCCATTCCCACGTCGCAATCGCCATGCGCACAGGATTTTTCGCCGATGCAACACCCATGTCATCGCCCGACCCACGCCAGCACAACGCGCGAACATAGGCGTCCGTTAGGTTATTTGCCTTTAAGACTGCGTACTTAGCTTCTTCGATCTCATCCACGGAGTAGGGGATCGGAATGTCCAATTCACGGCCCGAAAATAGCAAACGCTCGGAGTGTTCACGACTTTTGAAGATTTTCCCGTTATAAGCACGTTCACCTTCAAAAACAGAGGACGCATAATGCATCGCATGCGTGAGGAGATGAACATTCGCCTCTCTCCAGTCTACCAATTGGCCATCCAGCCAGATCAAACCGTCGCGATCATCGTATCCACCAGCCATTTTCGTCTCCGCTTAGCTAATATTTTCAATAGTTGCGCAAAATATCCAAAATAAGACACATAATTACGCAAAAGTCGAATTTTGCTAACATTTGATTCTTGGAAAGTCAACAAGACTGACATAAATTGATCCCCACGGATAAATTTTGTGATCAGGTGAAAATCAGAATGCGCGATCGGTTGCAGCAAGGCGGCGAAAATCTTCTGTTTTTGACGGATGATCAATTGCTTCAAGGGATCGAGCTGCTGTTCTTTGCCTATCGCGGGTTCACCTCTGATCCTGATCGTATCCTTGAAAATTACACCTACGGACGCGCCCATCACCGCGCCATTCACTTCATTCATCGCAGGCCAGGCACATCGGTAAACAGCATGTTAGATATCCTTGGTGTCACGAAACAATCGCTAAATCGCGTGTTGCGCCAATTGATCGAAGACGGATTGGTTGAAAGCAAAATAGGCGAAAAAGATCGCCGAGAACGGCATCTTTTCCTGACAAAGTCTGGTAAAGAGCTGGAATCGGAGCTTTCTTCTGCGCAGCGCAAGCGGCTTCGTACTGCGTACAAAGAGGCCGGCCCAGACGCAGTTCTGGGGTTCCGTAAAGTGTTGGAAAACATCATGGATCCGTCGATGCGCAAGCATGTAAAAAAGCTGGTGAAGGACTAAAGCCCAATGAACGAAGTACTGGCAGACGCACATATCTTGATCGTTGATGACGATGAACGCATCCGCACGTTGTTGCAAAAATTCCTGTCGCGAAACGGTTTTTGGGTCACTGCGGCGCGGGATTCCGCCCATGCTCGCAAGCTGTTAGCGGGATTGGAGTTCGATCTGATTGTCATGGATGTGATGATGCCGGGCGAAGATGGCCTTACTCTGACACGGTCTTTGCGTGAAAAACTGCAAACGCCGATTTTGTTGCTAACTGCCAAGGGCGAGACCAACGAACGGATTTTGGGCCTTGAGGCAGGCGCAGATGATTACCTGTCCAAACCGTTTGAACCAAAGGAGCTGGTTTTGCGGATCAACGCGATCCTGCGCCGTGTTCCGGTTGAACAAACTGTGGCGGAACCACCCAAAACCTTGCAGCTCGGTGGTGTGCGATACGACGTGACGCGCGGTGAACTTTGGGCGGGCGATGACCTTGTGCGCCTCACAGCCACCGAAAGCGCGCTGATGCGAATTTTCTCATCCACACCACATTCACCGATAAGCCGCGCCAAACTGGTCGAGGATCTGGGTCGTGATACTGGCCAAGCCCAAGAGCGTGCGGTGGATGTGCAAATCACCCGTCTGCGTCGTAAGATCGAGGCAGATCCGAAATCCCCGCGATACCTGCAAACCGTTCGCGGTGCGGGCTACATGCTGGCACCTGAGTAGATCATGACCACTGCTTTTCTGACCCATCCCGATTGTTTGAGCCACGTAAACCCAACGGGTCACCCCGAACAAGTTGCGCGGCTTGAATACATCTTGGATCGCATGAATCGTTCCGAATTTGATGCGCTACAACGCCATGATGCGCCGCTGGGCAGCGACGAAAATATCCTGTCCACCCATCCGATTGCCCATCTAAACGCCATCAAAGCAGCGGTTCCGGCGCAAGGCTGGACGTCAATTGATGCAGACACATCTGTTTCGCCTGGCTCGTTGAAAGCCGCCTATCGTGGTGTCGGCGCTAATGTAAAAGCGGTTGATCTGGTGATGTCGGGCGCGGCAACAAACGCATTTTGCGCAACCCGCCCACCGGGGCATCACGCAGAAACACAAACGGCAATGGGGTTTTGCTATTTTGGCAACGTGGTTATCGGCGCGCGTCATGCTCTTGGTCATCATGGATTAGACCGTGTAGCGATTGTGGATTTCGATGTGCACCACGGCAATGGCACGCAGGATTTGGTTTGGAACGATGATCGTATTTTGTTTGTCTCCAGTCATCAAATGCCGCTGTATCCAGGGTCGGGCGCGGCCCATGAAACAGGTGCGCATGGCAATGTTTTGAACATTCCGCTTGAACCAAATGCAAATGGTGTTGATTTACGAAATGCGTTTGAGCGTGAAATTTTACCCGCATTGGAAGCCCACAAACCCCAGATGATTTTTGTCTCTGCAGGTTTTGACGCCCACAAAGCAGACCCTTTGGCGAACCTAAATTTCGTTGAAGAAGATTTCGCATGGGCCACCCGTGCTCTTTGTGATTTCGCGGATAAACACTGCGAGGGTCGGCTGGTCTCGACTCTTGAAGGTGGATATGATCTGGAGGCTTTGGCCGCCTCTGTTGCGGCGCATGTGACTGTATTGATGGAGCAAAGCTGATGGCTGACACACCCGTTTCCGAAATGAACTTCGAAACCGCAATGGCGGAATTGGAAAAGGTCGTGAGCCAATTGGAAAGCAGCCAAGTGGCGTTGGAAGACAGCATCAAATTGTACGATCGCGGCGCGGCGTTGAAAAAACATTGCGAGGTCAAATTGGCCGAAGCAGAAGAGAAAATTGCGCAAATCACCTTGTCCTCTGGGCAACCCGATGGCCTAAAACCGTTCGAGGGTTAATCCAAGTGGATGATTTTCGCGCAAAGCTGGCAGCGGTTGCCACGGCGACCGAGCAAACTCTGAGCCAGCTGCTGCCAAGCAATTCTGATAATCCCATCGCCGCCCCGATGCGCCACGCCGTGCTGAACGGTGGCAAACGCTTGCGTGCATTTTTGGCTGTGGAAAGTGCTGCCCTTTACGATGTTAATCGGGGCCAAGCCCTACGCACAGGTGCCGCGATTGAATGCATGCACGCCTATTCATTGGTGCACGACGACCTGCCTTGTATGGACGATGATGACCTGCGCCGTGGCGAACCAACTGTTCATATCAAATGGGATGAAGCGACCGCCGTGCTTGCTGGTGATGCCTTGCAATCTTTAGCATTTGAAATTCTTGCAGATATTGAAACGTCACCTAGTTCCGACGTGCAAGTTTCTTTGATACACACCCTTGCACAGGCCTCTGGCGCGAATGGGATGGTTTTGGGACAAATGCTCGACATCGCCGCTGAAACTGCGCCTGAGCCGCTTACATTGGATGAAATCACCCATTTGCAGGCCAATAAAACGGGCGCTTTGATCCAGTGGTCTGCCCATTCAGGTGCAATATTGGCGCAGGATGCAGGCGAAGAATTGCTAGAGTATTCAAAAGCTGTTGGCCTCGCATTTCAAATTCAGGACGACGTGTTAGATGTGCTGGGTGACGCGAAAACCGCTGGTAAACGTCTGCAAAAGGACGCAGAGGCGGGAAAAGCGACCTTTGTTTCCTTGTTAGGCCTTGAACAGGCTCAGAAAAAGGCCAACTCATTGGTAGAAAACGCGTGTGATGCGCTGGGCCGATTTGGCGACAAAGCAACGACACTGCGGCAAGTCGCGCACTTCGTTGTGAACCGCGAATTGTGATTTAAAGGGTCCGAAGGAAAATTCCTATGAACGATCGTCCAAATACTCCGTTGCTCGACAAAGTGAACAGCCCCGAAGATCTGAAACAGTTTTCAGACGCGCAACTGCGCCAAGTGGCGGATGAATTGCGCAGCGAAACCATTTCGGTTGTTTCTGAAACAGGTGGGCATTTGGGTGCGGGGCTGGGTGTTGTCGAGCTGACAACAGCGATACATGCGGTTTTTGATGCGCCAAAGGATCGACTAATCTGGGATGTCGGGCATCAATGCTACCCCCATAAAATCCTAACAGGTCGTCGTGATCGTATCCGCACGCTGCGCCAAGCAGATGGTCTTTCAGGGTTTACTAAACGATCCGAAAGCCCGTTTGATCCCTTTGGTGCGGCACACAGTTCCACGTCGATTTCGGCCGCCCTTGGGTTTGCAGTGGCACGTGATTTAGGCGGTGCGCCCGAACATGGTTTGGGCGATGCAATTGCCGTGATTGGTGATGGGTCGATGTCTGCGGGTATGGCCTATGAGGCGATGAACAACGCTGGGCATTTGAAAAAACGGCTGTTTGTTATCCTGAATGACAACGAAATGTCGATTGCTCCGCCGGTTGGTGCCATGTCAGCGTATCTGTCAAAGCTTTATGCGGGTGAGCCGTTTCAAGAGCTGAAATCGGCGGCCAAAAGCGCTATTTCCTTGTTGCCAGAACCGTTCCAAGACGGTGCAAAACGCGCTAAAGATATGGTCAAACACATGACCGTTGGTGGCACGCTTTTTGAACAGCTTGGGTTTTCCTATGTCGGCCCTATTGATGGCCACGACATGGATCAATTGCTGAATGTGTTGCGCACTGTAAAAAAACGCGCAACAGGCCCGATGTTGATCCATGTGATCACCAAAAAGGGCAAAGGTTACGCCCCAGCCGAAGCGTCTTTGGATAAATACCACGGTGTATCCAAGTTTGATGTGGTAAGCGGCAAGCAAAAGAAAACACCATCAAACGCGCCGAGTTATACGTCTGTTTTCGCGCAAAGCCTGATTAAAGAGGCTGAAAAAGATACGAAAATCGCGGCAATCACAGCGGCGATGCCTGATGGGACTGGGTTAGATAAGTTTGCGGAACGGTTCCCGACGCGCACGTTTGATGTGGGGATTGCAGAACAACACGCAGTGACGTTTTCCGCTGGTCTGGCAGCTGGCGGTATCAAACCTTTCTGCACATTGTATTCCACATTTTTACAACGTGGATATGATCAGGTCGTTCATGACGTTGCCATCCAACGCCTGCCAGTTCGTTTCGCGATTGATCGTGCTGGGCTGGTTGGTGCAGACGGCGCGACCCATGCAGGCAGTTTTGACATTGGGTTTCTTTCAAACCTTCCAGGTTTTGTTGTTATGGCCGCCGCAGATGAGGCTGAGCTGGTCCATATGGTTGCTACAGCTGTATCCATTGATGATCGCCCTAGCGCGTTTCGGTTTCCGCGTGGTGAGGGTGTTGGGATTGATCTGCCAGAACACGGCGTTCCATTGGAAATCGGCAAAGGCCGCATGATTTCAAAAGGTAGCCGCGTCGCGCTGCTCTCTTTTGGGACGCGTCTGCGAGAATGCGAAAAAGCAGCCGAATTGCTAGCCCGCAAAGGCATCACTCCAACAATCGCAGATGCGCGGTTCTCCAAGCCACTCGATGAAAACTTGATCATGGAGCTGGTAGCGAACCATGAAGCGTTGATCACAATCGAAGAGGGCGCGGTTGGCGGGTTTGGATCGCATGTGATGCAATTCTTATCAGATGCGGGCGTTTTTGATACGGGGCTAAAATTCCGTTCGATGGTGCTGCCTGATACGTTTATTGATCAGAACAGCCCAAAAACTATGTACGACGTCGCGGGCATGAATGCCCCACAGATCGAGGCGAAGGTTCTGGATGTGTTGGGTATTGCGCAAATTGGTGTCGCAACAGCCTAGAGACTATTTTTCCAACTTGTCCAAACGGGCGCTGATTTCGTCCAGCTTTTGCACTACGGAATCGCGATAACTTCCCGTGGCTTCATCGCTTTCTGCGTGATGCGCATCTTGCATGGAATTCACAATCAGACCGACCAAAAGATTCACGACGGCAAAGGTTGTGACGATGATGAAGGGCACAAAAAACATCCACGCATAGGTGAATTGTTCCATCACAGGGCGCACGATTCCCATCGACCAGCTTTCCAGTGTCATGATTTGGAACAAGGAATATGCAGATCGGCCCATCGTGCCGAACCATTCTGGAAACGCATCGCCAAACAGCTTTGTCGCCATAACCGAGCCGATGTAAAAGATGATTGTCATCAGCAAAAACACGGACGCCATGCCGGGGAGGGCAGAGACGAACCCTTCGACAACGCGGCGAAGGCGTGGTGCGAATGAGATGACCCGAAGCACACGCAAGATGCGAAGCGCGCGTAGTACCGACAGGCCGCCCCCACTCGGTGCAAAGGAAACTGCGACCACAAAGAAATCAAAGATGTTCCAAGGCGCAAGAAAGAACCGCCATCCGTAAGCGATCAACTTTGACGTCAGCTCGATGACAAAAATCCATAAACAAATCGCGTCAATGACAGACAGCAAACCGCCCGCCATGCCTTGAACGGTTTTCGATGTTTCCAAACCCAACGCGATGGCGTTGATGACGATGACGACCAAAATAGTGTTTCGAACGATACTGGATTCGACCATGCGTCTTAACTGCGCGCGAAACCCTGTTTCAGGCGGATTGTTTTCTGATGTGTCCATATCGCTTATATAGGTTGGCGAATGGGTGGCTGCCAGATTTATTTACGCGAAAATTGCGCGACCAATTCGCAGTGGCTCGACCATAGAAATTGATCAATGGTTTGAACCCAATCCAACGTGTATCCACCATCGACCAAAACACGTGCATCCCGTGCAAATGTTGCGGGATTACAGGACACAAAGGCAATTGCTTTAACGGCGGATTGCGCCAGCATTTCGACTTGGGCGCGGGCACCTGCGCGTGGTGGGTCGATGATTACAGTATCAAACGGCTTTAGCTCATCCAAACGCAATGGATTGCGGAAAAGATCCCGCGTTGCTGTCGAAACCTTTTTCAACCCCGTCGTTTCACGCCATCCTTTATCAAGGGCGGCCAGCATCGGGCCATCTGATTCAAAAGCAGCAACTTCTGCTGTTTGCGCAATAGGTAGTGTGAGCGTTCCACACCCCGAGAAAAGATCAGCGGCGATTTTTGCTTTGGTTACAATTTCTTGTACAGTTTTCACCAAAGCAGTCTCGCCCTCATGGGTGGCTTGTAAGAATGAACCATTTGGGGGTGTGACCAGTGCCGTTCCAAATTTTTGCTGTGCTGCACTGCGTTCTAAGATGATTTCACCGTTCCAAAAAACCCTTGAAAACCCGTGATCATGGGTGATTTTCACGACTTGGGATTGGATAGCGTTTTCAAGTGGCAGCGCATCATCCACGCTAATATCCAAACCGCCTAGGCTCGTGGTAACTGCGATGCGAACCTCGCTTTTGCGCGACGCGGCGAGTTGGACTAGTTTAATGAGCCCATCGAAACCAGCAGTGATTTCGGGTTGCAAAAGCATGCATTGATTGATCGGAATAACTAGCGAAGTTCCGCGCGCGTGAAACCCAAGAAATGCCCCGTTTTTTGTACGCTTTCCTGTGAATACAGCACGCCGACGGGATTGTGGCGGTGATGAAATCGTCGGGCGAAGCTCAGTGCTTAACCCCTGTTTGGCTAGCGCGTCACGCACCAATTCTTGTTTCCAATCTGCAAGGAATGCAGGGTCGATATGTTGAGTAAGACAGCCGCCACACGTTTTGAAATGTGAACAGGGCGCTTTGACGCGAAGGGGGACCGGTTCCAGAATACGGGGTTTTTCCATACGCCCGCCTTGGATTTCACCCTCAACCCGTTCGCCAGGAACCGTGTAAGGGGCAAACACCTCAGTCCCGTCAAGAATGGCCACACCATCACCTTTGGCGCCGAGTTTTTCGATCTGTATTTCAGTCATAAGAACACCAAGATTGCAGAAACCGCGAGGAAGAACGCCATGCAGGCGCGAAAGTAAAACCAGCGTTTTTCATTGTTCAGCAGGGCTGACAAGAGCTGACCTGAATATGTCCAAAAGAGGCAGACAAAGAAATTGACGCAAATAAAGCCCGTAGCGACGCGCATTGCTTCGCCGAAGGGGCCTAGGCCAATTGAATATCCCGATGAGGCTGCCAAGGCCACGGCCCAAATTTTTGGGTTTACCCATTGGAAGATTGCGCCCCGTAGAAATGTCATTGGGCGTTCAATTGCGTTGGTTTTAGACACTGTTTTTGGAAACAACAGACGATAGGCCATCCACAATATCCACGCGAATGAAACGCATTGTAGCACAAGCCGCAGCTGGGGCTGCGACACGATCAAAGCGCCGATGCCCAAACCACAGACAGCGCCGATCACTCCGGTACCGATGACCACCCCCAGCAAATGGGGCCAAGTTGCCTTTGCGCCAAATCGTGCGCCCGAGCTGGTAAGCATGATAACGTTTGGTCCCGGGCTTAGCAGGCCAGCGATCAGAAACGTGATTAGCGGGCTAAACATTCGCCAACAGCTCTTGTTTAGTTTTCGCAAATCCCGACGCCACCCACTCGGTTTCTAGTGCGCGAAGGGTGTCACCAATGGCCTTACCTTTTACCGTCTTTGAAAGGTCGCTGGCGGTTATCGGAAAAAGAGCAGAACTTCCTTGGTTGATCTGTTCCGACAGATCTGGATGTACAGGGGTTTCCAAACTCGCAGCGCTAATCAAAGCGATATCAAGCGCGGTATTTTTTCCGTACCAATAGGCAGTTTCTGCCGATCCAGCACCCCGATCCATCGCTTTTTGAAATGCCGCAATTCGTTTGGATTCTGCCTTTGAAAGCCGCAGCTTAGCAGATTGATCAGCCCCACCGAGCGCGAGGAGCCGACGTTGCCAATCCGCTTTTGACCCTGTGGTTTCTTCCAGCAAGGTTAGCGGCCCAAGCGCGCGCGCACTGCTTCCTGGAATGATCTGCGCCAGCACGCCACAGTTTTCCATCGCAGCGATTGTTCGGACAGGATCGGCGGCAGACAAGATTTTGCGCAATTCGGCACCGATGCGTTCTTTCGAAATTAGCCCGAGCCCTTCGACATTTTCGGCAATAGCGGCCATTGCACCTTGATCCATGCCCTCATCCTGGTTTGCATACCAAGCGTGAAATCGAAAGTATCGCAGGATACGCAAGTAATCTTCTTTGATGCGGTCTTGTGCATCGGCGATGAAACGAACCTTGCGGTTTTTCAAATCATCCATCCCCAACAAAGGGTCGATCACTTCGCCAGCGCGATCCGCATAAAGCGCGTTCATGGTGAAATCCCGCCGTAGCGCATCGTCCATAATATTGTCTGAAAACGCGACCACGGCGCGGCGCCCGTGGGTTTCTACGTCTTTGCGAAAACTGGTTATTTCAAAATCATGATCACCAACGATGATCGTGACGGTGCCGTGTTCTAATCCCGTGGGAATGAACTTGAACCCTTCGGATTTTGCGACCGAAATTGTTTGTTCTGGAACGGCGGACGTCGAAACATCAAGATCAGCAACAGCACAGTTCAGCAGCGCGTTTCGAACACATCCGCCAACAAAATAGATTTGATACCCGCGATCTTCGAACGCAGAAAATAGTCGTTGCACGCTTGCATCGTGCACCCAGTCAGCTGTTAGTTTCATGTGTTTGTTCTAAGCGATCCGCGAACATACGCAACATCCGTGCCGTGGCACCCCAAATATAATAGGGGCCGTAAGGTACAACATAATACCGTCGCGGCTTGCCCATCCAAACCCGCCCTTCAATGAAATAATTGTCTGGATTGATCAGATGAGCCAGCGGCACATGGAAAACCTCTTCCACTTCACCTGGGTCTGAAACAGGCGAAAAATCCGCTGACACGTGGGTCACAATCGGCTGAACCTCGAACCCAGTAACGGTGCGGTGAAGCGGGAGTTTTCCGAGCATTTCTGCGTGATGGCTCCGCAGTCCAATTTCTTCATCTGCTTCGCGGAATGCGGCGTGTTCCAAACTGCGATCGGATGCATCTACTTTGCCGCCAGGAAATGCAATCTGCCCCGGGTGGTGTTTCAAATGCGCTGCACGCCGCGTCAGGACAACTTGCAAACCATCGGCGTGATCCAAGATCGGCACCATGACAGCCGCAGGTTTATAGGTTGCCTGATCCATCGGTTTGTCTGCATTTAGATCAAAATCCGAAGACCCCAAATGATCCAAATCGCCTTGGGTTGCCCGTTTTATCCAGTCTAAAATCCGTGGTTTATCTGCCAAGCTGGCGCTACACATCTTTTTTGGCGTCTTTTCCGAGTGTGGTCGGTTCCAATTCATAATGAGCACCACAGAATTGGCAATCTGCCGTGACCATGCCGTTTTCAGCGGTCATTGAGGCGATGTCTTTCACTGAATAAATCGACATTGTTTGGCGGACTTTTTCCGCGCCGCAAGTGCAGCCAAATTCGATTGGTTGTGCAGTGAAAACACGTGGTTCTTCTTGGTGGAAAAGGCGACGTAGCAAGCGCTCTTGCCCAACGTGCGGGCCGATCAATTCAAATTCCTCTGCAGAATCCATCAAAATGGTTGCGCGGTTCCAGTTTTCGGCTTCGTCACCAGACAGTAAATCCTGCGCTTGCAGCAAACCGGCTTCGCCTGTTCCGCCATCATCCATTAAGGGAGAGGCCTTTGGCATGTGCTGCACCATAATGCCGCCCGCCCGCCATTTTGGCGCACCATCACCGCTGGTTTCCTGCGCCGCAATTGTTTTGAAACGCGTTGGCAATTGTTCAGACTGTGCGAAATACGTTTCTGCACATTTTTCTAATGAACCGCCGGCCAAGGGTGTGATTCCTTGATACGGTTGGGTTCCAGAGCCCTGGTCGATCAAAATCGCAAACATGCCTTTCCCGATCAAGCCAAATCCTTCTTGATCGCTGGCTTCAATGGCGTCTGCATCAAAGCTGGCGTAGGCGCGAATGCGTGCGGGCTCGTTTTCTGATTGTGGAGAAAAGTAATCCGTTGCGATGATACGCAACGGGCCATTTCCACGAATTTGAATAGACAGTTTCCACCGCAAATCGATGGTTTGTCCGATCATCGCAGTGAGTAATGCGGCCTCGGCCACTTGGGCAGAAACGCTCAGCGGGTAATTGTGTTGACTGAGGATAGTATCGAGCGTTCCGTCTAAACGCGCGACGCGCCCACGAACATCTGCTGCGTCTAACTGAAATGGGAGAATTGTATCGTCCCAGTGTTTAGATGTTTGATCTGACTGCATTGGCCTTACCCTTGTTAAGCTGTCGAAATAGTGGTGTTTACAAGGAAGTGCAATTGCTACGCGATTGTCGTGCCTTTTATGGAGTGAAATTTTAATGCGACGGTTTGGCGATCCCTATAAATCGGGCAGAAAATATGTCCGCCGTCCGGGCGCGTATGCGATAATTCCTGAAGGCAGAGACTTGTTGTTAACTTTGCAAGATGCCGAAGAATTAGAACTCCAATTGCCGGGCGGTGGTATTGATTTCGGGGAAACACCAGTGCGCGCATTGCACCGCGAAGTGTTCGAAGAAACTGGGTATCATATAACAAACATAAGGCGTTTGGGTGCATACCAAAGATACACGTTCATGCCAGAATATGACGTTTGGGCTCATAAAATTTGCCATATTTTCACGTGCACACCGACGTTACGCATTTCTGATCCGACAGAACCAGACCATTCGGTGGTGTGGATGGATCCGAAATCAGCCATATCGATGCTTTCGAACGACGGTGATCGCCATTTCTTGCGCCACTGGTCTAAGCTATTCTGATCTTACCCAGGCGTTTGTGCGAATTCCTTAAATTCGAAAAGTATACCCGAAATATCGTCTCCAAATGGATGCCCGTCTGCGAAGGAAGTCAATTCCCACATTAGGTCGTTCATAAATTCGGGCCCATTTCCAGAATGATGCTTGAGTAAAATTCTCTCAAGCCCGTCTTCGTCCAAAAGCTCGTCATTAGCATTTTGACATTCTGTAATTCCATCTGAATATAGAAAAAGGCGGTCACCCTTTTCTAACTGAAATTCGAATGTTTCGAACTCCATATCTGGCATCAATCCAATCGGTGGTCCACCATCTCCGTAATATTTCACACCCGAACTAGAATTAGAAACAACGGGATGAGGATGGCCCGCTTGGACCATTTGGACAGTGCCGTCGGCCAAATTAATGTCCGCATAGGCCAAGGTAAAATAATGCTCTGTTTCGAGCTCGTCCATCATCAATTGATTTAAATGCTCTGCGATTAAAGCCGGATCGCGATGCACATATTCCCCAGTTGGCAACCGATCAAATGCTACGTTTTGCTCTTTGTTATGCGCGCTTAGATAGCCAGCTAGCCTTGCTGTTAGCAGTGCAGATGAAATGCCGTGGCCAGAAACATCTATTGAATATAGGCCGAGCCTTGAATCAGAAAAACTGAAGAACCCGACGAGATCACCGCCGACGTGAGAACTGGATTGAAAGAGAAGAGACACTTCTCCGCTGGGTATTTCGCGATGGCGGACAGGAACCAACGACTGTTGCAGTTTCTCGGCTTCGGCGAGATCTTTGTTGATTTCTTCGTAAAGATTTTGAAGCTCTTCAAGCGCGCTGACCACAGTTTCGTTTTGATTTATGAGCTTTTGCTCCATGTCCAAAACTCGTGTGCCGGCCCGAATTCTTGCCTTTAGCTCCGCAGAGTTTACGGGTTTGGACAGGAAATCATCCGCGCCAATATCCAATCCTTGAGCAACGTCGTTCTTTTCATTTTTCGATGTCAAAAGAATAAAATAGCCATACCGTTCGCGGTTCAATTTGCGAAACTCGCTACAGAACTCTAGGCCATCCATTTCAGGCATCATCCAGTCACTGATCACTAAATCGATGGCTTGGTTCCTGCAGATATTTAGAGCTTCCAGCCCGCTTGCGGCTTCGATTACTTTGAAACCCCATTTCTTTAGGCTGAGCGAAACAATCCTTCGCTGCAACTTACTGTCGTCTACGACCAAAATGCGAAGTTGCCCGGCAATATCTTGCGTTGGGCGTAACGCGACTGGTTCGCTTTGCGCTTCGATATGTGCCACTACCCACCTTTTATCTTAAGTTCTGACGTACTTTGCAGGTTAGGTTTTAATTTTTAGTGAAATTCGAGAATCCAAAAAACATACCGGTTGATAACGAATTATTAGAAATCATTGGCCTCTAATGGCCCAAGGACCGTGAATATAGAAATTCGTTTAAGGGGTAGTGGATGATTAACTGGAATCAGGTCAAACAGCTGGAAGATGATGTAGGTGTCGAAGATTTAGCAGAAGTGGTTACGCTGTTCCTATCCGAAGTGGATGAAGCAATCGAAGGGCTGGAGGAGGTTTCTAAAGGCACCAATAAAGAGATTGCAGAGGCTCTTCATTTTCTCAAAGGAAGTGCTTTTAACCTGGGTTTTCAGAGCTTTAGAGATTATTGCTCTATTGGCGAAGCCCAAGCGCACGCCGGCGATACAAGTCAGATTTCTTTGTCCCAAGTTGAGTCTTTATATGTCGCGTCTAAGGCACAATTCCTGGCAGAGCTGCCACAAAATTGTGCGATAGAATTATAGTAGTTCCGCGAGCCGATTCTAAAATATTGAGGCATTATGAATCTAGGTAAGCACTTAAAATTGTCATAAATTCACGGGGTTTGTCCGCATGTATCCAATGGCTTGCCCCGTCAATCGTTTGGGTAATAGCCTTGGGAAAAAGGCGATCAATTTCGATTTTCCCAGCATTGTCGACATAATCAGAATCACCGCCGCAAAGGAACAACACTTCTTTTGCGAATGACCCGTTCAATACGGGAAAGCCGATGATCGCATCCATATTCGCGTAGAGCGCGTCCAGATTCAAAAGCCATTTCGGAGCCGGATCGTCGAAAGACAAGCTTTGTGCAAAAAAAGCTGCTAACCCAGCATCACCTAATTTGTCCTCTAAGGCAGTTTCAGCGGCTGAACGACGGTCAAATTGGTTAAGCAACAAAGATTGCATAACTTCGATTTTGTCATTTTGACTGTGCAGATATCCGACGGGCGCGATGTCTGCGATGATAAGGCGTTGGATCATTTCGGGATTGTTCAACGCCAGAACCATCGCGGCTTTGCCACCCATCGAATGGCCCATCACATCGGCGACCCCGCCAAGATGCCTAACTAGACGAGCCAAATCGCTCGACAAATCAAAGTAGGAATTTTGCGGATTCCAAAAACTGTTCCCATGATTGCGCATGTCCACCGTCACAACCCATCGGTTTTTGGACAAAAAACGCGCTATTGCCCGCCAATTTCGCCCCGATCCAAACAAGCCATGAACAAGGATTAGCGGCGTGCCTACCTGTTCTCCAAAATTTGAATAACTCAGAAGATCTGGATCGGACATTTGTGGTGACTCATTCTGGTTTTGCCTACGTGGCGCTATCGTTGCGATGTAAAGGCCACTTGTCGAGCGGCAAAAAACGCAATAGATGCGCAATATCCCGTAATTTAATGGAGATTGCTCACAATGGCTGCCCCTAAAAAAGTAGTTCTGGCCTATTCTGGCGGTTTAGACACGTCTATCATTCTGAAGTGGTTGCAAACCGAATACGACTGCGAAGTCATTACGTTTACGGCCGATCTTGGCCAAGGCGAAGAATTGGACCCTGCTCGCAAAAAAGCGGAGTTGTTGGGTATCAAGCCAGAGAACATTTTTATCGAAGACGTCCGCGAAGAATTTGTTTGTGATTTCGTATTTCCAATGTTTCGCGCGAATGCCGTTTACGAAGGATTGTACCTTTTGGGAACGTCCATTGCACGGCCTTTGATTTCCAAGCGTTTGGTCGAAATTGCAGCTGAAACAGGTGCAGATGCGGTTGCGCACGGCGCAACAGGCAAGGGGAATGACCAAGTTCGGTTCGAATTGTCGGCCTATGCGTTGAACCCAGATATTAAGGTGATCGCACCTTGGCGTGAGTGGGATTTGCAAAGCCGTACCAAATTGCTGGCGTTTGCAGAAGAAAACCAAATCCCAATTGCAACGGATAAACGAGGTGAAGCACCGTTTTCTGTTGATGCGAACCTGTTGCACACGTCGTCTGAAGGTAAAGTTTTGGAAGACCCAGCAGTTGAAGCGCCGGAATATGTATATCAACGGACAGTAAGCCCAGAAGAGGCGCCTAACGAAGCAGAATTTGTTGAAATTACATATGAAAAAGGCGATCCAGTTGCCCTTAATGGTGTGGCTAAATCACCGGCAGAAATGCTTACGGAATTGAATTATTTGGGTGGAAAACACGGTGTTGGGCGGCTTGATTTGGTTGAGGGCCGCTATGTCGGGATGAAGTCACGTGGCGTTTATGAAACGCCTGGTGGGACAATCATGTTGGAAGCGCATCGTGGAATTGAATCAATCACCTTGGATCGTGGTGCGGCACATTTGAAAGACGAGCTGATGCCACGCTATGCAGAGCTGATCTACAACGGTTACTGGTACAGCCCAGAGCGTGAAATGCTGCAAGCGATGATTGATCACAGCCAACGGCACGTGAACGGTGTTGTGCGCGTGAAATTGTACAAAGGCTCTGTGCAGACAGTTGCGCGCTGGTCTGACGATACGCTTTATTCCGAGCAACATGTTACATTTGAAGATGATGCAGGCGCTTACGATCAAGCAGATGCAGCAGGGTTTATCAAAATTAACGCATTGCGTTTGAAACTGCTGGCTGCGCGTAACGCACGTTCGAAATAACCGAGTCATCCTTGCCACAGACGATCTGTGCGTGCGTCAACACCATCTGTAGTGCGTTGACGCACTGAATAAAGCCGCTTATCGTCTGGCTAATCAAATAGCGACGTTAGATCGCTAAGAATACCAAAGGTAGGCAATTCGGGCGAAAAATGAGCATTCTCATATTCTTGAACAACGACTCTTGGGTAGAGAGTTTTGTTAGGTTGTGAAAATTATGTCTCGTTCATTTCCGTGATGCGTTGCGCGCCTTTTCAGGGGTTGGAAAGCGGAGTCTTAAAGTTGTGAGTAACGAATACGAACAACAGCCTGATCAAGCGGATCAAGGTTTTAGTTATGATGGCGAGCAGCACGAGGAGCCATCAAATGGCCCGTCGTCGGGTTTGATCCGCGCTGCCATCTTTGGTGTGATTGTGTTTTTGGCGATCATCGGAATGGTGAGCGTCGTCAACAATTGGTTTGGCGATTCATCTGATGCCGACGAGAAGCTCGCTGCGATCGCTGCTGATACTGACGCTATTGAGGGCATCTCACCGTATAAAAAATTGGAAAAAAGCTGGGTCGATACGCGTGCGCTTTTGGAATCAGAACTCCAGAATAAGCGTGTTTTGACAGCGAGTGTGAGAGATTACGAAACGCAAATCGCGGTGGCCAATCAAGACGTTGTTAAGGCAGAAAATGCGGTGACGGTCGCGACGCAATCGGTGACCCAAGCACAAGATCAGCTGAATATTCTTTCAGAGAAAATTAGCGATCTTGAAGACCAAACGCCCCAAGAAGAGTTTGAAAGTGCGCAACTTGTTGCAAGCGAAGCGTCGCAGGCAGCATCGAATGCACAAAGTGATTTCGAACGGGCGAAAGCCGAACAAAAACGTATCGAAGCAACGGTTGCCGAGTTACGTCGCGCCGTGGCAGCTGCAAATGCCGCCGCAAAGGCCTCTCGGGTGTTGGTGTCCGCGGCAGATGCGGCCACAAACAGGCGGTGACTGAAAACCAAGACGTTATGTCAGAAGCAGATGGTCCCGCATTGTCAGACCTCGAAAACAACTTCTTCAAAGACGCAGAACAACAAGCCACCAATATGGAGCGTTCTGCGAAAGCGGCTGGGCAAGCGGTTGAAGTTGCGGGCTTACGGCTCGCATCGTTGCAGCGAGAAGAGGCCCAATTTCTGGAAAAATTCACAGAGGCTAATGCTTTGGAAGAAAAAGCACAGGCAGAGCTAACCAAAGTCGAAAAGCAAGCCGAAATACATTTGACCAAGATGCAAGCCGCGCAGACCGAAAACGAAACTGCGCAAACACGTTTGCGGGCTGCGGAGAGCCAAGCCGAGAACAAAAGAGACATTTTGAAAACGGTGACACGCGATGCCGCGGTTCTCGTGGGAAAGCTGGAAACGACAAAAACATCTATCGAAACAGCAGAAAAAACGCTCGAAATTGTAGAGGCAAAGTTTCACGAAACTGAAAGTGAGTTGAAAAAACTTCATCGCATTCGCTCAGAAGAGAATGCGGTCATGATGGCTGCGTTGAATGCGACACTGAACGAAAAATTGCGTGGCTCATTAAGTGAAGCTGCGCCAGATCATCCGATCTTTGATCGTTTGGTATTCTCATCGGCTGAATTGTTCGAGCAAGGTTCAGCGGTATTGGAGCAAAGTGGCAAAGAGATTCTTTTGCAGGTCGTGCCCGTGTTGCAAGATGTTGTCTCTGGGGTGCCTGAGGATGTGGATTGGGTGCTGCGCGTTGATGGCCACACCGACGATCAACCCATCAGTGGAACAGGCCGGTTCAAAGATAATTGGGAATTGTCGCAAGCGCGTGCCCTCTCCGTTGTTCGTTTTTTAGTTGATGCGACTGAGATTGAGCCGCAGAAATTGTCTGCAAATGGCTATGGTGAATATCAACCACTGACGCAGGATACCTCATCGGCGTCTTTAGCAAAAAATCGGCGAATTGAACTTACACTAGCAGCACGTTAAGGCCCTCAAAGCCTTAGCTTCATCTCTGACATACGATCATAAATGCGTTTTGCGGGCTGATAAACGTCTTGCATACTATCAGCGACATTTGGCATCGATTTCTCGGGTCCAGCAAAGCCAGAGCTGTTCCAAACAGCAGAATACCAATGTGGCGCCCAGGCACCATCTTGCGAGTTGCCACCCTTAGCCCAAGTCAACATTTCAGCATAAAATGGGATGCCAACTTGTGCGCAAATAGCGGTTAACATCGCCTCGGGATTATTGCGAATATCGGCGCTGTCTACAATCAACGGGGCTTGCCCTGTTTCGGTAATCAGCAAATCTATCAGCTCCATTTGTTGGATAAAGCCAATATCGTTGAGCGTTGGATTGTCTCGTTTTGCGGCGTAACTGGCGAGGACCCGCGCTGGGTGGCGAATAAGAAATACGTTGTGTTGTTCCAAAACCCACGCACGATCAAATTCAGGGATCATATGTTGGGTCATGTGCTTTTGATAAAACAGCGGTTTGTTTTCTGGCCCAGACAAGCAGCATTTTTGGGTTACGGTTTTGGGATCAATATCGCCCGCTGCAACAATCGCATCGCCTAACGGGTGCTCAATTCCTGTTGTGCTCAGATAAGCTGCATAAAAGGGTTCGTCCCAAACTTCGCAATCATCGCGCTGCGCAAAGGCATACATCATTGCCGTGGACAGGTTTCTAGGCCCAGACCACATCGCAAGGCGTTTTGGTTCGTTCAAATGGGTCACTTCGTTCACCGACTTGTTAATTGTATGTGATCGCAATTCATACAATCACAACCGGGACCTTCAAGGAGTAAGATCACATGTTTGGCGCGTTCAAAAAGTTAGCAATAATGAGTTCTGTAATGTTGGGTGGCGCACAAGCCGGCTTTGCAGAGCAGCAAGTTGCAATCTTTGCTGGAGGGTGTTTTTGGTGTGTTGAATCTGATTTTGAATCAGTTCCTGGTGTGATCAAAGCGGAATCTGGGTTTATTGGCGGATCATCAAAAACCGCGAAATATAAGGTCGTGTCAAAAGGCGGGACAGGACACTACGAAGCGGTCCGCATTGTTTTTGATTCGGAAAAAATCTCGTATAAGGCATTGCTGCATAAATTCTGGCGCACAGTTGATCCAACAGATGCAGGTGGGCAATTTTGCGATCGAGGCGACAGCTATCGCACGGCGGTATTCACGACCTCATCGACGCAAGTATCCGTTGCGCAAAAATCAAAATCTACGGCGCAAACTGCTTTGGGAAAAAAAATTGTTACACCAATAAAGAGCGCTGGAAGCTTCTTTGTAGCGGATGAATTCCATCAAGATTATTACAAAAGCAGTAAGAAAGTTCTGACTCGCTTTGGTCTGGTACAGCGCAAAGTCGCATACAAAAAATACCGCAAAGCCTGTGGTAGAGATGCACGTGTGAAACAGTTGTGGGGATCACAAGCAGGGCAGCTCGGCAGTTAACTAAGCAGAATAGGCCATTTGTGCAGCAAGCCGCTGTAAGAAAATAATCGCGATAAAGACAACCAGAGGCGAGAAATCTAGCCCGCCGGTATTTGGCAAAAAACGTCGGATCGGTGCGTAAAGCGGCTCAAGCAGGCGGTTCAAACCGAAGTAAATTTGCGCGACAACAGGTTGCTGCAAATTCAAGACTTGGAAGTTTACCAACCAGCCAATCACGATGTGTGCGACAATGATCCACCACGCCACATTCAAAAGTGCTAACAGCGCCACGCCTAAAGCTGAAATCATTTGATGGTTCCTTCGTTCCGACTTTCAAAGACCTAGTGTCTGGTTCTTCTTATGACAAGAGCGAGAACAAAATCCTAACGTGCAGTCTGATCTTATGACTGCGAATACCCTTGCGTGTTTGTGCCTAAAAAGGTTCTATCGCTCGCACAATACGCAAAAGCTTTTGGGGGCATTATCGTGGAATCCACACAAAACCGAAAATCCATTTGGGGATGGTATTTCTACGATTGGGCATCGCAACCATACAACACGCTGTTGATCACGTTTATTTTCGGGCCGTATTTTACGTCCGCAGTCGCAGAAAACGCGGTTGAGGGCCAAGCCCTGTGGGCGCGAATGATGTGGATGACGGGTTTGTTTTTGGCGTTTGCTTCTCCGATTTTTGGCGCAATTGCCGATAACGCGGGACCACGTAAACCTTGGATCGCACTTTTTTCGGTCATGTATGTTGTTGGTGCCGCATATCTTTGGAATGCCGTGCCTGGGTCAACGGGAGTTGTGACCATTCTCCTGCTGTTTGCGATTGGTATGGCAGGCATGGAGCTGTCTCAGACGTTTGTAAACTCAATGCTGCCAAGTCTCGCACCTAGATCAGAAATGGGTAGGATATCAGGCTCTGGTTGGGCGTTTGGATACGCAGGTGGCGTTATTTCATTGTTCATCATGCTGCTGTTTTTTGCAGAAAACGAAACTGGAGTAACCTTTATCGGGATAGCACCGCTCTTTGGGCTTGATGCTGAAATGCGCGAAGGTACGCGGTTCGTCGGTATCCTGACAGCGGCTTGGTTCGCCATTTTCATGGTACCATTTTTTCTGTGGGTCAAAGATGAACCGCGCCGCGAAAAATTATCGAATGCGGTTGGCAAAGGGCTGGGCGAACTTGTTGTCACGCTCAAAAACCTGCCAGCGCGACGAAGCCTCGCGTTTTACCTTGGGTCATCCATGTTTTACCGCGACGCCTTGATCGGTCTTTACGCTTTTGGTGGGATTTATGCCGCAGGCGTTCTGGAATGGAGCAATGTAGACATTGGTATTTTCGGCATTGTTGCCGCAATCACTGGTGCGATTTTCTGTTATTTTGGCGGTCGTTTGGATCAAAAGATTGGACCGAAAAAAGTTATTATTATTTGCGTGAGCGTTCTTATTCTAGTCAGCTCGCTAATTGTTGGGATTTCTCGCGAAGCAATTTTTGGATTCCCGATAGCACCAGACAGTAGCTTTCCAGACAATCTGTTTATCTTTGCTGGTGCTTGCATCGGTGCCGCCGGGGGCGTCCTGCAAGCATCAAGCCGCACGTTTTTGGTCGATCAAGCGGACCCAGACCGTATGACGGAATCGTTTGGACTCTATGCTTTGACGGGCAAAGCCTCTGCGTTTTTGGCACCAGGTCTGATCGACCTATTCACCACACTAAGCGGAAGTCAGCGCGTTGGGGTCTCTCCTGTCGTTGGGCTCTTTGTGATTGGGTTAATTTTGCTATTCTGGGTCCGTTCAGCAGACGAATATCGTTAAAGGAATTTGAAAATGCGTGTCCACCATTTACTGCTTTTGTCCTTGGTCGCGGCCTGTGGGCCTGGTGGGCAAAAGGCCCCAAAGGCCACAACCCAAACTGTGGTGGTTGCGCCGGTGTCGGCGACGACCATTCGGATCAGCACATCAGACGTGAAGGCGAATAAACTTTTTGGTGCAAAGGCCAAAGCATCGCGCCAATCCCCTGCAGCCATCGGAACCTATGCCAAAGGGTGTTTGGCGGGTGGCGCGGTACTGCCTGAATCTGGCCCAACATGGCAAGCCATGCGCCTTAGTCGCAATCGAAATTGGGGCCATCCCGAAATGATTACGTTCCTAAAAGAACTGAGCGCAAAAGCGGCGCAACAACCTGGTTGGGCTGGCTTGTATATTGGCGATATTTCACAGCCTCGTGGTGGGCCGATGCTATCGGGGCATCAGTCACACCAAATGGGGTTAGATGCAGATATTTGGCTGTATAAGCCAACGCGTTTGAACCTAAGTCGCGGCGAGCGAGAAAGCCTGTCATCGACAAACGTGCGCGCCAAAAGCCAACGCACAGTAAATAGCAATTGGAGCCAACAGCACGCCAATATTTTGAAAGTGGCGGCACAAGATCCGCGCGTTGACCGAATTTTCATCACGGCACCTGCCAAAATTTGGCTGTGTGAAAATACCCGTGGAAACCGCAAATGGTTGCAAAAAATTCGCCCGCTTTACGGCCATAACACCCACTTTCATGTGCGTATGAAATGCCCAAAGGGGTTAAAAGGGTGCGTCACGCAGAAACCGACCGTTGCGCAGATTTCTAATGGCGGTGATGGCTGTGACAAGACGTTGCAATGGTGGGTGACGGATTACCTAAATCCGCCAAAGGTGAAGCCGAGCAAAAAGCCGAAACCAAAGAAGAAAAAACGCGGCGCGCGGCAATACACGATGGCTGATTTACCGCGCCAATGTGATGGTGTTTTGGCCAGCAATTAGGATCTATTCGGGGAAGTTCTGGCCTTTGATGGTACGCGAACATCCCCGAAATGACGCGATCAATGCGCCTGCTTGGTTGGTGACGTTCACATCATAAATACCGTTACGGCCCGTTTTGCTAATCTCTGTTGCCCTTGCAATCAGCAGATCATCTTGCTTTCCCACGTTCACAAAAGTGATCGTGTTGTGCTGCGCCACAGTCGCTTGATTGTAGCTGTTGCAAGCATAGGCAAAGGCCGTATCCGCAAGCGTAAAGATAAACCCGCCGTGGCAAATATTGTGCCCGTTACAATGATGCGGTTCAACTTTCATGTGCATTTCCGCAATGCCTTTGCCAACAGAAACCAGCTCAACCCCGAGCCATTCTGTAGCGCGGTCATTGGCCCACATTGCAGCAGCACTTCGGTCTGCGCGCTCTTGGTCGGTGATTGACATGGCGGTTGATCCTTTTGAATTTCATCACAAAAACATTGCATTGCCCCATTGGTGTGGTCAATGATCTGGCATGGATTTTTTGCTCACAGACCTGCCAGACGGGTTTCACAACAACCCCTACGAAACCTATGCGGCTCTGCGCCATGATGCGCCTGTGCACCCACAGCCGGACGGATCTTTCGTCATTTCGCGCCATGCCGATTTGGATATGATCTACCGTGATACGACGCGGTTTATTTCAGACAAGAAAACCGTTTTTAAACCAAAGTATGGCGACAGCCTGCTGTTTGAACACCACACAACGTCGTTGGTATTTAATGATGCGCCGCTGCACACGCGGGTGCGTTCAATTATGGTTGGCGCTATGAACCCGCGTGCGATTGCTGGAATGGAACAGGGATTGGTTGAGCAGGTCACTTGGCTGTTGGATCAGATGGAAAACAAAGGTGAGGTTGATCTAGTATCCGCTTTTGCAGGTGCGATCCCGATCGAAGTTATTGGCAATTTGTTTGACATGCCCCACGAAGAACGCGGCCCTTTGCGTGATTGGTCGCTCGCCATTCTGGGTGCGCTGGAGCCCGCTTTGACGCAAGGCCAGCTGGATGAAGGCAACCGAGCGGTGGCGGAATTTAAAGCGTATCTGAAGGACTTAGTGGCGCGCAGAGAACAAAACCCAGGTAACGCAGAAACTGATGTTTTGACGCGGATGATGCAATCTGAGCAGGGGCAATTAACTGAGGTTGAGCTGCTTCAGAACTGTATTTTTATCCTGAACGCTGGGCATGAAACGACAACGAATTTGATCGGTAATGCGCTGGCCTTACTGGATGAAAATCCGGCGGCGAAAGCTGATTTAATCGCAAATCCGACCTTGCTGAACACGGCCGTTGATGAATTTCTTAGGATGGAAAGCCCGAACCAATTTGGCAACCGCCTGACAACAGAAGACATGGATTTGCACGGTGTTCACATCCCCGCTGGATCGGATTTGCATCTGTGTATCGGCGCGGCCAATCGTGATGAAGCGCGGTTTGAAAATGCCGAAACCTTGCAATTAGATCGCCGCCCGAACAAGCACCTCGCGTTTGCGGGTGGCCCGCATACGTGTGTTGGGTTCAGCCTTGCGCGGATGGAGGGGCGCGTTGCCGTCGGGCGCTTTCTGGGGCGTTTCCCGAATTACAGCCTGAGTGATGGTGCAGAGCGGGGCAATCGAATTCGCTTTCGTGGGTATTCTCGATTGCCCGCAAAATTGGCCTAGCTCGCGGCTTCGATCACTTCGATTGCTTCTTGTGCAGTTTCAACGAATTTGAACAAATCAATGTCTTCAGCAGAAATAGTGCCTGCCTCTGCCAATGTTTCCCAATTGATGATGGAGCGCCAGAAGGCTTCGCCAAACAGGATAACCGGCATCCGTTCCATGCGGCCCGTTTGGATGAGGGTTAGCGTTTCAAACAGCTCGTCTAGTGTACCAAAACCACCTGGAAACACAGTGATTGCTTTGGCGCGCATCAAGAAATGGATTTTCCGCGTCGCGAAGTAGTGAAAGTTAAAGCATAAATCTGGTGTGCAATATTCATTCGGCGCCTGTTCGTGGGGTAACACGATGTTGAGCGCGATTGATGCGCCACCTGCCTCTGCTGCGCCCCGATTGCCTGCTTCCATTACGCCCGGTCCACCGCCCGTGACCACGACGTTTTCACGACCGTAGGACTCCATGCTTTTGACGGTCATCAACCGTGCAAACTCACGGGCTTCGTCATAGTATTTTGACAGATCAGCGAGCGTTTTGGTGCGTGCTTGATCCTTCTTGCTGGGCTCAGGGATGCGCGCGCCACCAAACATGACAATCGTGCTCTCGATGCCCTTTTCCGCCAATATCAATTCAGGCTTGAGCATTTCCAACTGAATGCGGGTGGCTCGCAATTCATCGCGGCACAGAAAATCATCATCGGCAAAGGCCAAACGGTACGCAGGTGAGCGTGTTTGTGCCGTATCGGGGACGCCCGCTGCTTTTTTGACGTCTTCCTCTGCGTTCGGAAAAGTTCTTTGTTTTCTAGCCATTGATCCTGTGCCTTTGTTCTTTTGTGTTACGTCACCATTGCGTGTCGGCCCGTGTTTTGCAACGCTTGTATCTGACAAAACGGTGAAGAGGGTTACGATGGACTGGAAGAGCGAAATTTCGGCGGCAGCAGCGCGGATCAAGGGGCATGCCGTGCGCACGCCGGTTCTGAACTTTGAAGGATTTGGCTTTGATCGCCCGATCGAGTTGAAGCTGGAACAGACGCAATGCACTGGCAGTTTCAAGGCGCGCGGCGCATTTAACACACTGCTATCGAGCAATGTTCCCGCATCTGGATTGGTTGCAGCATCAGGTGGCAATCATGGTGCGGCTGTGGCCTTTGCCGCGCAAAAGCTGGGTCATAAAGCCAAGATTTTTGTACCGAAATTGGCTGGCCCTGCGAAAATTTCACTGATCCAACGCTGTGGCGCAGATCTGAGCGTTGTCGAGGGCGAGTACGCAAACGCCTTTGTGGCGGCGCAGGAATATGAGCGCGAAACAGGTGCGATGCAGGTTCACGCTTTTGATGCGATTCCAACTGTTGCAGGGCAGGGGACACTGACACAGGAATGGGAAGAACAAGGTTTAGAAGCAGACACAATTTTGATCGCAGTTGGTGGCGGTGGGTTGATCGCAGGGGCGATGGCTTGGCTGGGAACAGACCGCAAAGTGGTGGCTGTGGAGCCTGAACGTGCACCAACGTTGTACACTGCGCTAAAGGCGCAGCAGCCGATTGACGTGGAGGTCGGCGGTGTAGCTGCAAACGCCCTTGGCGCACGCAAGGTCGGGCAAATTTGCTATGACCTAGCCGTAGAAACGAAAATCGAATGTGTGACCGTCACCGACGAAGCAATTACCAAAGCGCAGGTCGCGTTGTGGCAAGAAGCACGCCAATTGGTCGAGCCAGCAGGGGCAACTGCGCTGGCGGCATTGATGAGCGGGGCCTACAAGCCACAAAAGGATGAACGGGTTGCCGTGCTGGTTTGTGGCGGCAACTTGACCGATGATCCTTTTGGGTGATTGTGCGCGCACTGCTAAACAGCTATAGCGCGTTGAAATTGAGACACTTGAAACGAGGATTCCGTTATGTCGAACGCTCAGCTTGAAACTGCCATCGAAGCCGCATGGGACGCACGTGATACGATCACGCCAGCGACCACAGGTGAAACACGTGACGCGATCATGGACACACTGAACGCCTTGGATGGCGGCGGCCTTCGGGTTGCTGAACGCCAAGACAATGGTGATTGGCACGTTAATCAGTGGGCGAAGAAAGCCGTGCTTCTTGGCTTTCGCCTGAAAGACATGGAAATGCAATCAGGTGGCCCGCAAGGCGTTAGCTGGTACGACAAAGTCGACAGCAAATTTGAAGGCTGGGGCGCAAATGAGTGGGGCGCAGCAGGATTTCGCGCAGTTCCAGGTGCAATTGCACGTAAATCAGCTTACATCGCGCCTGGCGTTGTTTTGATGCCATCTTTCGTGAACCTGGGTGCCTATGTCGACACAGGCACAATGGTTGATACATGGGCCTCCGTTGGATCATGCGCACAAATCGGCAAGAACGTGCACCTATCAGGCGGTGTTGGTATTGGCGGCGTGTTGGAGCCAATGCAAGCGGGACCAACGATCATCGAAGACAATTGTTTTATTGGCGCTCGCTCCGAAGTTGTCGAAGGCGTAATTGTACGCGAAGGTGCCGTGTTGGGAATGGGTGTTTACATCGGCCAATCCACCAAAATCGTAGACCGCGAAACCGGTGCCGTATCTTACGGCGAAGTACCGGCAGGTTCGGTTGTTGTCTCTGGCACCATGCCATCCAAGAACGGCGTAAACCTGTACTGCGCAGTGATCGTGAAACGCGTGGACGCAAAGACACGCTCTAAAACGTCTATCAACGAGTTGTTGCGCGACTAATCAAATTGCTTAGGCGCAGCGCGATCCGTTGCGTCTGAAAGGCACGAAGTCATGGCAAAAGCCAATTCAAAACAAAAGGCCTATACCCTTCTCGTCGAAGTTGGGCGAAGCGACGGCGATGGCCTGCCAAAGAATGCCACGGGTGCAGCGCTTATGTGCTTTGCCAGCGGCATAGACGAGGCAGAGGCCGTTCGCGAAACCGTTGCGATCCTCAAGCAGGCCGACATGGCGCCGCTGGATGTTTCAGGCTACGGTACGTTGGAGGAACGCCGTGCCGAGGGGCATGATATTTCCGATGACGAAGCCGCTTTGATGCAACGGGCGTTGGAAGAAAACTCTGTCATCGTTGCGCAGGTCACGCCGTTTTTTGAATAAGCTGCGCCGTTTGAGTACGCGGTAAACTGAACCGGCGCGCAATTCGGTGGTGTTTCGTCGCAAAATTACGGATAACGCCACCAGAAACTTTGCCGCGAGACACCAAATGCTGACGATTTTCTTTGATCTTGATGGAACATTGATTGACCCGAAGGTTGGGCTTACCAAAGCCATTCAAACCTCTTTGGAAAAGATGGGCGAAACGGATATTCCGCACGCCGATGATCTGACGTGGTGCATCGGACCACCGCTTTGGTCCAGTTTCGAAGTCCTGCTTGGCCCTGGCGCGGATGTAGCAGAAGCCGTTGATCATTACCGCGAGTTTTTCATCGACGAAGGCATGTATATGGCCGACGTTTACGACGGTATCGGAGAGATGTTCGATGCCTTGCATCAGGTTGATGCGAAACTGTTTATCGCCACCAGCAAACCAGTTCCCTATGCGCAAGAAATCATCGAGCATTTTGGCATCCACGCACATGTTGAGCGCCTGTTTGGGTCTGAACTTGATGGCACCAATTCTGATAAAACAGAACTGCTGAAATATGCGCTGGATGAAACGGGTGCAGATCCCGCGAAATCTGTGATGGTTGGAGATCGACGGTTCGATATTTTTGGTGCGCGAAATAACGACATCCCAAGCGTCGGCGCTTTGTGGGGATTTGGCGAAGCAGATGAGCTGCATGTGGCCGAAGCAGATGCGCTTGCAGGCGCCCCAGAAGAGGTGCCAGAGATCGTGTTTGATCTGCTAGGTCTTGATGTCGAAGGATAACCTAAGCTGCGATGTTTTGATCGTCGGGGGCGGCCCTGCAGGCTTGTCAGTGGCATCGCGTTTGGCGCAATCGCACAGCTGCATTGTTGTTCACCAAGACACTGAAATCGGCAAGCCAGTGCGTACAAGTGGCGGAACATGGTTGCGCGATATGACGGCGCTGGGCATCCCTGCACATTTGTACCAAGTGATTGATCAGCTTGATTTTTTCTCAGATACGCAAGAAGCGCGCTTTACTGTGAATGACGACAAAATGGCCGTGATGGATGTGACGGGTGTTTATCAATATCTGGCGTCTGAATTGTCGCCCCAAAACAGCCAAATGCTGCTTGGGACAAAGTTTCTTTCTTGTGAAAAACACTTCGATGGCACGTACACCTCGCAGATACGGTCTCGGGAAGGGGAACGCCAAAGCATTCAATCCAAGATGATCGTGGATGCGTCTGGTTGGCACTGTGCAGTCCTTTCATCCCTTGAGTTAGGGCAAAAACCTGATCGCGTTGGTGTGGGCATCGAATTCGAATTTCCGATTGCTAATTTCGCCCCGAACCGCGCAGTTTTGTTTGTCGGCTCTACGGCACTTACTGGCTATGGTTGGATTTTCCCGACAGCCGATCGCAAATTGCGTTTGGGCATTGGTGTGATCAATCCAGATACGGATTTGTCACCGCGAACGGTCATGAATGCCTTTGTAAAAGACGGTCATGCCGCACGTTATGGCATTACGATTCCAGAAAACTACGACGTGAATAGCGGGATAATTCCGTCAGCGCCCTATGATCCAAAACTGGTTTTTGGAAACATCGTTCGCACGGGTGATGCCGCAAATTTTGCCACCCCAACAGTGGGCGAAGGTATCCGCATCGCCATCGAATTTGGCCGCAAACTCGGTGCTGAAATTTCGGCACATCTTGCCGGTGATACGCGAGCTTTGGAGCGATATGAAAAAGCGGCGCGAAAGACATTCGAACGCGATTATCGCTTTGGGTTCATGATGAACAAACGGATTGCGGGCTACACGCCTGAAAGATGGGATAAATCGGTCAAACGCCTCTCACGACTTTCAGAATTTGAAATGACAGCGCTTGTTCGTTCTCGATTTGGAATACGTACAATCCTACGAACTGTTTGGCTTAGCCTGTTAGCGAAATTTTGATAAAAAAAGGCCCTGCCACAAAGGGCAGGGCTAGTCAGGTTTCGAGTTCGGGGGGCGGCCCCGAACATCGGCGGTAATTTCTTAAGCGGCCATTTCGGCGCGAATTTGTTCACGCAGCAAATCAATTGGAATGGTTTTTCCTTCTTTGCGGAACCCCCAATACGTCCAACCGTTGCACGATGGCGCACCTTCTAGTGCGGCGCCCACTTGGTGAATGGACCCAGTACAATCGTTGCCCACAAGTGTTCCGTCTGCGCGGACTTTTGCGGTGTGACGACCGTTTAGGGCATACAGTTTTTCACCTGGGTTTAGCATTCCACGTTCGACCAATTGGCCAAACGGCACACGCGGTGCGGCGCGTTTGGATGTAGAAACTTCTAAGGATTGTTTGTCGTGTGTTCGAATATCAGCGATGCGTTTTGTGGCAACGGTGCGGTAGGCTTCTTCACGTTCGATACCGATGAAATTGCGGCCCAGTTTTTTGGCAACGGCACCTGTAGTGCCCGAACCAAAGAACGGATCCAGCACTACATCACCCACATTTGTGGAACCAATCAAAACACGGTGCAGCAGGCTTTCAGGCTTTTGTGTTGGATGCGCTTTGTTGCCGTCACTGTCTTTCAAGCGTTCATGCCCGTTACAGATCGGCAGCACCCAGTCAGAGCGCATTTGCACACCATCATTGAGTGCCTTTAAGGCCTCATAATTGAATGTCGGGCGAGATTTTTCGGATTTACCTGCCCAGATCATCGTCTCATGGGCGTTGGTCAATCGCATCCCGCGAAAATTGGGCATCGGGTTTGATTTGCGCCAGATCACGTCGTTCAAGATCCAGAAACCTGCGTCCTGAAGGGCGGTGCCGACACGGAAAATATTGTGGTACGAACCAATGACCCAGATCGCGCCATTTGGTTTAAGAATGCGGCGTGCGGCCCGCAGCCATTCCTTGGAAAAATCGTCGTAAACACGGAAGCTATCGAATTGATCCCAGTGATCGTCTACCGCGTCCACTTTGGAATTATCTGGGCGGTGTAATTCGCCCTTTAGCTGCAAATTATAGGGGGGGTCTGCGAAAACCAAATCCACGGATTCAGCCGGAAGCGCATCCATTGCTTCGATGCAATCGCCAGACAAAATCTGGTTGAGCGGCAAAGTACCTTTGCCGTTTTCGGTGTTGTTTTTCGTCATGCCTGCCTCGTCTTCGCGCAATTTTTTGCGTCGTTGTCCCAAGCATCAAGCATGCGGGACTCGAGGTCAAATTTAAACTTCGTTAAGAATTAGACGTTTTTGAGGCACACAACATGTTGTGGATCGGCTTGAAGGAACGGCGATGATGTTGTGTAACGCCGTGGTTTTTCAGCCCCTCTTGGTGGACCTTTGTGCCGTATCCAGCGTTGGTTTCCCAGCCATACCCCGGAAACTGTTGCGCAAGCGCCACCATCATTCGATCGCGTGTGACTTTCGCAACGATGGACGCCGCTGCAATAGATAAACACCGTGCATCGCCTTTGATCAGACACTCGGATGGCATGTTCAAATCGGGCGGAGTTTTGTTGCCGTCAATAAGCGCAAATTGCGCGGGCCGTTTCAATTGCTCCAACGCCAGCTTCATCGCGAGCAGGGAGGCGTTTAGGATATTTATGCGATCAATATCTTCTACACTGACGTGGGCAAGGCCTACATCCGCGCTTGCAAGAATGGGTTCAAAAAGCGCCTCTCGTTTTTTAGCAGACAGCGCTTTGGAATCGGCCAAACCGTCTGGAATGTTGTTTGGGTCAAGAACAACAGCACAAGCCGTAACAGGACCAGCCCAGGGACCGCGTCCAACTTCATCTACACCAGCGATGCGCAAGGATTGGCCAATTTTGGCACGAAGGACGATTTCAATGTTTGGATCAATCATGAGCGTTAGTTGCCAATCGGCACGTATTTTTGCAAGCCAAACCGACACAAAAAAGGCGACACCCGAAAGTGCCGCCCTTGCTCGATAAGGTGCTTTTAATGGCGGTGTTTGCGCAAGCACTTCTTGGAGTAGAATTTCACCCAGCCATGATCCGTCCATCTTTGACGTAAACACTGGCGAGGCTTGCGATCTACGTGATGAGAACTGCGGGCTTGGTTGTGATCGCCGTAATGATGACGATCTCCGTGGCTGTGGCGGTGTGCGCGCCCATCGTGACGGTGGCGCTCATTGTGCGCACGTCGAGTGTGGGTCCGTTCTTTGTGAACCTTACGAGGCGGTGTTTGATGGGCAACCTGTTTGCGTTTGTTGTGTTTCACATCATTTGCAATGGCCCCCGCAATTCCGAGCGCAACAATACCGATTAGAAATTTATCCATGCTGTCCTTGGCCATCGCAGTAGGCGTGGCAATGGGTGCGGCAGCAATAGAAAGAGCAATAAGACCTGTTAGTGTGTATTTGCGAAGCATCATATTTTCCTTAACTTAGGTGCGCCGCCAACACGGGGCGCTTGATGGGATAAACATGGCCTCAAACAGTGATGTCAGACAAAAACATGCGCTGGTTATGGGATATCATCGCGAAAACTGGGTTTGATATTGAATAACACCACAAGATTGCGCAGGTTCCACAGCATGAAACAGATCCTAATAATATGTGCATTGGCTTTGTGCGTGGCGGCCCCCAAAACGGCGACAGCGCAATCGCATTGTTATGTCGACTATAAAGCAAAGCGATCCGATGGTGGCTCTTTGCAGTTGCATTATGGTGTGATGAAGTTGAACAGCGCTGCATGTGCGAGCGCAACAAACCGCGCGCGGGCTGTCAGCGGACGAATTTCTGCTGGGGGTTGGGCGTTACTGCGTGTGATGTCCACATTCGATGATGGTGGCCTACAACAAAGGCGAGGCAATGCTGGACGATATTATCTCAAATACTAAACCTGCAAAACGGATCGCAATTGGCTCCAGCAACCTTGTTGTGTGGGGGTCTGTGCTGATCCTTTTGATGATTTTGGTCTCGGCGGTTATCCTGTTTATGTCGCTGCCCGATGCGAATGTGTTCAATGATCGCGTAGAACGGATTTTTGCGGAAAACGATGCGCTTACCACAACCGAACAGATCAAATTGCTGGAAGTGTTAGCGCAATCTGGAACTGCCTTTGCAGATGTTTTGCAAAGCTACCGAATAATCATTTTCATTCTTCTTGTGCTGGCGTCTGCTTTGCTTTTGTCCGCACTATACTTTCTATTCACCAATCATGGGCTATCGCGTCGGTTGGATCAAATCCAACAATTTGGCATCCATATTACCAGCCTGATCGTCAGCCGTGATGAGCGTGTTGTTTATATCAACAACATGGAGTTTGAGCTGACCGAGAGCATTATGGAAACACTGTCCGTTCTGTGCGAAGCCCGTCTTGATGACGAAGTCATGACAGGTGCAGAGTTGGAAGGGATGATTTCGGGCAAGCGTTCTGTGGATTGTGAAGAAGCGGCAGGCGCGACACGGATCAAACGGCTACGCGATCAGTTGGGCAATCAAATCGTTAGCCAGCTGTTGGTCAAAAACATCTCTCGTAAGGGATATATGTTGTCCATTGACCGCGATGTCATTCGGATGCTGTAGGCCAAAAACCTGTCGATCAGGGTGTGACGACAATATTGCCCGTGTGTTTCTTTTCAATGAAGGCTGCTTGCGCCGCATGCAATTCTGACAAAGGATAGGTTGCCGCCAATGCAGGTTTAACTTCATTCGCCTCGATATATTTTACGAGGGTTTTTGTCACTTGCGGGCTGATGACGGTTGAGCCCGTGAAGGTCAAATCACGCAAATAAAACGTGCGTAAATCCAGTTCAACCATCGGGCCAGCAATCGCGCCAGAACAGGTGTAACGACCGCCTCTTTCAATAATGTCGATCAAGGTTGGCCAGTAATCCCCACCAACCACATCTGCCACGACGGTAATTTTTTCATCCCCCAAGGCAGCGCGTAAATCCACAGGGCCACGGGGCAGAATAACATCTGGGCCAAGCGCTGCGACATCTGCATGTTTTGCCTCTGATGCCAGTGCAATCACGCGCGCCCCACGGCGTTTGGCCAATTGCACCAGCGCACCCCCAACCCCGCCAGAGGCCCCAGGGACAAGAACAGTGTCTGCATCGGTCACATTCGCGCGGGTCAGCATGCCTTCGGCCGTAGAGTACGAACAGCTAAATGTCGCCATTTCCGCATCCGTAAAATGTGAATGGAACGGGATGGCATTTACAGCAGGCATGGTGGTGTATTCAGCGAACCCACCATCGCATTCTGATCCGAAATACCCCGTTTTATTTATGTTTGTTGGATCGTTCGGGTCACGCAACCAGTTGTCGGTAATTATGCGCTCACCGATACGCGCTGAATCTACAGCGTCACCAACAGCTACGATTTCACCGCAAACATCCGCGCCTTGGATCCGTGGAAATGTGATCGGTGCCGCACCCCAAGTTGGATCGTCTTCACTGACAGTTTCGTAAGCGTCGCCTGTCGTGGCCTCGCTGACGGCTTTGGAATACCAGCCAGATCGCGTATTCACATCTGTGTTATTCAATCCGCAGGCTTTGACTTTGACCAATACCTCATTTGCCATAGGCTCCGGTGTTGGCCAGTTTTCATGCCAGACCATTTGATCGATCCCGCCGTGCCCCATCGTCACCATTGCGCGCATTGTTGTTGGTATCGTCATTGGCCGTCTCCCCGTTTTGGGCAGGCTATTCTATTTCGCGATAAATGGCAGCCGCATTCCACGTTATGCGCAAAGTTTCTATCTTTGGATTGCATAGAAAATCTGGTGATCCCGAGTGGATTCGAACCACTAACCTGCCCCTTAGGAGGGGGCTGCTC
>JABBAP010000044.1 GCA_018607905.1 Paracoccaceae bacterium | reverse complement strand
GCAGCGACAGAACAATGCCCGTCACACCAATGATGATCGACAGCATAAAGCCACCAAACTTGGATGATTCAACTGGGATAAGCCCCAGTCGACCCGCCGTTCGTTGCGTGACCGCAAGTTCACTTTGAGCACCATCTAGCGCGCCTTGAAGCTGTTCAAGAACATCCTCCGCCGCACCCTCTGATTGGGCTTGGGCCAGAGCCTCTTTCGCTGCCATTACTTTCGCTGGAAGAGCAGGAAGATTATCAAACGCATTTTTTTGCGCTTTCAATGCATCCAAAGTAAATTTGCTAGAGCTATCCGCTTCGTTCACGGCCGTTAGCGTCTCGATCTGTTGCTCCAGCTTGGCTGGCATTGAATCCATCCGTGCATTGGCAACCATTCCCGAAAGCGCCGTATCAATCGGCACAACCGCAAGCATCCACCAAAGGACAGGCACAATAATCGCAGCAACTGTTCCTGCAATAGACCCAAAACGGCGGCCAATGACCTCCATCCAAGCGTAGGCCAGAACAAACCCGACCATAATACCCAAAGGAATAAAGATCGAACCGCCCCACAACAACCAAAAGGCCACGAAGGGGTAAACAGCCGAGAACCACAACACTTTGCGCGGCACGCTGTTAAACAGGATCGGTGACAGAGCAACCAGCATTAGAACAAATGCCGCATTTGCGCGCCAATACATCTCTGCTGGATAGAACCCGTAAATCAGCTGCAAATACCGCTCACTGATCACGGCCCAGCAGGCTGCACCGTGATGCCCTGCACCATCGCTTGCCGCAGCAGCAATGATTTCACGGCATTCTTTCAACGAAGACGCAGTCCAAGACCCATTCCAAATCCAAGGCAATATGCTTGAAAGGATGTAATACAAGAATGCAATCGAAGCGATTGTTAGGATCGAATTCAAGACACTAGAGAACAAGTTCTCCTGCGCCCATTTGATCGGACCAGGGGCCGAATTAGGCGGCACCTGTTCTGGCAGCATTTCAGTGCGAACATAACCAAGATTGCTCATATCAACGCTCCCTCAACTTAACAGATTCATTGTACCAGTTCATCACGGTAGAAATGGTCAAGCTGATCGCCAGATAGATGGCCATCAAGATCAACAAGCATTCCATCTCGCGGCCAGTCTGGTTCAGCGTGATGCCGCCCAGCGTACCCGTGACATCCATGTACCCAACGGCAATCGCCAAAGACGAGTTTTTAGTCAGGTTCAGATACTGTGAAATCAGCGGTGGAATAATCACCCGCAAGGCTTGTGGCAAAATCACTAGGTTCATGGTGCGGCTTGGCCGCAGACCCAGCGCGAAGGCTGCCTCTGATTGACCTTTGCTAATCGCCATGATGCCAGCGCGTACGTTCTCTGCGATAAAGGCCGCAGTATACAAGGCCAGCGCAAGCGTCAGCGCAATCAAGGAGTTCCGCATATAAATGCCACCCTTGAAGTTAAAGCCTTTCAGCTCTGGATACTCCAACCCGATGGGACGCCCCAGAACGAAATAAACCAACAACGCAGGAATGATCAGAATGCCAAGGCTAATCCAAAAGTTTGGCAGAATTTCCCCTGTGGCCTCTTGGCGCTTGCGCGACCACGACCTGAAAAAGAACATGCCGACAATCGATGCCAAGAACACGAACACAACGAACATGCTGCCCGCGAACATGTCTGGTTTCGGAATATAGAACCCGCGGTTTGTAAACGCGACGGATTCAAATATCTTCAACGTCGCAACAGCATCGTCACCTCGAAAGTCTTTGGGTTGGGGGAATGATTCGATGAAAATCGCCATCAACAAAACGATCCACAACAACACAGGCACATTGCGCAGTGCTTCGATGTAGAAGGTCATGATCCGTGCCACGATCCAGTTGTTGGACAGGCGCAGAACCCCGATTGTTACACCCAAAACTGTCGCAAGTGCGCACCCAAGCACGGCAACAAGAAGTGTATTCATTACACCAACCAACGCCGCACGACCGTGGGACATCTGGTTGTTATATTCGATTAGTTTTTGGTTAATATCATAACCGGCGGCTTCTCCTAGAAATCCAAAACCAAGTGGCTTCCCTAGAGCCGCGAGATTTTGTGCCGCATTGTTCAGCAACCAACCAACGCCGACCAAAAACAACACAAGTGCCACGATTTGAATCGTCATGGACCGATAGCGCGTGTCGTAGATTAGCTGACTGAGTTGGAAGCCGCCCTTTGGGGGGTCGGTAATTGCAGACATGTGTCCACGCTCCCTTTTGTCTGTTGTATGGCGTCAATTTCCAACTCCGTGGTCAAACCACGGCGAACTGATTGCACCTTGTTTTTTTTGTGTAGTTCTTGTCGTACAAAGAAAAAAGGGCGCAACCGAAGTTGCGCCCTTTTCTAAGACTTAACGGAAAGGAGGCGTGTAGATCAGGCCACCATCAGTCCACTGAGCGTTCAGGCCACGTGCCAGACCGATCGGAGTCGATTCACCGATGTTACGGGAGAAGATCTCGCCGTAGTTACCGCCAGCAGCGATAGCATTTTTAGCCCAGTCTGCGGACAGACCCAACTGCTCGCCAAGGTTACCCTCGGTGCCGAGCAGACGGTTGATTTCTGGGTTGTTGCCAGCTTCCATTGCGGACTCTTTGATGTTCGCAGATGTCACACCCAGCTCTTCAGCTGCGATAAGTGCGTTCATTGTCCAACGAACGATGTCTGCCCATTGGTCGTCGCCGTGACGAACCAGAGGACCGAGTGGCTCTTTGGAAATGATTTCTGGAAGCAGAGTGTGTGCGTCTGGTGATTCAAATGTCGCACGTGTCGCAGCCAAACCGGATGCGTCAGTTGTGTACACGTCACATGCACCAGCAAGGTACTGCTGTTGTGCTTCTGCGTTTGTTTCAATCGGCACTGGCTCATAAGAGATGTTGTTTGTGCGGAAGAAATCAGCCAAGTTCAGCTCTGTTGTTGTACCAGTTTGGATACATACAGTTGCGCCGTCCAGGTCTTTTGCAGATGCAACGCCCAGCTCTTTTGGAACCATGAAGCCCTGACCATCGTAGTAGTTAACACCTACGAAAGTGAACTTAAGGTCGACGTCACGAGAGAACGTCCATGTTGTGTTACGTGCAAGCACATCAACTTCGCCAGAAGCCAACGCAGTGAAGCGTGTCTTACCAGTTGTTGGTGTGAATTTAACAGCTTGAGCATCGCCCAATACAGCAGCAGCAACAGCGCGACATACGGATACGTCGAAACCATCCCAGTTGCCGTTTGCGTCAGCAGCAGCAAAACCTACGAGACCAGTGGAAACACCACATTGCACGAAGCCTTTTGCTTTTACGTCGTCGAGTGTGCCAGCAGCAGCAAAACCAGCTGCAAAAGTTGCAGCGGCCAGTGTGCCGACGAATGTTGAATTTTTCATTTTTACCTCTTCCTGATGAACCGTTCATGGTCGAACGGCATGCCGCGCGTGTGCGGCTTTCTCCCTACCCCTTCAGCATACCAAAAGTTTCAGCAACGCTAAAAAGGTAAGCTCCATCATCTTATCCCAGCCCCTTTAGGTCAAGGAGTTTTCGTGAATAGTTTAAGGGGGGTTCCCTAGGGGAAATGACAATGTCAGCATCCCTGACCTATCTAAATTGGCCGTTCTCGAGGGGATCAAGACACCGCCCAATCCACCTGCAACTTCGGCGCGAAATACACCAAATAGGTAAGTAATTCTGCCCTAAGAGACGCTAATAGGCATGATCCGCAACGGAATCGAGCAACTTAGCGGCAAAAACAAAGCTCGCGCGTTTTTTTGTGGCGGCGGCAGCGGCATCTTCATCTTCGCCCCAAAACTCACTTTGCCAAATTTCATCGACCTGAGCCGCTTCCCAAACCGATTCTACGTCCATTTCTTGATGAAAAATCGCCAGCGACAGCACCAAAGACCCCGAAATATGAACCAAATCATGGAACGCAGACAGGGTGAACGGCTCCATTCTGGCAACTTCGAACCGCAAATTGGCGACAGACTGATTCGGTTGATCCACCGGAATGATGCCCTGCGTCACGTTTAACGGTGCCCCAAAAGCGGCCTTAGCCCACGCCAACGGCGCATCCCAAACAGCCGCCTGCCGCTTCACCAAAACCTCTGGATGGGTGGCGCGGTAACACAGCAAATCCGTGGCGCCATACGCGGCCAAAATATCGACCACCTCACCGTGTTTTTCGCCGACACGATCAATCGCAACATTCGCCCAAAGGGTCGCTGGCATAAACGCGGGGTCAATCTCTTCCTCAACCGCCGCCCATTCCGCCGCGATCATTTCCGCAGCCGCTCGCGTTGGCACATTCAGATCGTGTTTCGCAGGCGTCTTAACACCGCGACCATCCAGATGAATAACAAACCCACCCGTGCTCCCGACGACCGAAACATCGCTCCAAAACCGCTTTTTCCTCAAGAAACTCATTACTCAGCCTTCGTAATACTCAAACGGGTCCTCAGGGGCATAGGCCATGTTAAACCCAAAGAAATCCCACGTCTGTTTCATGTGATCTGGCAATGGCGCTGTAAAACTCATCTCTTTGCGCGTCACAGGATGCTCCAACGTCAAAGACCGCGCGTGCAGATGCAACTTTTTGCTGACCGAGCCGCCCAATTGCGCGCCCCACCCTTCGCCGTCGTTGGTTTGCGAACTGGTTCCGTACTTCCCGTCGCCAATAATCGGATGACCCATTTCCGCCATATGCGCGCGCAATTGGTGTGTCCGCCCCGTGATCGGTGCCAATCCAACCCAAGTGGCCCGCTGCCCCAAAGTTTCAATTACCGCATAATCCGTGGTCGCGCGTTTCGCACCGTGCGTTTCGTCTACTTCATCGGGATGAATGCAGTGCATCCGCTCGCCCGCGCCGTTTGGCCCGTGACCCGATGCTTTGACCAAACCATACCGGATTGTCCCAACCTTGGGGAACGGGTTGCCAGCCACAATCGCCCAATAAATCTTGCGCGTTGTACGCATGTGAAAACTTTTCGCCAAACCAGCGGCCGCACGGCCTGTGCGCGCCATCACAAACACTCCGCTTGTGTCTTTGTCCAAACGGTGCACCAGCTTCGGCTTGCTATCCATGCCAAACCGCAACGCATCCGCTAGCCCATCAATGTGGCGCGTTTGGCCAGAGCCACCCTGAACCGCCAAACCCGCAGGCTTATTCAAAACAATGATGTCATCGTCTTTATAAAGGACAGAATGGCGCATCATCTGCGCGTCAGCCTCTGAAATCACGGCTTCGCGTTTGGGCGCAACTGATCCTGGCTCTGGCAACGGCGGCACACGCACAATTTGCCCGGGTTCAATGCGCGAGTTTGCTTTGACGCGGCCCTTATCTACACGCAGATCGCCCTTGCGGCACATCTTTTCGACCATGCCTTGGCTGACGTGCGGAAACATGCGGCGCAGCCACCGATCTACCCGTTGTTCTGCTTCATCATCTGAAACAGTTATGTGTTGTACACCGCTCATGCCAATACCGTCCGCATTACTATTACTCCTGCCATTAAGGCCACAATCGCACCCAGAACCGATCCCATGACATACGCCATGGCCACCGTCTGACGCCCCTGTTCCCACAGGGTAATCGCATCCAACGAAAACGCTGAAAACGTGGTGAATCCGCCCAGTATTCCTGTCATCACAAACGGCGCTGCCTTTGCATCACCAATCCGTTCAACAAACCAAACCGCAACCAGCCCCATCACAAAGGACCCGATGACGTTTACAAAAACCGTCCCGACAGGCGTACCAACAGCAAACAACCGCACCGCAGCCAGCACTGAACAATACCGTAAAACGGCACCAAGCGCACCGCCCAAGGCAATTTGTAGAATTATGTTCATCACAGACCATTGCGCAGTTCGATGTATCCACGCCCAAAACCAAACACCCAAACGGGAATCTAGTTGTTTCGCTGACCCGCCTCTACCGCATCCATCACATTCTGCGCAAGACCTCCAAGGTCGAACGCATCCGCACCTTGCACCTCAGCCAGCGTTTCAAACTGGGTAATCCACATCGGCCACCCCCGGGTCTCGACGGTGGCTTCGTGCAAAACATCGACAGAATGCACTTTGTGTTTACGGATCAAATGCTCAATCTGGCCAACCACAGTTTTTTCAGGCCCTTCAAGAAGACCAACCAGATTTCGCTCATTGCGAACCATGAAACCGCCAAGCTTCTTTTTCGCGCACCGCCGCCAAACATCTTTCTGTATGCCATCTATTTGCGCATCGCTGTGCATCGGCTGACATTGGCAAACAAACAATAAACGAAGCATCAACTTCCCTTCGCTTAATATGCCAAGCAGATGCAACAACCTAGGCATACCTATCCGCTAAAAAACGAATACAATTCAACTTAGGAGTGTTTCTAGCCTGAGAGTTTTTAGAAGTACATTTATTTAAGGTTGATTCTGCAAATCACCTTAAAATTGCATAAAAGCGGTGCAAATCTAACTTTTGGTGATGTTTTTGCGAAGTTTTGCGAAATATTCAGTGCGCTTTTTCAACTCTCGCTCGAATCCACGATCCACAGGGATGTAGTAAACGCCCCGTTTCATATCATCGGGAAAATAATTCTGCCCCGAAAACCCATCTTTCGCGTCATGGTCGTACTGATATCCAGCGCCGTAGCCTTCGTCTTTCATCAATTTTGTCGGCGCATTGCGGATAACTTTGGGCGGTGGCTCCGACCCCGTTGTCTTGGCCGCATTTCGCGCCGCTTTATACGCCACATAGGCCGAATTTGATTTCGGCGCGAGCGCGATGTAAATAACCGCCTGCGCTAACGCCAATTCTCCTTCGGGCGATCCCAACCTTTCATAGGTTTCCCACGCCTGCAAACACACATTCTGTGCCTGCGGGTCGGCCAGTCCGATATCCTCAACCGCCAACCGCGTCAGACGTCGCGCCAAAAATCGCGGATCCTCGCCGCCCTCTAACATTCGGCAAAACCAATACATCGACGCATCAGGATCAGACCCGCGCACCGATTTATGCAGCGCAGAAATCAGATTGTAATGCTCCTCGCCCGATTTGTCGTATTTTGGCGCGCGGCGCGACAGCCGCTTTTCCAAATCCTCGCGTTTCACCTTGCTCGTAACATTCCACGCAAAACACTGCTCCAGAATGTTGATCAGCGCACGTCCGTCCCCGTCCGCCATTTCTAAAACCGCCTCGCGCGCATCCGCCACCAATGGCAAAGGGCGATCCAACAACCGTTCAGCCCGCTGCGCCATCAATTCCAAATCAATCAGCGTCAAACGCTCCAAAACCATCACCTGCGAACGGCTCATCACCGCCGCGTTCAACTCAAACGACGGGTTTTCGGTGGTCGCCCCAACCAAAACAATGGTGCCATCTTCCATGTGGGGCAGAAACCCATCCTGCTGGGCTTTGTTGAACCGATGAATCTCATCCACAAACAACAGCGTCCCGCGCCCCGTTTGCCGCCGCAATTTGGCCGCCTCAAACACCTTCTTTAAATCCGCAACACCCGAAAAGATCGCGCTGATCTGCACGAACTCCATCTCGGTTTCATCGGCCAGTAATTTCGCTAGCGTCGTCTTACCAACCCCGGGCGGCCCCCAGAAAATGATCGACGACAGATTGCTGCTTTCCAACATCACCCGCAACGCGCCGTCTTCGCCCAACAAATGCTGCTGGCCAATCACCTCCGAAAATGTGGCAGGGCGCAACCGATCCGCCAGCGGCGCAGGTTTCCCGCCCGCCGCACCCGGCTCTACACTATCAAATAAATCAGCCATTACCGCGTTTCGCTTTCAACTTGAGCCATTTGTGGTGATTGAGACATTAGCCCCCCCTTTACCGTCAAGCGGTTAACGAAACGCAGGTGATTTAAATGTCATAGCAAACCGCTCTAATCATCACACTTCGCAATTACTCTGCCCCCACACCCCCAAAAGGTAAAGCACCGCGCCCCGCTTCTTTTGTCGTTAAATACTCAAAGAAAAACCCCGCAACGATCAAGCCGTTGCGGGGTTCTGCGCGTCAACCGAAAGGCCGTTGCACTACTGTCCCGGAATTTAATCCGTTTTTATTCTTCTGCATCCATCTCGGCTGCAACGCGCGCTTTGTCGGCTGCGCCTTTCGCATCAACATCACGATCAACAAATTCGATGATCGCCATTGGCGCCATGTCGCCGTAGCGGAAGCCAGCTTTCATCACGCGGATGTAACCGCCCTGACGTTCAGCATAGCGTGGGCCAAGAATGTCGAACAATTTGCTCACATACTTGTCTTCTTTCAACTTTGCTGCTGCCTGACGGCGCGCGTGCAAATCACCGCGTTTCGCCAATGTGATCATCTTCTCGACGATTGGCTGCAGTTCTTTTGCTTTTGGCAAAGTTGTTTTGATTTGTTCGTGCTCAATGAGCGAGCCAGCCATGTTACAGAACAACGCTTTACGATGTTCGTGTGTCCGGTTTAGGCGGCGGTATCCACGTGCGTGACGCATGTCATATTTCCTTATCTAGTCTTTATACTTTGTCTGGTGAGCCTGCGTTGGGTCTCACACTCCTTGGGGCAGAATTACCCGAGTTGGAATTTTGCTTCTCAAAAATCCAACCAATTCCCCGCACCAAGCGGGCATTTTAGTGTCGAGGCGCGACCAAAGCCGCGCCTCTAATTCTTAGAACTGGTCTTCGTACTTTTTAGCCAGATCTTCGATGTTGTCCGGTGGCCAATCCACGATATCCATACCGAGGTGCAGACCCATACCCGTCAGAACTTCTTTGATCTCGTTCAAAGACTTGCGGCCAAAGTTTGGCGTGCGCAGCATTTCTGCTTCGGTCTTTTGGATCAAATCGCCGATGTAGACGATGTTGTCGTTCTTCAGACAGTTTGCGGAACGGACTGACAATTCCAACTCGTCCACTTTCTTAAGAAGCAGCGGGTTGAATTCCAGATCGTCTTCTTCTTCTTGGCGAGAAGCAGACTCTGGCTCGTCAAAGTTCACAAACACAGACAGTTGATCCTGCAAAATACGCGCAGCATAAGCTACGGCATCATCTGGCGTGATAGACCCATCTGTTTCCAGTTTTAGTGTCAGTTTGTCATAATCCAAAACCTGACCTTCACGTGTTGGTTGAACGTCGTAAGACACTTTCACAACAGGTGAAAACAACGCATCAATTGGGATCAAACCAATTGGTGCATCTTCTGGGCGGTTTTTGTCCGCAGCAACATAGCCTTTGCCAGTTTCCACAGTCATTTCCATGAACAAGGATGCGCCATCGTCAAGATGACAGATCACGTGCTCTTTGTTCAGGACTTGGATGTCAGCAGTTTCAGAGATGTCACCAGCGGTCACAACACCTGGGCCTTTGGCTGCAATAGACACACGTTTCGTGCCTTCTGCTTCCATTGCGACAGCCACACCTTTTAGGTTCAGCACGATGTCGGTTACGTCTTCACGTACACCAGCAACGGATGAAAACTCGTGCAGAACGTTGTCGATCTGAACGGATGTAATTGCAGCACCCTGCAAGGATGACAGCAAAACACGACGCAGCGCGTTGCCAAGTGTCAAACCAAAGCCACGCTCTAGCGGCTCAGCAACACAGGTTGCCTGACGCAGCGGGTCGCCACCTGGTTTGATGTCCAATTGTGTTGGACGGATGAGCTCTTGCCAATTCTTATGGATCATAGTGCCTCCATTCTCGTTCGCCGACCGGATCCGGTGTGGTCGGGAACACCCGAGGGGTATTTAAAAATCCGGAACCGCACGAATGCACGGTTCCGTAAGAATATGTTGTCGAATTAAACCCGACGGCGCTTTGGTGGGCGACAGCCGTTGTGGGCGATCGGGGTAACGTCACGAATAGATGTGACGTTCAGACCAACCGCAGCCAACGCACGAAGTGCGCTTTCACGACCAGAACCTGGACCCTGAACTTCAACTTCCAGCGTTTTCACGCCATGCTCTTGCGCTTTCTTAGCCGCATCTTCGGCAGCCATCTGTGCTGCATAAGGTGTGGATTTACGCGAGCCTTTGAAGCCCATAGTACCAGCAGAAGACCAAGAGATTGCGTTGCCTTGGGCGTCTGCAATCAGGATCTTTGTGTTGTTGAAAGAGGAGTTAATGTGAGCAACACCAGTGGTGATGTTCTTTTTGACCTTCTTCTTAGCGCGAAGTTTTTCACGTGCCATAATTCAAGCCCTCCTTATTTCTTCTTGCCAGCAATCGCACGGGCAGGGCCCTTACGAGTACGAGCATTTGTGTGGGTGCGTTGACCGCGAACAGGCAAACCACGACGATGACGCAGACCGCGATAGCAACCAAGGTCCATCAGACGTTTGATGTTCATGGAAACTTCGCGACGCAAGTCACCTTCTACGTCAAAGTTAGCGTCGATTGATTCACGAACTTTCAGAATTTCCGCATCGGATAATTCGTTGATACGACGTGTCACGTCGATACCAGTTTCTTCGCAAATTTTAGCAGCGGAGGTTGGTCCGATACCGTGAATATATGTGAGGGCGATTGGGACCCGTTTATGGGTCGGCAAGTTCACGCCAGCAATACGTGCCAAAGTGCGTCTTCCTTCATGGTTGCGGTTCCGTCTCTCCAGAACCTTTTTTCACAACAAAAACCCAACGCCACCGTGGCATCGGGCCTATTTCCCTCAATGCTTTGGCCGAATCACCCTGAGGGCGAAATATGACCGATTCATTAAGGAAGTCGTGCCTTACGGGGGAAGTGGCGTTTCGTCAAGTGGGCTAGGGTGAGAATACGAAAGCAATGTCCGCTTTGAGCCCACATTGACCGATGCTGCACCGCGCGCGAAGGTCGGCTAATGCTTTACCGCTCGCGCTTGTTTCTTGGCGGCGATACGCATCATCTTTTGAAACTTGGGACACTCTAGGTGGCTTGGTTCCGGGCATTTGGCTACATGTAGCAGACCATCGCGAACTTGTTGCAGCACATGTATTTGGCGATCAATTTCGTCGGCCTTTGCACGGAGGGCGCCGCGATCAATGGATGAAGTATGATTGGATAGAAGAAACGCGGCGATTTCTGACAGCGAAAAACCTGCCGACTTACCTAATGCTACAAGGGCAAGACGCTGGAAGACACAAGTGTCGAACAGTCGCCGGAGACCTCTTCGCCCGATCGCGCTGATCAAGGACTGTTCTTCATAATATCGCAGCGTAGATGCGGGTAGTCCAGTTTGCTGTGAAAGTTCAGCGATATCGATGGTTTTCATACTTGACCTCAAGTTGACTTGAAGTGGCAAAGTATATTCGGTCCGCATTCAGCGCAAGAAAAAGGAAGTATTATGAACTTGATAGATGCAGCGATTGCTGCGGTTGTTATTGGTATTGGCGCAACGGCGTTCATGGATGCCTTTGCTTGGCTTCAAAGGTATTTTTTCAAGATACCCAGTTTAAACTACGCATTGGTTGGCCGATGGATCATTGGGCTACCAGAGGGCCAGTTTTTCCATGACACTATTCTGCAATCCCCTCCACGGCGCTACGAACGGACTGTTGGTTGGTTTTTTCACTACGGTATCGGTGTGTTTTTCGTTCTGCTGATGTTCGCATTCATGGGGGCAAATTGGTATCTCTCCCCGAGTTTAGGGTACCCGCTTGTCACTGGAGGGCTGAGCCTTTGCGCGCCATTCTGCATAATGCAGCCTGCTTTTGGATTTGGATTGGCCGCTTCGAAGACCCCATCGCCTTGGGTCGCACGACAACGCAGCCTGTTCGCCCATTTGTCCTTCGGTGTCGGAATTTACGTGGCGGGAATGATTTGGTCGCAGTTGATGCCGTGACATCTTCTAGCAAGACAATTTCTTAAAGCTGCCATTGATGCCTTTGCAACCAGTGGCAGCATAGTCCCCGCGTAGCTGCCCATCCCCCACCTACCCCAAATACTCATCCCGCAACTGCCTGCGCAGAACCTTCCCAGACAACGTCACTGGCACCTCGTCCACAAACTGCACTCGTTTCGGGATTTTGTAATTCGTCAGCCCAGCGCGGCATGCTTCCACAACGCTCTCTTCGGTCACGCTGTCATCCGCCCGCACAATAAACGCCGCTGGTGCTTCGCCCATCTTTTCGTCAGGGATGCCAACAACACCCACTTGAACGACACCCGCCATTTTGGAAATCGTGTCCTCAATCTCGTTTGGCGATACGTTGAACCCAGACACCAAAATCATGTCCTTCTTTCGATCCACGATCTCGATAAATCCGTCGGCGTCCATCACCCCGATGTCGCCCGAATGCAGCCACCCATCGACAATAGTTTCCGCCGTCGCCTCGGGGCGATTGATATAGCCTTTCATTACCGTCGGCCCACGCCCGATCACTTCACCAGGTTCGCCCAGCGCCACGTCTTTGCCCGCATCATCCACGATCCGCACCTCCATGCCCGGCACAGGTATCCCAACCGACCCCAGCCGATTGTCGTCCGTTGGATTGAACGTCAGCACACCGCAACATTCCGTCATGCCATAGCCCTGACGGATCGGGATACCTGTCATATCTTCCCATTTCTGCGCCACACCCGTGGTCTGCGCCGCGCCGCCAGACCCACAGAACCGCACATCCTTGAACAGCTCTTTCTTGGCCCAAGGCTCCACCAACAGCGCCGCGTACAGCGTGTTAATCCCCGTGAACCACGTAATTTTATGCTTCTCAAACGCCGCCTTCAGGTTCGATGGCGGGCGCGGACTCGGGATCATAATACTGTGTGCGCCCGTGCGCATCCCCGCCACAAAGATCAGCGCGAACGCCGTGATGTGATACAACGGCAGGATCACCAAAACAGTCTCGCCCGTCCCGCTCATCAAATCCTCGGTCATCAACTCCGCCTGATAGGCATTTGCGATCACCGATTGGTGGGTCAGCTCTGCGCCCTTGCTGCGCCCCGTCGTCCCACTGGTGTACTGAAACAACGCCACATCTGTTGGCAAAACATGCGCAGAATATTCCGCGATATCCACACCGCCCGATGCCGCCTTACCGGCCGCCAACGCGGCCTTCAGCGTGATATGGGGCGTTGCCATATCAGGAATAACCTTCTTCACCCGCTTTAAAACAAACCCCAACAACGCGCGCTTTACCGTTGAAAAATACTCCAGCAACGACAGCGTAATCACCTGCTGAACGCCGGTGTTTTTAATCACCTCATCCACTTTGTCGCCAAACAGATCAATGATCACCAAAACCTTGGCACCGCTATCGTTCAACTGATGCTCTAACTCTGGCGCGGTATACAGCGGGTTCACATTTGTGCTGATACAGCCCGCCTTGGCGATCCCCATCGACGCCACACCAAACCCAATGCAATTGGCTGTCATCACCGCAACCGTATCTCCCGCCGTCAACTTCAGAACACCGCGCAGATACACCGCAAACGCCTCCGCCTCGGCCTTCATTTGGGTGTACGAAATCGTCGCCTCTGCGCCCGTTGGCAGGATCGTCGTCATCGCAGGCTTATCACCATGCGTTGCCGCCGCCGCGTCCAAAAGCGCACCAAAGGTTTGCGCCCCCATATTTGCCATATCAAAATTCTTGGCATCCTCGGAATAGTATTTTGTCCACGGCTGGGTCATGGCGGTCTCCCTGTTAAACTGAAATTCTCCCGCACTCACCTAAAGACAATTCCAATCGAAATGCCACACCTTTTCAAACGCGCACTTCCCCCCACCAATTTTCCCCGCTACCAATTTGGCATGGCTCCAGAAAACACACCCCCCGTCTATCTCGATTTCCTCAACCGCTTTGATATCGAGGCTCTCAACCTCACCGACGCTGAAATCCTGTCCGCAATCGAGGACAGCCTCGCGATGCAAGGGCGCGGTGAAACCTCGATTGAACCGCGTATGCACATCCATCCCCGCGCTGGGGTCGAAGGCCACTTCAACGTGTTGCGCGGTTGGATCGGCGAAGACATCGACGCGGCTGGCACCAAAGTCGTCGGCGATTTTGTCGATAACTACAAAACCAACCGCCCTTCTGAATACGGCCTCCTCACTCTGTTTGATCCGCGCAACGGCGCCCCCAAAGCCATAGTCGAGGCAGGCGGCATCACCGACATGCGCACAGGCGCGGTCACCGCCATCGGCGCAAAATATCTCGCGCCGAAAAACCCGAAAATCCTCGCCCACATCGGCGCGCGCGGCACGGCCTATTGGAACATCCGCCTGCTCTGCCACCTGTTTGATTTCGACGAGGTCCGCATCCACTCCCGCCGCCCCGAGAGCCGCAACGCCTTCGCCACCAAGTTAGAGGCAGACTTGGGCCGCAAAATCATCGTCACCGACAACTGGCAAGACTGCCTAGAAGGCGCAGACATTATGGTCGAGGCCTCGCGCCTGTCCGAGCCAACACCTCTATTCAAAACCGAATGGATCAAAAAGGGTGCGCTCGTCATCCCTTACGGCACCATGTCCGCCGTGGAACTCAACCTCACCGATATCATGGCCAAAGTCGTGATGGACGATTGGGGCCAAGCCTTTGGCAAATTCGGCAGCTTGCGCGAACACGTCGACACAAAACGCATCACCGCAGAAACCTTGCACGCTGAACTTGGCCAGATCGTTGCAGGCGTCAAACCCGCACGCGAATCTGACGATGAAACCATCCTGTTCTGGCATCGCGGCCTGTCCCTGTCCGATATCGCGCTCGGCCACGCCATGCTGACCAAAGCAAAATCAATGGGCGTCGGCCAACGCCTGCGGTTCTACTGATGCTGATCGACGGCGGCCCAATAACGCTGGCGCAATTCCAAGCCGCCGTTGACGCCACCACCCAACTCACCGTCGCGCCCCAAGTCACGCAAACCTTGCAAACGGCCCGCGCTCACATTGATGCAGCTGTCGGCGGCGACGCACCGATCTACGGTCTGAACACAGGCCTCGGCGCAAACCTCGACCATCGCCTCTCGACTGATGAAATCACCGCTTTCCAACGTCAAATCCTCAATGGTCGCGCCAGCGCCGTCGGCCCAAACCTCCCAGAAAAAACAGGCCGCGCCGTCCTGCTCTACCGCATCCTCTCCGCTGCCAAAGGCCACTCTGGCATCTCGCCCGACCTGTTCACCCACCTAATCACCTGCTTTAACGCAGGCCTCTCCCCAGCTATCCCGCAATACGGTTCCATCGGCGCTGGCGACCTCACCCAACTCGCCCCGTGGGCCTTGCAAATCTGCGACGCCCCAAACGCACCACCGCTGCAAGCCAAAGACGCAATGGCGCTCATCAATCACACAGGCCTCACCGTCGCCCTCGCCGCCAACGCCCTGACAGCCGCCCAAACCACCCTGCGCATGGCCCACCACGCGCTCCTGCTCACCTACATCGGATATGACGCCAATCGTGACGTCCTATCAGCCGCCGCCAACGCCCTGCGTCCAGCCAACGGCCAAACCACCTGCGCCGCGTGGCTGCGCGATCACCTCAGCGGCACGCAAAACACCCCCCGCCGCATCCAAGAGGCACTGTCGATTCGCACCGCGCACACAACACTCGGCGCGGCACAACACGCCCTGGATCAAGCTATCGCAACCCTCGAGACCGAACTGAACGCCACCTCCGATAGCCCCGCCCTGCTGCCAGACGGCACGCTCACCTCCACCGCCAACTTCCACACACCCGCGCTGGCCCTCGCGCTCGACACAACCATCCTTGCCCTCACCCGCGTCGCAAACGACAGCCTTCAGCGCATTCAACGCCTGATGAATCCAGACCTCACCGCCTTGCCAAAATACCTCTCCCCCACAGGCGGCGCATCCGCAGGCTTCGTCCCCGCCCAAAAAACCGCCGCCGCCCTGTTGGCCGATATCCAGAACCAATCACACCCAACGCACCCACCTGCCCCGGTGTCTGACAGCGTCGAAGACGTGGCCCCCATGACCCCGCAATCCGCCACCAAACTGCACGCCCTCACCGCGCCCCTCAAACTCCTCCTCGGGCTAGAGGCACGCACCGCCCTGCAAGCCATCCACCTGCGCAACCCAATCCTCGGCCCAAACGCCGCGCCCATTGTCGCGACCCTGTCAAACGAGCTGCCACTCCTAACAACCGACCGTCCCCTCGGCCCCGAAATAGAAAAAGCCGCCCGATTGCTCGAACGGCTTTAGTTTCTTCTGGCCAAAAATATCCGCGCCGCAGGCACCCCGCGCCGCAGGGCTCAGCACCGCGCGCAAATCAAACGTTGCTTAACGCCCCACTAATCGAAGATTTCACATCATCAATCGATGCCAACCCGTCAATGCTCTGCAACTGACCCTTGGCATAGTAATACCCGATCAACGGCGAGGTATCTTTGTAATACGCCATCAAACGTGTTCTTAAGCTGTCTTCATTGTCATCCGCACGGCGCTTAAACTCAGAGCCGCCGCATTTATCGCACTTGCCTTCAACTGCAGGCTTTTTCGCTTCGTCGTGGTATCCCTCACCACAATTTCCGCAGGTGTAACGCCCGGTAATCCGCGCCACCAATGCCGTGTCATCGACACGCATCTCAACAACCGTATCCAGTTTCTGCCCAACGCTTTGCAACAATTCACCCAAGGCATCCGCCTGTGCAAGCGTGCGTGGAAATCCGTCAAAAATGAACCCGCCATCCGCCTTTGCCGTTTCCAACTGTTCGCGGATCAACCCGATTACAATCTCGTCTGTTACCAATTCACCGCGATCCATCACACCCGCAACCATCTTACCCATTTCAGTGCCTGATGTACGCGCCGCCCGCAGCATATCGCCCGTGGACAGCTGAACCATGTTGCGATCTTCCACCAATACGGCAGCCTGAGTACCCTTACCCGCGCCCGGTGGTCCAAGCAAAATAATGTTCATTGTAAATTCCCTTCGAAGTGCAGCGTATTGATAACGTCTTTTTCAAGCTAGCGAAATCAGGAATCGTATACTTGCGCATACACGTCGCAGCAGTATCAAAATCCGCCAACGAAAAAAGGCCACACTGGGATCAGCATGGCCTCAAATTCTTGGGTTATTTTGATCTTAGCGACCGCGACGACCGCCACGTGCCTTGCTACGGTTCTTACCACGCAGTTTCGATTTCTCGATCAGGCTTTCGTATTGATGCGCCAACAGATGCGATTGAACCTGCGTGATCGTATCCATCGTAACGGACACAACGATCAGCAAAGACGTACCCCCAAAGTAGAACGGGATCGCCAGTTGGGCGCGCAGAATTTCTGGCAACAAACACACGGCACACAAATATGCAGAGCCAAGAACCAGCAAACGTGCAACCACGTAATCCAGATATTCCTCGGTCTTTTTACCTGGGCGAATGCCTGGCACAAAACCGTTCTGCTTTTTCAGATTGTCCGCAACATCATCCGTCTTGAACGATACGTTGGCCGTGTAAAAATAGCTAAAGAACACGATCATCGCGACAAAGAACGCCAGATACAACGGTTGACCCGGGCCCATATACGCCAACAGCGTGTTCATGAACGGGCTTGTTTGCGTGCCAGAGAATGTTGAAATCGTCGTTGGCAACAACAACAGCGCAGAGGCAAAGATCGGTGGGATAACGCCCGCTGGGTTCAGTTTGATCGGCAGGTGGCTGCTTTCGCCGCCATAAACCTTCATGCCGACTTGGCGTTTGGGATACTGGATATGCACCTTTCGCAAGGCGCGCTCCATGTAAACGATGAAGGCAATCACGATCACCACCATAATCATCACACCAACGATCACGGCAGGCGACAACGCACCAGAACGACCAGAGGCAAAGAACTGTGCCAGCGCGGCTGGCAGCTCAGCAATAATGCCCACGAAGATAATCAAAGAAATACCGTTGCCGATACCACGTGCAGTGATTTGTTCACCGATCCACATCAGGAACATCGTACCACCCACCAGCGTAATCATCGCTGGCAACTGGAAGGACAAGAACCCAGGATTAGACGCCAAATCGCCCGCTTCCAAACCACGGCTCATGCCATAGGACTGGAACATCGCCAAAACTACCGTGCCATAGCGTGTGTATTGGTTGATCTTTTTGCGGCCTTGCTCGCCCTCTTTCTTCAACTGCTCCAATGCCGGAACCATCGCCGTCATCAACTGAACAATAATCGAGGCCGAAATATACGGCATGATCCCCAACGCGAAAATGGCCATCCGACCAATCGCCCCGCCCGAGAACATATTAAGAATGCCGCCCACACCTTGCTGCGCGCTTTCAACAAACTGCTCGAGCGCAACTGAATCGATACCAGGCACAGGGATAAACGTCCCGATGCGATACACAATCAACAAACCCAGCGCGAATAAAATCCGCGATTGCAGTTCCTTGGCTTTACCGAAGGCCCCCCAACTGATGTTGGATGCCATTTGTTCAGCAGCAGACGCCATGAACGTTCCTTTCTAAAGAACAGTCGCCCGATAAGGGGCGTGAAACACGAACGCCGCGAGATCGTTTCAGATCGCGCGGCGCCGAAAAACTTGATCGAAGAATATGTAAGCGGCGAATGCGTCGCTCACAAGACCTATTAGGCGTCCGCGTCAGCTTTTGCCGCAGTTGTGACCGTAAGTTTACCGCCAGCCGCTTCAACAGCTGCAACCGCAGTCTTAGAAGCACCCGTTACAGTCAGATCAATCTTGGATGTGATCGCGCCCTTGTTCAGGATACGAACGCCATCTTTAACGCGACGCACCAGACCAGATTCAACCAAAGATTCTTCAGTGATTGGCTTCTTAGGGTCGATTTTCTTCTCGTCGATGAACTTTTGCAGCAGGCCAAGGTTCACAACAGCATGCGTTTTCGCGTTGATGTTGTTAAAGCCGCGCTTAGGCAGACGTTGGTACAAAGGCATTTGGCCGCCCTCGTAGCCACCAATGGCAACACCCGAACGGGATTTTTGCCCTTTGATACCACGGCCACCCATTTTACCAGTACCGGAACCCGGACCACGACCAATGCGCTTGCGCTTTTTGGTTGCACCTGGGTTGTCTGAAAGTTGATTCAGTTTCATTGTCGCTATCTCCTTTTGCCGGAACTACCCCCGATCAGCGACGAAAGGGGCAAACACGGCGTTACGATGTGATTCTGGAAAGGTTCCCAGAAGGGTGGCGTATAGACGGGATGTGAGGGTGTGGCAAGTGTTGAGACGGATAGTGGCCATAGTATCCGAATTTCCAAAGAAACGGCGGCTTCTTAGTAGAAAATTGACGAAATCATCCCGATAGAATCTACTCTTATTTACAGGGCACTAACAATCTACACCCTGTTGATTACGAATATCTTTCCTGACTAGCGAAGCGGATTCCACATAAGCGCCACTCACTCCCACAAACGCTCCTGGCGGGTGATATCTACCATCCACCCCTACAAAAAAACCTATCAAGTGGTACTTTCCATCAATACCAAAAAAAGACCCTTGGTAGTGATACAAACCGTCCTGTCCTAAGAAACTGCCTGTCGGATGGTACTTACCATCTTGCCCCTGAAATGCTCCAGCAGGATGGTATTTTCCATCTACCCCATGGAATGAGCCTGCTGGATGATATCTACCGTCTTGCCCTAAAAATGATCCCGTTTCATGGTACTGACCGTCTTGTCCTAGAAATTTCGACATTAGAATCCTCGTGCTTACGAACGTAACAAGAATATATCGTGAACTTATTGGCATTTCAACTGCCATTTCAGCGCAGGTCTTTTTTCAGTAGCAACGTCATCCCTTTGGCTTCAACCATTCGACAACACCCCAAGATGTGCTACCTTCTTTCCTACCAAGCACGGACCCAAACCAATGCCCCTAACCCGCCGCACCCTTATCGCCACCGCCCTCGCGTTCTTCGCAACCCCTGCCCTCGCGCAGCGCAAATTCCGCCGTTTCAAGCGCGTGCAATACATCGCCGCCCTCGGGCTTGAGAACGAAACATCTGGCACGGGTGCTGAAACCTGGGGCCTTTGGCGCGTTGATCCCGGACCAATCGGCGTCTGGCTCAAATTCTACAAACTCCTCGCCAAAGCGGGCAACATCGCGCCGTCTGGCTGGCGGTTCGATATCAACGATTGGTGGATCGACGAAAACGGCCTGATCATGAAGGCCCCCGAATTTCCCATGCCCGCAGGCCAATACTACGTCACCAACGGCGAAGAGCATATCTCCCTACTGACAGTGGACGCGCCCGATGCAAACGGCGCACAAACATGGAACCTATCCGACGACAAGCGCATCAAAGACGTGACCCACGGCCCCTGCCGATCATCCCGATACACCCCCGAATTTGACGGCGCGGTCTGCTCCCCCGCAAACGCCGACATCTCCAAATTTCCGCTGCGACCAGGCGAAAGCCCACCACCCGTGGCCGATTGCACCAAAAAGGACTACGCCGTCCTGATCGTGTTTGGCGTCCCAGTGGCGGGCTAACTCAACCCATGCGACCTCGCGACACATAGCTGTAAGCCGCAAACACGCGTGTTATGGGCCAAGACCTTGCCACGCAAAGGAAGCCCCATGAACATCCCAGTCCTCATCGTCGCCTGTATCACCTTGCTGGCCGTCGTCGCGCACGTCATCGGCGGAACCCGCGAAACCGCCGCGATTGAGCCCGATCCCAGCAACGCAAAGCTAACCACCCACTGGGTCCAAGCCATGTGCGCCTTTCAAATGCTCTCCGTCGATCTGCTGGTGGTCGCCCTCGCCCTCTTCGCCATCGCCCTAAAAGATTTCGGAGACATCGAGCCCCTAGCCATCCAACTCTTCAGCGGACTATTTTTCCTGTGGGGAGTAGTCTGGATCGCCCAAGTCCAATGGCTAAAACGCCCCGCCGCGAGTTTACTGCGCCTCCCACACTGGACAGTGTGGTTCGTGTGTTCAGGGCTGTTGTATTTGGGGAGTTAGAGAGCAATACCTAAGAAATCCAAATATCCAACGCCTCTTTGATCATTTTGACGTATCTGTTGAGCGAGTAAACTGAACAGGTTGTATTCTAAATGTTGTAGTAACGAATTGGATTGGCTGCGCCTTTAGGTCGACGAGGAACCTTGTGACGAAGCAAATCCGTTCGAATAGTATCAGGCGCTACTTTACCTTCAAAACCAAACCGACCAGTATCTTCGCCAATGTATCCCAAGGTGGGAAAGTTTTCTATTGTCGCAGGTAACCACTTTTCAATCTCAAAAACCTCGACGATAAGGCCATTGACGACCGCTACAGCAAATTCTGCTTCTGAAGCTCGTGGCAAAGAGACTCTCCAAGCAAAACGTGTCGCATCGTAAAGAGAAAAATTTGCTGCACTTAGATTCACTGTTATCTCAATGATCTTGTCCTTCAAGACAGCATCTGGAGCGGTGTATCTTTCGATGATTTGTTGGGCATGCGCGACGCCTCGATCTGCATTGTGATGTCCGCCAGCCAAATTTGTCACACTCGGATATGCCTCGATCAAGGCTCCTTCGACTTCGAAGGACGTGTTTTCGTCCAGACCGTGCCTGTGAATGACGTGTTGCACCTCAAATCCGGATAATTTTATTTCCCGTATCCGCTGTAATTTGTCGGACAAATCTTCATCGCCCACGCTTATTTCGCCAAATGCGTGTTCAAATACTCGGTTACCGTTTCCTTTTCCAACATAAAAGGTTTCCCCATTACGCGGATCAATTAGCCGATAGACGTAAAACTTTAATTCAGAAATAATTTCTCTAGAAAACAACACTCAACTCCTATAAAAAACGCCCCCACAATCCTGCGAGGGCGCCTCTATCTGTGTAGGGTGTGTGCTATGCACGCACCGATCAAGCCGCAGCTTAACCTTTTTCTTCGATGATCTCTACCATGTGAGAGATCTTGCGCACCATGCCGCGTACGGAAGGTGTGTCTTCCAGCTCGCGTGTTTTGTGCATTTTGTTCAGGCCCAAGCCAACCAGCGTTTGCAGTTGGTCTTTTGGACGACGGATCGGGGAACCGATCTGTTTTACAACAATAGTTTTACCCATAATCTTAAGCCTCTTCGCTTGCAGCGTCTGCTGCTGCTTCAACAGGTGCATCAGTCTTTGGCAGAATGTCAGAAACTTTCTTGCCACGACGTTGTGCAACGTTACGCGGAGAAGATTCTTTGGACAAACCATCCATAGTCGCACGGATCATGTTGTACGGGTTCGCAGAACCGATGGATTTGGACACAACGTCCTGAACACCCAACATTTCGAAAATCGCACGCATTGGACCACCAGCAATGATGCCAGTACCCGCAGGGGCTGTCCGCATCACAACTTTACCAGCGCCGTGACGGCCCTTTACGTCGTGGTGCAATGTACGGCCTTCACGCAGAGGAACGCGGATCATTTTGCGTTTCGCAGCTTCAGTCGCTTTGCGGATCGCTTCAGGTACTTCTTTTGCTTTACCTTTACCGAAACCAACGCGGCCTTTTTGGTCGCCTACAACAACAAGTGCTGCAAAACCAAAGCGCTTACCGCCTTTTACAGTTTTGGATACGCGGTTAATTGCAACCAAGCGATCCTGAAATTCTGGGTTCTCGTCGCGGTCGCGTCTGCCACCGCCGCGGTTGTCATCTCTAGCCATTGAAGGCCTCCATATTTTGTGGGCACTGCCCGTAAATCCAATCCTAGTGATGTGCGAACACACCCCGGATCATCGAGGCAGCCCGAGAGGGCCGCCTACAATAATTAGAACTTCAAGCCACCTTCACGGGCAGCATCAGCCAACGCTTTAACTTTGCCGTGAAACAGGAACCCGCCACGGTCAAAGTAACAGGTGTCTACGCCTGCTTTCTTTGCACGTTCTGCGAGCGCTGCGCCAACTTTGGCAGACGCTTCGACGTTGTTTTTGCCGATAACACCCAGCACGGATTCCAGTGAGGAAGCCGACGCGAGTGTCACGCCATTTACATCGTCGATCAGCTGAACACTGATGTTCTTGTTTGAACGATGAACGCTCAGACGGGGGCGACCAGCAGCCACCTTCCGCATTTTGCTCCGGTTGCGCATACGACGCTTCAGGAACAGATTTCTCTTGCTCATAGCCATTGTTACGCTCCTTACTTCTTCTTACCTTCTTTGCGGAAGATATACTCATCTTTGTACTTGATGCCTTTGCCCTTGTAAGGCTCTGGCTTGCGGTACTGACGAATATTGGCGGCAACTTGACCAACAGCTTGTTGATCGATGCCTTCCACAATGATTTCAGTTGGTTTTGGTGCAGTTACCGTAATGCCGTCAGGCACTTGGTATTCCACATCATGCGACAAACCCAATGCCAGCTTGAGGACAGTGCCCTGCATGCTTGCACGATAACCAACGCCGTTGATCTCAAGCTCTTTCTTAAAGCCTTCGGTCACGCCAGTTACGCAGTTGCCGATTTGAGTGCGAGACATGCCCCACTGCTGACGTGCCCGTTTGGACATGCCACGTGGTTTCACTTCTACACCGTTGTCGCCAACTGTGATGGATACATCGTCAGCAGCCGTGAAAGTGCGAACACCTTTAGGGCCTTTAACTTCTACGGTCTGGCCAGACACAGAGGCAGTAACGCCACTGGGCAGCTCGACCGGTTTTTTACCAATACGAGACATCTGTCACCCCTTAGAAGATTGTGCACAACACTTCGCCGCCGATATTGGCTGCGCGTGCTTGTGCATCTGACATAACACCTTGCGGTGTCGATACGATTGAAACGCCAAGACCTTGACGAACTGTTGGGATCTCTTTGGCACCCGCGTAAACGCGACGGCCAGGTGTAGAAACCCGTTTCAATTCTTTGATCACAGGAACCCCATCGAAGTATTTCAAAGAAATCTCCAACTCTGGGTGTCCGTCGACGCCTGTTCCAGCTTCGTAACCGCGAATGTAGCCTTCGCTTTGGAGCACGTCCAAAACCCAACCACGCAGTTTAGATGCAGGTGTTTTCACAGTAGACTTGCCGCGCAGTTGTGCGTTGCGAATCCGTGTGAGCATATCACCGATAGGATCGTTCATCTGTACTTCTCCTTACCAGCTCGATTTGACCATGCCAGGGATTTGGCCGTCAGACGCCAACTGGCGCAACGCAATCCGAGACATTTTCAGTTTACGGTAATAGGCCTTCGGACGACCAGTGACCTGACAACGGTTGTGCAGGCGTGTGGCCGAAGAATTGCGTGGAAGTTCCGCCAACTTTAGGCGGGCCTTGAAACGCTCTTCCATCGGAAGGTCCATGTTCGATGCGATTTCTTTCAGCGCAGCGCGTTTAGTAGCGTATTTTGCCACCAATGCTTGACGCTTCAGTTCGCGTTGGATCATTGCTTTTTTAGCCATGTTCTAATCTCCTCCGCGATCAGCTTGTGAACGGCACGTTAAAGTGCCCTAGCAAGCTTTTCGCTTCCGCGTCTGTGTCTGCGTTTGTGTTAAACGCAATATCCATGCCCCACATCACGTCTACTTTGTCGTAGTCGATCTCTGGGAATACGATGTGCTCTTTCAGGCCCATGGCATAGTTGCCACGTCCATCAAAGCTCTTGGCCGATACGCCGCGAAAGTCACGAATACGTGGCATTGCGACTGTTACCAAACGATCCAAGAATTCGTACATCTGATCGCCACGCAACGTAACCTTCACACCCAAAGGCATGTCTTCACGAACGCGGAAACCAGCGATAGATTTCTTCGCTTTGGTAATCACCGGCTGCTGACCCGCAATCGCGGCCATATCAGCAACAGCAGAACGGATTTTCTTAGAGTCGTTTACGGCTTCGCCAACACCCATGTTCAGCACGATTTTCTCGAGCTTGGGGATTTGCATGTCGTTCTTGTAACCGAACTCTTCTTTCATGGCTGCGCGGATAGTCTCCTTATACGCGGCCTTTAGACGTGGTTGATAATCAGCCATCAATCACTTCTCCCGATTTCTTGGCAAAACGTACTTTTTTGTCACCATCCATTTTGAAACCAACCCGTGTTGGGCCGCCATCTTTTGGATCGATCAAAGCAAGGTTGCTCAGTTGGATCGGCATCTCGGTTGGAACACGTCCACCCTGAGAGTTTTGCGTTTGCGCGGTGTGGCGAATGGAAACATTCACGCCAGACACAACAGCTTTGCCAGTGGATGGGTTGATAGAGTTGATAGAACCCTCTTTACCCTTGTCCTTACCGGCAAGAATGATGACCTTGTCACCTTTTTTCAGCTTAGCAGCCATATTACAGGACCTCCGGCGCAAGCGAGATGATCTTCATGAAGTTCTTGGAGCGAAGCTCGCGAACCACTGGGCCGAAGATACGTGTGCCAACTGGCTCACCCGCATTGTTCAAAAGGACTGCAGCATTGGTGTCAAACCGAATTGCTGTGCCGTCATCACGACGGACTTCTTTAGCGGTACGCACAACCACTGCCTTGCGAACTTCACCTTTTTTCACGCGACCGCGTGGAATGGCTTCTTTCACAGAAACAACGATAATGTCTCCCACGGACGCATAGCGCCGGTGGGAACCGCCCAGAACCTTGATACACTGAACACGGCGTGCGCCGCTGTTGTCAGCTACTTCAAGATTGGTCTGCATCTGGATCATGGTAGATACTCCGACCTTTGGGGACCTAAATGCAGTCTAGGCCCCAGGGTTTCGATTAAACTGTAAATTCTTATTCTGCGTCAGCAGAGGTCAGAACCGTCCAGCGTTTGGTCTTCGAAATTGGTGCGCATTCTTGAATGCGAACTTTATCACCAACTTTGAATTGTTCATTCGCATCATGTGCCCGATATTTTTTGGACTTACGAATGGTCTTTTTCAGAACGGGGTGTGTAAACCGACGCTCTACGGAAACTGTTACAGTCTGAGCATTCTGGTCGCTTGTGACTGTGCCGTTCAAAATACGCTTTGGCATAATTCAGACCTTCTTACTCAGCAGAAGCTGCATCAGCAGCTTTTTGGTTCAGGATAGTGTTCACCCGCGCAACGGAACGGCGAACAACGCGCACACGTGCAGTATTTTCCAGCTGGTTTGTCGCAGCTTGAAAACGCAAGTTAAACGCTTCTTTTTTTAGTGCTACAAGCTCCGTGCGAAGCTCGTCCGGGGTTTTTCCCCGAAGATCATTGGCATCCATGGCCATCTTCCTTTTTCAACATCATCGGAGTGCCCCGCATCATGCAATTTTGCACACAAATAGGTCACACTGATTCCAATGGAGTACAGTACGAACGCGGTCTATAGGCGGGAAGTGGGTGTGTGGCAACCCCTTGTGGGGATTGTTTCTATCGCTGTTTTTGCTCCCCACACGAAATCAAGGGCGAAGCCCGCCGTGCAGAGCCCGATCCCACCGACGTGACAGTGTTTTGAAACAAAACACGAGAATGTGCCCCATAAACGCATCGCACTCCAAAGCACGGATTCAAGGCGTAGCCGCCGTGCAGAGCCCGACCGCCCCATGGGCGGGCTCTCCTGCAACGCCACAATTCAAAGATAGGTAGGAAGACGCGGAACCATAAAGTGGCTGTCAAAAACAAAGCAAAGCCCACCCGCGGTCAGGCAATGCACTCAGTTTAAATTCATCCTCTTAGCAAAAGCTCACTAATTTCAAGCCTCAGCGCCAACGCATCCTAATTCATTTGCATAAGCTAGAAAATATCGTCTAAATTTTTCGACCTCAATTCTGTTATCGTGACCCATAGTAAACCGCTGGAGTTCTACCACAGTTCGTTTTTGGCCATCATCGTCAAATTCAAATCTTGTAATTTCAGATATGTTTGGAACCGCAATGCGTAAACTGTCTTCTATCGACTTTGTATTTTCATCCAACTCTAAAGGCCAACGAGTATTCGGATGCTCTTTCCGAACCCAAGTTTCAAAGTTGAGATATGGAATCGTCTCTTCATAGAAAAGGTCACTACGCACAACGTTAAAATAGTATTCTTTTTTACCTTTGTTCATCTGCAATCTGATTGGCGAAATAGTTTCATAATCGAACTTGGTTAAATCTACCCATCGTCGATATTTCACATCAGGAACTTCAAGATCAACGGAGTAATCAAGCATGTAACCATCCAGATTCACACTATGGGACCCCATCTCAAACAATACTCGTCTCAAGTTCTCCCCATTATGGAATTGAGCAATGGCAGGGGCTGCAATCAAGCTGCAAAATAGTAATATGGTACCTCTAACTTTCCCCAGAATCATCTCGTCACCACCCCGTCCGCGCCTGCTCCTCAGCGCGCTTCTTGAGCACTTCCGTCTGCGGCAACCACCGATACTTCGCGTCCTCCGCCAGTGACCCCCAGTACAATTCCCCGCCGTACCGCCAGCCGTCCAGCACAATCGCGTCTTGCATGGTTGCGCCTTTGCGGCTGATCAGCACCGTGGAATGATCGATCCGCAGCGCCACGTCTGAATTGGCAATGGCGCGGTGCAAATCTAACGTCTGAAACTGCTCTGATGCCAGACGGTTCTCCAAATCCTCGGCCCAATGCCAGCACAACCCACGGGGCCGCGTCCCAGCATTCACCTTGGTGTTGTGGATCAACGGCCCGTCGGTCACGCCGTATTCCACCCGCAATTGGCGTGGATAGGTCAGCGAAATCCGTGCCGCCCGCGCCGCCTCGCTCGGGTCCACATCAGGCCCCAGCGACAAAAGCCGCGCCTCAAGTTTTGCAAAATCGTTTTGTGAAACGGGCGAAAGTTCGTGCGTGCCGCAAGCCCCAAGCGCCAATACCAACAGCATCGGTGCGAACATAAAAAATCGTCTAAGAATGGTCCTGCCCTCGCGCAAAAAATAGTTTCCTAAAACTAGCGGGGCGGCCCAACAATGTCGAGCCGCCCCAAATCGCATTTGCGTGTGTTTGGTGTTTTACGCGCCCAAGAAATCGCGCTTGCCGATCACCACGCCGTTGTGGCGCAAAATGCCGTGCACAGTGGCCATGTGAAAATAGAAATTCGGCATCACAAACGTCGCCATATACCCTGCACCCGAAAACTTAAACTCATCGCCACCTGCGGGCAAAACCACTTCGCGATCCTCGGCCCCGTCAAACGCAACCTCTGGCACGCTCGCCATAAATTCCAGAGTCTTCTGGATTCGCGCCTGCAACTGTTCAAACGTCGCCTCATCATCCATGAAACTCGGGTTTTCCGTTTGTGAAAGCCGCGCCGCCGCGCCCTTGGCCGTGTCACAAACCGTCTGCACATTGCGCGTCAGATGCATCATGTCGGGGTACAACCGCGCGTTCAGCATCACGTCGGGCGCAATTTTATGGGCCTCGCAATGGGCCTCGGCTTTTTTCAAAATAGTGGACAGCGCAGTTAAAGAATGGCTCAGGGCTGGAACTGGGGATTGCATGGTGTTCTCCTAAATCGCGGCACGAATTGCGCCGCTCGTTAAGTGAACACTGCTTACTTTGCGCAGGAAAGGCAACCGCTAATACATCGCCTAGTGCGTTCGAAACCAATCGCGCCAATTGCGTTGCCGATGGGTCCAACCCAAACCCGCAATAGATTGTTCAAACTGCTCGGCCTCTTGGGGTGAAACATACACCACACAGCTCAGCCGCTGCACCTTATCGCCAACATGAAACACCACAAAGCCATCAGGATCAAAAACATAGGCTTCAAACTGGGGAAACCGTATGTTTCGCCCATAACTGGCGAAATTGGCGATATCCGTCCAAACACCAAACATCTTGTTCCAGCCGACAAGGCCCTTATGCTGCCTTGGCGTTGACTTCAAGTCGCCGCGCACTTCGCCAAAACATTGGCGCAGCCCAGCTATCACATCCGCCTGCGAGCCGAGCGCGCCACCATCCGGCCCCTCGATGATATAGCTATAATCTTCGTTCAATCTGCCCACGCATAGTTGAAACTCACCGAAATCCGTTCATCATCGGACATGTTCAGCGGCACCTCGTGGCGCAGCCAGCTTTCCCACAACAACACATCCCCGACCACAGGCGCCTCATATCGAAACGGCTGCAACTCCATCGGCGCATCTTTCTTGCGCACGGGGGCGGCCATCATCATCGCCAATCGCGGGTCTTCGAATTTGATCGCGCTGGCCCCGTCTGGCATCGCAACATAGGTCGTGCCGCTGATCGCAGAATGGGGGTGAATATGGCCGGTGTGCACGCCGCCCATCGGCAGAATGTTGATCCACAAACTGTCCAGCTTTAGCGCGCGACCATCCAGATCAAACGCCAAATCCTTGGCAAATGTGGCTACGTGCGCATCCAAAACCTTGACCAAATCCGCAAAGATCGGGAACCGCCAAGGCAGATCATCCAAACTCGCGTAACTGGTGTAGCCTGGAAAATCATTTTCCTCGCACCAATCCTGCCCCGCCTCGTCATCTTCGGCAATCGACAGGCAGGTCGCTTCCATCTCGGCTGCATCCACCGCTGGTTTTTGCTCGGACAAGGCCGCACGGTACAACCGCGTGACAAATAGGGATTTAATCTCTGGCATGGCCCGCTCCTATGGGTTTTTGAACGAATGTGGCGCAAACGGTTTTTGCAGCGCACGGTCCAACATTTCCAAATGGTCCTGCCCGTAAAACATATCCCCGTCCACAAAATACGTCGGTGATCCAAACACACTTCGCGCAATCGCCTCGGCGGTATTGGCCGCGTGGGTCGCCTGAATGGGCGCAGTTAACGCGGCATCCAACAACGGCGCGGGATCAATCCCGACCGACTTTGCCACACCCGCCAACGTGGCCGCATCCGCCAAATCAATGTCATCGCGCCAATGGGCCTGCAAAACCGCGTGCGCCAACGCATCCACATCGCCGCCCTGTTCAATCGCCGCAATCAACATTCCGTTCGACAGGTCCAACGAATTATCGTGATAGCTCGGTCGATGGTTCAAAATCTCTGCGCCCCGAAACTCTGCCCAACGCTCCACCTCGCGCCCGAAATAGTAATTCACATGCCCACGCGTTCGCACCGCAAACGACAACCCGCCAACGGCCTCCACCACAGGGCTCAACGCAATCGGGTGATGTTCCAAGACGCACCCATTTGCCGCACAAATCGCCGCCAACTTTGCCGACCCGATATAGGCAAACGCCGAATGCGCCGAATAGAAATACTCAATCTTTCGCATACTCATCCCTTCCTAATCCGCAGCCGCAACGATTTCAGCGTTCTCCCAACATTGCCAACTTCCCACTCTGCCTCAACCAACTCGATCACGTCCAAACGCTCCACCAAGCTCGCCAACGCGCTCGACATTTCCATCCGCGCCAACTGCGCCCCGGGGCACGAATGCATCCCGCCACCAAAGGCGAAATGTTTGGCGCGATCCCGCGTGATGTTGAACGCATTCGGCTCCTCCACCACATTCGGGTCGCGGTTCGCAGCGGGAACCAGCACAAACGCCAGATCGCCTTCCTTGAACGAAACACCCCGATATTCACTGGCCCGCGTCGCCGCGTGGGGCAACGCCCACGGCAACGGCGCCCATCGCATCCCCTCATCCACCGCGCGTAAACTTAACCCAGTATCACCGCGCAGCTTTGCCAACTCGTTTGGATGGGTCAGCAGTGCATGCAGGATCAACGGCAATTGCGCCCGCGTGGTATCCACGCCAGCCGATGCCAGCTCTCCGACCAAATACACCAACTCGTCCTCTGACATTTTATCGCCGTCAATTTCAGCTTGGATCAACTCGCTCAGCAAATCCTCGCCCAGATTGTCTTTGCGCTCTGCCAACAACCCGCGCAAATACGTGTGGATATTTCGGTTTGCGTCCTCAACCTCTTCGATCCCAACGCCCGACAACAGCGCATCCGATTTGCGCCCGCCCACCTGTATCCACGCGCTCAACCCATCGACCCGTTCATACGGAATGCCAAACATCGGCCCCAGCACCCGCGCGGGCAACGGATCGGCAAAGCCGGCGCAAAACTCAAACTCGCCATCCGCAGGCATTTCCTCAATCAGCTCCGAAACGATGTCTTCAATCTTGCTTCGAATATCCTCAAACACCCGATCGCGCAGCGCCTTTTTTAACAACCGCGACAGCCGCGCATGGGGCTCGCCGTGCATATTCAGCAACTCGTGCTCAATCGCTTTGGCCAAATACGGGCTGCGCTCTGGATTGATCTCGCTAAACGCAAAACGGAAATCCTCGCACTTTAGCACATGGCTCACGTCATCCTGATTAAAGAACACCACCGCGCCATCAACCGTTCGCGCAAACGGCCCCTGCGCGCGCAGCTCCTCGATCAGAGCATATTTATCTGTCTGAAACCGTGGATCACGCAGATCAATTGTCGGAACGTTCATCAAAAACTCCTGCCTTTGGATGAAATACTGCAACAGACCATCGCCAATGGAAACTGCGAACTGAAAAATCCGCGCTGGCTAAAATCGATCCGCTGCTGCACACTCAGCCCATGCCGATAAAATCAATGTTCTCCATCGCCGACCTTCGCATCCCCGTTAAGCGTAAAAAGACGCTCAAGGCGGATAAGGTCACTGAAATTGCCGAAGACATTTTGGAAAACGGGCAACTGACCCCGATCCAAGTGCGCGAAGGCAAAACGGGCTTCGTACTGATCGAAGGCTATCACCGCCTAGAAGCCATGCGCGCCCTTGGCGAAGAACAGATCGAAGGCTACGTCGTGCGCGCGCGGCTGCATTAATTTACCACACGCCGCCCAAGAAAAATTGAGCAAAATCATTTATCGACTAAGCCCTTAACGGTTGATTATTTATCCAATGTTCGGAGCCGCCCATGAGCGAAGAAGAAAACATAGAAGCCCGCGAATTGATCTTGGATGTTCTGGCCGACCCCATTGTCGAAAACCTCAGCTTTACAATGGGACGATGGTCGATCAGGCCCAGTATGTATCAAAAAGTGAGCGATGCGATCGTCGAAGGCAAAATCAGCGTGATCGTAACAAACTCGCTTTTGAACGCAAATGCACAGGCGCGATACGTGCACGAAGAAAAGTTCAATTCTAATACGGTTTTTGACGTAATATGTTTACGGAGGGCAACGCTGGGCCACACCCGAAGTGAACGAATCAAGATGGCGGGCGTCATCGTTCACGAATGCACCCATGCGGGCACTGACCTGCTGGCATTGGGCTCAATGACCCACCTTGAAAACGAAATGCTCTCTTACATTGCGCATTATTCTGTGATTTGGGCCAGTTTGGAACAATTAAATGCACGCCCCGCAGAGTCTACTCACAACTCGGCTCGGGCAAGGGCGGCCTGGAAAATCGCAGAACAAGTGTACAACAATCAACCCATCTCCAGATGGTCAATATTGGAACTCTCGACCAGTATCCTGACCGACCCGTTGTATGCGCGCGGCATGTTCACAGATTCCGAAAATGATGGCGTCGGACGCCCTTGGATCATAAATTAGCGACCCGCCACCACCGGCAAATCAAACCCGTTGCGCCCCGGAAACCCTGGCCCCGGCCTTCGCGCATTCGGCATCTTTAGCCACAATCGCAGCATCTTGCGCCGCTTTTCCTCGGCCTCAAAATCCACAAAATCCGTGCGCGAATGCAGCACCGCATAGTTGTTGGCAAACTGCAAATCGCCCGGCTCCAGCATCATATCAATGCGCAACGCGGGGTCGTGCATAATCCGATCAAACGTATCCAGCGCCTCGATTTCTACGCCCGACAAAGGCAGCCCCATCACCTCATGCCCCAACTCGATGTATTGGCGCAAATACCGACAGCTCAACTTGCCCTCATGAAATGAAAACAACGACGACAGCTTGGGTTCGCCATCGCCTAAATGCGCATAGTAAAACTGTTTGTAAAATATCCCCAACAGTTCGCGGTGATGTTCCAGAATATGGTTATAAATCGACGCGACACTGACCAAACTGCTCAGCCCGCCCGTCTTGGCCTTGCGCAAACACAACAGGCCGACCACGTCGGACGGGTCGGTGTGATAGGGCAAATACAGGTTCGTTTCGTAAACCCGCGTTTCCTTTTTGGTTGGGTCGCCAACGGCCATGACCTTGCCCAGCAGATCGCCCCTCGGGTTTTGCCCCACAGGCTGCCCCAGATGCAGGCCAATGCCGTAATAAATTAGGTTAATCTCGTCGTCGGTATACCGCTCAACAGGCAAACCGCGCAGCAACAAAAACCCGCGCCCGTTTTCCAGCTCCTCGCGAAACGCGGCGAACAAATCCGCAAACCCATCCAGCGCGATGTCATCCTTTGTGATGTTTGGAAACGCAACCCCGTTTGCGCGCGCCTGCGCCAGCGCCGCGTCAATTTTCGCGATATCCTGAGGCGTTAAATGGTGCACCCAACTGTCGTCCCCGACAAAATCCGCAGCGCACCACGCCGCTGGCCCGGTAATCTTTTCTGTTAAAACGACGCCCATAATGCACCTCTATTCGCAGATATTCTTTTCGATAAAACAGTTCGTTCCCAAGCAACCATCCCAGCCCTTGTCTTTGGCAGCCTGTGACTTTTCACCAAAATCACCCTCAATCATTTGCACGGACTTAACCTTCTCAAACTTGAAAATCCGCTTGGCCTCAAAATCGCGACCCTTGGTACAGCCACGGCTCTGCCAACCATGCAGGTACAGCGACCCGTTTTTACCAATCGCCACTTGGTGCACATCCAAAATACGCGGCAAACAGCCTTTGCTGACGTCTTTGTCGTACACCAGCTCAATCACCCGCCCTGTCTTCGCTGCTTCACACAACAAGGCCTCGTTTTCCGATTGGGCATTCACAGCGCCACCAAGCCCCAGCGAAAGCAGAACCGCCCATCCAAATGTGTTAAATCTCATGTCGATACTCCCCAACCACATCCCACGCAGTCAGTTAAGCAGATAAGCCCCATTCCCAATACCCCAAAAGCAATAGACCCTAGCGTATCCACTGAGGGTCGTTTAATTCTTACGCCAGCTTTCAATGCGTTCGAAATTTATTGTAACACGCCCTCAAGGAAACCGAGCAGTAGATTTCCAATAAGGCTTGCCGCTCATCGTTCTTTTCAGCAACAAAACGAAACTCCATTAGGCTTACTCGTTTCTTTGCTTCGGTAAACAACTCGCTAAAAGTTTCATCAGCCATTAAATTTTTTCGTGTCCAAGTCGTCGGTTCAACTTTTTCTCTTACCAGCTCAAAGCGTTTTCTTGCAATTAGGAACGCGAAGCTCGCTTGATTGTCCGGGGCGCTTAGCCGGCGATGCATTCGGTAACGGTTTCGAATGTTGCGCGACCGCCCAACATATAGGTATCTTCCTTTTTCCGAGAACAAATAGACGCCCTCCAACGGCATGTTTTTGGGTAAATTTCCGTCCAAAATCGGTGGCATTTCTACCATTGCACTAAGTCGGCGATCCAACGGTTCTATTAGTTCTGCAAAATTCTTGTTCATTCCAATCTCCCAGAAAAGAAAAACCCCCAAGCGTTTGCTCAGGGGTTTCTATTCTTACAACAAGATTTATCGCTTTCGCGTTAAATCACCAGTCTTCGCGTTGAACGATGCGGGTTTTTACCGGCAACTTCATCGCTGCAAGGCGAAGGGCCTCGCGTGCAACTTCGTCGGTAACACCGTCGAGTTCAAACATGATCCGGCCCGGCTTAACTTTGGCTGCCCAAAATTCGACGGAACCTTTACCTTTACCCATCCGAACTTCGGTAGGCTTTTTGGTCACTGGTAAATCAGGGAAGATCCGGATCCAAACACGGCCCTGACGTTTCATGTGGCGGGTCATCGCACGACGAGCAGCCTCAATCTGACGCGCAGTGATACGCTCTGGTTCAATTGTCTTCAGGCCGTATGACCCAAAATTGAGATCGGAACCGCCCTTGGCTTGACCGTGGATACGGCCCTTAAACGCCTTGCGGAATTTGGTACGCTTTGGTGATAGCATCTATACTCTCCTTAGCGGCGAGGCGGACGCGAAGGCCCACCTTCTTGCATTTCAGCCTGACGACGATCACGTGCAGCTGGATCATGTTCCATGATCTCGCCTTTGAAGATCATCACTTTGATACCAATGATACCATAAGCAGTCAGACCTTCTGCGCGTGCATAGTCAATATCGGCACGAAGTGTGTGCAACGGCACGCGACCTTCACGATACCATTCGGTCCGCGCGATCTCTGCACCGCCCAAACGACCAGCACAGTTGATGCGGATACCAAGGGCACCCATACGCATCGCGTTCTGTACTGCGCGTTTCATGGCACGACGGAAAGAAACCCGGCGTTCCAATTGCTGTGCAACACTTTCTGCAACCAACTGCGCATCCAGCTCTGGCTTGCGAACTTCAACAATGTTGAGGTGCAATTCGCTGTCCGTGAACTGTGTCAGCTTCTTACGAAGGGTTTCGATGTCAGCGCCTTTTTTGCCGATGATCACACCCGGACGTGCCGAATGGATTGTCACGCGGCATTTCTTGTGCGGACGTTCGATGATCACACGCGCGATACCCGCTTGCATGCATTCTTTTTTGATGAATTCCCGAATTTTCAGGTCTTCGTGCAACAGATCGCCGAAATCACGCTTGTTGGCGTACCAGCGGCTATCCCATGTGCGGTTGACTTGCAGACGAAAGCCAATTGGATTGATCTTTTGACCCATTATGCTTGCTCCTCTGCTGCTGGTTGACGCACCAGAATGGTTATTTGGGCGAACGGCTTCAGGATGCGGCCATAACGACCACGGGCCCGAGGACGACCACGCTTCATGACAAGGTTTTTACCAACCCAGGCTTCTGCAACGATCAGCTCGTCAACATCCAGACCGTGGTTGTTTTCAGCGTTGGCAATCGCGGATTGCAGCGCCTTCTTCACATCAGCGGCGATACGTTTTTTCGAAAACGTAAGGTCGGTCAATGCTTTTTCTACCGATTTGCCACGAATAAGCTGAGCCAAAAGGTTCATCTTCTGTGGGCTGGTTTTCAGCATACGAGAAACGGCATACGCTTCGTTCTCTGCTACGCGACGGGGGTTTTTAGACTTTCCCATGGCTTATTTCCGTTTCGCTTTTTTGTCCGCAGTGTGCCCATAATAGGTACGCGACGGAGCATATTCACCGAACTTTTGACCAATCATATCCTCAGATACGTTTACTGGGATGTGCTTGCGGCCGTTATAAACGCCGAAAGTCAAACCAACGAACTGTGGCAGGATCGTCGAACGACGAGACCAAATTTTGATAACTTCTTTACGACCAGATTCGCGCGATACTTCTGCTTTCTTAAGCACATAAGCGTCGACGAACGGGCCTTTCCATACTGAACGAGGCATCTATTAACGACCCTTCTTCTTGGCGTGACGGGAACGAACAATGAATTTATCCGTTGTCTTGTTAGAGCGCGTACGCGCACCTTTGGTAGGCTTACCCCAAGGTGACACTGGGTGACGACCACCCGATGTACGTCCTTCACCACCACCATGCGGGTGATCGACAGGGTTCATAACCACACCACGAACACTTGGACGGATGCCCTTGTGACGGTTGCGGCCCGCTTTACCAAAGTTCTGGTTGCTGTTGTCTGGGTTAGACACGGCACCGACAGTGGCCATACATTCTTGGCGCACCAGACGCAGTTCGCCCGAAGACAAACGGATCTGAGCATAGGAACCATCCCGACCAACAAACTGAGCATACGTACCAGCAGCACGTGCAATCTGCCCGCCCTTGCCTTGTTTCAGCTCGATGTTGTGGATGATTGTACCGATTGGCAAACCTGTGAACGGCATCGTGTTGCCCGGCTTCACGTCTGCCTTAGCCGAAGAAATCACCTTATCCCCAACAGCCAAACGCTGTGGAGCAATGATATAGGCCTGTTGGCCGTCTTCATATTTGATCAGTGCGATGAACGCAGTCCGGTTCGGGTCATATTCGATCCGTTCAACGGTAGCTGGAACATCCATTTTGTTGCGTTTGAAATCAACGATACGGTACAGGCGTTTCGCCCCACCGCCTTTGCGACGCATCGTGATCCGCCCAGTGTTGTTACGTCCGCCATTTTTGGTCAAGCCTTCAGTGAGGGCTTTGACCGGACGGCCTTTGTACAACTCTGAACGGTCGATCAGTACCAGCCCGCGCTGGCCCGGCGTCGTCGGTTTATACGACTTAAGTGCCATTCTTACTGTCTTCCGTGTATGTGGCGGCCCCGTAGGTCCGCAATGTGAAGCAGCCCCGTAGGTCTGCAATTATAAGGCCCCGAAGGTCCCCGATTTAGGCAGGCGCAGATAACATACGCCCAAAACAACAACGCCCCAGACGAATCTAGGACGGTGCAGATAGTGGCTTCTATGAAAGAGAAGGGTTTGGGTCAAGCGAGAAAGGCCAAAAACCCAATCCCAATCGTGGGTTTTCAAACCAAAGATAAGCGGGTCTCAGCGACAATCCGCGGGCCAGCACCCCAATGTGTTGTAAAGTTCAGTTCAACTCATACATTCTTCATATGGATTATCTACTCTCGCCCGACGTCCCCTACATAATTCTGCGATACATTGTGATCGTAGGTTTGACCGGACTCGCCATCTGGTTCTTTCAGCGTTTTGTCAAACCCAATGTCGAAACCGAACAAGAAAAACAGCCAGAGCAGGAACGCCTTCAGGGTAACAAACCAACTTCAAATAGACCCCAAGCAAAGTAAAAGCCGCACCAGCGACGACCCGCGGGGTGGCGCGCAGAACCAAGTGACACCCCCTTTATCCCGCCAAATCCAAACACCCCAACTTTGAAGCCCAAACCCAACCAAAGCGCCGCCCCATAGGATCGGGCGTTGACGACAGGGTTTTGTAAACAAAACCCGAGAGGACGACGCTGGCACAGCGGCCTGCGGCCCACCACCCCCGAACCAACAAATCGCCAACACAAGTGTCGTTTTTCATCGTTGATGCCGCAGTTTGAACAGAAACCGCCCAAAATCAGCGCAGGTTAGGGGCAGCACTGCAAGGTCCCCACAATGTTTGAACGCCGAATTCCCGAATGGTTGCGCCACGCCCCAACCCCCTCAGTCAAAGGATTTGCGTCTTTGGCTGGGTTAGAGGCCGTCGTGCGCGGCATTCTAATCTCCGTGTTCCCCGTAGCAATGTACGATGCGCTTCAAGATGCAGCAGTAATCAGCTCAATCTATTTCCTCATTGGCGTTCTGTCTCTGATCACTGGGCTGCTTGTTCCCTTCCTCATTAGGTTTATTCCCCGCCGCTGGATGTATTCAATCGGCGCATTTGGTTTCATCTTGGGTTCCAGTCTCGCGATTCTTGGCAGCCCTCAAATGATTGTTTTGTCTCTGGTTCTGAATTCTATGGCCACAGTCATCACCTTCGTCTGCTTTAACACTTACGTTCTCGATTACATTGCGCGTGTTGAACTGGGCAAATGCGAAACCCTTCGAATGTTCTATTCTGCCTTAGGCTGGACAGTCGGCCCCGTTTTAGGGGTTCTTCTTTGGACGTGGTGGGAACCCGCCCCCTTCATTATCTCGGCACTCGCGGCTGTCGGGATGCTGGGCATGTTTTTGTATCTACGACTGGGCAACGGCAAGTTAATCACACGCTCCAAACACCAATCACCAAACCCTCTAGGCTTCCTCGGTCGGTTCTTTCAGCAACCCAGGCTAATCGCAGGCTGGCTTTTCGCTGTCATACGATCCTGTGGCTGGTGGGCTTATGTCGTGTATCTGCCAATTTATGCAGTCGAAAATGGCTTGGGCGATCAACTCGGTGGTATTCTTCTGTCTTTGACAAACGGCGCGTTGTTTGCATCTCCGCTGCTTCTTAAATGGATGCAAAAACACTCTATCCGTTATTCTGTCAGGACCGGGTTCATTGCTGTCACCATTTTATTTTCCATCGCCAGCATCGGATCCCTTGCACCGTGGATGGCAATCGCATCCCTGTTCATTGGCAGCTTCTTCCTAATCCTATTGGATATCTGTGCAGGGCTGCCTTTCTTGATGGCCGTTAAGCCGTCAGAACGAACTGAAATGTCAGCGATTTACTCCTCTTATCGTGATGTTTCAGGCATCGCGACTCCTGGCATTGCGTGGCTCGTGCTTTTGGCCGCACCTATTTCAGGCGTGTTTGCGATTGCTGGCGCTGCTTGCTTTGTGGCGTGGGGCATTGCAGGGCGCCTTCATCCCCGCCTAGGCAAAGCCCGATTGCGCATACCCGCTGAATAATCCGCAAGGACATTTGGCACATCCGGTAAGTACACCGCAAAAGGCCCCACTGTTCACTTCTGGCTTCTCAACTCTGTAAAGATGCAATTTACAGCCAAATGATAATCGACCTTGTTACCTACATTCAGGCCATTTACCCATCCCCACCACCTTGCTAAACCACCAACACCCACACAAAGGACACCCCTCCCCCATGATCGAACGCATCGACGTCTCCCCCCGCGCCTCCAAGATCGTTAAACACAACGGCGTGGCTTATCTGTCTGGCCAAGTGGCAGAGGGCGCGACCATCCAGGAACAAGTCCAAGGCTGCCTCGATAAAATCGACGCTCTTTTGATCCAAGCGGGGTCATCGCGCGAAAAGATGCTGCGCGCCACCATCTGGCTGGCCGATATGTCCGATTTTGCGGGCCTGAACGAGGTCTGGAACGACTGGGTTCCCACAGGTCATTCCCCAGCGCGCGCCTGCGGCGAAGCAAAACTCGCGCGCGAAATCCTGCGGGTCGAAATCATCGTAGACGCCGCCTACGACTAACCCAAAAAAACCAAAGCCCCGCCAACGGGCAGGGCTTTCTAAATTCATCGGTAGGTCGGGCTTCGGCCCGACATACCGTTCAAGGCAACGTAACAACAGCCCCACGAACCTTCAGTTTACGCTGCGGATACTGCTTCGATTTGGCAAAAACACACGCGCGAAACCGGTCTTTGATCTGGTTTCTATCTGGGTGATCAAAATCAATCCCAAAAGAGCGTTGGGCAAACCTCTGCACACGCTCCAAACAAATCTGTTCCGCCACCTGCAGGCTCACCAACGTGCGCGCACCGCTCGGCCCAGATGCCATCATCGCCATCGAAACAGCCACTAAAAACACGACCGGGGAAAATCTCATCGCCATTTTAACGCTCCTCATAATTCCATCTCACTTTACTATAGCACGCCCCGCCCGATTTCGAGCCCGCGCACGCAGCTGTGATTGCGCCACCCACAAACCGAAAAAGCCCCGCTGTTTCCAGCAGGGCTTCCTCAATCAATAATGACTTAACTTAAAGACCAGTAGACACGTCGATCGTGTTACCTTCTTCAAGCGTCACATAGGCTTTCTTCACGTCCTTACGAACGCCCAGTTTGCCCTTGAACCGCTTCACTTTACCTTTGGTGATGGATGTGTTCACAGCCTTCACTTTCACACCAAACAAGCCTTCAACAGCTTCTTTGATCTGTGGTTTGTTCGCGCTAATCGCCACTTCGAAAACAACAGCGTTATGCTCGGAAGCCAGTGTTGCTTTTTCGGTGATGATCGGCTTGCGGATCACGTCATAGAGTTCAGCTTTAGTGCTCATTTCAAACGGGCCTCCAATGCTTCGACGCCAGCTTTGGTCAAAACCAAAGTGTCGCTTTTCAGGATGTCATAGACGTTGGCACCTTGGCTTGGCAGAACGTTAACGCCGTCGATGTTACGCGCAGCCAATGCAAAGTTTGCATTCACTTCGGAACCATCAACAACCAACGCACGCTTCCAACCGAGGTTTTTCACGGCTTTCGCCAGTTCGCTCGTCTTTGCTGTGGACATGTCGGCTACATCGATGATGACCAATTCGCCAGCAGTCATCTTTGCAGACAATGCGTGACGCAATCCCAATTTGCGGAACTTTTTGGTCAGGTCGTGTGCGTGGCTACGTGGCGTAGGGCCTTTGTAAACACCACCACCGCGGAAAATCGGCGCCGAACGTGCACCGTGGCGTGCGCCACCAGTACCTTTTTGGCGATAGATCTTCTTAGTGGAATAGCTGACTTCTGAACGTGTCTTAACTTTGTGTGTACCCGCTTGGCGTTTTGCCAGCTGATAGCGCACAACACGGTGCAGAATGTCTTTGCGTGGCTCAAGGCCGAACAGGGCCTCGTCCAAGTCAACGGAACCGGCTTTGCCGCCGTCGAGTTTGATCACGTCATGTTTCATGCGTCACCTTCTTTCTTGTCGTCAGCAGGTGCAGCTTCACCAGCAGCGTCCGCAGCGATGTCAGCTTCAGCAGCTTTCAGCGCAGCTTCTTCTGCAGCAGCAGCTTCGGCAGCCAAGGCTTCAGCGGCCGCAGCCTCTTCAGCAGCAGCAGCGGCAGCAGCTTCTTCAGCAGATTTCGCAGCAGCAGCAGCGGCGGACCGCAATGCAGCAGGCAAAATGGCGTTTTCAGGGAACGGTTTCTTAACCGCATCCTTAACAGTCACCCAACCACCTTTGGAGCCAGGAACGGCGCCTTTGATCATCAGCAAACCACGGTCGCTGTCAGTTTTGACAACTTGCAGGTTCTGAGTGGTGATACGCGCAGCGCCCATATGACCAGCCATCTTTTTGCCTTTGAAAACCTTACCAGGTTCTTGACACTGACCGGTGGAACCGTGTGAGCGGTGAGACACGGAAACACCGTGCGTCGCGCGCAAACCTTTAAAGTTCCAACGCTTCATCGCACCAGCAAAACCTTTACCGATAGAAATGCCGGACACGTCTACAAACTGACCTTCAAAATAGTGATCAGCGATAATTTCCTCGCCAACCTCAATCATGTTTTCAGCAGAAACGCGGAATTCCGCAATCTTACGTTTTGGTTCAACCTTAGCAGCGGCAAAGTGGCCGCGCATCGCAGCAGTTGTGCGTTTTGCTTTTGCAGCACCCGCGCCCAGCTGAACAGCTGAATAGCCGTCTTTTTCGCCAGTGCGTTGTGCTACAACTTGTAGGTTTTCCATTTGAAGAACGGTTACAGGAACCTGACGACCGTCTTCCATGAACAACCGGGTCATGCCCAGTTTCTTTGCAATTACTCCAGAGCGCATCTGTTCAATACCCCCTTAAAGCTTGATCTCAACATCCACACCAGCAGCAAGATCGAGCTTCATCAGCGCGTCTACTGTTTGTGGAGTTGGGTCAACGATGTCTAACAAACGCTTGTGCGTCCGGATTTCGAACTGCTCACGGGCTTTTTTGTTAACGTGTGGGCCCCGTAGAACTGTGTATTTTTCGATGTGGTTCGGCAGCGGGATTGGGCCGCGAACCTGTGCGCCTGTGCGCTTGGCTGTGTTTACGATTTCCTGTGTGGACGCATCCAGTACACGGTAATCAAACGCTTTCAGCCGAATTCGGATATTCTGGCTCTGTGCCATGAAACATACCCCTTGAATTAGGGATTTAAATGGAGAGGAGGACAGACGATCACCGCAAACCCTCATCGCATCTTACATAACCAAAAAAGGGCACGCCAAACGCACCCTCTCAGGACTTGTGTCGTTTAGGGCGAGTCGCACAACAAAGCAAGGGGGTAATTCGGGTTTTCCCACCCTTCCTTTATTGAAAAGTGTTGCGAGGATTTTACAGCCGCATTGACGGAAAGCCAATTGCCGACTACCGCCTAGGTCTTCCCCCGACATTTTGAATACGCTGCTCGTTGCATCAAGTTGATCCCGCTCGAAATCAACGATGGGTCAGATCCTCCATAATTTCCAAAATTTCGTCCAGATTCCTAAAAAAGTGAGACTCCATCAATGAAAAATGGTCTTAACCCTCCATTTGAAGGCGCCTGTTTATGTGGCGCCGTTCAAGTCTGTGTCGCCGCATTACCTTTTTTAACCCTCGCGTGCCACTGTCGTGGCTGTCAAAAATTCAGCGCTAGCGCCTTTTCTCTCACCACGATGTTTCCAAGCGAAAGCTTCTCAGTCACGGGCGCTATGATAACAGGCGGCCTTAAAACACATGGCCGCGCTCACTATTTTTGCAAATCATGTTTGAATTTCATCTATTCCCAGATTGAAGGCGCAGACCACCGGATCAATCTGCGCACATCAGTATTGCACGAAGCGGCGGTGTTTGAGCCATTTGTAGAAGTGATGACCGACGAGAAGATGCCATGGGCAGAAGTTCCCGTGTCGCACAGTTTTTCACAGTCCCCAGCATCGCTAGATGAATTGCAAAGTTTGATGGCAGCGTATGCCGCTCGGTACCATCCACACCTTTGAATGGGGACTCGCCCCAAAACGCAAAAAGGCGCGTGGTTTCCCACGCGCCCTCCTAATTCGCTAAGCCCTAAGACTTACTTGATGATTTTTGACACAACACC
>JABBAP010000016.1 GCA_018607905.1 Paracoccaceae bacterium | reverse complement strand
TTTAAACATCCGCAAAACGCGCCCATCAATCGCCGCCAAACCGGATGCAATGATCAGCATGCCGATAAATTGCTGCATGCTTAATGTTTCACTCAAAAATGCTACGCCCAACAAGATCGCGAAGGGCGGGATCAACAACGTCACAAGCGCGGTGTTGGTGGCCCCGGCCGTGGATAAAATCCGAAAATACAAAAAATATGCAAAAGCAGTAGACAACACGACCATGCCGAGCAACGCCAGAACCACACCATTTGATGGAAATGCAGAGGTCCAAGGTTGATCTACCAACAAGACAATCGGCAATAAAATTATCGAAGACGCCGTCACTTGCCCAGTTGCGGTGACCATCGGTTTAATACCATTTCGCGCAAACCGTTTTGCAAAGATTGATGAAAACGAATACGAAGCACCCGCAGCCAAGATCGCCAAATGCGCCAGTAAGTTACCACCAACAGGCTTTCCGATCAGAACTGCAACACCAATAAATCCAAGCACAACGCCAGCGAAACGCGGTAGGGTCATCTTTTCGTCACTGGTCAGAAAATGCGCGGCGATCACCGTGAACACTGGCGTCATCGCGTTCAAAATTGATGCAACACCGCTGGTTAATTCAGTTTGCGCCCAGAAAATCAGGCTAAATGGGATCGCGTTGTTCATCAGCCCCATAAACAGGAATGCCGCCCAAATCGCTTTGTCTGTTGGCATGGAAATACCCATGACCCGCAGGGCCAAAAACAAGATCAACGCACCACCACTGACCCGCACGAATGCAATTGTCATAGGGGGGACTTCGACAATGGCAATTGCCGCGAAGAAGAATGTTCCACCCCATACCAAAGCCAAGACTAAAAGCATGGTCCATTCGAGTACGTTCATTGTGTGTGTTTTTGCAGCCATTCAAACGCTATGCACCATTCGGTACCAGACCACGACCCGTTTCTTGCTACCAGCGCGACAATGATTACCAATTTCTAAAACGGCTTTGATAATCAGTTGAACATTGCCGTAAAAACCCCAAATGTAAGGTAACTAAGAAAGAGTTCAGTACCATGCGTTGGATTGTTAGAATTTGCATCGCCCTTATCGGGTTTGTTGTGGTCGCTGTTGCGCTGCTGTTTATGTTGCCAACAGATAAGATCGGTGAACTGGCGTCTGATCAATTGAAAAAGCAGACGGGTCGCACGCTTACTCTCGCGGGTGATTTTTCGCCCACGCTTTATCCGACGCTGGGTGTGAAAACAGGCCGTATCACAATTTCAAACGCGGATTGGGCCACAGAACCGGTGATGATCTCGGCCGATGGGGCCGCTGTTGGCGTAAATCTAATGGCGCTGATCGGCGGCACAGTCGAAATCGAAAAACTGGAACTGACATCGCCAATCGTCCACCTCGAAAAAGCCAAAGATGGCCGCGTAAACTGGGACCTATCCTCGGGAAGCGGAACCGCCTCCAATTCAACCGCATCTTCGGGCACATCAAGCAGCCAACCCACCTTGGAATTAGGCTCCATCACAAACGGCCAAGTTATCTTTGTTGACCGCGCAACAGGATCAACAGCCAACGTCACCGCGATCACGGGAACTGTTTCCCTCCCCAAAGGTAAGCCCGCAGCTTTCGTAGATATTTCCGCTAGTGTTGATGGGATGAAAGGCGCGGTAAAAGGCACGATCGGTGATTTGCAATCCTTTATCGCGCAAACCCCATCGTCCATTGACGGGTCGCTAACAGTTGGTGATGCGAGCGTGGCTTTGACGGGCACAATTGGCCTTACGGATGGGTTTCCTTTGATTGACGCAACTTTCAAAGCCTCTGCCAGTGGCCTTATCCAGACTGCAAAATCATTGAATATTACGCTGCCAGAACAGGCGAACTCACTGAGCAATCTGGATGCTTCTGGGCAGGTGAAACTGAACGGCTCAAACCTGTATCTAAACTCCGTTTTCGGGGCCACGTACCGCGATCAACCCGCAACGGGGAACATCACGCTTTCGGGCAGTGGTGATTGGATCAACAGCCCAGAATTTAACACAGACCTGTCGCTCAACATCACCAACGCTGGCCAAATCGCCTACAATGGGCGTATCGGGCAAGGCAGCGAAAACACGATGGACGGTGATTTTTCCGCGTCGTTCAGCGATCTGCGTCGTGTGATGAAACTTGCGGATGCGGACCCTGCAACGCCCGCTGGCACCTTTAAAACAGGCAGCGCAAAAGGCACGCTCGCCCTTACGCCTGCGGGCAAATACCGCCTTCGCAAAGCAACGCTGAAACTGGATCAAAACACGCTAACAGGCGCGATAAGCATTACGCCGCGCCAAGTTCGCCCGCTTTTGTTGGCACAATTGAATGGCGCTGCCCTAGATTTCAGCGCCTACACCGCAGACGGCTCAACGGGAAACGGCTCGTCCTCATCCTCTGGTGGCGCAAGCACGTCTGGTTGGTCAAAGGACCCGATCAGCCTAAAGGGTCTTGATGCCGTGGATGCCGATATAGATCTGCGCGCACAATCCATTAACCTAGGCGTTAGTCAGCTTGGAAAAACGGACGTTACCGCGCGGTTGCGCGACGGCCTTTTGACCCTAACACTAAAGGATGTTCGCGCCTTCCAAGGCGCAATGGCGGGCGAAATAAATCTGCGCGGTGGCAATATTGTGGCGTTTGACACTGACATCAAAGCCAATGATGTGGAACTCGAGCCGCTGCTCGGACAACTCCTCGATATGGATCGGTTGCGCGGATCTGGGAACACCACTTTGGCGCTTAAGGGGCGCGGAAACAGCCTGCACGAAATTATGACGTCGCTGTCGGGGAATGGCACCGTTAAATTCACCAATGGCGCGATCAAGGGCATTGATCTTGCGGGCATGATGCGCAATTTGAAATCCGCCTTCGGTGGCTTCAAAGGTGCGACAGAATTTTCCAGCCTCGATGGCACATTTTCAATGGAGCAGGGCATTTTGAAAAACGTCGATCTGGCCTTGATCAGCCCGTTGTTCAAAGCAGCTGGCCAAGGCTCCGTCGATATCGGCGGCCAAGCGATGAACTATATCGTTACGCCAACCACCCTTTCTGAGGGCGCTGAATTTTCGGTGCCCGTAACCATCACTGGCCCGTGGCAAAACCTTAAATTCCGCCCCGATTTGGACAAGCTGTTCAACCTGCTTTTGGACAAAAAGCTGAAAGACAGCGAAGAAGCGAAAAAGCTGAAAGAAAAGCTAGAAGCGGCAAAAGCAAAGTTGAAAAATCCAGAGGATGAGCTGAAAAAGAAGCTGCAAAAAGAATTGGAAAACAAAGCAAAAGCGGATGAGGCCAAATCTTTCGAGGATCAAGCAAAAGAAAAACTGGAAAACGAAATCGGCAACGCGCTTAAAAAGCTATTCGATTAAGCGCGTTGAAATCCAGTTATTTGTAAACGGGCGCGCGTTTTTGCATCTGTGCCATCACCGTTTCCATTTGGTGCGGATAACCGATAATCTTGGATTGCAGCTCGCCTTCTAACACCAACTGATCACGCCCGGCGCCCCATAATTCATCCACCAGCGTTTTGCTGTTCTGGATGGAATCTGGCGAACGCGCTGCCAAATCAGCCGCCATTTTACGGGCCTCTGCAATCGGGTCATCCGCCAAATACGTCACCAATCCCAGTGAATGTGCTTCTTCTGCATCTAAAATTCGGCCCGTCATGATCAACTCTTTGGCCTGATCCGCCCGCATCAATTGTGGCAAGCTCTGACTAATCCCCATGTCAGGGATGATGCCCCACTTGGCTTCCATAATTGCCATCTTGGCGTCCCGTGCCGCAAACCGAAAATCCGCCGCCAGCGCCAGTTGAATACCCGCTCCAAAGGCCACGCCTTCAATCGCGGCAATCACGGGCACCTTCAACTCCTGCCACGCAACGGTTGGGCGTTGAAACTTATTCCCGCGATCTCCCTCAGTGCGCTGCGCTAATTCTGCCCGCATGCCTTCAATGTCGGACGCAAATTGCATCAACGCACTTGTGTCGATACCCGCACAAAAACACCCGCCGTTGCCGTACATCACAACGGCGCGAATATCGTCATTACCTTGCAGCTCTTCGCCCGCAGCGGCCAGTTCTTCAAAGAATATCGCATCCAGCGCATTTTTCTTTTCAGGGCGGTTCAAACGAACCTCGGCCACGTGGTCTTTGATCTCGATTTCCAAACGCTCATACATGGCGGCATCCTTTTCTGGGTTTGCGCCAGTTTGCGTCAAAAACACGGTGCGCTAAACCCCCCAAACAGGTTACGTCGCGTTTGGCAAAAAAATTCGCATCCCTGTCGTTTTTTATCCTGACGAAGCGGCGCGCAATCGCTACACACCAGATGGGGCAAAGGGAATACACGTTATGGCACTACTTCTGGGCGTAGACACGGGCGGCACCTACACGGATGCGGCGTTGATCAAAGACGACAAAGTCATTGCCAGCGCAAAATCTCTGACCACGCGGCACGACCTTGCACAAGGCGTGGGCGCAGCGGTGCAGGCGGTTCTTGAACAATCCAAAATGTCGCCAGATCAAATCGCGTTGTCGTCGCTCTCCACCACGCTGGCCACCAACGCATTGGTAGAGGGGCAGGGCGCGCGCGTTTGCCTGATCTTTATCGGCTTCAACGCCAAGGACATCGCCCGCCAAGGTCTAGACGAAGCCCTCGGTGGCGATCCCGTCATCTCTGTTGCGGGCGGGCACACCCATGCTGGCGGCGAAGCAAACGTGTTTGACGAAACAGCCCTGCGCGACGCACTTGCCAACATCGGAGACGACGTTTCAGGCTTTGCCGTCGCCAGCCAATTCGCCACCCGTAACCCAGAACATGAGATTACCGCACGCAATATCATCCGCGATGTCACAGGGGCGCCCGTGACCTGTTCGCACGAACTCAGCGCCAAACTTGGTGGTCCAAAACGCGCGATGACAGCCGTGTTGAATGCGCGTTTGATCGGCATGATTGACCACCTGATCGGCGCGACCGAGGAATACCTGCGCAAAATCGGCATCACCGCTCCGATGATGGTTGTGCGCGGCGACGGTGCGTTGATTAGTGCGAAAATGGCGCGTGAACGCCCGATTGAAACGATCCTGTCTGGCCCTGCGGCCTCTATCGTCGGCGCACGTTGGCTCACAGACGAAACCGACGCGCTGGTTTCCGATATTGGGGGAACCACCACGGATATTGCCGTTTTGCGCGATGGCCGCCCGATGATTGATCCTCAAGGGGCCCGCGTTGGCGGGTTTCGCACGATGGTCGAAGCGGTCGCAATGCGCACATCTGGCCTTGGCGGCGACAGCGAGGTCCACGCCGTTCGCGATGGCTTGCAAGGGGGGCTAACCCTCGGCCCGCGCCGTGTTTTGCCAGTTTCGCTTGCTGCACAGCAATTCCCAGACGTGGTGCTTTCTGCTCTAGAACGTCAAATTCGCGCCGAACGACTGGGTGAATTTGACGCTCGTTTCGTCGTTCCAATTCGCCATTCTGGCCATTCGCCAAAGGGCCTGTCAGACCGCGAGGCCCGATTGCTGGAACGGGTCGGCGATCAGGCCTGGGAAATGGGCAAGCTGCTGGCCAATCGCATGGAATTTGCCGCGCTCAGAACACTCGTTGCGCGTGGATTGGTGATGATCTCCGCCGTCACGCCGTCTGATGCAGCTCACGTTACGGGCATCCTAAACAGCTGGAACGCAGTGGCCGCAAATCATGCGCTCGATCTGTTCTCGCGGCAACGAAATGGCGCTGGCACGCGGATTTCTGACGGGCCTGATAGCATGGCGAAGGCCATCATTGATCAAGTCACGACACAAACTGCTGAAACCCTGTTAGATGCCGCCTTTGCCGAAGATGAAACTGATTTTGGCATTCCATCGGGCGATCTGGCGCGTCATGTTTTGACCCGTTTGGGCATGTCACATCATCGCGACCTCGTTGCCATTGATGTTGGCCTAAACTTGCCTGTCATTGGCCTTGGCGCATCCGCACCCAGCTACTATGGCGCGGTCGGTGATCTGCTTTCAACACGTATGGTGCTGCCAGAATATGCAGGGGTCGCAAACGCCATTGGCGCGGTCGTCGGGCAAATTTCAATGCGCAAATCTGGCCAAATTACCAGCGCAGGCGAAGGGCGTTACCGCGTCCATTTCCCCGAGGGCCCCAAAGATTACAACGCGCAAGATACAGCCATCGGTGATCTGGAAACATTCCTAACTGAGGCCGCCCAATCAGACGCAATCGCATCAGGGGCAGAGGGCATTCGCGTTCGTGTGGAAAAAGACATTCGCACTGCAAACATCGAGGGTAAACACGTCTTTGTTGAAGCGGACATCACTGCAATCGCCACAGGTCGCCCAAGGATTGCAGACTAGCCACCGATAGATTTTTTCTCGGGCTTTTCTACGCCTTCTACGTCTAGAATTTGGGTCAGATTCGACAGAAAACTCGTGTATATATCTGCATTTATCGCTTTCGCTTTTTCGATATAAGCGGCGTTTTCGACGGTCGGTGTATCTGGATCCCATAATTCGGCCAATTCGGCCAGCGCATGGCGGTCTGCCTCAAAGAAATGCTCGCGTGCGCGCTCTGCATCAAATTCGTTCCAGCCCATGCCTTGCAGCATGTATTTGCCTGCCCGAAGCGAGCTGTCAAAGCTCTCTCGTACGATCTCATTTGCGCCCGCGTGGAACAATTCATACACATGGTTTCGATCATAAGCCCGCGCGATGATAAACAAATCTGGGCGTTCGCTACGTGCATAACTCACCAATTTAATTGCGGCCTTGCGGTCATCCACGGCCACAACCAGCATCTTAGCTTCTTTCAAACCAGCGGCCTGCATCAAATCGGGCCGCGTTGGATCCCCGAAATATCCTTTGACGCCAAATTTCCGCATCGCATCAATCTGGTCAATCTTATGATCGATCACAACGGTCTTTATCCCAACCGTCAGCGCCATCCGATTTACGATTTGCCCGAACCGACCGATGCCAACAATGATCACAGAACCTTGTTCGTCGATATGATCCGCATCGCGGCTTGGCGTTTGATCAACCATCTGTTTTGCCAAACGATCAAACACGATAAACAGCAACGGCGTCAGCAACATCGACAGCGCTACAATCAGCGACAGCTGTTGGGATAACGTATAGGGAATGACGTTCGTTTGAACTGTGGTGGACAGCATAACAAAGCCAAATTCACCAGCCTGCGCCAATGATAAAACAAATAACCATTGATCGCGTCCCTTCAGTTTGAACAACATCCCAAGGCCGGCCAAAACCGCACCTTTGATTGCCATAACCGTAAGCGTCATGCCCAGAATACCCACTAGGTTCGCGGTCAGAATCGTGAAATTGATCCCCGCCCCAACGGTAATAAAAAACAGCCCTAGCAAAAGGCCTTTAAAAGGTTCAATGTCGCTTTCTAATTCGTGGCGAAATTCAGAGTTGGCCAAAACCACACCTGCCAAAAATGTACCGAGCGCGGGGGACAGGCCCACCATCGACATCAACAGCGCAATGCCAACCACCAACAACAACGCAATTGCCGTGAACATCTCGGGCAAGCGAGACCGTGCCACAAACGCAAAAACGGGGCGGGTGCAGTAGATGCCGATTAAAATCACCGCCGCAACAGCGCCAATGGTAACCAGGGTCACGCCCCAACCTGGCAATCCCTCGACCAGAGACATGGCATGATCATCGCCCTTATGGCTCGCGAAATTTGTGAAATCGCCGAGCGCCAACAATGGCACCAAAGCCAACATTGGGATCACTGCAATATCTTGCGTCAGCAAAACCGAAAAC
>JABBAP010000056.1 GCA_018607905.1 Paracoccaceae bacterium | reverse complement strand
ACAGTGGAATGACGCCGCAAGACGCACTGAGTCAGTTGGAAGCCTTAGCCGAGCCTGTGAAGGCCGGTGAAATGGCGGCGTATCACAAGGTTGAACGACGGTATTTGGGCATTGCGAACCCTGATATTGATACGCTGTATAAGGCGTGGCGTAAGGAAACAGACATCCCGCAGCGCATTGAGATTGCTGCATTTTTATGGGATTCTGACATCCACGAAGCCAAGGTTGCAGCGGCAAAATTGCTGACGCAAGCGCGGATCAATCCTGATGACGCGGTTTGGGATGAAATCTGCCGCTGGGTGCCGACTTTTGATGCTTGGGCGGTGGCGGATCATGCCTGTGGTGCTGGGGCTAGACGGTTGTTTTTGAACGATAAACGGCTTGATCAGATTGAAGCGTGGACCACCGACGAAAACATGTGGGTGCGCCGTGCAGCATTGGTGATGACGCTGCCTTGGACCAAATCGAATTACCCCAAAGAAAACGAGCTGGCGCAACGGGATCGTATTTTGGGCTGGGCCGCTGGCTATGTTACTGATCCTGAATGGTTTATTCAAAAATCTGTCAGCTGGTGGCTGCGCAGCCTGGCCCGCCACGACCCTGCGCGGGTGCAGAAATTTCTGGACGAACATGGTGAGAATATGAAGCCTTTTGCCTTTAAAGATGCGTCGCGCACCCTGTGAGGCCGCCCCGTTAAGGTTTGCTCAAAAACGCCGTTTTCCTGCCTGCGAAAAATGTCCGCAAAGCGTATGCAAACGGTATGCAAAGCGTATGGCACGTGTATGGCACTTTTGGTTGGGCACGCGCGTTAACCTTTGACGCAACACCCCTGCCCTTTTCGCGTCAATTCGGGCCTGAGCTGGCCACCCAAAAAATAGAAACGCTGCGCCAAAACGCAAAAAACCGACGCGAGGGTGCGTCGGTTTTAGAATCTTTTAACACGTACTGAGTAAGCAGGCAGAAAGAGCTTAATCTGTACGGTGCACACGCTCTTTGCGCTCGTGGCGTTCTTGTGCCTCTAGGGACAAGGTCGCGATTGGGCGTGCATCCAACCGTTTCAGGGAAATAGGTTCGCCCGTTGAATCGCAATAGCCGTAAGATCCATCGTCGATGCGGCGCAATGCGCTTTCGATTTTGGCGACCAGTTTGCGGGCACGATCCCGTGTGCGCAATTCAAGCGACCGGTCTGTTTCTTCGGAGGCACGATCAGCCACGTCGGGGATTGCCCGCGCACCTTCTTGCATGCCTTCGATGGTGTCTTTGCTGTCAGACATTAAATCAGTTCTCCAGTCGTTTAACTTACGACGGAAATATTCTGTCTGACGTTCATTCATAAACGGTTCGTCATCGGCCGGACGATAATCGGCATCAAGAATAACTTCGGCTTTCACCATATTCTCCTTAGATTTATTCGCAGTTTGAGACATCACGCACTTCACCCAAAAATAAGCGTCTTGCTTTGTCAGCGTATCCCGATGCTTTGCAAGCTTGCCACCTCGCTCAGTGGCGTATGTTTGCGTCGGAATTCCGCATCTTGTTCAAAACAATTCGCTTTGATTTGAGCTTCATTTAGCCGAGTCGTAGGGTAATGTCACCCCCAGTTGATACACGACTTGCAGCATTGTGACGCGATCTCTAGATTGCGGCTAACTTAGCAGGGATATGCGAAAAAATGAAGTTTGAAGGTACTAAACAGTATGTTTCCACTGACGATTTGACAGTGGCAGTGAACGCGGCGATCGCATTGGAGCGCCCGTTGCTGGTGAAAGGCGAACCGGGCACGGGTAAAACGGAATTGGCGCTGCAAGTGGCGAAGGCGTTGAAACTGCCTATTTTGGAGTGGAATATCAAATCCACGACCAAAGCCCAGCAGGGCCTGTACGAATATGATGCGGTTTCTCGCCTGCGTGACAGCCAGTTGGGCGAAGAACGTGTGCATGACGTGAAGAACTACATCAAAAAGGGCAAGCTTTGGCAGGCGTTTGATGCCGAGGAGCGGATTGTTCTGCTGATCGACGAGATCGACAAAGCGGATATCGAGTTCCCGAATGATTTGCTGCAAGAATTGGATAAGATGGAGTTTCACGTCTATGAGACGGGCGAAACCATCAAAGCCAAGGTGCGCCCGATTGTGATTATCACGTCGAACAACGAAAAAGAGCTGCCAGATGCATTTTTGCGTCGGTGTTTCTTTCACTATATTCGTTTCCCAGAGGCGGACGTGTTAAAACAGATCGTCGATGTGCACTTTCCAGGAATTAAGCCCGAGTTGGTGGCCGAAGCGTTGACGCAGTTCTATGAAATTCGCGAAACACCGGGACTGAAGAAAAAACCGAGCACGTCCGAGGTATTGGATTGGTTAAAGCTGTTGCTTGTCGAAGATTTGGACCCGTCCGATATGAAACGCGATGGCAAAGATGCCCTGCCCAAGCTGCACGGTGCGTTGTTGAAAAACGAGCAGGATGTGCATTTGTTTGAACGCCTTGCATTTATGGCGCGGGGGCAGCGTTGAGCACGACAGTTCGATATGTAAGCGCGGCAGATGAAGCCGTTTGGCGCGAGCTGTGGTGCGATTATCTGGCGTTTTATGAAACGTCGCGCGGCGAGGATGTTTACGCCGAAACGTGGCGGCGCATTCATGATCCAGACGAGCAGATGTTTGCGATGGTGGCTGAAACGCCAGAGCATGGCGTGGTTGGAATTGTGAACTTCCTGTATCATCGCTATTTCTGGGGTCCAGAAAATCGTATTTATTTGAATGACTTATATGTGCGCCCTAATGTGCGTGGCACGGGTGCGGGTAAGGCGATGATTGACGCAGTGGTTGATCACGCCAAAGAACACGGCTGCGAGCAGGTTTGGTGGTTTACCGCCGGCGATAATGCTGTGGCACGGAAATTATATGACGGCGTCGCGACGCTCAGCCCTTTTGTAAAGTATCAAGTATGAACATATTACGTGGTTTTGGTTTTGGATTGGCCGCATTGGCCTTGGCGGCGTGTTCCAGCCCTTTGACGACGGTGTCAAAACGATCTGACCCCGCTGTGAGCTTCCCAGCGATGAGCCTGTTTCCGGCCACCGCTGCGCCCCGCGGTGTGGCGCGATCCAACGTGGATATTTTTGAAGAGTTTCTTGATTACGCTTTCGCGCTGGAAAGCGGGCAAACATTGTCGCGGATTTCGCGCTTTGAAGGGCCGATCAGTGTGGCGTTGGTGAATGCCCCGAACAAGGTTGTCAGCCGTGATTTGGATCGCTTGTTGTCGCGCCTGCAAAATGAAGGCAACGTGCCGATTAGCCGTGTTTCGGCACCCAGTTCCGCAAACATCGTGATTGAGCTGATCCCGAAACGCCAGTTGTACCGCGCGGCACCCAATGCGGCCTGTATCGTTGTGCCACGCATGGGAAGTTGGGCGGAATTTCGCAAAAACAGGTTTAGTCGGCGTTCGGATTGGACATCGTTGACGGAGCGCACACGCGCCGCGATTTTCATGCCTGTGGATGTGTCCCCCCAAGATGCACGCGACTGTCTGCACGAAGAATTGGCCCAAGCGCTCGGCCCGTTGAACGATTTATACCGTGTGCCCGATAGCGTTTATAACGATGATAACTTTCACATCGTTTTAACATCCTATGACATGCTGTTGTTGCGGGTGTTTTACGCGCCAGAGCTGCGCTCTGGCATGGCCAAACACGAGGTGGCCGCCGTGTTGCCAGCCCTGCTGCAGCGGCTAAATCCGCGCGGCGTTGGATTGGCTGCGCGCCGTTTGCAAGAAACGCCAGAGGCGTGGAGCAAGGCGATCGAGGCCGCGCTTGGGGCGCGTGGCAATTCAGATGCGCGTGTGGCATCGGCCAGCAAAGCGGTGAAAATCGCGCGGCAAGTTGGCATTTCAGATCATCGGTTGGGGTTCAGTTATTATGCCCGCGCGCGGGTAAATTCCGCGCGTGATCCGCGCACTGCTGCAAGCGATTACGCGCGGGCCTATGCCAATTTTGTGCAGGCCTTTGGGCCGTATGACATTCATACCGCGCAGGCGGCGTTGCAGATGGCGTCTTTGTCCATTTCCGCGGGTGAGTTGGGCCAAGCGTTGCGCTACATTGAACCGTCATTGGTGGCTGCGAAAAGCGCGCAGAACGGGCGGTTGCTGTTTAGTTTGCTGGCAATGAAAGCGGCGATTTATGAGCATGAGGGCCGCATTGCGCAAGCAAACGAGCTGCGCCAAGAGGCGATCGGCTGGGGCCAATACGGCGTTTATGAGCCAGGCGAAATCAATCATCGGCTGAAGATTATCGCGGGTTTGATCCCGCAACTTCCAGAAACAAAGGGTTAAACCATGTTTGCAATTCCTGCATTTTTTATCGGCGCCGTGATCGGTTGGTGGCGTGCGCGCAAGATGGAGGGCACGGGCCTTGATCAGTTGCAATACGCGTTTGTTCACGGGCTGGCGCTGTTTCTGTTTGCGCTGGTCGCCACGGTGATTGCCGATTGGCAAGGTTGGGTCTGAGATGTTTCTACGCTTCTTTGAGGCCCTGAGGGCGGCGAAAATACCTGTGAGTTTGCGGGAGTATTTATCGTTTCTGGAAGCGATGAAAACGGGGCTGGTTTTATACGATGTGGAGGGGTTTTATTTCCTTGCGCGGGCCACGATGGTCAAGGACGAGCGCAATCTGGATAAATTCGATCTGGTGTTTGCGGATGTGTTCAAGGGCATGGAAAACCTGAACGTGGACGACATTTTAAACGCGGTAGATGTGCCCGACGATTGGCTGACCAAGCTAGCGGAAAAGCACCTGAGCGCGGAGGAAATGGCCGAGATCGAGAGCCTCGGCGGGTTTGATAAGCTGATGGAAACGCTGAAAGAACGCCTGAAAGAGCAGGAAAAGCGGCATCAGGGCGGTAACAAGTGGATTGGCACGGCAGGGACGTCGCCGTTTGGGGCCTATGGCTACAATCCTGAGGGCGTGCGCATTGGGCAGAACGAAAGTCGCCATCAGAAGGCGACGAAGGTTTGGGACAAGCGGGATTTCCGCAATTTGGATGACAGTGTTGAACTGGGCACGCGCAATATTAAGGTCGCGCTGAAACGGTTGCGCAAATGGGCACGATCTGGCGCGGATGACGAGCTGGATTTGAACGGCACCATTCGCCAAACCGCCGAAAATGGTTATCTGGATGTGGTGACGCGGCCAGAACGACGCAATGCGGTTAAGGTGCTGTTATTCTTAGATATTGGCGGATCGATGGACCCCTACATTAAGATGATCGAGGAGCTGTTTTCGGCCGCCAAGACCGAGTTCAAGCACATGGAATATTTTTATTTCCACAACTGCCTGTATGAGGGCGTTTGGAAAGACAACAAACGGCGCTGGACGGAGCAGATTTCAACGCATGAAGTGTTGCGGACCTATGGCTCTGATTACAAATGTATTTTTGTCGGTGACGCGTCGATGTCGCCCTATGAAATTGTCTACAAAGGCGGTGCCAACGAGCATTGGAACGAGGAACCGGGTCAGGTCTGGCTGGAGCGCGCGCAAGAACAATGGCCGGGGTCAGTTTGGATCAATCCTGTGAAGGAACAGTATTGGCAGTACACCCATTCCACCGTGTTGATGCAGGAAATTTTCAAGCAGCGGATGTTTGGGATGACGCTGAAGGGGATTGAAGCGGCGATGAAGGAATTGGGGCGGTGAGGATTTCAGCACCACCTATTTAATCATTCATGATGGCATCGGGCATTGAATTGCGGATCGTCGCTTTTACGGTTTCAATTGCGAAGTCCATATTGGCGGCATCCCATTGGACGCGAAACGAATGCTCGACGTCGAAATGCGCCTTCATGGAATCGTCATCTCTACGAAGATAAATGACAGGCTTACCAAGTCCTTCAGCCATGCCAGCCTCCCAGTAAGCTCCTGAATTACTGTGGGTAAGCTCTACTAGTAGAAATCGCGCTGACTTTATTTGAAGTTTCATACGGGTATCAATTAAGCCCGGTTCTGGATTATCATCTACTCGCTCAAGTTTATATCCTGTTTGATCAACCGCTGCGCGTAGTTTTGGTAACCAGACGTCGTCCAAGTCTGGCTTGCCAAACGGCATCGCAATGAAAGCCTTTCGCCCGACATTATTGTCAGCGAGAATTCTCTCGTATTCGATCCACCCAGAAACCGTTAGGCCTATCTGCATGTTTGAAGAATTTTTATAGCTTGACTCACCCCCGCCAATGGAATGGCTTTCACGAAGATGTTTCACTAAACCAATGACTCCTGCTTCGCTTTTACAACCAACTCTGAATTGGATAGACGCCGCCGAAAATTGATACACGGGACCAGGTTCACCAACCAGATCACCAATAACACGCAAAAGGTTAGAGAGTTGCGTTAGAACATCAGGGAAATGGGGGTTTACTTTGTGGTTAGAAACAACTTCTGAAGTAATCATCGGAACACGGTCAAACCGTTGCTGATCTCGAATCCAGTGGCCAATGGATGCAACAAAAAGTGGGTTACTTTCGAAGTCGATGTTATCCATTGTGCTACGCGCGGAACCTGTAATTTTGAATTCGCAGCAAATTGGACACTTAAACTGCTCACTGTCGCTGTGTACTAAATTTTTAGTGTCAGGGCTTTGGCAGATTGGACAATTTACTGACATGATTTTTTACCTAGGTTGTTGTTGTTAGTTTCGATCTCGATCACGCTAAACTAATGTTCTTATGAATTGGCTACAATCATAGTATTTCAATTGAACCCCATCCACCTCCCCGAAACCCTCTTTCCCATTCCGTTACCCTTGCAATCGGTCTTTGGGTCTGGTGAGGGTAGCTGTCAAAAATAGGCAACTCTTTGAAAACTGTGGTGCGGGATTGGTTATGATATCTGCGAACCATATTCATTCGGCGGCTGACGCGCGGCATGACGTTGAAAGGGATTGAGGCGGCGATGAAGGCGTTGGGGCGGTAGGTTTCCTGATCTTTACGCTCACCGTAAAGTCTCGTTTCTCCGCTATTTAATTTGACGACCTTTGAACAGGACTGCTCTTCTATATTGCAGTTTAAGTCAGCCAAAAGCCGCCTTTTTCTAGCGATTACTTCAGAAATATTGATCGATTTTCGTCGGAGTGGCAGGCTCTGCGTATTATCAATAAATTTTTAGGAGTTTAAAATGTCAATAAATGACCAAGTTACCGATTGGGAAATTACACATATTGCGCAGGTTGGTGGCGCGTCAACTGTCGGCGCAGGTGTGTACTTTTTTAAGTTTAAAAGTGTAGAAGCCGATGTAAATGCGACCGTCACTTTTGGGGGTGCCGGATTGGGACTCGGGGGGAGTGTTGGCGGAGGGACGCTCGATGGATCACCTTGTATAATCGTGGAATGTCAGCCATTTAGCCTCATGGACTTGCACGGATGCTGGGGCATTGCCGTTGCGGGCGGAGTGGCATTGGCTGCTGGCATTGGGGCCGCAACCTTTGCGGCAACGCGCACCAACAGCGCAGGCGAGGATGAGGTTTTGTTCTTAGCAGCAGAAGCTGGCGGGCAAATAGGCGTGGCGCTTGGGGGCAGTTCCTTTGCGGGACGCTGGTGTTATCTGAACCGAACGCTCGACACCTATGTGAATCGCCCAATGACATCTGCAGCGCGCTGGTTGCAAGAGGTGGTTGTGAACGCCACCCGCTAAGCAATTGAAAAAATAGGATGTCAGCGCACGCTGCTTTGCGTGGTATCTTGCGTGCCTTCGAAAACCCTCTTTCGCATTCCATTAACCTTGCAATCGGTCTTTGGGTCTGGTGAGTGTGGCTGTCTATAGTAGGCAACTCTTTGAAAGCTGTGGTGCGGGATTGGTCATGACATCTGCGAAAAATATTCATTCGGCGGCGGATGCGCGGCGGTTGGCGAAGCGTCGCCTTCCTTGGATGATTTTTGATTACATCGACGGGGCGGCTGGGTCTGAAGCGGGAGCGGATCGGGCTCGGGCGGCTTTGGACGGTGTGACCTTGGCGCCGAAGGTTTTGCGGGATGTTTCGGTTCGCGATACTTCGGTCAGTTTGTTTGGGCGTAAGGCTGCGGTGCCGTTCGGGATTGCGCCGATGGGGATGTGTAATCTGTCGGGGCCGAATGCGGATTTGATGTTGGCGCGGTTGGCGGCGAAACATGGTGTTCCGCATGGGGTTTCGACTGTGGCGTCGACGCCGATGGAGCAGATCCTTGAGGTTTCTGAAGGGAATGCTTGGTTTCAGTTGTATTTCAGCGGTGATGGGGCGGGCACGTTCACGCTGGTGGAACGGGCCAAGGCGGCGGGCTATGAAACGCTGGTGGTGACGGTTGATGTGCCAGAGGTGGGGCGGCGACCGCGTGAATTGCGCCACGGGTTTAAGATGCCGTTTCGCATTGGGCCAAAGCAGTTTGTGGATTTCGCACTGCATCCGCGCTGGTCTTTGACGTCGCTGTTCGCAGGCAAGCCGCAGATGGCGAATTTTTTGATGGATGGCTATGATTTTGATCGCACCGAGAGCCGTGCAAAGGCGACTTGGGACACGCTGGCGAGGTTGCGCGAGATGTGGTCTGGCAATTTGGTGGTGAAGGGTGTTCTGGATGTGGAGGACGCGAAACGGTTGAAGGCGGCGGGCGTGGATGCGATCCAAGTGTCAAGCCACGGGTCGCGTCAGTTGGAGAGTGCACCCGCGCCGATTGACGTGTTGCCTGCCATTCGCGCCGCTGTGGGCGATGATTTCCCGCTGTTTTATGACAGTGGTCTGCGATCTGGCGAGGATGTTTTGAAGGCGCTGAACGCGGGCGCGGATTTCGCGTTCTTTGGGCGGTCTTTGCAGTTTGCCATTGCGGGCGCGGGCGAGGCTGGGCTGGAACAGTTGTGGGATGTGTTCACGCAAGAACTGTCCATCGGTATGGCGCAAACTGGCATTACGTCTGTGAATAAGCTGTATTTGTGATCGCGCACCCCGCCCCTGCTGGGGTTAATTCATTCGCAGCTTATCGCTGCCGATGCGAGCCAATTTTGTCATTAGGTCCGGTCGAAAAAACATTTTTCTGATGGGCAACAGATTGGTGATGATGACGCGGGAACCGTTGCCGACATCCAAAAGTGTGTAAGGTGTCACTGTGTTTGATCGAAATCGGCGCTACGCTTGCCTTCGGTATCAAGAAATTACTGCACATTGATTGCGCGGAGGTGCCGCGTTTGGTTTTAGGTATTTTCGGCAGGCAAAGCCTTTATGACGCTCCTGTTTTTATGGGGAAATCACGCGCTCCGTTTTGTATTTTGAAAGAAAAATATCATGAATTTGGTGACATTAACAAAGGATAGAGACCATGACAGTTAGCTGGGAAGAAGGTACCTCAAAATTGGTATTAACAATTGACGATATCCCTTGGGAATTAAACGCGGGCGCTGAAGCGACGTTGGCGGCGATGAACAAAGCGTTTGCGATCCACTATCGCGCAACGCAGATATCATTAAGGACACCTGGCACCAAAATGTTCGCTTCCGTTCAAGATTCTTTGACGGATGGATCCGGGAGCACGGTGGCCGATGACTTGCAGGAGGCCTTTCGATATCTGTCACGCCGCTGGCAATTAAAGCATAGCACAACTGAATTTTGGTGGGGTGACATGTACAGAAAAACGTATCGTGGGCATCAATTTGACCACCCTGTTCAAGTTCCTAAATCAATTTATGAGTATTTCAAATCCGTCGATAGCAAGATGGTGAAGGTGGCGAAGGCCTATAATCATTGGGGCGACCAGTTCTGGGTCGCGGAAGAGCACAAGGAAAACGAAGATTGGGAGAAACTTGGCCGTACAATTAAAACCGTCAGTTCGACTGCTGGTCATGTCAAACATCTTATGTGGCTTGCCCCGCCCGAAGTGAATAACAGATTTGGCAAGGCCTCGAGTTTTGTAAGCACCGCCTCCTCGCTTCATGGTGCAGCGACGGCGTTGGCTGATGGCAATCTCACAGACTGGGCGCAAATGAAGTTCGCCACAGAAGTGTTGGGAAAGCTGCCCATTTTGGGGCAGTTTTATGGAGCCGCTCTGGAAACAATTCCGGGTCTTGTAAAAGGCTATACGGCGTTGGTTAAATGTCGAGCTGATATGATATACAACGCATCTGAAGGTCGCGATTTCCGCCTTGCGTGCCGAGAGGAAAACAAATGGCATCGGGGACATGAGCAGTAGAGTGATGTGACTGATTGGGCAAAACTTGATTAAACGGGTTTCATTGGAAATTTTGCGCTATATTCGGGTTATGCGCCTTCGATTTGTCATCGCTCTGTTCCTTTTCGCCCCACCTGCGATTGCAGAGTGCCCGCCTTTGCCCGACCGATCTTTGGCGCGCGCTGAGCTATTGCAAACCTTAGGCACCGCGAAAACGTTCAATGCTGGGCGGTTGGCGGTGAGTGACATGTGGACGTTCTGGCGCACGGCCCCTGATCAGGCGGCGCAAGAGATGTTGGATGGGGGGATCGAGGCCATTCGGTATGGGGATTTGACCAGAGCGCAGAGTGTTTTAGCGCGATTGGTGGCCTATTGTCCCGCGTACAGCGAAGGGTACAATCAGTTGGCTTTTGCCTATTTTCTGCAAGAACAGGATGATGAGGCGGAGCGTTTGTTGATGAAGACGTTGGAATTGGAGCCGAGCCATTTTGGTGCGTTTTCAGGGTTGGGTCTGATTTATATGCGCACGGATCGCCCTGCCCTAGCGCAGATATATTTGCGGCGCGGGGTTGCGGCGAACCCTTGGCTGAATGAGCGCAGTTTGTTGGAAATCGCGCCAAAGGGCGATGATCTTTAGAGGCGTTTCGCCATTACAATCTTGTTTGGCGATGTTTTGGTGACCGCCCAGCCGAGTTTTTCGTAAAACTGCACATTTTTGGGCATTTTGGGATGGGTCGCCAACGTAAGCATGATGAGGTTTTCAGACCGCGCAAAGGTTTCAGCTGTTTGCATAAAGCGCAGGCCGATACCCTGACCACCCGCGCGTGGATGAACCGCGAGATTGGCAATGTGCAGACCACTGCTCATGCGGATTGCGACCAGACCGCCAATAAGCGTTTGGCCCGCAATGGCTACCCAGACCAAATGATCGGCAATGTCGTGATCAAGACCAGAGGTGACATCAGGTAGATCGGGGATCGTCAGGGCAAAGGGCGCATATGCGGCCGCCATAACGCGGGCGAGTGGTGCAGCATCTTGGGCCATAGCCCTACGGATCAAAGGCGTTTCCATGCGCCTAATGTGAAAGATGTTGTCAGATTTGGCCAGCGCAGAAATCTATTGTAAATTATGTGAGTCAGGTCATTAATGTGTTAACGATCTATGAGGTGAAACATGTCCACTGCCCCAATTTATGAGATTGACCCTGTTGCATTCAAGGCAGACCCCTACCCTGATTTGGCCAAGATGCGTGCGGACGGCGGTATTCATTTTGTGCCCCAGTTGAACGCGACGCTGTTCACGCGGCGGGCGGATATTTTTGTCTGTGAAAAGAATATTGAGGTGTTTTCCAGCCGTCAGCCTGGTGGGTTGATGGATGTGTTGATGGGCCAGAACATGATGCGCAAGGACGGCACACAGCACGCAGCCGAACGGCGCGCGGTGTTTCCCGCACTTTCTCCGCGCACAGTGATGGATCAGTGGAAAGCCGCGTTTGAAACCGCAGCAGATCGGTTGCTAGCCGATTTGGCCCCGATTGGTGAGGCAGATTTGGTGCGCGATTACGCGATGCCCCTGTCAGGGGCCGCGTTGCAGGTGATTACCGGGCTTACGAATATGGCCCCCGAGGAGATGGACCGCGTTAGCCAAGGCATGATCGACGGGATTGCGAATTACGCGGGGGATGCAGCCGTTGAGGCCAACTGCATGGATTGCACGGCCAGCATTGATCGCCACATTGATGCGCGGATTGAGCCGCTGCTGGCTGCGCCTGACAAAAGCATGGTGTCGGTTCAAATGGCGGCGGGGCTGTCGGATGAAACGATGCGCGCGAACGTGAAACTGGCGATCTCTGGTGGGCAGAACGAGCCGCGCGATGCCATTGCGGGCGCGGCCTTTGCGATGATCCAGAACCCAGATCAATTGGCGCAGGTTTTGTCGGGGGATGCCAGTTGGCGCGATGTGTTTGAGGAGTACGCGCGCTGGATGTCGCCAATCGGGATGTCGCCGCGACGGGTGGATCAGGCGCACGCCTATATGGGGGTGGATTTTGTGCCCGATGAGCGGGTGTTCTTTATGTTCGGGTCGGCCAATCGCGATGAGGCCGAATTTGACAATGCCGAAGTGTTTGATGTGATGCGTGATACGGGCCGCGCCATTGCCTTTGGTGCGGGGCCGCATTTTTGTGCGGGGGCTGCGGCCAGTCGGGTGTTGATATCTGAGGTGGCGTTGCCAAAATTATTTGCGACATTGCGCGGGATGCGGGTTGTTGAAGCGCCAGTATTTGACGGGTGGGCCTTTAGGGGGCCGTTGTCCTTGCGCGTGGCTTGGGATGTTTAAGTGAGTATTTAAGGACAAAAGAAACATGGGGCGGTTGCCTGCTTGCCTGCCCTGCCCCATATGTAGGGCATGTTTAAAGTTGCCCCAATCCTGATCGCGCTGTTGTACGGTGTTGTGTATTATCGGTTTTCCGTTTGGCGCACGCGCGCCGAGTTGGACCAGAAATCAACCGAGTTGGCGGATCGAACCCTGCGCGAGATGTGTGATCGCATGGCGGGCGCGCTCGATCTGGAACGGGTGAAGGTGCATATCTATGAAATTGAGCCCGTGAACGGGTTGGCCGCGCCTGATGGGCGGATTTTCATTACGCGCGGGTTTTTCAAGAAATATCAGGCGGGTGAGGTTTCAGCCGAAGAAATGGCCAGTGTGATTGCCCATGAGTTGGGGCATGTGGCGCTGGGGCATTCGCGCCGCCGGATGATTGATTTTTCGGGGCAAAATGCGGTTCGTGTGGCGCTCGGGATGGTGCTTGGGCGGATTATTCCAGGGGTTGGGCCGTGGATTGCGGGGATGCTCGCGAGCATGTTGGCGGCGCGATTGTCGCGGCAAGACGAGTATGAAGCAGATGCTTATGCGGCGGCTTTGCTGACGAAAACCGGGATTGGCGTGGCGGCGCAAAAATCGCTGTTTGAAAAGCTGGAAGCGTTGGTCGGGGCATCGGGGCAACCGATGGCGTGGTTGATGAGCCACCCTAAAACAGCGGATCGTATCGCCGCGATTGAGGCCCTAGAAGCGCGCTGGAATTAACACAATAAAGCCTTGTTCTGTTTACACGTCGTTTACTTCTGCTTGGTAGCAATGGGGTGGGGAAGTAGGAAGGAACAATATGTTAAACAGAGTTTTTTATGAGAGCCGCGCGATAAGTCGATTTGGACCTATTACCCTGTTGGGTTTGCAAAAACGATGCGTCCAACTCAATTTGGAAAACGACATTACGAGTTTTATGTTTTCTGATCAGAAACGCATTTTTCAGGTCCTTGAAGGGCCAGAAGCAAAAGTTGACGCGACGATGGCGCGCATTGTGGACAATCGGCTGCATGACAATGTCAAAATCCGCGCGATTATGCGAGATTCTGAGCGAAAGTTTCAACATTGGCCGTTTGGCGCAACCAACCTTGATGATCCAGATTTCAAACGGGTAATGAATGCGGGGCAGATGGCGGATTTCTTTACGCTTGACGTTCTGCAAGCGGAGAAGGTTTTGGGAATTATTGCATCACGCAAACGTCGCGCTGTTAAAACGGATGAGTATTCGGTGAAGCTGCGTAACTTTAGCCGGCAACGCCCCCCACGCGGATTTTTTGCGGTGCCCGAAAAAGCAAAGGCGGTTAAGCCGGGGCGGGTGTTTTTCCAAAACTCCCGCCCCAAGAGAGCCGCTACTGGCTAACCCATAGGTCTGAGGTTTTGCCTCGGAAGTGTTCGGCAGCGCGTGATGCAATCCATCACCCGCTGCCGCTGGCGTCTGATTACCAATCGACCCGATCACCGCGCCAATCAAAGAATTGACCTGTGTCTGTTGGCGATAGGTTTGACATTACGTTTAGTATATTTTGCCCTGCCACAACGGGTGTGACCGCGGGATGATCGCCAACGTACCGCTCGGTTAGTGGTGTGCGTACGGTTCCAGGATGGATCGCAACGCAGATTGATTGGGGATGGCTTCGCGTGAGTTCGATCGAGGCTGTTTTGATTATCTGATTGAGCGCGGCTTTGGCGGCGCGGTAGCTGATCCAACCGCCCAAATGATTGTCACCGATAGAGCCAACCCGCGCAGATAATGCGGCGACTAAACACGGGCGATTTTTGGGAAGGTGTTTGGCGAGATATTTTAACACGAGGGCGGGGCCGATTGCGTTTAACGCGAATTGTGCTTCAAAGGCCGCTGGATCAATACTGCGAAGTGATTTTTCGGGGGTAAAGCCGTTCACCGCCAATCCACCGGTGGCAATGAGGACGGCATCAAATGGGCCATCTAGTTCATTTAGGTGTTCTGCGACTGATGCCTCTTCGGTAATATCGAACCCATCCGCCGCACGCGACAACATCGTCACATTCATCATGCCACAGATATTGCCAGCAGCGATTGCGCAGGCTTGGCCGATGCCACCTGACGCGCCGATAATTAAGATGCGGGATTGGGGGGCGATTGCGCTTAATTTTATCATTGCTGCGATGATAAACAGAGCGGCGATTGATACAAGCCTTGTCGCTGAAATATGAGGGTTTGCCACGTTTTTTCAAAAAATATTCAAACGATTTCGACAGGGTCTTTTCATAGCGTAAAAACCGCGTATAAAGATCCCATGATGAAACGCACACATATCGCAATCTTGCCGGCCCCTATGGGCGCAATTTCTGCTGCGTTACTCCTACTTAGCCGCCTCTGAGCGTGTCGGGGTCCGGCGCGTACGCTCAGAGGAGTGAATAATCCGCGCTGACACGAACCCCCAATTGCTAAGTAAAACAAAGAGAACAGAGACATGACTGATACAGCCAAACAAGACCGCGTCTTGATTTTTGACACTACATTGCGTGATGGCGAGCAATCGCCTGGTGCCACAATGAGCCATAACGAGAAGTTGGAAATTGCCCAACTGTTGGATGAAATGGGTGTCGATATCATCGAGGCCGGTTTTCCGATTGCCAGTGAAGGCGATTTCAATGCAGTGAGCGAAATTGCAAAACGAGCGCAAACGGCGGTGATTTGCGGCCTTGCCCGTGCTGATCTGCGCGACATTGATCGCTGCTGGGACGCGGTGAAACACGCGAAACAACCGCGGATTCACACGTTTATTGGCACAAGCCCCCTGCACCGCGCCATTCCGAACCTGACCCAAGACGAGATGATCGTGCGGATCCATGACACCGTGAGCCATGCGCGCAATCTGTGTGACAATGTGCAATGGTCGCCGATGGATGCCACGCGCACCGAGGAAGATTACCTGTGCCGCACTGTTGAAACCGCGATCAAAGCGGGTGCGACGACGATCAATATTCCTGACACGGTTGGGTACACTGCGCCGCGCGAAAGTGCGGAGTTGATCCGCATGCTGATCGAAACTGTGCCGGGTGCGGACGAAATTGTGTTTGCGACCCATTGTCATAACGATCTCGGCATGGCGACGGCAAACTCATTGGCCGCGGTCGAGGCTGGTGCGCGACAAGTGGAATGCACGATCAATGGTTTGGGTGAACGCGCTGGGAATACAGCGCTGGAAGAAGTCGTTATGGCACTGAAAGTGCGCAACGATATTATGCCGTATCAGACGCGGATCGACAGCACCAAGATCATGAATATCAGCCGTCGCGTGGCGTCTGTTTCAGGGTTTGCGGTGCAGTTCAACAAAGCGATTGTCGGCAAAAATGCGTTTGCGCATGAAAGCGGTATTCACCAAGACGGAATGCTGAAGAACGCAGAGACGTTTGAAATTATGCGCCCAGAAGATGTGGGTTTGGCCGAAACCAACATTGTATTGGGTAAACATTCGGGGCGTGCTGCGCTGCGGGCCAAGTTGAAAGACCTTGGCTATGAGATGGGTGACAATCAGTTGAAAGACGTTTTTGTGCGCTTCAAAGCTTTGGCTGATCGTAAGAAAGAAGTGTTCGAGGATGACCTGATCGCGTTGATGAGCGATGAGGCCACCAATGCGGCGCATGACCGTATTAAGGTGCGCAGCTTGCGGGTTGTTTGTGGCACGCATGGCCCCCAAGAAGCGGATTTGACCCTGTCGATTGACGGCGCAGATCACAGTGTTTCGGCCACCGGCGATGGGCCAGTGGATGCCACTTTCAACGCGGTAAAAGAGCTGGTCCCGCATCAGGCGAAATTGCAATTGTACAATGTTCTTGCTGTGACCGAGGGCACGGACGCGCAGGCGACTGTGTCTGTTCGCATGGAAGAAAACGGCAAGATTGTTGTTGGCCAATCAGCGGACACAGACACGGTTGTGGCCAGCTGTAAGGCCTATGTTAACGCGCTGAACAAGCTGCTGGTGCGGCGCGAAAAATCAGGCGGCGACGTGGCCGAAGTGAATTACAAAGACGTGTCGTAAAACACCGTTTTTCGTGAACGGTACAGTGAAACGGGCCTGTGATTGGGCCCGTTTTTTTGTGGGTTTTGCCTGCAATTATAGGTGGTAATGATTCTGCCTTTCAGGTCGCTGCCGAATGCGGTGAAAATTACCATTGTTCGAAATGTACAAGAAAACCGCCAAACACCGCACATATTCAACGTGATTATAGCGGGAAAATGCCTATTTTACATATGCAGTATCTTTACCCTAACGGGGTGCAACCGTTATAAACAAACGTCTAAACCGCAGATGGGTGCGGTCACTTGGTGCATCAAAGGCGCGCGAATATGTTCGGAAGTTTATCCAGTTTTTTCTCGGCAGATATGGCAATTGATCTTGGGACAGCAAACACGCTGGTCTATGTCAAAGGCAAAGGTATCATCCTGAACGAACCCTCCGTGGTGGCGTACACTGTCAAGGACGGTGTGCGCAAAGCGTTGGCCTTTGGCGAAGATGCTAAACTGATGCTGGGCCGCACACCCGGTTCAATCGAGGCGATCCGCCCAATGCGCGACGGTGTGATTGCCGATTTCGACGTGGCCGAAGAAATGATCAAACACTTCATCCGCAAAGTTCACAAGCGTTCAACGCTGACCAAACCGCGCGTGATTGTCTGTGTGCCCCACGGTGCGACGCCAGTTGAAAAACGCGCCATTCGCCAATCCGTTTTGTCGGCGGGTGCACGCAAATGTGGCCTGATCGCAGAGCCGATTGCAGCGGCGATTGGCGCGGGAATGCCGATCACCGATCCGACGGGCAACATGGTTGTGGATATCGGCGGCGGGACCACCGAAGTTGCGGTCATGTCGCTGGGCGATATCGTTTATGCGCGTTCTGTGCGTGTGGGCGGTGACCGAATGGATGAGGCGATTATTTCGTATTTGCGTCGCCAACAAAATATGTTGGTGGGCGAAAGCACGGCGGAACGGATCAAAACATCCATCGGGACCGCGCGGATGCCTGACGATGGGCGCGGAACGGCGCTGGAAATTCGGGGCCGCGATTTGTTGAATGGCGTGCCAAAAGAAATCGAAGTGACGCAGGCACAGATTGCCGATGCTTTGGCCGAACCTGTGCAGCAGATTTGCGAAGCGGTGATGACGGCGCTGGAATCGACGCCCCCTGATTTGGCGGCAGATATCGTGGATCGCGGTGTAATGCTAACGGGTGGTGGCGCGTTGTTGGGCGAATTGGATCTGGCCTTGCGCGAACAAACGGGTTTGGCAATTTCGGTTGCGGATGAAAGCCTGAACTGTGTGGCGCTGGGGACGGGTAAAGCCCTAGAGTATGAAAAACAGCTGCTGCATGTTATTGATTTCGATAGCTAAGCCAGTGAAAGCCGCAAATGGCCGTACAAAATGACAGTGAGGTCTATTTCCGCCGCGTTGTAAGACGTGTGCTGGTGTCTGTCTTATTGGTGTTTTTATTCGCGATTTTCCTGATCTGGCGCATTGATAATCCGCGGGCTGAACGGTTTCGTATGGCTGTGATTGACCGGATTTTTCCCAATCTGGAGTGGGTGCTGGCCCCTGTCGCGCATGTTTCAAACATGATTTCAGATGCGCAAAGCTACTCTAGAATTTATCAGCAAAATCAAGAGCTTCGCCGTGAGTTACAGCAGATGAAAGCATGGAAAGAAGCGGCGATTCAGCTGGAGCAAAAGAACGCGAAGCTGTTGGATTTGAACAATGTAAAGCTGAACCCCAAGCTGACCTATACCACGGGCGTCGTGCTAACAGATAGCGGCAGCCCGTTTCGCCAATCTGCGCTGATCAACATCGGGCGGCGTGACGGCGTTGTCGATGGTTGGGCCGCGATGGATGGGCTTGGTTTGGTTGGGCGCATTTCTGGGGTCGGGAAAAATTCAGCGCGGGTGCTGTTTTTAACCGACAGTTCGAGCCGCATTCCCATTGAGGTAACGCCGTCTGGCCAGAAGGCTATTCTTGCAGGGGATAACACGCCGTTGCCGCCGCTGGAATTTGTCGATGGGGTAGATCAAGTTCGCGCGGGCGATCGTGTCGTGACCACGGGCGATGGCGGTGTTTTTCCCCCTGGGTTGCTGGCGGGCACGGTTCTGCTCGGGGGTGATGGGCGTTTGCGGGTGCGATTGGCGGCAGATTACCGCCGTCTGGAATTTCTGCGTGTGATCCGCCATTTGCCGTCTGCGCCCATTTCAGAGCCTGGCCGTTTGGTTGGCCCTGTGCTGCCAGGACAAGTGCAGGTGAGCGAGTAATGGACGACACATCCCCGGTTCAATTGTGGATGTATCGCGCAGCCTATCTCGGTATCGGAATGGCATTTATTCTGTGGTCGATTATCCCCTTTGATCTGAGCGCGGGCGCCCTGCCCGTTCCTGATATTTTCTTTTGTATAACAATGGCCTACGTCGTGCGACGACCAGAATATGTGCCTGTTTGGATGATCTTTGTCGTGTTCTTTTTGCGCGATATCTTAACGCAAGCCCCCCTTGGGTTGTGCACGTTGTTGGTGGTGATGGGAACAGAGGTTGTGCGCGGCAATATCCAAGCGTTTCGCGAGTATAATTTCGGCCTTGAATGGCTGTGGATCGGGGCCATTTTTGTTGCGATCACGACCACCGAACAGATCCTGTTGGCGCTGACATTATCGGATACGCCACGGCTTTTGGGGCAGGTTTTGCTTATCCTTTTCACAGTGGCGGCCTACCCTGTTACGGTCGGGGTGATGAAGTTTGGATTTGGAATCACGCGGCCCAGACCGGGTGAATTGGATGCTTGGGGTAAACGGCAATGAGACGGCCACAAAAACCAGGGCGATTGCGCCAATTGCTGACGCGGCGCGCCATTGTTTTGGCGGGAATGCAGGCCGGCGTGATCGGTGCGCTCGGCTGGCAAATGCGGCGTATTGCGGTGGAGCAGAACCAATCCTTCCGTCTGTTGGCCGAAGAAAACCGCGTGAATATTCGCCTAATACCGCCCGTGCGCGGGTTGGTGTTTGATCGGTTGGGCAAGCCGCTGGCGTATAATGAGCCGACCTATAAGATCGAGATTGTGCGCGAGCAAGCGGGTGATCCAGAGGCGGTTTTGCGCAGATTGGCCACAATTGTGCCAATCACCGATGAGGACATCGCGCAAGCCTTGGAAGAAATGAGCAATCGGCGCGGGTTTGTTGCGGTGCCAGTCATCAAGGATTTGGACTGGGAACACATTGCCGCCGTTAGCGCGAATGCACCCGCATTGCCCGGGATTTCAGCCGAGCTGGGTCACTATAGAATCTATCCGCAAGCCGATGATTTTGCACATATAATGGGCTTTGTCGGCCCTGTTTCCGACTATGATCTTAGCCAACGTGATGACGATGATCCACTGTTGCTGATCCCACGATTTCAGATCGGCAAAAACGGCATTGAACGCCAAATCGAAAAACCTCTTCGCGGCAAAGCGGGTGTAAAGCGGATCGAAGTGAATGCGATTGGCCGCGTGATGCGGGTTTTGGGGCGTGAGGAGAGCCAAGCAGGATCAAATGTTCAGCTGACGATTGATCACCGTTTGCAAAAATTTGCCCAAGAACGGCTGGGAGAAAACAGCGCGGCCGCAGTTGTGATGGATGTGCGTAACGGTGATTTGCTGGCAATGGCGTCGGCCCCGAGTTTTGATCCCAATAAGTTTGTGCGCGGCATTTCGGTGGCGGATTTCAAAGACCTCAACGAAAACATCTATAAACCGATGTTGAACAAGGCGGTGACGGGGACCTATCCGCCGGGATCGACCTTCAAAATGGTGACAGCGTTGGCCGCCCTGAAGGGTGGGTTCATGAAGACGAACGAAAAGGTGCGCTGCAAAGGGTACACGGAATTATACGATCGCCGTTTCCACTGTTGGCGCCGTGGCGGGCATGGAAACATGGATTTGCACAACAGCCTGAAACAGTCTTGTGATGTGTATTATTACGAAGTGGCGCAGAAAGTCGGGATCGAAAACATCTCGGCTATGGCGAAGGAATTGGGATTAGGCGTGCCCCATAGTTTGGAATTACCTGCGGTGCGCGAGGGTTTGGCCCCGACGAAGGCTTGGAAAAAGGCCCGAAAAGGCGAGGATTGGGTGATTGGCGACACGTTGAATGCGTCGATCGGCCAAGGTTTTGTGCTGTCGTCGCCGATGCAATTGGCCGTGATGGCGGCGCGGTTGGGATCGGGTACAAAGATTTCGCCGCGTCTGGTGAACGCGATTGATAACCGCCCGCAACCTGTGCGCGGACGAGAGCCGTTGGACATTGAGCCAGAGCATATCAAAGCGGTGCAAAAGGCGATGTTTGCGGTGGTGAATGAACGCGGTGGCACGGCGGGTGGCTCTGCTATTCGCAAAAAAGGCTGGGAGATGGCGGGTAAAACCGGCACGTCGCAGGTTCGTTTTATCACCAAAGAAGAACGCGCGCGCGGCGTGATCCGCAACGAAGACCTACCGTGGGAACGGCGCGATCACGCGTTGTTTGTTGCCTATGCCCCTGCGGATAATCCGCGTTTCTCGATTTCCGTCGTGGTTGAACATGGCGGTGGCGGCTCCAAAGCGGCGGCGCCAATTGCGCGCGATATCATGCGCGAGGCGCTAGAACTGGGGGCGGATAATGGATACCGCGCTTTGCCCACGGATGTGCGGGCCGGCAAGCCGATTTTGGGCGATAAAGCATGAGTTTTGTGAACAACAATGTGCGCACGGTTCCCACGGGATTGTCCAAGGTACTGTTTTTCAACTGGCCCTTGGCACTGTTGTTAACCGCAGTGGCGAGCACTGGTTTTTTGATGTTATATTCCGTTTCGGGCGGAGACATCGAACGCTGGGCAGAGCCGCAGATTATTCGGTTCTGCATGGGCATGGGCGTGATGATTTTTATGGCGTTTGTTCCCATCAGTTTTTGGCGTGAAATCAGCGGTATAGCCTATATTGTTGGGATCGCACTGTTGCTGGCGGTGCCCTATATCGGCGAAACCCGTGGCGGTGCGCAGCGCTGGATTGATCTGGGATTTATGACGTTGCAGCCGTCCGAATTGATGAAAATCGGCGTCGTGATGGCATTGGCGTTTTACTACGACTGGCTGGATGAACGGCGGATTTCGCACCCTGTTTGGGTGTTGATCCCGATTATCTTGATCATTTTCCCTGCTGTTCTCGTGCTGGGTCAGCCCGATTTGGGGACCGCGCTTTTGATTATCGCAGGCGGTGCGATCATCATGTTTATTGCGGGGGTGCATTGGCTGTATTTTGCCGCCGCGATCCTGTCCGTTAGCCTGTTGGTGACTGGGGTTTTTGCCTCCAAGGGGACGGAATATCAGCTGTTGAAGGATTATCAGTACAAACGGATTGAGACGTTTATTGATCCCTCATCTGATCCGCTGGGATCGGGGTATCACATCACGCAATCAAAAATTGCGCTTGGGTCTGGTGGGCTGACGGGGCGCGGATTTATGCAAGGGACGCAGCAGCGATTGAACTTTCTGCCTGAAAAACACACCGATTTTATCTTTACGACGCTGGGCGAAGAGTTCGGTTTTGTGGGGGGGATTGTGTTGTTGGGGTTGTACGGATTGATCCTGCTGTTCTGCTATGTTTCGGCGTTTTCAAACAGGGATAGGTTTGGTGCCATCGTTACAATTGGGGTCGGGACGACGTTCTTTTTCTATTTTGCGGTGAACATGTCGATGGTCATGGGCTTGGCGCCTGTTGTGGGTGTTCCGTTGCCGTTGGTGAGTTATGGTGGATCGGCGATGATGGTGTTGCTGATCGCGTTTGGGCTGGTACAAAGTGCGCATGTGCACCGTCCTCGATAGATACATTTAAGGAAATCTCATGATTAACATCTTGTTTTCGGCCCGCGATGCGTTGTGGCCGCAATACCAGCCTGTGCTTATTGATGCGTTCGCAAAACAGGGGTTAGAGGTGAATTTGATGCGCGAAACGGATGCGCCTGAGACGATTGATTATCTGGTCTATGCCCCTGCCCGTGACGATGATGATTTAAGCGTGTTTACCAATTTGAAGCTGATCCAGAGCCTGTGGGCGGGGCCAGATAAATTGTTGCGAAACAAGACGTTGACGCAACCGCTGGCGCGGATGGTGGACCCTGGAATGACGCAAGGGATGGTGGATTACGTGCTGGGGCATATCCTGCGCCACCACCTCCATACGGATACATTTGCGCAGGCGGAAACATGGTTAACAGATGTAGCCCCGCCGCTGCCAGCCGAGCGCACGGTGGCGTTTTTGGGCATTGGCGAGTTGGGAATGGCCTGCGCGTTGGCGGCCAAGGCGCATGGATTTAATGTAATTGGGTGGAGTCGTTCGTTGAAGGTGGACGCGCCGATTGCGTGTTTCGCGGGGGATGACGGTTTGATTGAGGTTTTGGGCCAAGCGGATATTATCGTCACACTGATGCCTGCGACCCCGGCCACTGACGGAATTATCGGGATTGATGCAGTGGCGGCAATGAAAGACGGCGCGGCGCTGATCAACCCTGGTCGTGGGGAGTTGATTGATGATGACGCGCTGTTGGCGGGGCTTCGATCTGGGAAGATATCGGGCGCAACGCTGGATGTATTTCGCGAAGAACCCCTGCCCCTTGATCATCCTTATTGGCGCGAGCCGAGCGTTTTAATCACGCCTCACATTGCATCTGAAACGCGCATTCCAACGGCAAGTGCTGTGGTTGCGGCCAATATTGCACGCGATGTGCGCGGTGAAGGCGCGTTGTATTTGGTGGATCCTGCGCTGAAATATTGAGTGCGGGATTTGGATATTTTAGGCCAGAAGAATGCGCTGGGATGTGTATGAATTGTTAGCGCAGGATTGGCGGTTTGTCGGGGTTTGAGCCCGGTGCCTCGATCTTGCGGACCTGTTGTTCTGGAAGGCCTGGCAGATCGAAGCGCAGGCCGTTTTTCGCGAGTGCGCCGCTGAGTTTGTTTGTGGCGGTCAGGAAGATTACATCGAGTGAGCCAGCTTCGACGCCCGAGAATGTGAGAGCTTCGGAGATCGCAGATGCGATGGCGGGTTCCGCATCTGGGATGGCGTCGATAAAGGCCATCACATGGGTTCGTGGGCGGTTTTCGTATTCAATTTCAGCGAGATAGGCGAATTTTGCAAGACCTGCCATTGTTGCGAGTTTGGTATCAAGCGCGGTGATAAGCGTTTCTGGAAGCTGCCCAGGCGGGTAGATCGCGCTTGGCGTGGCCTCGGTTGCTTCGGGGGCTGTGCCAAGGGTTTGGTGCAACCAATCAACGGCATTTGCAGGCAGCAGCATGGAGGATGGGGCGACCGCCAAATTGATGCCAAGGCCGATGTTTTGGCCCGCCAGCATCGCCGTGATTTGACGACCAGCAGCTGCAAGGAACGGCGTTGGGGTTTGTGTAAATTCGGACATGCGCGCCTCTGAATCGAACACCAGCGCGTAGTGTTCGTCTTCTACGGGGAACAGCGCGGGTTGGATTTTATCGTTCGTAGCTTCGGTTTCGAGCACAAGAAACAGTTCGCTATCGGCCACACGTTCATAAAACGCCATGCGTTTGGTGGTGTCTTCGGGGGCGGCGTCCATCGCGGATTGGGCAGTATCAAGAGGGGTCATATCAGGTCCGTTATGCGGTTGCGCAGATGTGGGAGGAGTTCGGTTTCAAACCAAGGGTTTTTCTTGATCCAGCCTGTGTTGCGCCAGCTGGGATGTGGCAGCGGGATGATGTTTGGGCCGAATTCGCGCCAATTCATCACGGTTTGGGTGACGTTTTTGGTTTTAAGATGCCATGTCTGGGCATAGCCGCCGATCAGCAGCGTGAGTTCGACCTGTGGCATCAGTTTGAGCGTTTGGTCGCGCCATGTGGTTGAGCATATTTTGGGTGGCGGTAGGTCGGACCCTTTGGCGTTGTAGCCCGGAAAACAGAAGGCCATTGGGAAAATCGCGAGTTTGGATTGATCGTAAAATGTGGCTTCATCAACGCCCATCCAATCGCGCAGACGATCACCAGATGGATCGGTGAAGGGGCGACCAGATTCGTGAACGCGGGCCCCCGGGGCTTGGCCGATAATCATGACTTTTGCGGATTGAGAGAGCCATGCAACGGGGCGTGGGCTGTGCGCGGTGTGGGTTTGCGCGAACTTTTCTGCGCATAAAGTGCAGGCGCGGATGTTGGCAATATGGGCTTTAAAACTTGGCATCTGGGATCATGTAGCAGGGTTTTGAGGAGTGGGGAAGATCGGTTTATTTCCATGTTTCTGGAAATATAGTTTGACTCATTTCGATAATTCTAGAAATATAGTGTTATGAAACAGGAACAAGATATGAAAATTAGTTTGGAAGACGCGGCGCAAGCCTTTGCGGCACTTGGATCAGAGCAGCGCCTTAGCGTGCTGCAAACATTGGTACGTGCTGGCACGGATGGCTTGTCGATGGGGGAGTTGGGCAAGCGCACGGGTATGCCAGGTTCAACGCTGAACCACCATTTGCGATTTCTGGTTCATGCGGGATTGGTGATACAGAAAAAGGAAGGTCGGAGCATTATTTGTTCTGGTGTTGCTTATGATATGACCACTGCCCTGACAAATTTTATCCTCAAAAATTGCTGCGCGGATGCGGGCAAAACGGAGCATAGCCATGAGTGATCAAACAGTAGAACCCCACGGCGCTGGGGGCATTAAGTGGCGCAAAATCGATCGTGTTTTGATCGCGATTGTCGTGATGTTGGCAGGCGTTGGCGTGTTTGTGCCAGCCGAGTTTTGGGGTGTGGTGCGTGACACGCTCACGGCGATTGGTAGCACGGGTATTTTCATTGGGTTCGCGGTGTTTATGGTCGCGTATCTAAAGGCATCTGGCGCGGAGGGCATGGTGGCGGAGGCGTTCAAAGGATCGCCTGTGCGTATGGTGATTTTGGCCGCGATGGTCGGTGGATTGGCCCCGTTCTGTTCGTGCGAAGTGATCCCGTTTGTGGCCGCGTTATTGGCGATGCGGGTACCTTTGGCGGCTGTGATGGCGTTTTGGTTGGCCTCTCCGATTATGGACCCGCCGATGTTTATTATCACCTCGTCTGCACTGGGAGTGGATTTCGCGATTGCCAAAACGATTGCTGCAGTGGGCTTCGGGTTGTTTGGCGGGTTTAGCGTGATGGCGCTGGCGAACACCGCGTTGTTTACCGATCCGCTGCGCGAGGATGCGAACCAAGGGGGCTGTGGGTGCGGGACAAATCCGTTCACAGGCAAACCTGTTTGGGCGTTTTGGGGTGAGAGCGAGCGGTTGCAGACGTTTTACGCGACTATGCGCGACAACGCGATATTCCTGCTGAAATGGTTAACACTGGCCTATGTTATTGAGGCGTTGATGATCCGTTTTGTACCTGCGGAATGGATCGCGGGTGTGCTGGGTGGCGATGGGTTTGGCCCGATTGTTCTGGGCGCTTTGGTCGGTGGGCCTGCGTATCTGAACGGCTATGCGGCGGCACCATTGGTGGCTGGTTTGGTCGATCAAGGCATGAGCCAAGGGGCGGCGATGTCGTTCATGTTGGCTGGATCAGTCAGCTGTATCCCAGCGGCGATTGCAGTCTGGGCGCTGGTGAAACCGAGGGTATTTGTGGCTTACCTTGTGCTGGGTTTTGTCGGCGCGTTGATCGCGGGCGTGTCTTGGGCGGCTTGGGTTTAACCTTCTGCTCTAGACCACTGATTTCAATAGATTTCCGAGGCGGCCGATCCCTGTGTTGATCGTCGCCTCGTCTGCACAAGAAAAGCTGAGGCGCAGCGTGTTACCGTTAGAGCCATCCGCGAAAAATGCGCGGCCGGGGACGAAGGCGAGTTTTTGTGTCTCAAGCGATTTTGCCAGCAGGTCTGCCCCGTCTAGATGCGGTGGAAGCGTGAGCCAGATGAACATGCCGCCTTCGGGTTTGGTCCACGTAACGCCGTCTGGCATGTGGGTTTTTAAGGCCGCAAGCATGTGATCGCGACGGGCGCGGTAGGCGGCACGGATCTTGCTGGTTTGGGCGGCAAAACCCGTGCTAGCGACTTTGTGGATCGCGATTTGATTGATGGTTGAGGAATGCAGATCGGCGGCCTGTTTCATCAGGACAAGCGGTTGGATTACGGATTTGGCGGCGCACACCCAGCCGACGCGCAGGCCCGGTGCAAGGGTTTTGGAGAAGCTGCCGCAATAGATGGTGCGGCAATCCTCGATGCTGCCTGTGCGCTCGATTTCTAGGGCGAGGATTGGTGGGATTGCTGCGCCGTCATAGCGCAGGGATTGATAGGCGGCATCCTCGATTATGGCGATGTCCATTTCTGCCGCGAGGTCGAGCGCGGAGAGGCGCGCGCGGCGATCCATTGTTTCGCCCGTTGGGTTAGCGAAATCGACGGACATGTAAGCGAATTTCGGGGCTCCGCCGTGCGCGTTTGCCGTGGCTTGGTATTCGGCTGCGGGGCGGTTTGAATTGGCGCTGATCTGATCGAAATGGGGTTCATAGGCGTTGAATGCGCCAAGTGCGCCGAGGTATGTGGGCCAGTTGACAAGCGCGGTGTCGTCTTTGGACAGCATGAGTTTTCCAAGATAATCAAGGGCTTGCTGGGAGCCTGAGGTGATGAGGATGTTGTCGCACCCGCACGGGATACCAAGATCGGCCATTTGGGCGGCAATCCATTGGCGGAGCGGGAGGTAGCCCTCCGACACGGAATACTGCAGAGCGTCAGTGCCCTGCCCGCTTGCGAAAATATCGGCAAAGGCAGCTGCAAATTCGGCCTTTGGGAACAGGTCGGGATCGGGGATGCCGCCTGCAAAAGAGATGATGTCTGGTTGATCGAGGAGTTTGAGCAGCTCGCGGATTTCAGAGGCCTTCATACGGCCCATGCGCGTTGCGAAGATGTTTTGCCAATCCATAGGTCTGCCCTCTGTTAATTTAGGACAGGTTGCCTGACATTTAAACTAAGTCAATAATGCTGACGTTGTTGTAGCAATTCGTGAACTAATCACGAGCGCGGCTTCAGGGTTAGATAATAGGACGATGTGCTTTGTTGCTGCCCTTGTGTTTTTTGGCTTTGTTGTTCAGCGACAGATAATGCGGCTTGTTTTTCGCCTTTTCTGCAAGCAGCTGTTTCATGGTTTTCTTTGGCTGGGCGGGTTCTGGCTTTTTGTCGGTCATGGTCTGGTCGTCCTCAAGTTTAGGGGCGCAGGTGTGGTGTACCTGTCAAACTTGGCGTGGGAAGGCCAGCATTAAAGCGCGGGCATTCGGCAATCCAAGGGGTTTGTGTGTTGAACTGTGTTCTCTTTTCAAAGGATTGGTGATAGCTAGCGCGTGATGTTTGAACCCGAGCGGTTCTGCCCCTTTACAGATCGGACACCCACGTGAGTTTGCGCAGAAAAATTATTGATAGCGAAGCCTATGCGCGCTGTGTCACGGGGTTGATTTCGGGCTATCTGCGCTTTGCGTATCGCACATCCAAGTGGCAGCGGATCGGGTTTGAAGCGATGGACGAGGCCGTGAAAAGCGGCGAGCCGGTCATCTTTGTTTTGTGGCACCAACGGCTGGTGATGTCGCCCTACATGTTTGACGTGTCGCTGGGTAAATTCTGCACGCTGACCTCCACTGGGCGGGGGGGGACGATGATTGGGAAACTGCTGAACCGCTTTGGTTTTGAAAATGTTTCGATGTCGAGCCACAAGCGCCATGTCGCGTTATCACGCGAAGTTCTGGGGCGCATTCAGGACGGTTTTTCCATCGGGATTGCAGCGGATGGCCCCCGTGGCCCGGCGCGCAAATCTTCAAATGTGCCGCTGATTTGGGGGCGTGTATCTGGCAAGCGTATTTTTGTCGTAAGTTATGCCTCGCGGGGTGCCTTCTTGCTGCCCACATGGGATAAAAACATGGTGCCAAAGCCGTTCACAAAGGGCGTTTTCACCTGTGAGGAGTGGGCGCAACCGATCCCGCGCAAGGGTACAGATGCCGAATACGAAGCGCTGCGCGTGGACCTAGAGGCCGCACTGAATGCGGTTACAGATGCCAGCGATGTGGCCTGTGCGCGGATGTAGGTTTGTGGGAGCAGTTGTAGCGTACCTGTCAAACTTGGGCTCTTTCATGCGTGCGTACAAAACCGCTTTCTTTAAGTGCAATGGCTTAAATTAGGTAATGGTGCCAAAGGCCCAGTTCTTAACTTCATCAAAGCCCTTTCTGCTAGGCAATCAATAGTAACGTCTTTGAATTGAGCTAAATTGAAAAACATGAGCAGAACATCACGGTGTCCGCGCTCATCTTCCAATGCAATTGCGTGTACGACAAGAGTTTTATTATCGCTCGTTTGAGAAACGTCTGCGAGGATGGCCTCAATGCCGTCTGCTTTTGGCACCAAGCTTACGTCAGACCAAGTGGGAAGAAGAAAGAAGATAACATCACTTCCATAACCAAGCTTCTCGGAGCTAAAATCAAGAACTGAATGCTTGTCGACTTTCCGTAGGCTGTCGCTGAACCCATTGATTGCGCTGACCACTTCAAAATTCAGTGGCCGCCCAACACTTTGACGAAATGGTACTTCAAGATCGATTTGCTGTGCATCTAATTTGGAACCAGAAAATTGGCCTAAGATCACAAACAAGAGTAAAATTTGTAACTTCATTTAGAAATCCCAACGTGTAAGATAACAGTGGTTTATCATTTCCGTTGGATCGCCTTCCCGCGGGTTTGCGATCGCACTCACATTCAAATAAAGTTCACCAACAACGCTGCGGCCAAGATCACTGCCAGCCACAACACCATCGAACCTGTGGGCCAGACGCGGGCCATGCGGCCTTCGGGGCCGTGGGTGCGGTAGAGACGCTCGGTTAGTTTCCAGAGTTTGGACAGGGTTAGGTCAGCGCAATACGTCCAGATGATGGCGACGCCGCGTGCGCAGGTGAGCACAACGCTTGGGGCCATTTTGCGGTAGAGCCAATCGGTGTCTAGGTTGGTTGCGCGGACCTCGGGGGGGTGCATGCCGATGCGGAACAGGATGCCAAAGGCGAGGAGTGCGAACAGCAGAAGTTGCAGCTGGCCGACGACGTGGGCGATTGTGTAGGGCTCGTAATCCACCGCGTAGGGCAGGATCGAATAGAGCGCGTTCGGGACGACGCCGATAAAGATACAGAGCGCGGCGGTGATGCCCATTGCGAGGAGCATGTGGGCGGGGGCCTCTGCCGGGCGTTTGCCGCTGTCGTGGGCGAAGAAGGTGAAGAACGGGATCTTGATGCCAGAGTGCGAGAGCACCCCTGCGGAGGCGAAGACGAGGATCAGCCAGATGAAATCGTAGTGCTTGTAGGCGGCCTCGGACAGGATCAGGGATTTGGCGATGAAGCCAGAGAACAGCGGGAATGCGGAGATGCTGGCGGCACCAATCAGGCAGAACGTGGCGGTGATTGGCATGGTACGATAGAGGCCGCCGAGTTCACTGGCTTTGGAGGTGCCGGTGCGGAATAGGACCGCGCCGACGGACATGAACAGCAATGCTTTGTACAAGATGTGCACGAAGGCGTGGGCAGCGGTGCCGTTGAGCGCCATTTCAGAGCCGATGCCAACGCCGACAACCATGAAGCCAAGCTGGTTGTTGAGGGAATAGGCGAGGACTTTGCGCAGGTCGTTTTCAATCTCGGCGAAGAAGATCGGAAACAGGGTCATGATCGCGCCGATGTAGATCAGGATTTCCGTGCCCGCAAAGCCGCGCGCAAGGGCGTAGATCGCGAGTTTTGTGGTGAAGGCCGAAAGGATCACGGTACCAGTGACGGTGGCGGCGGGATAGCTGTCTTGGAGCCAGTTGTGCAGCAATGGGAATGCGGCCTTGATGCCGAAGGACAGGAAGATGAGCCACGTGCCAAGGCTGCCCAGCGTCATGTTTTCAAAGGCGATGGAGCCGCTTTCACGGTAGAACAGCACGACGCCTGCGATGAGGATGACCCCCGATCCGATTTGGATCAGCAGGTAGCGCATGCCTGTGTTGTAGGCCCCTTGTGTGCCCCGTGCCCAGATCAGGAAGACGGAGGCGAGGGCCGTGCCTTCCCAGTAGAAGAACAGCGTGATGAGGTCGCCCGCGAGGCATGCGCCGATGGCGGAACCTGCGTATAGGAGTGCGGCGACTTGTTGGACGGTGTCTTTTAGGTGCCAAGCGTAGAGGTTGCCCAAGAACGCAGCGAGACAGAAGATGAGGGTGAAGACGCGCGACAGGCTATCAACGCGCATGAGTTCTAGATCGAAGCCCATGAACGGCATGGTCGCGAAGGTGCCAAAACCCATTTGCCAGATGTTGTAGGCGACGAGGATTGGGATGGCGAGCATGAGTGCGCCGCGCGGCCAGCCCTTGGGGATGAAGGGAACGGCGAGCGCTGCGGCGAAGAAATAGAACGCGGCTGGAATTTGATCAAAGCCCATCAAAGGTCTTCCTTTCCAGCATGTGTTCTGGGGTTTGCTCTGCGTTAATGTCTTGGTCGCCGTAGTAATCTTCGCGTCGGCGGATGATTTCGCGCAGGAACAGGGCGGCAAAAATGATGAAGGTGAAACACGCGAAGCCGTAGTAGGCGTAGAAGCCGAAGGCGTTGGCCATCTCAACTTTCTCGTGTTTGACGTAGATCACATCGAGCGCAAGCACGAGCGCGCAGGCCAGCGTTAGCACGCCGAGCAGGACTGTAGGCGCGCCTTTGCGGGCACTTAGGTGGTAGAACTGCGCGAGTGCGTTCATTTTGGGTTCAGGGTGGTTCGCCATGTCAGCCCTGCCCTTCTTCGCCTGCAAGGATGGTTTGGGACCAAGTCAGCGCGTCTTCTTTCGGGATTGTGAGGGAGCGCGAAATACGCCATGCCAAGCGGTTTTCGTTTAAATTAGGAAAGGTTTCTCTTAGCTTTCGAATCTCAAGTTCTCTTGCTTGAGGCGCTTGATTACAAGCTTCAATAACCTGTTCAATGCTCAAACTAAAATGTGTTCGCAGAGCTTTTCTTATGTAGAGTTCACGGAAACCTTCTCCATTCAGTCTTGCGACGTAAGTCTCTTGTGTTTCTGAAGGTCTGGGGCGGTCTGGCAGATTTGTCATTGCGGTAGTCCTGTGATGGGCATCAGGAAGTCCACGATTGAACCTGCTGTGAAGAAAAGAATGAGGCAACCGATGGCGGTTGCTGCGGGGGGGAGCCAGCAGAAAAGCGGGGCTTCTTTGATGCCTGTGTAGGGATTGGCGGTGTCGTCGCGGTAAAAGCCGCGCCCGATGACGGGCAGCAGGTAGGCGACGTTGAGGAGAGACGAGATCATCAGCACCGCGATCATGATTTGGTGGCCCGCATCTGCGGAGCCGACCATGAGCAACCATTTCGACCATGAACCGCCCAGCGGCGGCAGGCCGATGATGGACAATGCCCCGATACCGAACGCGGCGAAGGTGATGGGCATGGTGCGCCCAAGGCCCGTCATCTGGGAGATTTCGGTTTTGTGGGTGGCCACATAAATTGCGCCCGCGCACATGAACAGGGTGATTTTACCCATTGCGTGCATGGCGATGTGCACGCCGCCGCCGACCACTGCCATTTGCGATGCCAGCGCCATGCCTAGGGTGATGTAGCTGAGTTGCGACACCGTGGAATAGGCGAGACGCTTCTTGAGGTTATCCTGCTGCATCGCGATCACGGAGGATGCGATGATTGTGTAGGCCGCGAGCCACATCAGCCAGTCAGACGCGCCTGTTTCTGCGAGGAAATCGATGCCGAAAATATAGACACCGACCTTGAGCATGGTGAAAACGCCTGCTTTTACAACGGCAACGGCGTGCAGAAGTGCCGAAACGGGTGTGGGCGCAACCATCGCGGCGGGGAGCCAGCGGTGGAACGGCATCAAGGCGGCTTTGCCGATACCAAAGGCGTATAGCGCGAGCAGGATCGGCAGAAGTGTTGGCGAGATGTTGTCGCGCAGGATGCCGCCGAGTTGGAAATCGAGGGTGCCTGCAAGGGTGTAAGTCCATATCACGGCGGTGAGTTGCAAAGCGATAGAGGTGCCGAGCAGAATGCCGAGGTAGGTACGCGCGCCGCGAATAGCCTCGGGAGTTCCTTTGTGAGCGACCAGTGGGTAGGTGCTGATGGTGAGGATTTCGTAATACAGGAACAGCGTGAACATGTTGGAGGACCACGCAATACCGAGCGCGGCAGCGATTGCGCCTGCAAAACAGCCAAAGAACCTTGCGTGGTGGCTCTCATTATTGCCGCGCATGTAGCCGATTGCGTAGATGTGCGTGACGATCCAGAGGCCCGACGCTACGAGTGCGAACAACAGGCCGAGGGGTTCGACGTTGAAGGCGATTGGCACATTCGCGAAGACTTCGAACAGCACGATTTGCGGTGTTGTGGTGTTGCCAACTTTGGCGGCGATCGCCACGACGCAGGCAAAGGTTAACAGGGCCGCGACAAAGGTGATTGTGTCGCGCAGGTTGGCTTGTTTCGCGAAAATCAAGTTCGCGAACATGGCCAGTGTCGGCAAGACCATCGAGGCGAATATGAGGGTTGAAAGTTCCATGTGCCCTGCCCTAGTGATCGGCCGCAGCGGCGGCTGCAGATGAGATTTCGGACATGCCAGCGGAACCAGCCATGAGGCCATCAGCGGCGGTGCTGGCGGCATCTAGGATAAAGCGGGTGTCGAGGCCAAAGTAAAGGCACGCGAGGGCGGCGATCCACATCGGAACGATCATCAAAAGCGGCGCTTCTGTGTGGGTGGCGTCGGGGTGTGGGGTGTGGAGGTAGAGAACCTCGACCACGCGCCAAACGTAGAGGACGGCCAGCAAAGAGGATGCGACGATGATGAGCGCGAGCCACCAATAGCCGCCTTCAAACGCGGCTTGTACCAGCATCCATTTCGAGATGAAACCTGCGGTTCCGGGAACGCCGATCAGGGATAGGCCACCGATGACAATCGCTGCACCCGTGAGCGGCATGGCGCGACCCATGCCCTCAATCCGGTCGTAAAATGTGCTGCCTGCGCGAAGAACCAATGCGCCGACGGCCATGAACAACACGGCTTTGGTTATGCCGTGGTTGAACAGATGCACCATCGTTGCGGTGAGGCCTGTGACGGAGAACATCGCGATGCCGAGCATCATGTAGCCGATTTGCGCGATGGAGGAATAGGCCAGCATGCGTTTGAAATCGGTTTGGAAGATCGCAATCAGGCTGGCGGCGAACATGGCCAACAGCGCGAGGGGGCCGATGATCCAAACGAGGATGTGGGTGTCAAAGACAAAATCGGGTTGGAAAACCGTGAACATAAAACGCAAGACGACGTAGATCGCGGCCTTGGTTGCGGTGGCCGCGAGGAATGTTGTTACGGCGGAGGGCGCGTAGGTGTAGGCCGACGGAAGCCACAGGTGTAGCGGATAAATCGCCACCTTGAGGCCCATGCCCACAACGATGAACGCGAAGGCGGCTTGCACCGTGCGATTGCCGCCCTGCCCGACCAAACGATCCGCCATATCGGCCATGTTGAGCGTGCCAGTGGTCATGTACAAAAGGCCGATGCCGATCACGAAAAAGGTCGCGCCGATGGTGCCCATGATGAGGTAATCATAGGCGGCTGTTAGGGCGCGTTTGTCGCGGTAGCTGCCTTGGGACACGAGCACGTAGGTGGAAAGCGAGGAAATCTCGAGGAAGACGAAGACGTTGAACGCATCGCCGGTGATAACCACGCCCATGAGGCCCGTGACGCAGAGCATGAAGCAGGCGTAAAACAACGCGTGATTTTTGCACGGGATTTCATGCGCGACGGAGGACAGCGCGAAAGGCAGCACGACGGTTGCGGTGGCGCTGATCAAGAATAGGACGAAGGCGTTGGCGGCATCGACGCGGTATTCAATGCCTACGGGGGGTGCCCAACCGCCGAGGTGATAGCTGATGTAACTGCCATCGGAAACTTGGATCAACAGCATCGTGGCGATGATGAGCGACAGCAAAGATGAGATGAAAGCCATCGGCCAAGCCAATGATCTGTAACCTAAAAACACGATCAGGGGGGCGGTGCAAAACGGGATCAGAATTTGCAGGATCGGCAGGTGATCCCTTAGCGTAAGCGCGGTGTGATGAACTTCGACTGCGGTGGCCATTATGCGCGGCCTCCCATAGCGGAGCCGTGTTCGTCGTTTTCAGCCTGTGCCATTGCCGCTTCGATTTCTAAGATGTCGTCTTCTTCAATCGTGTCGTATTCTTCGCGGATGCGGATGATCAGTGCGAGGCCAAGCGACGTCGTTGCGATGCCCACAACGATCGCCGTGAGGATGAGGACGTGTGGCAGCGGGTTGGAGTAGACGATTTCAGGGTCTATTTTGATCTTGCCTTGGCTGTTGGTTGGAAAGATCGGGGCTGTACCGCCCGTGACTTTGCCGATGGAAATATAGAGCATGAAAACTGCGACCTGAAAGATGTTCAGGCCGACGATTTTCTTAACGTAGTTGCCCCGTGACACGACAATGTAAAAGCCCGTCATCATCAAGACGATGAACAGCCAATAATTTACGTGTCCGAGGAAGAATTCGAGTGTCATACGCCCCTACCAATCATCGTCGCCAAGGCGTGGTGCGCGCCCTGCGAATGCGTAGAAGATTGCGATCATGACGCCTGTGACGGTAATACCGACCCCTGCTTCGACCCAGATAATGCCCGTGTGTTGACCGTGGGACATGTGATGAGGGTTTAGCGAGCCGTAGTGCAGAAATTCATACCCCAAAACCATGTTCCAGATACCTGTACCTGCGTAAACGAGCACGCCGAGCGCGACAAGTTTGTGCACGATCCACGGCGGAAAGACTTGTTGCACCGCGTCTAGGCCAAAAACGAGGCCGTAGAGGATAAAAGCGACGGCCATGATGACGCCCGCTTGAAAGCCGCCACCGGGTGAAAAATCACCATGGAACTGGACGTAGAACGCGAACAGGATGATGGTGCCGACAAGCAGTTTGGTGACAACGCGCAGGATGAGGTGATGTTCCATTTAGGACTCGTCCTCCTCTTCTTCTTCGCGCCGACGACGCAGGCCAGATAGGATGAGCAGAACGCCGATGCCCGCAGCGAACACCACGGCGGTTTCGCCAAGCGTGTCAAAGCCACGATAGCTGGCTAGGATGCTGGTGACCACGTTCGGGACATCAATTTCTGTAATGCTTTCATTCAGATAGTGCGGCGCGAGGTGGGTCTGTGCGGGTGCATTTGGATCCCCAAAGGTAGGCATATCAAGTGTGCCGTAAACCAGAACTGCGCCTGTGAGCGTGACCAAAAGCAGTGGCAATGCGTTGGAGCGGGTTGAGGGCTTTGTGCTGCGCGAGGTGAGCGCGATGGTGCCAAGCATCAGTACGGTTGAGATACCTGCGCCAACTGCGGCCTCCGTAAAGGCGACGTCTACTGCATCGAGTGTGACGAACAGCATCGCGGTAAGCAGGGAGAACACGCCTGACAGCATGACGACCGCGAAAAGGCGGGTCATGCGAACGATCGCAAAGGCCGTTGTGACCAGCATCGTAAACAGGATGACGTTGATGATGGTTTCGGTCATCTGCCCTGCCTCGTTGGTTTTGCGTCACCGTAGGGGATGTTTTCCTCAGCTATTAAGCCTTTGCCCGTTTTTGGACGCCAACCTGTGACGAGCGCCGCGTTGGCGACAGCATGTGTGGCAGTTGGGCCTGTGATGAACAGGAAAATGCCGATGGCGATCAGTTTGACGGTGATCAGCGTAAGGCCAGATTGCAGGCACATGCCCGCGATCAACAGGATCATGCCGCCGCTGTCGCCCACAGATGCGGCGTGCAGGCGCGACCAGAAATCTGGGAAGCGCACGATGCCGATGGCAGAAACGACCATAAAGAAGGATCCGCCAATGATGCAGGCCCAAGAGAGGATATCAATCAGCAGGGTCATTGCTTGCCCCGCTTGATTTGCGGGATGTCGCCAAGGGCGCGGTAGCGGAAGAATTTGAGGATCGCGATGGTGCCGACGAAGTTAATCAGCGCATAAAGCAGCGCGATGTCGAGGAAATCCGGACGCCCCGTGAGAAAGCCGAGGATGGCGATGAACAGAACGGTGAGCGTGCCGAATAAGTTCGCAGCCAAAACGCGGTCGTAAACGATGGGGCCCGCGTAAAGGCGCACCAAAACAAGGATCATCGAAACGAATAGAGCAATTGCAGCGACAAGGAACATCAGCGACGCCCCGTTTCTGTGGCTGTGACACGGGAATCCATGTCCGCAAGCGCACCATGATCTGATTCATCAAAGTTGGCGGCGTGAACCCAGAAGGCATCGCGGTCGATTTCAACAGTGATCGTGCCAGGTGTAAGCGTGATGGAATTGGCATAAATGGTTGCCGCCAATTCAGAGCGTTGCGTGTTTGGAACGCGGAACAGGTGTTGGCGCAGACCCATTTTGGGCGAGAGGATGAGTTTAGTGACCGCGATGTTGGAAACGGCGATCTCTTTCATCAACCACGCAAGGTAGGTGATGAATTTCAAAGGCTTAAGCGGAATTGAAAGGCGATGACCATCAATGATATCCATACGGCGCACCACCAAAACGGCGATCACAGCAGAGGCAAGGCCGAGCCAAACGATCAACGGTTTGTAAATGCCAGACATCAGCAGCCAAAGCGCAAATAAGGTCAGGGCTGACAAGATAGTGCGCAAGGGATGATCCGCTTTTCAACTGCTTCGTGAGTTCAAACTATAGCAACGTGAATTGGCGAGGAAAACCGCAATTTACCCCTGAGACGAAGAGTTTTTGGGCCAGTGAAATGCGCTAAAACCTTGTTGGCATGCTTTTTTCGCAACGCAGATGATGATTTATCGAAAACATTAACCATATTTTATTGCAATTAGCGGCAACTGAGGCGCATATTGGCGGCAATGAGGCACACGAGCAAGTTCGTGCCAGCAGAAGCGCAAAAAGCGCCGCACAATTGAGGATATCAGAGGCAACCCCGATGATTGAGTTTAGAAACGTGAGTAAGTCCTTTTGGACAGGTACGCAGCGCAAGGTCATTTTGGATCAGGCGTCGTTTCGTATCAATGTGGGTGGGTCTGTTGGAATCCTTGCGCCTAACGGCACTGGTAAAACAACGCTGATTAACATGATGTCGGGTCTGGAAAAACCTGATGAGGGCGAAGTTATTCGTACCTCGCGTATTTCATTTCCGCTTGGATATATGGGCGGCGTGTTGCCAAAGCTGAATGCGGTGGAAAATTCGCGTTATATTGCGCGACTTTATGGTCTTGATCCAGATTACGTGGAAAGTTTTTGTCGCTATATCTGTGGGTTGGACGAATATTTCGAAATGCCGATCGCGACCTATTCGCGGGGCATGCGCGCCCGTTTTATGTTGGCGATGCTGCTGGCGTTGGAATTTGATATCTATCTGATCGACGAAGGTATGCCGCAATCAACGGATGCAGAGTTCAATCGCAAGGCGGGGTCGGTGCTGCGCGAACGGCTGAAAAACTCGACCGTGGTGATTGTTTCGCATCAAACCGAAATTCTGGAAAAGTTTTGCCGTACCGCCGCAGTGCTGCGCAACGGACGCTTAACCATGTACGATACCCTTGAAGAGGCAAAGCAGGTTTACAATTATGCCCAATAGCAACAAAACCCTTCGGATTTTACGCGGCGGTGGACCAGAGGCTGTTGACGCCCCGCAGCCCAAACCTGTGAATCCAGCACCCCCTGCACAATCTCAAGCGCAAAATCCTGCGCAACAGCAACGCCCACAAGCGGTTGCACCAGAACAACCCGCCGCGCCGCGATTGACCCCGCGTGAAGAAATCGAACAGATTAAACAAGAAAATCTGACGGGGCGTGAATTGCGGATTGCACGCCGCATGGCGCAACGACACAACCTTTCTCCGACATCTGATTTAGATGCCGTGCGATTGTTGCGCGGCCAAGGGATTGATCCGTTTTCGAAACAAGAAATCGGCAGCGTTTTGGCCCCTGTGCCCGCAGAAGGCCAGGAACCCAATGTCGCCCTGCCCGCCACCGTGCGCAAAAGCCCTGTGTCGGATCACAAGCCACAAGTGATTGACGATGACAGCCGCGAACGCGAAGTCCGTAAAATCCAAAAAGGCCTGGTGAAACGTCGCCGCAAACGGCTTGGCATTTTGATGGTCAAACTGGCCTGCTATGTCTTTCTGCCAAGTATCATTGCCGGGTATTATTTTTACAAAGTTGCGACACCGATGTACGCGACCTATTCCGAATTTGTGATCCAAAGCGCAGATGCGCCCGGTGTTGCAGGTGCGGCTGGTTTGTTTTCTGGTTCGCCCCTTGAAACGGTTACCGACAGTATCACGGTTCAAGGCTATCTTACATCGCGCGACGCGATGTTGCGCCTTGATGCGGGGCCTGGATTTCGGACGTTGTTCCAAGGGGATAATATCGATGTTCTGCAACGTCTTGAAGATGATGCAAGCAATGAAGAATCCTATAAAGCTTATAAAAAACGGATCATCATTGGGTTTGACCCAACCGAGGGTGTGATCAAAATGGAGGTGATTACGCCTTCGCCAGAATCGTCTAAGCAGATTTCCGCGACGTTGATCCAATATGCCGAAGAACGGGTTGAGCAACTGACATCGCGATTGCGCAATGATCAGATGTCTGGCGCAGAAGAAATTTACAATGCGGCCGAAATCAATATGGAAAAAGCTTTTGACGAAGTTGCACGCCTTCAGATTGACGGTGAAACGCTGAACGCTGAAGGCGAAAACACGATTATCTCTGGCCAGATCAGTTCTCTTGAGACGCAAATAACGGAAAAAGAGCTGGAGCTGAGCCGTTTGCTGAACAATGCGCGGCCAAACCGCACCAAGGTTAACGTGCTTGAATCCGATATTTCTTTGTTGAAACGTAAGATCGAAGAACAACGGGCGAAAATTTCGCAAACCACGGCAACTGGGCAATCAATTATCCGAATTAGCGCGGATTTGCGCAAAGCGGAGGGCAAGTTAGTGGTGCGCCAACAATTGCTGGCAACTGCGCTACAAAATCTGGAAAGTGCGCGGGTCGAGGCAGGGCGCCAAACGCGCTATATTTCAATGGGTGTAAGCCCTGTGACCCCCGATAAAGCATCCTATCCCCGCTCATTTGAGAACACGCTTCTTGCATTTGTTGTTTTTGCGGGCATCTATCTTATGCTGTCGCTGACAGTGAGCATCCTTCGTGAACAGGTAACGACATAAATGCAAAGTTTTGATATCGGAAATGTCACGGTTGGCAACACGCAAGCCCTGACGATTATTGCCGGCCCGTGCCAATTGGAAAGCGCGGATCACGCGCAGATGATCGCCGGCACGTTGAAAGAAGCCTGCGAGGCGGCGGGTGCACAGCTGATCTTTAAGGGGTCTTTTGACAAGGCAAACCGCACGTCGCTGAATGCCCGCCCAGCCCTCGGGTTGGAAAAAGGATTGCAAGTGCTGCAATCGGTGCGCGACACGTTTGGCATTCCTGTGGTGACCGATGTGCATGAAAAAGAACAATGCGATCCCGTGGCCGAGGTGTGTGACGTTTTGCAAATTCCTGCGTTTTTGTGCCGTCAAACATCCCTGTTGTTGGCCGCGGGTAAAACCGGTGCAGCGATCAATGTTAAAAAGGGGCAGTTCCTTGCGCCTTGGGACATGACAAATGTCGTTACAAAAATCGAAAGCACGGGGAACAAACGGATTTTGTTAACGGAACGCGGTGCGAGTTTTGGTTACAATCGGATGGTTGTGGATATGCAATCGCTGCCTGAAATGGCCAAGACGGGATACCCCGTTGTGATGGATGCAACCCATGCTGTTGCACAGCCAGGTGGACTGGGTGGATCATCAGGTGGGCAGCGTGAATTTGCGCCGGTTTTGGCGCGTGCGGCTGTTTCAGTTGGTGTTGGTGCTGTGTTCATGGAAACCCACGAAGATCCAGACAATGCGCCCTGCGATGGGCCAAATATGATCTATTTGAACCAAATGCCGGCACTGATCGAAACGCTTATGCAGTTCGATCGTTTGGCAAAAGCAAACCCCATAACTCTTTAATATCAAGTCGATTACTCGGAGTACCTCGATGACGAAACCTGCTGCGACTGTGTCTCAAAACACTTGGGAATTTCTGCGTGATGCGATGATCACGCCCACGGGGTTTCGCGAATATGATGCCCGTTGGAAATACCCTGACGATATCAATCTGCCTGGCATTACCGCGCTTGGCATGGGGCTTGGTACGCAGATGCACAAAGAGGGCATCGAGCCTGTGATTGCAGTAGGGAATGATTACCGCGAGTATTCGCTGACCGTGAAAAACGCGCTGATGCTGGGGCTTATTCAAGCGGGCATTAAGGTGCGCGACATCGGCCCTGCCCTGTCGCCCATGGCGTATTTTTCGCAGTTTCATCTGGATGCACCAGCCGTTGCGATGGTGACGGCCAGCCATAACCCGAATGGGTGGACAGGCGTGAAGATGGGCTTTCAACGCCCGCTCACCCACGGCCCAGATGAGATGGGGCGCTTGCGTAATATCGTGTTGAACGGTGAACAGGTTGCGCGCAATGGTGGTGGTTACGAATTCGTGCACGGCGTGCGTGAAGCCTATATCGATGATCTCTGCGGCGATTTCAAAATGACCCGCAAGCTGCGTGTTGTGTGTGCCACGGGCAACGGCACCGCCAGCGCGTTTGCACCTGAAGTGTTGGAACGTATTGGCGTTGAAGTTGTGCCATCCCACAATCAGTTGGATTACAATTTTCCCCATTACAACCCGAACCCCGAAGCCATGGAAATGCTGCACGATATGTCTGCATTCGTGAAAGACAGTGGCGCGGATTTGGCGCTGGGGTTTGATGGTGACGGGGATCGCTGCGGTGTGGTCGATAATGAATGCGAAGAGATTTTCGCGGACAAAGTCGGTGTGATCATGGCGCGGGATTTCTCCAAGCTGTATCCAAATTCGACCTTTGTGGCAGATGTGAAATCCACCGGTTTGTTTGCAAGCGATCCGGAGCTGAAACGCCTTGGTGCAAAGGCCGATTATTGGAAAACCGGGCACAGCCACATGAAACGGCGCGTGCACGAGCTTGGCGCGTTGGCTGGGTTTGAAAAATCGGGGCATTACTTCCTCGCGGAGCCGATTGGTCGTGGATACGATTGCGGGATGCGTGTGGCTGTTGAGTTGTGCAAATTGCTGGATCGCAACCCAGATATGACGATGGCAGATTTGCGCAAGGCGTTGCCTGTGACCTATGCCACGCCAACGATGTCGCCTTATTGTTCTGATCTGGAAAAATACGATGTGCTGGAACGGCTTGTCGCAAAGCTGGTAAAATTGGGTGAGGACGGTGGCAGCCTTGGCGGGCGCAAGATTACAGATGTTGTGACCGTAAATGGTGCGCGCGTGATGTTGGACAATGGCGGCTGGGGTTTGGTTCGTGCGTCTTCTAACACGCCGAACTTGGTTGTTGTGTGCGAAAGCCCTGAAAGTGACGCAGAAATGCGCGCGATCTTTGCAGATGTGGATGCGATTATTCGCACGGAACCAGCCGTAGGCGATTACGATCAAACGATTTAATGTGAGGTGACGTTGGTTTTTTTTGGGGGGGGTGCCCCCTTTTCGCATTGCTCAAATCCCCCAAAGTATTTGTGCGAAAAAGAAATGGCTTGGGCGTTTGACATCTGCGCGCCGATCAGGTGAATTTAGGCATATATTTGTTCTTTCATTTGAGGTCGCGAATGCGTTTCTTTTTAGTCCTGTCATTTTTGTTTGCTTTAGCCGCGCCGTTGAGCGCTCAAACAGATACCGAGCAGCCTGCTAGCAAAATTTCTGTTGAAGATAGCGCCGAGACTGATGCGGCGATTGCCGTGCGCATTCGTGAAATTTTGGAGGAGTTGGACGATTACAAAGATGTGACGGTTACCGTCAGCAATGGCATCGTGCAGTTGCGTGGAACAACGCTGGATTCTGCATCAATTACATCTGTAGGCCAGTTGGTGGAACGGGTTGAAGGTGTTGTTGCGGTAGAAAACAAGGTTCAAGAAAGCACCGATTTGGTGGAGCGATTGGACCCGCTGGTGGATCGTTTTGCAGATCGAATGGGTCGCATGATTGCCTATCTTCCGCTATTGTTGGTGGCTTTGGCGGCGTTTGGGATTGTGGCGGCCACTGGATTTCTGATCACGCGCTACAAATGGCCGTGGGATAAGATAGCGCCAAATATGTTTATCGCAGACATTTACCGCCAGATTTTGCGGTTGGCCTTTGTGATAGCGGGTGTTGTTGTCGCGCTTGATATTTTGAACGCGACGGCGCTGTTATCGACCATTTTGGGGGCGGCTGGGATCATCGGTTTGGCCATTGGTTTTGCGGTTCGTGACACGGTTGAGAATTTTATTGCGTCAATTATGTTGTCGATCAGGCAACCGTTTCGCCCGAATGATAGCATCGAGATTAACGGTGATGAGGGCATGGTTATTCGCCTAACCAGCCGCGCAACGATCCTTTTGTCGTTTGATGGCAACCACATACGCATCCCCAACGCCACCGTTTTCAAAAGCCGTATCGTCAATTATTCGCGCAATGCTGAACGCCGTTTCCTGATTGATTTTGGCGTGGCGGGTGACACTGACCTCACGTCAGCGCGCGAGGTGGCCTTGAAGGCGCTAAACGGGCTCCCATTTGTGATTGACACGCCAGCTGCCAACGCATGGGTTCACGGGCTGGGCGACAGCACGATTACCCTGCGTTGCGCGGGCTGGGTGGACCAGCGCGCTACCTCTTTGGCGTTAGCCAAGGGCGAAGCGATCCAAGTTATCAAAACCGCATTGGAAGGCGCGGGCGTGGAAATGCCAGAACCGACCTATCGTTTGGCAACGGACGGCAGCATTGCGACCAAGAAAGCGAAAAAGAAAAAGCCCAAGAAACAGGCCGTTGTTTTGGAAGATGTGAAGGTGGACGCCGCGCTCGATCAGATTATCGAGGATGAGCGCAAGGAATTGCAGGATGGCGATTTGCTAAATCAAGCAGCACCTGAGGAGTGATCACACGGATTGGCCAGCTGCCCAGCCAGACGACCACGCCCATTGGAAATTATACCCACCAAGCCACCCCGTAACATCGACGACTTCGCCGATAAAAAACAGGCCTGGCACAGATTTTGCCATCATGGTTTTTGCATCAAGCGCGTTGGTATCCACACCGCCAAGCGTAACCTCGGCCGTGCGGTATCCTTCGGATCCGACCGGTTTAATCTGCCAATTATGAACACGATCATGCAGCATTTGCAGCGCTTTGTCGGATTGATCCGCAAGGTTGCCTTTAAGCGCCACATCGGTGGCGATTTGGTCGGCCAACCGCGCTGGGACGATTTGCGACAGTGCCTTGGTGATCGAAACGCGCCCTGCGGTTTGGCGATGCTGTTGCAGCGTTTCAAGCGTGTTTTGGCCTGTGGCAAGATCAGCCGAAACGCCCTGCCCGTCGCGCCAGTAGGATGAAATTTGCAGGATCGACGGGCCAGAGAGACCGCGATGGGTGAACAGCAACCCTTCCTCAAATCCTATCAGATCATTGCGTACAGCGGCGGTGACGCTGATCCCTGCAAGAGGTTTGGTCTTGGCGAGGTCTTGTTCTGCAAATGTTAACGGCACCAGCGCAGGGCGTGTTTCGATCAACGGAAGATCGAATTGATCGGCGATTTGATAGCCCCGCCCCGTTGCGCCCATTTTCGGGATGGATTTGCCACCCGTGGCAACGACAAGCGCATCGGCGGTGATTTCACAGTTCGTCATCCCAAGGTGAAACCGGTCCGTTTTGTGCACTGTTTCGACAGAGGATTGCATACGAATTTCAACGCCAGCAGTGCGGCATTCTGTAAGCAGCATTGTGATGATGTCTTTGGCGGTCGTGTCGCAAAACAGCTGGCCGAGTGTTTTTTCGTGATACGGAATACCATGTTGGGCAACCATGTCGATGAAATCATACTGCGTATACCGATTGAGCGCGGATTTGGCGAAATGCGGGTTTTGCGACAAAAACCGTTCGGGGCGGATATCGAGGTTGGTAAAATTACAGCGCCCACCGCCTGAGATACGGATTTTCTCGGCTGGTTTGGCCGAATGATCGAGCAAAAGCACACTTCGCCCGCGCCGCCCCGCTTCGATCGCGCACATAAGGCCCGCAGCCCCTGCCCCAATGATACAAACGTCCCAATGCTTCATCGTTTTCGCATAGGGTCGCAACGCCGCGAAGACAACCCAATTTTCTGCGATTTTGGACTTGCAGCATTAGAAATGGGTCGCTAAATACACGCTCAGTTGGGTCGTGGCCTAGTGGTAGGGCAACGCTTTTTGGTAGCGCAGATCGTAGGTTCGAATCCTACCGACCCAGCCAA
>JABBAP010000031.1 GCA_018607905.1 Paracoccaceae bacterium | reverse complement strand
GGCAAAAGCGATTTTACCTCTGGGCGCTTCGGGCTTGGCCTATCGGACACATCGGGGCCTGGCACGCTGACGCTGGATATGGACTACGGTAAGGTGCGTTCGGATGTGCATGATTTTGGTATCCGGATGCGGTATTTGATCTCTTTCTAACGCAGTTGGTTTTTGGCAAACACATTTCAAATTGAACCAATAAATTTGGTTTTGAACGGATTGTGCGTGACAAGAATGCAACCGAGTGATTAGGAACGTAGCTATGAAACATGTCCCAAAAGAAAACACAGATGACGCGCTTATTCAGGAATTCTTGAACAAGGGCGGCAAGGTCAGCGTTGGCAAAACCAAACCATTTCCACACGAATTGGGGTTAAGCAAAAACGCGTGGAACAACAAATTGACCAAAGAAGAAAAATCCGCGCTCGATAAAAAGTAACGTGTCGGTCAGGGTGATTTTCATCAGAAAAACTTGCTCAGCCTATTCAGGTGCGATGTCCCAAAGCGGCTTTTGAAACGGAGCCAGCGCATGTTTGGCGGCGAACGCCTGCGCACGAAAAAACAACGCCTCGGGATAATTGCCGCATCTTTTGATGCGCCGACATCGCCGCCAAAAGGAGACTGAAAGATGGGAGATTTACAGGCTGTTCCCGAGCTGGTTGCGACCGCGAAGACAGCTGCGAAAGTTTCGACAGATCGCATCGCAGAAATCGTGAAACGGATGGACGGGCAAGGTGGGCCCAGCTCCGAGGATGAAGACCTGCGCGCCGCGACGGATGCGCTCGAATTGGCCTCCGTCGATATCTTTTCCCTGTTCGAGGCACGGATGCAGCACCACTTTAGGCGCGGGCCGTTTTCGCGCAAATTGAAATCTTTGCTGCTGGAGGCGAAGCAATCTGACCTCGCGGATAGGTTCCACCAATATTATCTGGCAATCAACGTGCTGAAACACGGAAAAGGCGCAAGTTACCGCGAATTGCTCAATGCCCCAAACGCCTTTGTTGTTGTGAAGTCAGCGCAAGATATGGCTGACGAAACGCACACAACATCTGGGCTTGTGGATGTCAGCGTCGCGGGCTTTTTTGACGGGCTGACCGACACAATTCTTGAGGCTTACGAATTTCTTGAAAACAGGTGAGTTTGAGGGCTGAAAATGAAATGTTTCGGCCTAAAATTCGTACACCGTCGTTCGAATGATGGCGTCTTCTCTGCCTTCCTGCGCCTCGTTTACCTCAAGAACCACCTCGGTTGTCTTAGCGCGTAAATTAAATGGTGCTTTGTCCAGCACAATTCCGCTGTTCATCGCCGCGCGAATATTTGGCCCGACCGGTTTATCCAAGTTTTCTGGAAAACCGTCCGCAGACGGAAGGTGTTCAGTAACAACAAGAAATTTATAGGGCGAGGTGGCTTTGATTTGATTTACAAACCGCAAAATATCGTCGTTGGACATGTGTTGCAGCACTTGTCTAACACAGGCGATGTCCCCTAACGGCAACTCGTTTCGGGCGATATCGATGTTGCGAAACTCGATCTTATCTTCGGTAAATATCTTCTTGTTTCGCTCTAATATCACATTCGAAATGTCACAGGCGATGTAACGCTCGCACGCCTCGACAAAGTTTTTCCCGACATTGAAATCGCCGCAGCCCAGATCAATAATTACTTTGAGGTTATGCTTTCGAATAATTCCCCTAATCGCCTGAATATAGGGGTCTTTTATACGATTTTCGTGCGACCCACTGCCGCTGATCGAACGCCCTTGGCTGTCTTTCCCCCACAACCCATTTTGATAGACGAGATCGAATATTTCAGGCGGTTTCATCCCTTTGAACGGATGCTTTTGTCTGCGACCGCTGTTGCGCGGCTGCCCCGGCGGTTTCGCCAGAATAAACCCGAGGATTTTCTTCACAACACCCATATTTCCCCCTGTCTTTGGCCGTTTGCAGCCATGCCGTAGGTTATTGAACAGTAACGCGGTAGCCAGCGCGCGGGAAATGCACACAAACCGTTCCCACCTCCTCGCTGCTCCGCTCAATCGCGATCGTGTGTGCATCCGCATGCCGCACCTTGCCCGCAACGGGCTGTTCACCACCGTCAAGATCAGGGCTGACCGTCACAAGTGTGCCAACCTGCAAGTCTTGGGGATCATTTGGCGCAACACCGATATCCGAAGTTGGCTCCAGCGATTTTGCACGGGCAATGGCGTCTTGTGCGCTCATTCCAGACCATGTTGCGTGGCCAATTGCGCGGACATTATCCTCCCAGCGTTCCAGCGCAGAAAATTCTGACAGCATCAACGGTCCGCCGCTCCACCGCCCCCGCAAAAACCAGATGTTCGAATACATCTGCGCATCTATCGCGCTGGGATCAGGCCCCAGCAAAAAGGCGTGTCCGTCTTTCAACTGCTCATTCATCCAAGACAATGGCGCGCGCAATTGTGCGACAAGGTGGGGAAGCTGCGCATTTGCACGCTTAAGCCCCGCGGCCCAATCTTCGCCAAGATACAATCGGCCTCGGTCCTGTGCAAAATCGCTTGGCAGGTCATCCCCCGCAGACCCGAGCACGATCTTAATCGCAAGCGAAAACAGATCACCATCGCTGTAACGCCCGAAGCACCACATCAAACCCGCGTCTGATTTTGGCATGAAAGACGGCATCGGGTGACGCCGCTCCAGCTCGTGCAGGATGCACTGGCTGTCGCAATAAATATCGGCACCAATTTGCATGACGGGCGTGCGGCGGTACCCGCCCGTAAGCGCCGTAAGCATCGGCTTGGGGGGCAGACGCGGGATCTCTACATCGCGCCACGACAGATTTTTGATCCCAAAGGCGACACGCACTTTTTCCGCTACAGGGGATTGCGGATAATTGTGAAAAACAAGCTCCGTCGCTGGATCAGGCATGGGTATTCTCTTTCTAGCAATTGCCCGCCAACGCTATACCAACGCTCAAAAATGTATAACCCACACAATCGCGATTGGTGCAAAGAGTGACAGGGTAGCGATTTCATCCCCAACAGCCGTGATTAGCGTTTTTGGGACGGGTTGCCCACAAAAGCACCGCTTGCCGTTCGGGTGATATTTGGCAAGGGCGGCAGCAGGCCTGATCCGTCACCCACCGCTTGTACAGCCCCAGAAATACGCCTGAGCGCCTGCGCAGACGATACATGAAGACTGTCGCCGGCTTGAAAATTATGAGGCATGTCATCCCACAAATCGAGCAGCACACTTGCGCCAATTTCGGATTGAACTTGCGCAAAATCAACAATCATATCGCGCAGGTTCTCTCGTCCTCCTGCCTGCATGTAAACGGGTGCCATGCCCGAAAAATCCCAGTTGATCGGCGACAAAGCCTCGCGCCCATATTTCCCATCTGGGTCCAGCCATTCACCAAACCGCAGCGCCATCCAGCCCTGCACAAGATCATAGCGATCATTGGTCTTCAAACTCGCGCCGCGATTGCCAATATCGGTCCAAGGGCACAGCGCGATACACAAAGCAGGCTGCGGCTCACCCCGATCTTTCAATGTCTTGAGCAGCGACAACGACATGTGCCCACCAGCACTGTCACCAATCACGATCAACTCCTGCGCGGCGATATTTTGGCGTAAAAACTGCCAAGCGGTCATCGCATCCTCGGCCTGTGCGGGATGGGGGTGTTCGGGCGTAAGGCGATAGGTCGGCATGAACACGCGCGCCCCCGTGTGATGGGCAATCATCGCTGCAAACCGTTCGCTGACAGGGCCGTTAAAGGTGTAACCACCCCCGTGAAAATACAGCAAGGTCGCCTTGGCGGTGATGTTTTTTGGCAGATACCAACAGCCTTTTGGCGTGACCTCAATTTTGGGTGTCACGTCGTAAACATCATCAGGCAGCAGCTGAAGGCTCTCATAAATGGCGCGACCCGTTTTGATATCGGGATGGTTCATTGCAACGCTAAATTGATGGCGCCAAAATAGGATGCCGATTTCCATATTTGCATCCCAGTCACCCGCCATTTTTTGTCCAAACAGATGCCGTCGATACACTCCCAAAGCGATGCTGTTTAGCTTGAGAAAACTGCGCACCCGTTGTTTTATCGAACCCGAGAATTTGAAATTTGCCATGGCGTAGCGCCCTCTTTTTATGAACCTTGCGCCTCTTTGCCATTCGCTCCGTCGCGGCTATAGAATGAATGCGACAGATTGGAATTTTGTATGATGGTCACCTCACGTCTTCTTTTCCCACCGCCCGAGTTGGCGAGCTGTATGGCCTTTGCGATTGTGCGCGACACGCGCGGTGTGCAGCTGAGCGCCAAAGACAGGTTGAACTATTTTCCGGCCTCACCGCTGGTGGCTTTCACCATTGTTTTCCAGGGCCAATTGCGGGTGTCGCGCGACATTTGCGATTTGGCGACATTGCGCACGATGGACGTGCTGCCCAAGATTTCGGTCACACCGCCTCAACCGCTTCCGACCCAAAGTTGGAGCGATGGCCCGATCCATGTATTAACCATCGGTTTTTACACAGACGCTTGGGCCCAGCTTGGCGGCGATATCGCGGCAAACACGCTGCCCGAACAGCTGCACAAAGCCGCCTCGCAGGTTCTGGAGGCTGAGCAAATCGAACCCGTTTGGGAAACTCTTTGCACCAGCCTTGGGCCGATTTGGGCCAAGGCAAGGGCTGCAAATCAAACGCCGCACTGGGCTGGCTCGCATAAAATAGCCGATTGGACACGCCACTTGTTGGTGCGTGCGGCCCTGTCGAATGTGGGGCAAAGTGCCAGATCGTTTGAGCGGCGCATGAAACGCTGGACGGGTCAATCGCAACAGGCCTTGAAGGGTTATGCACAGATGGAAAACCTGCTTGCGTTACGCAGCAAAGATCCAGATATCGGCTTGGCTTCGATCGCGGCAGACGCGCAATTCAGCGATCAATCCCACATGGGTCGCGCCGTTAAAAAGGTAACAGGATTCCCCCCTGGGCGACTCAATCAGTTGATCGAAACCGACGAGCCGTTCTGGTGTTATCGCCTTCTTGGGGACAAGCTGTAGGCAGAAATCACGCCGATCATGCACCCGCCAAAACGGGCCGATGCGTTTGTTTTGAAAACCCTTCGCCCAGCACATTTTCATAGGCCAATGCAGCGCGGCACACGTCTTGATCGCGGTAGGTTTGCCCGACAATCTGGATACCTGTTGGCACGCCTGAGCCACCAAACCCAGAAGGTGCAGCAACCACAGGGCACCGGTTCAGCATGTTGAAGGGGACGGTTAAAATCCAACCATGCAGCGGGTGAACCTGTTTGCCGTTAATGCGGATGTCCGTGTCGACACCGTTGCTGTCAGCGGGAACGGCAGGGATGCCCGTTGTCGGGCAAATCAGCAGGCGGTGCTTAGAAAATATTTGCGCGATATGGGCGTACATTTCATTAGCCACATCGGCGGCGAGTAAGAATTTTTGTGCTGTCGATCCCCGCCCTTTTTCCACAATGTCGCGGGTGTAATTCATGAAGCTTTCGGGATCAGAATCCACCAATTCTGCCAGTGAGCCACCGAAAAGATGCTCCAGATGCGCCATTGCGCCCTGCAAAATGTCTGCGTTCCACGGAATATCTACCTGCTCCACAATTGCGCCAGCCGCGCGAAAAACATCAAGCGCGGCCTCGGTGTTTTGCCGCACGTCATCGCTGATTTCATAAAATCCGAGGTTCGGGGAATAGGCGATCTTCCAGCCTTTGATGGATTGCACATCTGTCGGGATGCGCAACTTGGGACGCAAAGAAACCATATCGCCCCGATGCGGCCCACACATCACATTTTGCAGCATAATCATATCGCGCGCCGTGCGTGCAAGCGGGCCATCCGTGGCATATTGATCAAGGTTAAACGGCGGGTCCGCAGGGTTGCGCCCAAACGTGGGTTTCAGCCCAAACAGGCCACAGGTGGACGCGGGAATACGAATAGACCCGCCAATATCTGACCCCGTCGCAAGGGTTGACGTGCCCGAACTTAGCGACGCCGCCGTGCCCCCAGACGACCCGCCTGGCGTAAATTTAAGGTTCCAAGGATTACGCGTTGTGCCGTGCAATTTGGTGTGCGTCGAAACGGTGCACGAAAATTCTGGCGTTGCGGTTCGTGCGTGAACGATACCGCCTGCCGCCAAGATTTTCGCATTCACAGGCGACGTGCTCGGCGCGATGAAATCTTTGTGCGACAACGATCCAAACGTGGTCGGCAAGCCCTTGATAAAACTCTCGTCTTTGATCCCAATCGCCAAGCCCTCTAGCGCGCGGGTGCGCCCGCCTTTGGCGTATTTTGCCTCTGCTTTTTTCGCGGCTGTCATTGCATGATCAAACCGCGTGTTCACCAGCGCGTTGACCTGCGGTTCCACCTCACGCGCCCGCCCAATGATCGCGCTCATGTATTCAACAGGGGACAGTTTTTTGGATTTAAACTGCGCCAATGCGCTGTGGGCCGAAATATAAGCGAGGTCGCTGGTCATGTGTCTGTCCTTATCTGTGCATCCAAATTGCGCGGATCATGCCTGATAGGTGATCCGCCCGCCGCAAATGGTAACGGCGGCGCGGGTTTGGCCCAATTGATCTGGGTCGATTGCTTCCAGATCGGTGTCCATCACCACCACATCCGCCATCATGCCCGCCGCCAGCGTGCCTTTGCGGTGTTCGTTAAATTCGACCCACGCATTGTCAGCCGTGTAAGACCGCAGCGTTTCGCGCAGGCCTTGGCGTTGATCGGGCCAGATTGCGGGCAATTCAACACCCGCCACCGCCCCTTGGATCGACGGCATCACATCCACAGGCACCACAGGCCAATCGGTAGAAAAGATCACTTTGGCACCGCTGTCACGAATGGCCTTCCATGCAAAAGCATGCTCAAACTGCCAATCATGGATCACACCGCCGGGATCATAAGGCGGGAAAAACCCACCGCGCGGGGAGTGCAGCGGTTGGATGGATGCGACCACACCAAGCTGCGCCAAACGCGGAATGTCGACAGGGTTGATGGTTTCGAGATGTTCAATGCGGTGGCGGCTATCGCGCACACCGTTGGCCTGTTGCGCGGCCTCGTATCCATCAAGGGTTTGACGGATCGCCCCGTCGCCAATGGCATGCACGGAAATCTGCAGATTTTCGGCATCTGCACGGATGCAGACCTCTTTGAAATGCGCATCTGAAAACAGTGGCGCGCTGCAACTTTCGCTGCCCGGGTAGGGCTGCAACATATACGCGGTTTTGCTGTCGATCACCCCGTCCATGAACATTTTCACGCGGCCACACCACACATTTTCGCCCCTGTATTTGGCGCGCATGTCCACCGCTTCGGCCAAGCGATCAATCGGGTCGGTGTGTTTTAGGTGCATCGGCACTTCGGTACGGCACAACAATCTGCCGTCGTCTTCCAACTCGGACAACAATTCCAGCTGATAGAAATTGCCGTCCATATTGTGCAGGCTGGTGATCCCGTGTGATGCGCAATGCGCCAGCCCTTGGGCGATGATATCCTTGTCCGTTGCGCGGGTGTTTGCATCGGGCGCAGGGATCGGGTCGGCGCCCGTTGTCATACCCAACATTTCGCGCCCACCGAGTGGCGTTTTTGCCAGCACAGGGCCAAAAGCAGCGGCCTCTAGCAACTCACCCGTGGCAGTGCCGTCCGCGCCCATCACGACCTCTGATCCCTCATCAACATCTTTGCCATGCAGCAACCCTGCCAGCTCCAGCGCCTTGGTATTGGCGTAAACCGTGTGATGATCCGAGGTCATGGCCGCAAACGGGCGATCAGGGAAAGCCGCATCAAGATCGTGGCGCGTTGGCGTGTGATCCTTGGAAATCGCGTGATAATCAATCGCGCTGGCAAACAGCATCTGATCATCGGGGCGGGATGCCGCGTAGGGACGGATCGCAGCCGCCAGCCCATCAACGCCTTTTACGTCATAAAGGTCGAGGTAATTCAGCTCTGCCGCGCCCTGAAACAAATGCACATGGCTGTCGATAAAGCCTGGCAAAACCGTATTTCCCTGCGCATCAATCACCTTTGCAGTGCCAGCAATTTCGCGAATTTCTGCAGTGGTTCCAATGGCGACAATTTTACCGCCCTCAATCGCCAAAGCCTCGGCATCGGGGCCAGCGAAGGTGATAATTTTGCCGTTAAGAATGACCAGATCAGGCATGGGGTAGGTTCTTTCGTTTGGATAACAGTGTGGCTGGTTATGCCTGTTTTTTATGCGAAGTCAGCAGAGGTTAGCTTTTGAGATGTCAGCAAATGTTGGATTACATAGGTAACGGACAGCGCATCATCCAAGGCGTCATGCCCCTTCAAAGGCGGATGTTCGAGTTTGAAGTACGCCGCCAATGTGTTGCTTCGCGTTTGCACCAAATCTTCGTACGGCATGCCCGAAGCCAGCAGCAATCGACAGGCATTATCGAACCGACTAGCGGGTAAACAAGGCTCGATCCCCGCGATGTAACAGCTAATCGCCATCATGTTCAGCTCGTCTTTGCCCCATGACCACAGCTTTGCATCCCCTGCAAAATCGCGCAGCTGGTTGTTGGCCTCAAACAAGGAAACACCCTTGGAATCAATGACCTCTGGGGTGATGCCTGTGAGTTTTGTGAAAAATGGATCGAGCTGATATTGCGCTCCGTGCCGATCAATAGGGGTGACGTAGGCTTTGAACGTGTCGACAATTTCAAAGCTGTCGTTCAGTGAGATTTTGACCGCCCCAATTTGCGCAATAATAGGATCAGGGTCGCGTGGCCCGCACCAAAATCTTCGCTGCGCGTTTTCAGCGACAAGGAACTCACAATCAAAAATTATCGCAGTCTGTATTTTGGGCATGTCCATATTACCGACGCTAGCGTTTGGAAAAGGCGGCGCAGCTTCAAACCGCGCCGCCTGAATTACCTACTTCTGCAAGTCAGTCCAGATTTGTGTGTAAATCTTGGTGACTGCAGGGTCACACACCTCGGCCACATAGGCGGCGGCTTTCAGGTCTGCTGGGATGTTCACCTCAGGTGCGGTGGCCATATCTGCTGGCATAAACGCCTCTGATCCTGTGATCCCGTTCGCATAACGCGCAAACGAAGAAATCAGCGCCGCGTTTTCAGGCTCCATCACAAAGTTCTGGAATGTCTTGGCGTTTTCGACGTTTTTCGCATCAGACAGCACGGCCACATTGTCCATCCAAACGGGGAAGCCTTCTTGCGGGTAGCCAAACACGATGTCCTCATTTTGCAGGCGTGAGCGGAAAGACGATCCGTTCCAGTTTACACCCGCAGCGATGTCACCCTTGGCGTATTTTTCCACGGTGCCGTAATCCAGCGACAGCCAATGGGGTTTGGCCGCAACCAACGTGTCGCGCACTTGTTTCAGGATCGCTTTGTCACCCGTACATTGATCGCCGCCGTGATATTTGATCGCCAGACCCATCACATCGTTCATTTCTGGAACGACGTTAATTTTACCCTTCAGCTCCTCTGGTGGATCAAGAAAGATCGCGGCGGTGTTTGGGTTGCCGCTGTAAACGGCGGTGTTCACCGTTAGGCCAACGGTGCCCCACTGCCACGGAACCGTGTAGGCACGGCCCGGATCAAACGCCACATCCACCCATTGCGGGTCCATGTGTTTGAAATTCGCCATCCCGCTTGGGTTTGTTTCTAACAGCAGGCCTTCGCCGACCCAGATCGGGATGTAGGTGCCCGATGGAACCACGATATCAAAGCCGTGACCGCCCGCTTTGACCTTGGCCAATGCTGTGTCGTTGCTGTCGTAATCTGTGATGGTCACTTTGATGCCTGTTTCGGCTTCAAACTTTTTGATCAGATCGGGGTTTGTGTAATTGCCCCAGTTGTAAATGTTCAACTCGCCATCAGCGAAAGCTGGCAGCGCGAAACTGGCTGCAATGGCGGCAGCGGTTACAATGCGTTTCATGTTAATCTCCCTGTTTGGTTTTGTTCGTGCCCCTTGAAAGTAGATAGAACGCGATCACCAGAGCGACGGAGATTGCGAGCAAAACAGTAGAAATGGCGTTCACTTCGGGTGTGATCACGCGGCGAAGTTGGCCAAGCATATAGGTCGGCAGTGTATCTTGGCCTGCCGATTTTACAAATTCAGTGATAACCACATCATCAAGCGAGATCACGAAGGCAAGCATCGCGCCCGCCAAAACACCTGGCCAAAGTTGCGGCAGCGTGATGCGGCGAAACACCCGCCAAGGCGTGCCATAAAGGTCCGCGCCTGCGTGTTCCAAATTCAAATCCATCCCCTGAAGGCGCGCACGGATCGGCATGTAGGCAAACGGAATACAAAAAGCGGAATGCGCAAGAATTAGATACCAAAGCCCCGTGTACCCCGTCGCCACTTTGATCATCGCGAAGAATATCAGAAGCGCCACCGCCGTGACGATCTCAGGGATCATCAGAGGTTGATTTATCATCGCAAAAACAAAGGTGTACCCTTTGAACCCCCGTGTCCGCGTGGTGGCCAGTGCGGCCATTACAGCGGCAGATGTGGCAACGGCGGATGCACAACACGCAATGATCAGGGATCGAATGGTCGCGTCTTGGACCTTTTCGTTTTGCCACGCGGACACGTACCATTGCAGGGAAAATCCTTCCCAAATCGCAATGCTTTGGCCGGCGTTAAACGAATAAATCACCAGCAGAATAATCGGCAGATACAGCAGCACAAAACAGATCAGCGCAACCAGCGTGAACCCCGTTTGACGCCGCACATCAAAGGCCCGATTTTTAGCCATGCGACATCTCCTCTTTGCCCGCAGAACGGACGTAAAACAGAAGCGCGATCATCACGATGGCCAGCAGTGTGATCGACAGCGCGGCCCCCAAAGGCCAGTTTCGACCTTGGCCAAATTGCAGTTCGATCAGGTTGCCCAGCATCAATTGTTTGCCACCGCCAAGTACACGCGGCGTGACGTACGCGCCGAGCGAGGGCACGAAAACAAGGATTGAGCCCGCGATAATTCCTGGGCGTGTGAGCGGGAAAATCACCTTGCGCAAAACCCGCCACCGAGAGGCATAAAGATCATAGGCCGCCTCTACGAGCGAGAAATCAAGCCGTTCCAGCGAGGCATAAATCGGCAGCACCATCAGCGGCAGATACACGTAAAACATGCCCAGCGTGATCGCGAATTCCGTGTACAGAATCTGGATGGGCTGATCGACAATGCCAAGCCCCATCAGCACCGTGTTGATCACCCCTTCGTTGCGGATAATTTCCATCACGGCAAAGGTGCGGATCAACAGGTTTGTCCAGAACGGAATGATGATCAACAGCATCCAGATATCGCGGGTGTTCTTGGGCCGTGTGGCAATGAAATACGCCGTTGGAAAGCCAACCAAGAACGCCACAACTGTCGTCATCAAAGACAGTTTGACCGAGCGCCAAAAGATAGAAAGATGCGCATCGGACAGGGACAACGTGTCATCGAAAAAATCGCGCTCAACGACGACGTTAAACCACGCTTGCCCGGAAAAATCCCAGATAACTCCGCCGTAATCCCCGGGCGTTAGGAATGAATACAAGATAACAATCAACAGCGGGCCAGAGGCCGCAAACAACAGGATGGCAATCGCTGGGCTCAGCAAAAACCAGCGTGTCCGTGTCGCGTTTTTTTCGATCTGGGTGGCCATCAATCCCTCAACACTTGGCCGATGCCATCTTTGAAATGCACGCCGACCGCTTGGCCTACGGCGAAATCTTCGCCTGCGTCGGGTTGGTTCTGGCGGCGCACAACGAAGTTTGATCCGTCTTCCAGATCAACGTGATAATGGGTGTCTGTGCCGAAATAGACGATGTTTTGCAGGGTCCCGTTGATCGTACCGCCCGATGCTTTCAGGCTGGCATGTTCGGGGCGCACCGCCAAGGTAACCGCGCCAGATGTTGCACCGCCGTCAACTGTTCGCGCGGCGATCACCTTTCCAGACGCCAGTTTCACCTGCGCCATTTCCCCGTCTATCGACTGAATTTCTGCCGAGATAAAATTGGTATCGCCGATGAAATCCGCCACGAACCGTTCGGCGGGATGATCGTAAATCTCTTTGGGTCCGCCGATCTGCAAAATGCGGCCCTCGTTCATCACCGCGATGCGATCAGACATGGTTAATGCCTCTTCCTGATCGTGGGTGACAAAAACAAACGTGATGCCCGTTTCGTGTTGCAGGCGTTTCAATTCGATCTGCATTTCTTTGCGCAATTTGAAATCGAGCGCGGATAGCGGTTCATCCAACAACAAGACCTTGGGTTTGGGGGCAAGGGCGCGGGCTAGCGCCACACGTTGTTGTTGCCCGCCCGAAATTTGGCTGGTCATTCGATCCGCCAACGCCGTCATTTTCACCAGCTCCAGCATGTCATCGACAGCGGATTTCACCTCGGCCTTAGGGCGGTTCTGCATTTCCAAACCAAAGCCGATGTTTTGCGCCACACTCATGTGTGGAAACAGCGCATAGTTTTGAAAAACCGTATTCACAGGGCGTTTGTAGGGCGGCAATCCCAAGATGTCAGCGCCGTCAATTGTCAGGGTTCCCTCACTCGGATCTACGAACCCTGCGATGGATCGCAGCAAGGTGGTTTTACCGCAACCAGATGGCCCCAAAAGCGTGAAAAACTCGTTCTGCGCAATCTCGACGTTGATATCTTTCAGCGCGGTAAAAGCCGTCGGCCCCGCGCCAAAAATCTTGGTTAGGTTCTTGATTTCAATCATTAAACAGGCAACAATTCTTGTTTGATTTTCAGCCCCAGCAGCGGCGCCTTTGTTAAAGTTAAGATCAAACAGCCACTTCGAGTCAACTTTTTATTATTTTCCCACAGGCTGATTTCGGTGTGTTTTGTCACGCCGTCCACGCCAAAAACACGATGCTTGACGGCGCTTAAAAGGCTCGCCACGATGATGAAAATTCGAACTTTTCGGGGGTTAATCGATGCCACGCGTTGCGGTTGCTGGGTTTCAGCATGAAACAAATACCTTTGCGCCATTTCCAACGGAATGGCCCAATTTTCAAACGCCGGGCGCATGGCCACCCTACGCAGAGGGGGCAAAAGCCATCGAACAAGCCCGTGGTCTAAATGTCCCGCTCGGTGGGTTTGTGGGCGCGGCCAATGGCATGGAATTGGTGCCGCTTTTATACGCAGCAGCAGAACCGGGCGGGTTGGTATCGACCCAAGCGTTTGATCAAATCACCGCAACCCTGTGCGAACGATTGGCCGATGCTGGCGAAATAGATGCGGTCTATCTGGATCTGCACGGCGCGATGGTGACGGACGATTTTGAGGACGGCGAGGCGGAAATTCTACGCCGTGTTCGCGCCGTTGTTGGCCCCGATTTGCCCATCGCTGTCAGCCTTGATCTGCACGGAAACCTGTCGCCCGAATTTTCTGAACTTGCATCCTGCATGACCATGTATCGCACCTATCCCCACATCGACATGGCCGCGACGGGGGCGCGGGCGGCGCATTTGTTGATGGAATTGTTGAAGCATGGCAAACCGTTTTGCACCGCGTTTCGCCAGTTGGATTACATCATCCCGATCACCGCGCAATCGACACGGCGTGAACCGGGGGGGCGCCTTTACGCCAGTTTGGATGGTTTGGCGGCGCCAGACGGCGTGTCGTCCATCGACTTTGCCTTCGGATTTCCGCCAGCGGATATCTACAATTGTGGCACGTCGGTTTACGCCTGCGGAACCGATCAAGCGGCGGTTGACGCCGCCGCTGATGCGATGCTTGCTGCCCTTCAAAACGCCGAAGATGACTTTGACACGGGGCTAACTGCTGCCCCCGCCGCCGTGCGCCGCGCGATGGAGGTGAACGGCGCGAAACCCGTCATTTTGGCCGATCCCCAAGACAACCCAGGTGCGGGTGCGCCCGGCGATGCAACGGGCCTTTTGGCGGCGATGTTGAATGACAATACCCATGGTGTGATCGGCATGATTTGGGATGCAAAAACCGCCGCGCAGGCCCATAAAGCGGGTGTTGGCGCGATGATTGACGCGCAGATCGGTGGACAATTCCCTGAAAGCGGTGGGCCCGCGATTTCTGTGCGTGCCAGCGTTGAACAGCTAAGTGATGGAAAATTTCTGTGCACGGGGCCGATGTTTGGGGGGATGACGGCCAATCTTGGCCCCTGCGCGCGATTGCGTGTGCGCCAAGGCGCGGCGGATGTGACGATTGTGGTGGGCTCAAACCGTGCGCAAAATGCGGACCAGGCGATCCTGCGGCACATCGGGGCCAACCCCGAGGATTTCAAAGTGGTGGCGGTGAAAAGTGCGATCCATTTTCTGGCCGATTACGAGCCGATTGCGCAGGAAGTTATTTTTTCAGAATCGCCGGGTGCAAATCCGTGTCGGATCGAAACCATCCCCTACACGCGGTTGCGCGCGGGGGTTCGGCTTGGCCCAAACGGCCCTGTTTATGACGGCGGCGCGGACGCCTGATTTTTGGGTTCGCCGTCAGCCGGGCTTCGTAAATCATACCCCGCCGCGTAAGCGTCTTTCAACAAACCTTCGCGCCGTTCAGCCGATCCTGTTGACCCGTTCAAAAGGTGCAAATGTCGCTGCACAAATCCGAAATATCCGAATGTGCCGTCGATCCAACTTGTTTCAATCGCCGCCGCGTAGCCTCTTTCTTCCATTTCGTCTGAACGGGCACCAGCGGGGATCAGCAAAACGCCTGTGCGGGGGCGTTGCAACGAACAATCTGGATCATCCAATTGGTCATAGGCCCAGCCCCAAGACCAGACGCGATCGACCCAGCCTTTGGTCATTGCAGGCATGCCCCACCAGAACAGCGGAAACACAAAACAGACCGCATCTGCGCGGGCAATTCGGGCTTGTTCAGCCAAAATATCCGCAGGGATGGCACCATCTGCCTCTCCGTTTATGTCTGCCATGCTCCAGCGCGGATCAAACCCTTCAAGGTGCAAATCAGCCAATTCCACCGTGTGCCCCGCCGCCAATGCGCCTGCATTAAACTGCTTTGCGACCGCGCCGCTAAAAGAGGATGGATCAGGATGATCGAGAATGGTCAGCACGTGCAAGGGCCTGCTCCGAATAAGGTTTTGGCAACATTCACACGAACCGCCTGCGCTGAAAAGGGGGGTAATTAAGGCGGCAAGCCTGCCTAACAGAGTGATCCAAAGGTGCCCCAGTTGATCGGTGGTTTTTTTGCCGCCGCCGAAAATATCGCTTTCCGTTTACGTTAATTGGTCAGGTTTGTTGCACCCAAAGCACTAATTTGCCTGCTGCAATGGGGCACCAGCGCCACATTTGCCCCCGTTTCGCCACATTTGCCGCCTAAATATTTAACATGATGTTTCACGAGGACATCTCAAGAAGAGCGCAAAGCTCTCACAGGCGGTAGGTATAGATTATGACTGATTTTACAGTCGGAGTATACGATTTCGATCCCTTTTTCACGTTTTCACAAACGGTGGGCGGGGAGATTACCTATTCAGGGCCTGCAAATTCTGAAACCAATGCCATTATATCTGACAGCGGGTCAGGGACGCTTGGTGAAACGCTTGAAGACAACACCTCGGGCGAGGACGCGACCGTTTCGATAACGATCAACGGCAACACCTCTTCTGGTGAAGCTGTCAGCGCCGAAGAAAGTTGGACACTATTAGACGTGACCACAGGCGAGACGTTTCAAATAGTTACGTTTCACGTCGAAAATGGCGGTGCGAGCGGCTATTATACGGTTTCTGAACTGCCACTTGTTCCTGGCCATGTGTACCGCACAGTTACATTTAACGATGATCCAGACGCGGCAGACGCAACCTTTAGCTACGATGATTATGTTGCCGATAACCCTGATGGCACGGTTGACGGCACTGACAATGATGATGTCATCGACGATAGTTACACGGGTGATCCACAGGGCGAAGAGGTCGATGGCCTTGATAGTATAAATGTCACAGGCGTTGATCTGGATCTAAACTGGGATGCCGAAGGGGCGGATGAAACCGACCTGTTTGGCGGCGTTTCCCAAGACACCGGCGGCATCCAAGTAGATGTTAGCTTTACCGACGATGGCGCGGGCACGGAATGGAGCGTTGAATCGTCCCAAACCCAATACGTTGGCGCAGGCGAAGGCTTTGATCCAAACTCTTCTTTGCTGTTGTACGGGAACGGGCCAAGCGGCGACACGTCTACCATGCGGGTGGATTTTTCATCTGTAACGGGGTCTGGCTACAGCGAAGAAGTCAGAGATGTGCAGTTTCGCATCAATGATATCGACAGTGCCACAGGCGCGTTTCGCGATGTGATCACCGTTCGTGCCTATGATGCTGATGGCAATGAAATCGAGGTCCAATTCACCGTAGGTGGTGATGAAACCGTCGTCGGAAACACCATTACGGGCGGGGATAACGCCAACTCTGAATCGGATCTGGACGGGTCCGTTTTAATTACCATTCCTGGCCCTGTTGCGTATTTCGTTGTTGATTACGATCAGGGCGGAACGGGTACGCAGGCGGTTTATATTACCGACGTTGAATTTGTGGCGATCCCACTTGGCGGCAACGAAGACATCGTTGATGCGGGCGCAGGTGATGACAGCATCGACAGTGGTGTCGAAAGCGACACGGTTTATGGTGGCACAGGCGACGATACCATCAATGCGTCCGAAGATGATGACACGCTGTTCGGCGGTGATGATGCAGACACATTCCAGATGGGCGATGGCCTTGGCGATGACAGCATTGTTGGCGGCGAAGGTGGCACAGACAGCGATACAATCGACGCCTCGGCGCTAACATCGGGTGTCACGGTTTTGTTCACAGGCGATGAAGCAGGCACCGTGGATGGCTTTGATACAGATGCCACGTTCAGCGAAATTGAAAACCTGATTTTGACCGACCAAAACGACACGGTTGATGGCTCAGCCTCGACTACGTCTATGTCTATTGATGGCGGTGCAGGCGACGACAGCCTGATTGGCGGCACTGGTAACGATACGCTTATCGGGGGCACTGGCGACGATACACTTGAAGGCGGCGCAGGCGCGGACTCTTTGGCTGGCGGCGCTGGCATGGATTTCGCAGATTATTCCAATTCTGATGCGGGTGTTTCCGTAAACCTTACGTCTAACGCGACTTCGGGGGGGCACGCGACTGGCGACACAATCGCTGGAATTGACGGCCTCATTGGGTCCGATTTTGGCGATACTCTGACAGGATTTAACGCCCAAGGTGTAGATTTCACCAACATCTTTTACGGCGGTGCTGGCGCGGATACGCTGGATGGTCGCGGTGGCGATGATACCTTGTTTGGCGGCGATGATGCGGACACATTTTTGTACCAAGACGGCTTTGGCAACGACACGATTGAAGGCGGCGAAGGCGGTACAGATAACGATGTAATCGACGCATCCGCAGTGACCAGCGGTATCAGCGTGGATTTCACTGGTGGCGAAACAGGCACAGTAACCAGCGGCGCTGACACGGTTAATTTTTCTGAAATCGAAAGCTTTGTTTTGACAGGGCAGGCGGACACGATCAACGGCGCGCTTGCCACTGATTCAATGACCGTTTTCGCAGGCGCTGGCGATGACACCATCACTGGCGGCGCGGCGGCCGACGAGCTGTATGGCGGCACGGGCAGCGACACAATCAACGGTGGTGGCGGCGACGACACGCTGTTTGGTGGCGATGATGCAGACACGTTTGTTCTGCAAGATGGTGGCGGCACCGACAGCATTGACGGGGGATCAGGCGGTACAGACACAGATACGATTGATATGTCGAGCCTCACCTCTGGCGTTGATGTTACCTTCACGGCGAGCGAAACAGGCACGATTGATGGCACTGGAACTGACGCCTCCTTCAGCGATATCGAAGCCCTCATTCTTACGGATCAAGACGACACCGTTGATGGCGCATTGTCCACGACGGACCTGTCCATTGATGGCGGTGATGGCAACGATAGTATCACGGGTGGCACTGGCGCAGATGTTCTAATCGGTGGCGCAGGGAATGACACGCTTGCAGGTGGTGACGGCAACGACACACTGTCGGGCGGCACCGGGGACGACACGATTACGGTTGGCGACGGCGATGTCGCTACGGGTGGAGACGGCGACGACACGTTCAACATCAACCAGACCGACGCGGGCACTGGCAACATCACCATTGTTGGCGGTGAAGGCGGCGAAACAAACGGCGACACGCTCAATTTCAACGGCCTGCTCGACACGGGTACATTGGTCATCACCGATGACGATGATGCAAACGGCGGGCTTACGGGTTTTGCGTTTTTGCTCGACGGCACCCGTGTTGATTTCTCCGAGATCGAGAACATTATTTGTTTTGCGCGCGGCACAAAAATCCTGACCCATTCAGGGGAAGTCTTGATCGAGGACTTGTCCGAGGGTGATCAGATCCTCAGCCTCGATCACGGGTTGCAACAAATAAAATGGATCGGCTCGCGGACAGTTCCAGCTACGGGCGATTTCGCACCGATCACAATCGCAAAAGGCGTTCTTGGCAACCACTCCGATCTAACCGTCAGCCCACAACACCGCATGTTGGTCGCAGGCTCGGTGGCAGAATTGCTGTTTGGCGAGCCCGAAGTTTTGGTTCCCGCCAAACACCTGCTCAGCTGGGATGGCGTGTACCGCGCAAAACTGGAAACGGTTGAATATTTCCACATCCTGTTTGAAACCCATCAAGTGATCCACGCCAACGGCGCCCTGTCCGAGAGCTTTCATCCCGGCGAACAAGCGATGGACGCCGTTAGCCAAGACGCGCGGGATGAAATCTTGTCGCTGTTCCCAGAACTCGCCGACCAACCAACCGCCTACGGCCCCGCCGCACGGTTCAGTTTGAAGGGATACGAGGCAGAAGTATTGGGTCGCGGCATGGCTTGATCCCGAGGCAGCGGTGAATTTATTTTAATCGTAAAACAGCCGCGTTAACCTTTGGTCTGCGAAACGGGTGCCATACAAAGTGCCATACACATGCCATACGCTTTGCATACACTTTGCAGCCCTTTTGCCATACGTTTTTGGGCTTTCACAAATCCAACACTTCAAAGTGTTGATTGAGCGCGCGCCCACCCCTTGTCTTATGCAACGCAAAGGCGTATCTGAACCTTTGAAAATAGCTACAGGAGCCGATCATGGCTGTTACAAATCCACTGCAGTTCATGCAACAGGTTCGCGCTGAGGTCGCTAAGATCGTTTGGCCGACACGCCGTGAAACGATGATCACAACGGTCATGGTCTTTATCATGGCGTTTGTGTTTGCGCTGTTCTTCTTTGGCATGGATCAATTGATTCAGCTTCTCCTGTCGACAATTCTGGCATTCTAAGCTTGAAATCAGCTGCTCCGCGCGGTATTCGGCCCCATCCCACATAGAACGGCGCACTAGATTCGGATTGTGCGCCTTTTTCTTATCGGGTTTTGGATGTGTAAGCATCTGTAACAAATGAATTTTAGGCGAGCATGGCTCGCTGTTGGCAAAGGTGTCGGTCAAGATGGCGTTACGTTGGTATTCGGTTTCTGTGCTCTCAAACTTTGAGAAAAAGATTGCCGAAGCGATCAGAGAAGCAGTTACGCAAGAAGGTCTAGAGGATGAAATCGCTCAGGTTTTGGTCCCGACCGAAGAAGTGATCGAAGTGCGTCGCGGCAAAAAAGTCCCGACCGAGCGTCGCTTTATGCCAGGCTATGTGTTGATCCAAATGGAGATGTCCGAGAAGGGCTATCACCTTGTAAACAACATCAATCGCGTCACAGGTTTCCTTGGCCAGCCCGGCAAACCAAGCCCAATGCGCGACCGCGAAGTTGCAAGCATTCTGAACCAAGTTGAAGAAGGCGCGGAACGTCCACGCACATTGATCACATTCGAAATCGGTGAAAACGTGAACGTAACAGACGGCCCATTCGAGGGCTTCACTGGCATGGTCGAAGACGTGGACGAAGAGAACGCCCGTTTGAAAGTGACCGTATCCATCTTTGGCCGCGCAACGCCGGTCGATCTGGAATACACGCAGGTTTCCAAACAAACCTAAGCCTTTGACTTTTCGCAAACGACTGGCAAAATAAACCGCAAGGGGCCGCGCCTTTTGCGGTTTTTCTTTTGGGGGCTGCTATGGGCAAACATTTGTCAGACGACACAATCAAAGAATTTCAGACGCAAGGCGCGACCCTGCTAAAAGGCGTGTTCGCTGATTGGGTCGATGTGCTGCGCGCGGGTGTGGCTGCAAATATGGCCGATCCTGCACCAAACGCGCGGAACTATGAAACCGAGGGCGGTGGGCGGTTCTTTGTAGATTATTGCAACTGGGCGCGCATTGATCAGTACGAGGATTTCATCTTCAATTCCCCCGCAGCGGAAGTAGGTGCAGAGTTGATGGGCAGCAAAGGCGCGCGGTTGTTTCACGAACACGTCTTGGTGAAAACACCCAAAGCAGGCACGCCGACCCCGTGGCATCAGGATTTGCCGTATTACTGTTTGGACGCCTCCCAAACCGTTAGCATCTGGATTCCGCTCGATGAAATTCCGCGTGACCGCACGTTGGAGTTTGTGGCGGGCTCGCATGAATGGGGCAAGTTTTATCGCCCGCAACGCTTTGACGGCACGGCGTTGAACGAAAATGACGGGCTGGAGGAATTGCCCGATATTGATGCAGCCCGCGACGATTACGATATTCTGGGCTGGGCGCTGTCGCCGGGCGATGCGCTGGCGTTTGATTACCGAACCATCCACGGAGCGCCCGCGAATACCTCTAGCATAGCGCAACGCCGCGCGTTTTCCCTGCGGCTGGTTGGGGATGATGCGACATTCGCACGGCGCGACGGGATCGTAACTTCGCCGCCGTTTCCAAACGTGACATTGCAGCACGGCGATCCGTTGGATGGGGCAGAGTTTCCGAAGTTGTTGTAACGTAGAACGGCGATCAAATACCAAACGTCAGGTCTAGCTTAATTCGATTGACGTCAAAGAGCATTCGCGGCACAAAATAAGGCAAGTTTGGAAGGCACTACATCACGAATCTTCCAGATGAAATACGCTCTGTCTTTGTTTAAGGCCCTATTTATTTCTGAAACCCTGACGACGGACATGTGTTCATCGTGGGGTGTTTGAAACGGGGGTATTTACCAAAGTTAGCACTTACTTTGGCCAAAAGGCGAACATGAAACCAACACCTGACAATGGCGATCCTTGGATAAAAAGGGCAGAACACTACTTATCCAATGCCATTATTCACGGCTGTATGATTAGGGCCGCGTTGGCGTTGCCGTATAATATGCGTGTACGTCTTTTTGGCGCAATCATGGCTTATGTTATTGGCCCGATTGTTGGGTATCGTCGTCGCGCGATAGAACATTTGGCGCATATCTTTCCTGATATGGATTTGAAAACCCGTAAATCCCTAGCGACGGCCTGCCTGAACAATGCCGGACGGTCGTTTATTGAAAATTATTCAGGCCGCGAATTGCTTGAGCGGATGAAAGATCATCCAATAACTGGCGAAGGCGTAGCGGCCATTGCCGCAGCCAAAGCAGAGGGTCGTCCTGTCATTCTTGCTGGCAGCCATTTCGGCAATTTTGAGGCAACACGGGCTGCGTTGGTTACGCGTGGATATGACGTTGGATGTTTGTATCGCAACCTTTCGAACCCCCATTTCAACGAACATTACGTGCGCAATATGCATGATCTGGGCGGGCCTGCTTTCCCCCAAGGTCGCCGTGGCACAGCAGGGTTTGTGCGCCACCTAAAGGCAGGTGGCCAAATGGTCATGCTGCATGATTTGCATGTCTTTGGAGCGCCTGTGCTGGATTTCATGGGCCAGCCTGCGCGCACGTCTTTGTCCGTGGCCGAGCTGGCAATCCGCTTTAACGCGGTCCTCATCCCTTATTTCGGCATTCGCCAACCAGACGGGTTAAGTTTTGAGTTAGTGCTAGAGGCCCCGATCGCGCACGACGACCCATTGGTGATGATGCAAGCGGTGAACGACAACTTGGGCACGCGAATACGAGCAACGCCAGAGCAATGGTTTTGGGTGCATCGAAGGTGGCGTCCCGACAGCGTTTAATGCGGGTTGTTGGTGAGGTTGATGCCATGTTTACGCGGCGGAGCCTCCCAAAGCGGACCTTCGGCCATTATGTTTATGCCGCTCTGCAGGTTTCGCTTTGCCATCGCTCAAAAATCTAAATTTTATAGAGTCGATATTCTAAATCTTGCTACAATTCTTTGGCAAGTAAATGAACCTCTGTGGGCAATCAAACGCGCCGACTTTACTCAGCGAATGAATTGATCAACAAAGCCTTCCCCCAGCCCGACCTCTGTATAGTGCTTTCTGCATAGGTCAATTTTAGTGAAGACATCTTCATAACCAGTCACTTTTCCCCAGGGATCGACATAACACATGACGCCATTGACCTGAAAAAGCGTGATCATTTCTTCAACGTCTTCAGGAACGACCAGAGTATGGGTTTCGCCGGGAGGTTCAAAAACGTAGCCACCTTCGGCAGCGGTCCAATCATGCTCTAAGTAGTGCCAGCGCCCCTTTAAGACAAAGCCATGCACGGGTTGAGGATGGCGATGCCGCGAGAGCACACCAGATTTGCGAACGCGCAGCAGGTTTACCCAATATCCCTGTGATCGATTCAGGCAAAGTGGTCGGAAACAGACATTCTCGGCTTGTGGAACCCAGATCCGTTCGTCCTCTGGGATCGCATTCGCAACAACGATTTCCTCTAGCGCGTCCTTTGGAAAAGGGAGTTGATACGGCATCAGTGCTTCGTTTTTGGAATCGTCTTTGGTCATCGTGAATTCTCCTTCAGGCACTGCAATTTTCGGTAATATCTTTGCGATTGCAGGGTGCTGTGCATGAAATACTTTTGGCTAATCCAACAAAAAAGCGCAAAGCAAACGTAACGCAACTTTTCCCAGCCTTGGAAATATCGGTTTCCTCTTGAGCAGAAGCGCCAGTTTGGTTCTGGCATTGCCATCGAGCATTCATCTTTAGATTCGTGCGATTTGAAATTGTGCTGCGATTGGAGTTTTCTCGCGACGTCAAAGGGCAAATTTGTCCGCAAAATTGCCATTCACTTACGCGCCCATCCCCCTTGCTTTCCACATCCATCCCCCCTATACGCCCCCGATGTCGCCCCTGTGCGGCATCTCTTGTGGGAGGCGAGCAGCGCGCGTGTTGCGGACCAGACCACACCATAAAACCGCCATCCCTCGCGTGTGGGTGGCATTGGAAAAGGAAAGCCAATGGCTAAAAAGATAGCTGGCACTATGAAACTGCAGGTTCCTGCAGGCGCTGCCAACCCATCCCCACCTGTGGGCCCTGCGTTGGGTCAACGCGGTATCAACATCATGGAATTCTGTAAGGCGTTCAACGCTAAAACACAGGAACTCGATCCAGGTGCGCCGTGTCCAACGATCATCACGTATTACGTGGACAAATCCTTCACTATGGAAATCAAGACGCCACCCGCGTCTTACATGTTGAAGAAAGCTGCAAAGTTGAAATCTGGCGCAAAATTGCCAGGTCGTGAAATTGTTGGTTCCGTGACATCCAAGCAGGTGAAAGAAATCGCTGAAGCGAAGATGAAAGATCTGAACGCTAACGATATCGACGCTGCAATGTTGATCATTCTGGGTTCTGCCCGTTCTATGGGCATCGAGGTGAAGTAATGGCTAAGTTTGGTAAAAGAACAACTGCCGCACGCGAAGCATTCGCAGGCAAAGAAAACCTTTCAATCGCAGACGCTGTTGCATTGGTTAAGGGCAACGCAAACGCGAAATTCGACGAGACTGTTGAAATCGCGCTGAACCTTGGTGTTGATCCACGTCACGCGGACCAAATGGTTCGTGGTGTTGTATCCCTGCCAAATGGCACAGGTAAAAACGTTCGTGTTGCAGTATTTGCACGTGGCCCAAAGGCTGAAGAAGCCCAAGCCGCTGGTGCAGACATTGTTGGCGCAGAAGACTTGATGGAAATTGTGCAAGGCGGCAAGATCGAATTTGATCGCTGCATCGCGACACCTGACATGATGCCAATCGTTGGTCGTCTTGGTAAAGTGCTTGGCCCACGCAACCTGATGCCAAACCCAAAAGTGGGCACGGTAACGATGGATGTTAAAGCCGCTGTTGAAGCCGCCAAAGGTGGTGAAGTGCAGTTCAAAGTGGAAAAAGCTGGCGTTGTACACGCTGGTGTTGGCAAAGCATCCTTTAGCGAGGCGCATCTGGCAGAGAACGTGAAGGCATTCGTGACTGCCGTTCAAAAAGCCAAGCCAACAGGCTCCAAAGGTTCCTACATGAAAAAGATCGTCATCAGCTCCACTATGGGCCCAGGCGTATCTGTTGATGTAGCAGGCACGCTGGAAAGCTAAGCCTTTCACCGCAAGAATTTGAAAAGGCCTCGATGGAAACATCGGGGCCTTTTTTTGTTTGATCTTTGGAATTGTTCGGATAACCTTGAAATTAAGCAAGTGTTCATCAATAGCCCTTGGCATTCCCCCACCCACAGCCTATGTAGCCCATAGCAATAAAAGCGTGCGATTCGTCGTGCGCTTTTTCTGCGTCGTCCAAGACGGTGAGTGTGGGTTTCCCACTTAATTTCTTGCCTGAGACGGTATCTGAACAAAATGCCATGTGGTGAAAGCCTCGGGCGGTTTGGGAGGGGACCGTAATTAGGACCCTAAGTGCCAGTTCTGCTTCGGTGAAACTGGTAAAAACGAGCCGGAGGGTGAAAGCCTTCCATAATTTGGAGCAATACTGTGGATAGAGCCCAAAAAGAAGCAGTGGTCGAAGAACTCGGTCAAATCTTCACGGACTCTGGTGTAGTGGTCGTATCTCACTATGTCGGTCTAACAGTTGCAGAAATGCAGGATTACCGTGCGCGTATGCGCAATGTCGGTGGTTCTGTACGTGTAACCAAAAACAAGCTCGCCAAAATCGCTCTTGAGGGCACTCCATGTGAAGGCGTTAAAGACCTGCTGACAGGTATGACCGTTTTTGCATATTCCGAAGATCCAGTTGCTGCGGCGAAAGCCACACAGGACTTTGCTAAAGATAACGAAAAGCTCGTTATCCTTGGTGGATCAATGGGGGATAACCTTCTCGACGTCGCCGGTGTTAAGGCCGTTGCGGCAATGCCATCCCGCGAGGAGCTTATTGCTTCTATCGTTGGTTGCATTGGTGCACCTGCTTCCAACATCGCTGGTGCGATTGGCGCGCCTGCTTCTAACATCGCGTCGATTATTTCGACCGTTGAAGAAAAAGCAGAGGCTGCATAATAACAACTGCAATTGTCGACCGGAGCGTGAAAAACAACATCACACCGGACAAACACACAACTACGGAAACGGAAATATCAAATGGCTGATATCAAAGCACTCGCTGAAAGCATCGTTGGATTGACACTGCTGGAAGCACAAGAACTGAAAACTATTCTGAAAGACGAGTATGGCATCGAGCCTGCTGCTGGTGGCGCTGTAATGGTTGCTGGTGGCGCGGACGCTGGTCCAGCTGCTGAAGAAAAAGATGAGTTCGACGTAATCTTGAAAGCCGCTGGCGACAAGAAAATCAACGTCATCAAAGAAGTTCGCGCCATCACTGGCCTGGGCCTCAAAGAAGCTAAAGACCTTGTAGAAGCTGGTGGCAAAGCCGTTAAAGAAGGCTGTAACAAGACTGAAGCTGAAGAAATCAAGAAGAAGCTTGAAGAAGCTGGCGCTGAGGTTGAACTCAAGTAATTGGGTTTTAGTTTTTGGCGCAAACTTCGGTTTGCCTGAAACACTAATTTGGCTGGATCCACAGGTTGTGGGTCCAGCCGTAAACGTCTTAAAGGCACGCCTCTTTCTAGGCACCCCTGATGGGGTATCTTGAAAGACGCGGGAATGGCTCGGGTGCGAGAGGTTGGGTCCTTTTGCAAGAATTGAGTCCCCAAATCTGTTAGTTGGCCCGATCAACCGCTGCCCAACGGCTGTGATAGGTGGACATAATATAAAAGGTGACGACGCGCATGGCTCAAACCCATTCCGGCTTCAAACGCATCCGCAAATATTACGGCAAAATCCGCGAAGTATTGGATATGCCGAATTTGATCGAAGTACAGAAAAGCTCTTATGATCTTTTCTTGCGTTCAGGCGATCAGGCAGAACACACAGACGGCGAAGGCATCCAAGGTGTTTTCCAATCGGTGTTCCCGATCAAAGATTTCAATGAAACTGCTATTCTTGAGTTCGTAAAATACGAGCTGGAGCGTCCGAAGTATGACGTTGAAGAATGCCAACAGCGCGACATGACCTACAGTGCGCCGCTGAAAGTGACATTGCGTTTGATCGTGTTTGATATCGACGAAGATACAGGCGCGAAGTCCGTTAAGGACATCAAAGAGCAAGACGTATTCATGGGCGACATGCCACTGATGACGCACAACGGTACATTCGTTGTGAACGGCACAGAGCGTGTTATCGTTTCCCAGATGCACCGTTCCCCTGGCGTGTTCTTTGACCACGACAAAGGGAAAACGCACTCTTCTGGTAAGTTGTTGTTCGCATCGCGCATCATCCCATACCGTGGGTCATGGTTGGATTTCGAATTCGATGCCAAAGACGTAGTTTTTGCACGTATTGACCGTCGTCGTAAGTTGCCAGTGACAACCCTGCTTTATGCGCTGGGCTTGGATCAAGAAGGCATTTGTGACGCGTATTACGACACCGTGAACTATCGGATGATCAAGAAGAAGAACGGTTGGGCAACCAAATTCTTCCCTGATCGTATCCGTGGCACGAAGCCAACAACCGATGTGATCGACGCCAAATCTGGCGAAGTGATTGCAGAAGCTGGCAAGAAAGTTACGCCACGCACAGTCAAGAAGCTGAAAGACGACGGCAAAGTCACCGAGATTTTGGTTCCGTTCGAAGCATTGGCTGGTCGTTTCGCATCCAAAGACATCATCAACGAAGAAACCGGCGAGATCTGGGTTGAAGCGGGCGATGAGCTGACGTTTGAGTACGACAAAGAAGGCGAAGTTAACGGCGGCACAATCCCGTTGTTGATGGAAAATGGTGTCACTGACATCCCTACGCTCGACATCGACAACGTAAACGTCGGCCCTTACATCCGCACAACGATGGCAGTGGACAAAAACCACCACCGCGACACAGCGTTGATGGATATCTACCGCGTTATGCGCCCGGGCGAGCCACCAACCGTAGAAGCAGCCTCCGCGTTGTTTGACACGTTGTTCTTTGATGGCGAACGGTATGACTTGTCTGCTGTTGGTCGTGTGAAAATGAACATGCGTCTGCAACTTGATGCAGAAGACACGCAGCGCACATTGCGCAAAGAAGATATCATCGCGGTAATTAAGGCGTTGGTTGATCTGCGTGACGGCAAAGGCGACGTGGACGACATTGACCACCTTGGCAACCGTCGTGTGCGTTCTGTTGGCGAGCTGATGGAAAACCAATACCGTGTTGGCCTGTTGCGCATGGAACGTGCGATCAAAGAGCGGATGTCCTCCGTTGAGATCGACACGATCATGCCACAAGACCTGATCAATGCGAAACCTGCGGCAGCTGCCGTTCGTGAATTCTTCGGCTCTAGCCAACTGTCGCAGTTCATGGACCAAACCAACCCGCTGTCTGAGGTTACGCACAAGCGTCGCCTTTCAGCGCTTGGACCTGGCGGTTTGACCCGCGAGCGTGCTGGCTTTGAGGTTCGCGATGTTCACCCAACGCACTACGGTCGGATGTGTCCGATTGAAACGCCTGAGGGTCCGAATATTGGTCTGATCAACTCCCTTGCATCCTTTGCACGTGTGAACAAATACGGCTTTATCGAAACACCTTACCGTAAAGTGACGGATAGTGTTGTGACCGACGAAGTTCAGTACATGTCTGCGACCGAAGAAATGCGCTATACAGTTGCGCAGGCCAATGCCCAGTTGGATGAGAACAACAAATTCGTCAACGATTTGGCCTCTTCGCGTCAGGCGGGTGAATATCTGCTGACGGCTCCTGAAAACATCGATTACATCGACGTTTCACCAAAACAGTTGGTGTCCGTTGCTGCGTCTTTGATCCCATTCCTTGAAAACGATGACGCCAACCGCGCATTGATGGGTTCGAACATGCAACGTCAGGCTGTTCCATTGTTGCGCGCAGAAGCGCCATACGTTGGTACAGGGATCGAAGAAGTTGTTGCCCGGGATTCCGGCGCTGCGATCACTGCACGTCGTGCGGGTATCATCGACCAAGTTGACGCGATGCGGATTGTTGTGCGTGCGACGGCTGATCTGGAACCTGGTGATCCAGGTGTAGACATTTATCGTTTGCGTAAGTTCCAGCGTTCAAACCAAAACACATGTATCAACCAACGCCCATTGGTGAAAGTTGGTGATACTGTGTCCAAAGGCGAAGTTGTTGCTGATGGCCCGTCCACCGATCTTGGTGAATTGGCTTTGGGTAAAAACATCCTCGTCGCGTTTATGCCTTGGAATGGCTACAACTACGAAGACTCCATCCTGATTTCTGAACGGATCGTGAAAGAAGACGTGTTCACATCTGTCCACATCGAAGAATTCGAAGTGGCGGCCCGTGATACGAAACTGGGTCCAGAAGAAATCACTCGCGACATTCCAAACGTCGGTGAAGAAGCGCTGCGCAACCTCGATGAGGCTGGTATCGTTTACATCGGTGCGGAAGTTGGCCCTGCGGATATTCTGGTTGGTAAGATCACACCAAAAGGCGAAAGCCCGATGACTCCTGAAGAGAAGTTGTTGCGCGCCATCTTTGGTGAGAAAGCATCCGATGTGCGTGACACATCCTTGCGTCTGCCACCGGGGGATTACGGTACTGTTGTCGAAGTTCGTGTGTTCAACCGCCACGGCGTTGAAAAAGACGAACGTGCGCTGCAAATCGAACGCGAAGAAGTAGAGCGTTTGAGCCGTGACCGCGACGATGAGATGGTCATTCTTGATCGCAACATCTACGCGCGTTTGCGTGGTTTGCTCGAAGGTAATGTTGCTGTCAAAGGTCCAAAAGGCGTTAAAGCTGGCTCGACTATTGATGCAGAATTGCTGGACATGCTGTCGCGTGGACAGTGGTGGCAGTTGGCACTGGGTGACGACAAAGATGCGGCCGAAATCGAAGCTTTGAATGCACAATACGAAGTGCAGAAAAAAGCTTTGGAAGCGCGCTTTGAAGACAAGGTAGAAAAAGTGCGCCGCGGCGACGATCTGCCCCCAGGTGTGATGAAGATGGTCAAAGTGTTCATCGCGGTGAAGCGTAAGCTGCAACCAGGTGATAAAATGGCTGGTCGTCACGGCAACAAAGGCGTTATTTCGCGCGTTGTTCCTGTCGAAGACATGCCGTTCCTCGCGGATGGTACGCCCGTTGATTTCTGTCTGAACCCGCTTGGTGTTCCGTCACGTATGAACGTGGGCCAAATTTTGGAAACGCACATGGGTTGGGCCGCACGCGGCTTGGGCCAGACCATTTCCGAAAGCTTGCGCGATTACCGTCGCACAGGTGACATGTCCCCTGTCAAAGACGCGATGAAAACTGCGTATGGCGAAGACTTGTACAACGAAGTTGTGGCCGACATGAACGACGATCAGTTCTTGGAAGCCGCTGGCAACGTAACAGGTGGTGTTCCAATCGCGACGCCCGTCTTTGACGGTGCGAAAGAAGCGGATGTGAACGACGCGCTGACACGTGCTGGCTTCGAAACTTCTGGCCAAAGCATCGTATTTGATGGCCGCACAGGCGAGCAGTTTGCACGCCCTGTAACGGTCGGTGTCAAATACTTGCTGAAACTTCATCACCTTGTGGACGATAAAATCCACGCGCGTTCCACTGGTCCGTACTCCTTGGTTACTCAGCAACCGCTGGGTGGTAAGGCGCAGTTCGGTGGCCAACGCTTTGGTGAGATGGAAGTTTGGGCACTGGAAGCATACGGCGCCGCTTACACCTTGCAGGAAATGCTGACGGTGAAATCGGATGACGTTGCAGGCCGGACCAAGGTCTATGAAGCCATCGTTAAAGGTGAGGACAATTTCGAAGCTGGTGTTCCAGAATCGTTCAATGTTCTTGTGAAAGAAATCCGCTCGCTTGGCTTAAACGTCGAGCTGCTGGACGCGGAAACAGAGTAAGGCGCTCGCGCCTTACTCCCTTTGGAAATCGAGATTAGGATCAAAAAATGAACCAAGAAATCACGAACAACCCGTTCAACCCCGTCCAGGCGCCACGCACATTTGATGAGATCAAAATCTCACTTGCGTCGCCAGAGCGGATTTTGTCATGGTCTTTCGGCGAAATTAAAAAGCCAGAAACCATCAACTATCGTACGTTCAAACCAGAGCGGGACGGCCTGTTCTGCGCACGTATCTTTGGCCCGATCAAAGATTACGAATGTCTGTGCGGCAAATACAAGCGGATGAAATACCGCGGTGTGACCTGCGAAAAATGTGGTGTCGAAGTAACGCTGCAAAAGGTACGTCGCGAACGTATGGGCCACATCGAATTGGCAGCACCTGTTGCGCACATCTGGTTCCTGAAATCCCTGCCAAGCCGTATCGGCCTGATGCTGGACATGACCCTGCGCGAGCTGGAACGTGTTCTGTATTTTGAACAATACGTTGTGATCGAGCCGGGTCTTACGGACCTGAACTATGGTCAGATGATGAACGAAGAAGAGTTCATGGACGCGCAAGACGTCTTTGGCGAAGATGCGTTTAACGCGGGTATTGGTGCAGAAGCCATCCGTGAAATGCTGTCCAACATTGATCTGGAAGCAGAAGCCGACCAGCTGCGTGCTGATCTGGCCGAAGCCACTGGCGAATTGAAGCCAAAGAAGATCATCAAACGTCTTAAAGTTGTTGAATCCTTCCTAGAATCTGGCAACCGCCCAGAGTGGATGATTTTGACAGTTATCCCTGTGATCCCGCCAGAATTGCGCCCCTTGGTGCCACTGGATGGTGGTCGTTTTGCGACGTCCGATCTGAACGATCTGTATCGTCGGGTTATCAACCGTAACAACCGCTTGAAACGTCTGATCGAACTTCGTGCGCCTGATATCATCGTGCGTAACGAAAAACGGATGTTGCAAGAATCTGTGGATGCGTTGTTTGACAACGGCCGTCGTGGCCGTGTGATCACGGGTGCGAACAAACGCCCGTTGAAATCACTGTCCGACATGCTGAAAGGTAAGCAAGGTCGCTTCCGTCAAAACCTTTTGGGTAAACGGGTCGATTTCTCTGGTCGTTCAGTAATTGTAACGGGGCCTGAACTCAAACTCCATCAATGTGGTCTTCCTAAGAAGATGGCGTTGGAGCTGTTCAAGCCGTTCATCTATTCACGGCTTGAAGCCAAAGGTCTGTCTTCGACTGTGAAGCAAGCCAAGAAAATCGTGGAAAAAGAACGCCCAGAAGTTTGGGATATTCTCGACGAAGTGATCCGCGAGCACCCAGTTCTGTTGAACCGTGCGCCGACGCTTCACCGTTTGGGCATCCAAGCGTTCGAACCCACACTGATCGAGGGTAAAGCCATTCAGCTGCACCCGCTGGTGTGTTCCGCGTTTAACGCCGACTTTGACGGTGACCAAATGGCGGTTCACGTTCCTCTGAGCCTTGAGGCCCAGTTGGAAGCGCGTGTTCTGATGATGTCGACAAACAACGTGCTGTCGCCTGCCAACGGTAAGCCAATCATCGTTCCTTCACAGGATATGATTTTGGGCATCTACTATATTTCGCTGGAACGCGAAGGCATGAAAGGCCAAGGCATGACGTTTGCTTCCCCACAGGAAGTAAACCACGCGCTGGACGCTGGCATCGTGCATTTGCACTCCAAAATTAACTGCCGTGTGGAGCAGGTTGACGACGAGGGTAATTCTATCTTTGTGCGTTACGAAACGACGCCTGGTCGGGTTCGTTTGGGTACATTGCTGCCGCTGAACACCAAAGCGCCGTTTGACATCGTCAACCGTTTGCTGCGGAAAAAAGAAGTGGGCGAGGTCATCGACATCGTTTACCGCTACTGTGGTCAGAAAGAATCTGTGATCTTCTGTGATCAGATCATGACCTTGGGTTTCCGCGAAGCGTTTAAGGCTGGCATCTCGTTCGGTAAGGACGACATGGTTATCCCTGACAGCAAATGGCACATCGTGAACGACACACGTGACCAAGTAAAAGAGTTCGAACAACAGTATCTCGACGGCCTGATCACTCAGGGTGAGAAGTACAACAAAGTTGTCGACAGCTGGTCGAAATGTTCGGATGCGGTTGCGGATGCGATGATGGGCGAAATTTCGTCCATGAAAGTAGACGATGCTGGTACTGAAATGGAGCCAAACTCGGTTTACATGATGGCGCATTCTGGCGCGCGTGGTTCCCCTGCACAGATGAAGCAGCTGGGTGGTATGCGTGGTTTGATGGCTAAGCCGAACGGTGAAATCATCGAAACGCCGATCATCTCGAACTTTAAAGAAGGTCTGACCGTTTTGGAGTATTTTAACTCCACCCACGGGGCTCGTAAGGGTCTGGCAGATACGGCTTTGAAAACGGCTAACTCTGGTTATCTGACACGTCGTTTGGTTGACGTTGCACAAGATTGTATCGTTCGCGAAATCGATTGTGGAACAGAAAACGGCATCACAGCATCTGCTGCGGTTAACGACGGTGAAGTTGTTGCTTCCTTGTCCGAGCGTATTCTGGGCCGTGTAACCAATGAAGACGTTCTGAAGCCTGGCACAGAAGAAGTGATCTGCCCACGTGGTGAGCTGATCGACGAGCGTATGGCTGACTTGATCGAGAACTCTGGTGTTCCGACCTTGTTCATCCGTTCGCCGCTAACCTGTGAAGCCGAAGACGGTATTTGTGCAACATGTTATGGCCGCGATTTGGCACGGGGCACGCAAGTGAACCCGGGCGAAGCTGTGGGCATCATCGCCGCACAATCCATCGGTGAACCTGGCACACAGCTGACGATGCGGACATTCCACATCGGCGGTATTGCGCAAGGTGGTCAGCAATCGTTCCAAGAAGCCAGCGTCGACGGTAAAGTCGAGCTGCGCAATGCCAACATTCTGAAAAACCGTGACGGCGAAATGGTCATCATGGGTCGGAGCGTTGAGATTGCGATCATGGACGAAAACGATGTGGAACGCGCGTCGCACAAATTGACTTATGGTTCCAAAATCATGGTCAAAGACGGCGACAAAGTTGCACGTGGTGACAAGCTGTATGAATGGGATCCGTATACTCTGCCGATTATCGCAGAAAAAGCGGGTACTGCGAAAGCTGTCGATCTGGTTCCGGGCATCTCTGTTCGTGACGAGACCGATGACGCGACTGGTATCAGCCAGAAGATCATTACTGATTGGCGTTCTGCGCCAAAAGGCAGCGATCTGAAGCCTGAAATTATCATCATGGATGCCAATGGCGATCCTGAGCGTAACGAGCTGGGCAACCCAATTTCCTATGCGCTTTCTGTTGATGCTATCTTGTCCATTGAAGACGGCCAAGAGGTAAAAGCTGGTGATGTTGTTGCTCGTATTCCGCGCGAAGGTGCGAAGACGAAAGACATTACTGGTGGTCTGCCACGGGTTGCGGAATTGTTTGAAGCACGTCGTCCAAAAGACCACGCGATCATCGCTGAGATTGATGGTTACGTACGCTTTGGCCGCGACTATAAAAACAAACGTCGCATTTCAATCGAAGCTGCCGAAGAAGGCGCGGAACCAGTGGAATACATGGTTCCAAAGGGGAAACACATTCCTGTTCAGGAAGGTGATTTCATCCGCAAGGGCGAGTACATCATGGACGGCAATCCAGCGCCCCATGACATCCTGAATATCATGGGTGTTGAAGCGTTGGCCGACTATATGGTGGACGAAGTTCAGGACGTGTACCGTCTGCAAGGCGTGAAGATCAACGATAAGCACATCGAAGTGATCGTTCGCCAAATGCTGCAAAAGTGGGAAATCACCCACTCTGGCGGCACGACCCTTCTGAAGGGTGAGCAGGTGGACAAAGCCGAGTTTGACGAAGTGAATGCGAAAGCCGCGGCGAAGGGTCTCGACCCAGCCAAAGGTGGACCAATTCTTCTTGGTATTACAAAGGCTTCGTTGCAAACACGTTCGTTTATCTCTGCGGCATCTTTCCAAGAAACCACACGGGTTCTGACGGAAGCGTCTGTTCAAGGTAAGCGCGATAAATTGATCGGTCTGAAAGAGAACGTCATCGTTGGGCGCTTGATCCCAGCGGGTACGGGCGGTGCGACCTTCCAGATCAAAAAGATCGCGGCTGATCGTGATACCGTTGTTGTTGAAAGCGCAAGAATTGCAGCAGAAGAAGCTGCAGCATTGCTCGGCCCAGTTGGGGACGACAACATGGAAGGCTTTAAGGTTTCCGAAGCTAATGACGGCGTGATGGGTGAAGACCTAAGCGCAGGATTTGGCGATAGCGGCGACGGCACAGAACAGCCAAGCTAAGCTGAAACCTCAGCCTTAAGAATTGCGAAAGCCCGGCCCTTTGGTCGGGCTTTTGCGTTCCGGGGCAGGGTGCGTACGGTGGGGTAAGATTGGCCCGTTAACCATGATTTTGAGGGCGAGAAATTGTCCGCAAAGCGTATGAAAACGGTATGCAAAGCGTATGGCACCTGTATGGCACTTTGTATGGCACCAAAAGTTAACGCCAAAAGGTTAATGCGTTGCGTTTGTGGAGGGAGTTTTCACCCAGCGCGATAGCGCTATGCCCGACCTCCCCCATGGGAGGGCATTCGCGTTGCTGGCAGTGTTTGCCAAAATTTTGGTTATGGCCAAATCAAAGCACCCGAAGTCGAGGCCTCCCGAGGTCGGGCATAGCGCTAACTCAAAACTTCCCGTTGTCGTTCTTCCACGCTTCTTTCGGAGCGACTTTTTCGGTGGTGTCCCAGTGTTCGGCAATCTTGCCGTTTGCGACGCGGAAGAGATCGTAGAAGGCGGAATGCGCGCCTGCGTTTTCGCCCTCAGTCACGGCGAGGACGAAATTGCCCTGCGCCAGAATGCGGTGGGTTTGGTGATAGTCGATTGTTCGCGTGCCGTCGGTTTTTGCGATTAGCGCAGTGCGCAGATTGGCAATTCCGTCGGTTAGATTGGGGTTATGCTCTACGTAATTGGGCATCATGAAATCGGGCAGTTCGTCGTGCTGACCTTTGATCAAAACCGTTTCCAAAAACCTGCGAATTAGCGTGCGGTTTTCTTCGGTTCGATCAAAATCTGTGGCTTCTGTTGGGCCGTCCACCATGCTGTGGCCCGATGGATTTGGGCCGTGTCGTTCTTGGATGTTGTCCCAATGCTCAACGGCTTGGCCGTCTTCAAAACGGAACACTTCGAAGCCGATGCGTCGGGATGCAAAATCGTATTCGGTGTGGCCGAAGAAATAGTCACCGTCTTCAAACGCGCGAACGACATTCACGCGCGGGTTGGTTTTGGACAGGCGGGCAAACAGCGATGCGAGCCCCTCGCTGCCTTCATGGGTTTGCGGATTGTGCTGGATGTATTTCGCCTCATTGACCACAGCGATGGGTTCGGGATCGCCTGTTTCAATGCTTTTTAGCAAAGCGCGAATTTGGTCTTTCTTTGACATTTGATCACCCATTCACTGTTTCCATATCCCACGCCGCCAGCAGTTTTGGCAGTGCTTGTTCCCAATCCATTACGCCGATTTTATCCGCCCAATCAAAGTATTGTTTTGCCATTTCGGCTTCTAACTTTGGGTTCTTGCCAATCAGATTATGCAGTTCGGTTCGATCAACTTCCATGTCGTATAATTCCCAATCCAAGTTGTGTTGGCGTACGAGTTTGAATTGGCCCAATCGCACGGCGGCGTTGCCTTCGTGTTCCCAGAAAATCGGTTGCTCGCGTTCCCAATCTTTGCCGCGCAACAGGCCCAAAAGGGACTCGCCTTGCATTGGTTGGATTTCGTGATCGTCGACTTCGTTTTGATAAGATGCGCCAGTTACTTCTAAAATGGTTGGCAGGATATCGACGACGTGACAGGCGGCGTGGGCGTTTGAACGGGGTTGAAACCCGTCGGGCCAATGGGCGACCAGTGGTGTCGAAATTCCGCCCTCATGGACGAAGTGTTTGAACAGACGGAACGGCGCGTTCGATACATTGGCCCACGGTTTATCGTAGCTTTGGAAGGTTTGCGCGTCCCCTGGGCGCAGGCCAGTGACGTTGCCCATCGTGATTTGTTTGCCGTCGTGGGTTTGATCTGGATAGAATTGCGCCCAGCCGTCTTCGGCCATGAATTCGGCGCAGCCGCCGTTGTCCGACAGGAATAGGATCAGCGTGTTTTCGAATTGGCCGAGCTGTTTGAGCGAAGCAATTAGCCTGCCGATGGATTGATCCATCCGATCCACCATCGCGGCGTAGGTGGCCATTTTGCTGGCTTCCCAATCTTGGTTCTTTTCGTCGCCCCAATCGTGCACGTCTGTATCGCGTGGCGAAATATCCCAATTTTGTTGCAACACGCCTTTGCCGTTCATGGCTTCGTGGCGGGCGGTTCGGGTTTGATCCCAGCCTTTGGCGTAGGTGTTTTCGTATTTTGCGATATCTTCTGGTGGGGCGTGAAGCGGCCAGTGCGGGGCGGTGTGTGCGAGGTAGAGGAAGAACGGTTTTTCGTCTGCTACTGCGCCTTTGATCATGCCGATTGCTTTGTCGGTGATGGCGTCGGTGAAGTAGAAATCATCATTGATTGTATCGACGCGGCTCTCGTCTTCAAAGATGCAGTGGGGCGAAAAGAAATGTGCCGCGCCGTCCATGATGCCATAGAAATGATCGAAGCCGCGTTGCATGGGCGTTGGGTGTTCCGGTGTGCCAACGCGCCAACTGTCGATTTTATTGCTGTCGAAATCGCCTGCGACGTGCCATTTTCCAGACATCAATGTGGCGTAGCCGTCTGCGCGTAAATGTTCGGCGATTGTGGCGCTGTCTTTGCGCAAAAATCCCTGATAGGCGGGTGTGCCAAGGTTTGCGCCCATGTGGCCGACGCCCGCGTTGTGGGGGTAGAGGCCCGTTAAAAGGGACGCGCGGGTGGGGCAGCAGCGTGCGCAATTGTACATCGCTGAGAGCATGACGCCGTCTTGCGCCAGCCCGTCGATGTTGGGGGTTTGAATTTCCGATCCAGTGATCCCAAGGTCTGCAAAGCCCATGTCGTCGGCCAGTATTAGGATGACGTTGGGTTTGGTTTGTTCCGACATGTTAGACCCTTTGGCGATTGGCTACCTCGGTTGAACCGTCTCCACCAGTTTTGCGAAAAAGCTCGCGCCGATGGGGGCGATATCGTCGTTGAAATCGTAATCTGGGTGGTGGACGGGTGCGCCGCCTTCCCCTTGGCCGAGGAACAGATACGCGCCCGGGCGTTCTTCTAGCATGTAGGCGAAATCTTCGGCGGGGAAGATGGGTTTGGTGTTCGCGTCGACTTGGGTTTCGCCGACGACCGTTTTGGCGACCTCGGCGGCGATCAATGCTTTGGCGGCGTCGTTCACGGTTGGGGGGTAGCCGTATTCATATTTCAGATCGACCGACACATCGTAGCTGGCGGCGATGCCTTCGCAGATCGCGGCCATGCGGGTGGCGATTTTGGCTTGGACGGCTTTGTCAAAGGTGCGCACCGTGCCAGAGACGTAGGCGGTTTCGGGGACGATGTTGTTTGCGGTGCCAGAGACAAATTCGCCCACGGAAATGACGGCTGTATCCAGCCCGCCAAGGTTGCGCGATGAGATGGTTTGGATGGCTTGCACAAGGGCCGTTCCCGCAATGAGCGGGTCGTGAGTATTTTCGGGTTGTGCGCCGTGTCCGCCTGATCCTTTGATGTTGATGTAGAAGGTATCGGCGGCAGCGAGCAGGGGGCCTTGGTTGGTGTGGAACGTGCCTTGCGGGGTGCCTGGCATGTTGTGGATGCCGTAGACTTGGGAAATGTTGAAACGATCCATCATGCCCTCGGCACACATGACTTCGCCGCCACCGCCGCCTTCTTCGGCGGGCTGAAAGATCAGCGCAACGCGGCCTGAAAAGTTGCGGGTTTCGGCGAGGTATTTTGCAGCACCGAGCAGCATGGTGGTGTGCCCGTCGTGGCCGCAAGCGTGCATTTTCCCGCTGTGCGTTGAGGCGTGATCGGCGGTGCTGTTTTCAAGGATTGGCAGGGCGTCCATGTCGGCGCGCAAGCCGATTGTGGGGCCGTCGGATTGGCCGTTGATGATTGCGACCATGCCCGTTTGCGCGATGCCTTCGTGCAATTCATCCACGCCAAAGCTGCGCAATTTATCGGCCACGTAAGCGGATGTTTTGTGCAAATCAAAGCCAAGTTCAGGGATGGAGTGCAAGTGGTGACGCCATTCCAGCATGTCGGGGGCAAGGTCGGCGATGCGGTTCACAATTGGCATTTTGGCTCCTAAGGTTGGAAATATTAGCGTTGCGCGTTTAAGAGTTGTTTTTCACTGAGGCCGAGTTTGGCGGCGTATAAATTGCGCGCAGAAATCAGGCGTGGATCATCTGGTTTCATGCCCAGCGTTCGGATGAATTCGGTGCGGGAAAGTTTATCGCGGCGCTCTGGGTCAATCTCAGTTCCCATGGCGCGATCAATGATGTGGCCGCCGTAAGAGACGTGGAACATTTTGGAAAAATCTTTGAAGTGATGCATGTTGTGGCGGCGTGTGACCGCGACTTCGGGCGCGAATTTGCGAATATTGAGGTGTGCGGTCATGTGATACCATTCGTATCCCAGAAAGGTCATGACGTGGCCGACAAATACGAAAGCGACGGCCATTGGCAGGGCGTTGGTGAAGCCGAGGATCGCGAAAATGGCCCAGTAGATCAGAAAGCCGCTGACCAGAACGGGCAGCATAAACCAGATTGGCACGAAAAACAGTTTCGGGTTGGTCGGGAAATCGTGGTGGCCGTAGTGGCACAGATACAGCGCGTTAAACGCGCGTTGGTTTTGCGGTGGGGGCAGGTGAAAAATATAGCGGTGGATGTTGTATTCCGTCAGCATTTGGCCACCGATCCCTGCGATAATCAGCAGCGGCATCGCTGTCGACCAGTGCGGGATGATGAAGGCGATGGCCATGATCAAAACGCCGGTCATGATCCAGATCGAGGCATGACTGTACAGCAGCGCAAATCGTGTGGCGATTGCGCGGGTTGTTGTATCAAGTGCCGTTGTGTCGAGTATCATTCCGTTAGGGTAAAGCAGAATGCGCTGTATTGGAAAGGGCTGACTTTGCGACAGGGGTGTGCCGCAACGGCGTTTGGCGGGGGCGGTTGACCGTGTAGACGCGGGTGGCCATAAATTTCCGAACACTTTGGGAGATGGATCATGGAATTAGAGCAAGCGATGCGCGAGCGGCGCAGCATTCGGGGGTTTCTGGATAAGCCTGTGGCCCAAGAGCTGTTGGAGGAGGTTGTGGCGCTGGCAAATCGCGCGCCAAGTTCGATGAACACGCAGCCATGGCATTTGCATGTTTTGACGGGTGAGCCATTGGAAGCGGTGCGCAAAGGCAATTCCGAACGGATGTTGGCAGGCGTGCCACCTGTGCGTGAAATTTCGGCGCACGCGGCCTATGCGGGGCCGCACCGTGATCGCCAGATTGAAATTGCTGTGCAACTGTTCGAGGCGATGGGGATTGAACGCCACGACAAAGAGATGCGCCAAGATTGGGTGATGCGCGGGTTTCGCCAATTTGATGCGCCCGTGTCGTTTGTTGTGTGTCTGGATAAATCGCTGGTGGATGACACGATCGGACATTTCGATCTTGGTGCGATGACCTATGGTTTGGTGCTGGCGGCGTGGTCCAAGGGGCTGGGGTGTGTGATCAACGGGCAGGGAATTATGCAATCGCCCGTGGTGCGCGAACACGCGGGCATTCCCGATGATCAGGTGATTATGACCTGTGTTGCGATGGGCTGGCCCGATGAAGATTTTGAGGCCAATAGCGTGGTATCGCGCCGCCGCGATGTGGATAACGTCACGCGGTTTGTCGGGTTTTAGGGCGATTAGCCTTTAAAGAGTCTCCTTTTGGATTGAAATTGCGATTTGCCTTCCCATATCGGGTTTAAGGGCGCTGTTTTGGCGCCCGCTAGATTTCTGGGGGAGATACTTATGGAAACGATGTCAACTTGGGGGGCTTGGGCCTCTGGCAATGCGATGAACGTGGTGTATGCGGTTATCATTATTCTGGTGGCGCTTTGGATTTCAAACCTTGTGAAGGGTTTGATTGTGAAGATGGGTCAGAACTATGAAGCGTTGGATGAGACGTTGTTTCATTTCCTCGGGTCGCTGGTGCGTTACGCGATTTTGGCGTTTGCGGTTATCGCGGTTCTGGGGCGTTTTGGCGTAGAGACCACATCGTTGATCGCGCTGATTGGTGCGGCTGGTTTGGCGATTGGCTTGGCGTTGCAAGGCACGTTGTCCAATCTGGCGGCTGGCGTGATGTTGATGTTGTTCCGCCCGTATAAGGTTGGCGATTTCGTTGATGTTGCCAGCACGGGGGGCAAGGTTGAGGGCATCAGTTTGTTCACCACGGATTTGGTGACGTTCGATAACCAGCAGATCATTGTTCCCAACGGCGAAATTTGGGGTACGAAAATCACCAACCATTCCCATCACCCCGTACGCGGTGTCGATATGGTTGCGAACGTGGCCTACGGCACGGATATCAAAAAGGCCAAAGCGTCGATTGCGAAGGTTTTGAAGGCGAATAAAAACGTGCTGGCCGATCCTGCACCGTTTGTAGAGGTTCAGGCGCTGGGCGCATCTGCGGTCGATATTCTGGTGCGTCCCTTCACGAACGGCGAGCATTATTTCGATGTGAAATATTCGCTGCCACAAGAAATTTACGAGCAGTTCAACAAGGATGGAATTGAAATTCCATTCCAACAAATTGTTGTTCATAACGCGAAGTAAAACAGCGTTCGTAATGAGTAGTTTTGTGTAGGGGAAAGGGCCTCGCGGGTAGCGGGGCCCTTTTTTTGTAGTATGCTTTTTCAATGTTGGTTATTGGCATACCACTTGATACGGATCATCTTCGGGATTGCTTGCTGGTGTCGATGACAGTGGGTCGCCCCGAAACGCAACGGTCCCTTCTCCGCCTGAAGGTGGGAAACGCATGACTACGCCTTCCCATCGGCCAAAATTGATCCATCCGCCGTGTTCGCCTTCCCTGCGAAAGTAGCCCAAAACGCGATCACCGGTCCCGAGACCACGGGCGTATCTTTGGTTGGTTGTTGAGGCGAAAACAGGCACGCCTGCACCTTGAGCCAAAGCGCGCATGGTTGCCTTTGCGTCATCCGTTCCAGCGGCATTGCAACACAGAACCCTGATGCGGTCTGATACACAACGTCTGATGCTTCGGCCAAATTCTCTTGCGTTGTTTTTGTCCACACAGTTTGTTCCCAATTGCATTACCCAATCGAGGGGACCGCTTTCGATGCTCGCGCCATGTGCAAGAATGCTGATAACAGGAACAGGGACACTATCGGCGCGGTCCCGAATTCGGCTGGAAACTTGCATCGATTGTGCCGCTCCGCCTCCACCAGAGCAGAGGTCGTTTACGCGTGTAGAAATTTGATCAGTTGTTTCACAGTGCGTTCGAACGAGCCGTGCATTTTCTTGGGGCGAAACGGTTCCACGCAACCGCGTGTCGTGGACGATAATGTGTTCGATAGTCATTTGGCATTAACTCCGTGTAGGGGCACATGAAAAATGGGGCATTGATTTACATTGTATATGAAAAAGGGCAGCTAATGAGTGACAGATATCACAAAGGCCAACCTTGAGCGGAAAATGGTCTTTCGAAAACGTGCTATTCGAATCGAATCTATTTTCGAATGAACGCACCAGATTTGAAAATGGGTGGTTCAATTTTGCTGATGGGCCAATCCCCCCAACCCCCACATCTGTTGACAGGCAGAGCGACTCCCCGTATATGCGCGGCACGAGCCACGGTTCCTTGTTTTGAGAATCGTTTCTAGCCTAAATTGGCGGTCATGATCCGAGAGAAATCTCCGATCCTCTGTTCTTTAACCGCGGTAGCCCATTCACAATCGTGCGGGGTGCCGTGTTCGCGGTGTTTGATCGACAGATCAGGCACCTATTCGAGTTTGAAATAGGTCATACGGGAGTTCCGAATGCCAACAATCCAACAGCTGATCCGCAAGCCGCGCCAGCCGAAAGTTAAACGCTCCAAGTCATTGCACTTGCAGTCTTGTCCGCAAAAACGTGGTGTATGTACCCGCGTTTACACAACAACACCTAAGAAGCCGAACTCGGCTATGCGTAAGGTTGCCAAAGTGCGCCTCACAAATGGTTTTGAGGTCATCTCTTACATCCCAGGTGAAAGCCACAACCTGCAAGAACACTCTGTTGTTCTGATCCGTGGGGGCCGTGTAAAAGACCTTCCGGGTGTCCGTTACCACATCCTGCGCGGTGTGTTGGATACCCAAGGTGTTAAAGACCGTAAACAACGTCGTTCGAAATACGGCGCGAAGAAACCGAAATAGGGGTAGAGAGATATGTCTAGACGCCACCGCGCTGAAAAACGTGAAATTCTGCCAGACGCAAAATTTCACGACCATGTTCTGTCTAAATTCATGAACAACCTAATGCTGGACGGTAAAAAATCCGCAGCTGAATCCATTGTTTACGGCGCGCTTGATCGCGTTGAAGACAAAACAAAACGTGCCCCAGTGGAAGTGTTCCACGAAGCGCTGGAAAACATCCAACCATCCGTCGAGGTTCGTTCCCGTCGTGTGGGTGGTGCAACCTATCAGGTTCCTGTTGAGGTTCGCCCTGAGCGGCGCCAAGCATTGGCGATCCGTTGGTTGATCAAAGCTGCACGTTCACGCAACGAAAACACAATGGAAGAACGTCTTGCATCAGAATTGATGGATGCCGTGAATTCCCGTGGTTCCGCTGTGAAAAAACGCGAAGACACGCATAAGATGGCCGAGGCTAACAAAGCCTTTAGCCACTATCGCTGGTAAGGAAGGCACGAGAGAATGGCACGCGAATATCCATTAGATCTATATCGTAACTTCGGTATCATTGCGCACATCGATGCAGGTAAAACCACCTGTTCCGAGCGCATCCTGTATTACACAGGTAAAGAGCATAACATTGGTGAAGTGCACGACGGCGCGGCAACAATGGACCACATGGAACAAGAGCAAGAGCGCGGTATCACTATCACGTCTGCGGCGACGACCACATTCTGGGAACGTACCGAAGACGGCGAAACTGCAGACAGTGCGAAGCACCGTTTCAACATCATCGACACCCCAGGCCACGTTGACTTCACAATCGAAGTTGAGCGTTCCTTGGCTGTTCTTGATGGCGCGGTTTGTGTTCTGGATGCCAACGCTGGTGTTGAGCCACAAACAGAAACAGTTTGGCGTCAGGCTGACCGCTACAAAGTTCCACGTATGGTTTTTGTCAACAAAATGGACAAAATCGGCGCTGACTTCACTAAATGTGTTGAGATGGTTGAAGAACGCACAGGTGCGATCGCTGTTCCAATCGCATTCCCAATTGGTGCCGAAACTGAGCTGGAAGGCTTGGTTGACTTGGTAACAATGGAAGAATGGTTGTGGCAGGGTGAAGACCTTGGTGCATCTTGGATCAAAGCGCCTATTCGTGCTGAGTTGCAGGAAGAAGCCGACAAATGGCGTTCTAAATTGGTAGAAAACGCTGTTGAGCAAGATGACGACGCAATGATGGAATACCTTGAAGGCAACGAGCCTGACGTTCCAACACTGCGCAAATTGATCCGTAAGGGTTGTTTGGCAATCGCATTTGTTCCTGTTCTGGGTGGTTCCGCCTTCAAAAACAAAGGTGTTCAGCCTTTGTTGAACGCTGTTGTGGATTACCTTCCGTCGCCTTTGGATGTTGTCGATTACATGGGCTTTAAGCCTGGTGACGAAACAGAAACACGTGACATCGCACGTCGTGCAGATGATGACATGGCGTTCTCTGGTCTTGCGTTCAAAATCTGGAATGACCCGTTTGTGGGCTCTTTGACATTTACACGGATCTACTCCGGTAAATTGGAAAAGGGTGACACGTTCTTGAACTCTACTAAGGGTAAAAAAGAGCGCGTTGGCCGGATGATGATCATGCACGCTAATGATCGTGATGAAATTTCAGAAGCATTCTCTGGCGATATCATCGCTTTGGGTGGCCTGAAAGACACGACAACTGGTGACACGCTGTGTGCTGTAAATGCTCCTGTTGTTCTTGAAACAATGACCTTCCCTGATCCTGTGATCGAGATTGCCATTGAGCCAAAAACAAAAGGCGACCAAGAGAAAATGGGCGTTGCGTTGCAGCGTTTGTCCGCTGAGGATCCATCTTTCCGTGTTGAAACAGACATCGAAAGCGGTCAGGTCATCATGAAGGGTATGGGGGAACTTCACCTCGATATTCTTGTTGATCGTATGCGTCGTGAATTCCATGTTGAAGCGAACATTGGTGCGCCACAAGTTGCTTATCGTGAAACGATTTCCCACGAAGCGGAAATTACTTACACGCATAAGAAACAATCTGGTGGGTCTGGTCAGTACGCTGAAGTTAAGATGCTGATCCTTCCAACGGAGCCGGGCGAAGGGTTCTCGTTTGAATCCAAAGTTGTTGGCGGTAACGTCCCTAAGGAATATATCCCGGGCGTTCAAAAAGGGATTGAGTCCGTTATGGACAGTGGTCCTTTGGCTGGCTTCCCTGTGATCGACTTCAAGGTTGAATTGCTCGACGGTAAGTACCACGATGTTGACTCCAGCGTTATGGCGTTTGAAATCGCTGGTCGTATGGGCATGCGCGAAGGCATGAAGAAAGCCGGCGCGAAAATGTTGGAACCAATCATGAAAGTAGAAGTTGTAACACCTGACGAATACACAGGTGGTATTATTGGTGATCTGACATCTCGTCGCGGGATGGTTCAGGGCCAAGATACACGCGGTAACGCGATTGCAATCGACGCACGTGTGCCACTGGCAAACATGTTTGGTTACATCAACACATTGCGGTCCATGTCTTCTGGTCGTGCGAACTTCTCTATGCAGTTCTCACACTATGACGCGGTTCCTTCGAACATCTCTGAAGAGATTCAATCGAAATTTGCATAACCGGTGCGGCGGGGTGAACCCCGCCCTACGGGAATGGT
>JABBAP010000018.1 GCA_018607905.1 Paracoccaceae bacterium | reverse complement strand
GAGATTTAAACTGGTTGGATTCAGATATCCGTAAGCACGAAAAGATTGGGGCAAATTCAATCTCTTCACACTTCAGCAGGAGGGTTCTTTGAGAGATGCACTTCCTTCCCAATAACGCCTTTCCATTGCTCAGCCTCTTTCATCGGCTCGATCTGTTCAGCGATAACGGGCCATACGTTTGCCAATTCAGCGTTGATCACAAGCCACTTTTCCAGACCGGATTCCGTGTCTGACTTGATTGCATCTTCTGGGCACTCAGGCTCGCAGATGCCGCAGTCGATGCATTCGCCTGGGTGAATGACGAGCATGTTTTCACCCTCGTAAAAGCAATCAACCGGGCAAACCGAAACGCAGTCTGTGTGTTTGCAGTTTATGCAACCTTCTACGACAACATATGTCATCCATTTATCCTTTATCCGACAAAAGCTTTTTCAAGCACGTATTCTGCAGGTCGGTTGTTGGCGCCTTCAACCAAACCAAATTCTTCCAACTGGAGCTTAAGATCAGTGTTCAATCCCATCGAGCCACAGATCATCGCCCTATCGGTGTCTTTGCGCATCGGCGGAACTCCGAGATCATTAAACAGTGCGCCTGACGCAAGACGTTCCGTGATGCGCCCCTGACGCAAATGGTTCTCTTGGGTCAAGGTTGTGTAGCATTTCAGTTTTACGCGTGCCTCTTCGCCAATCAAAGGATCGTTCAAGAGATCGGAAATCAGTGCCTCGCCATAGGCCAGTTCTGCTTTGTAACGGCATGTGTGGGTTAAAATGACTTCATCAAATTTTTCGTAAGTTTCGGGATCGCGAATAAGCGACGCGAAAGGGGCGATGCCGGTTCCGGTTGCAAACATGTACAAACGATTGCCGGGCAACAAAGCGTCCAGAACCAAAGTTCCGGTCGGCTTTGGCCGTAAGATCACGCGATCCCCCGGCTGGATTGATTGCAGCTTTGATGTCAAAGGACCATCTGCGACTTTAATGGAATAAAATTCTAACTCTTCGTCCCATGATGGGCTTGCTACAGAATAGGCGCGCAAAATGGGCTTACCGTTGTCTCCCGGCAATCCAATCATCACAAACTCGCCCGATCGAAAACGAAAGCTTTTGGGGCGTTCTATGCGGAACGAAAACAACTTGTCAGTCCAATGCTTGACCGAAGTGACTCGCTCACCCAAAGCGGGATCGCCTTTATTTTCTTTAGATTTTTGCGCATCCAGCATGATTTCACTCCTTTAAGTAATTGTTCACTTACAAAATATTAGACAATCGTCAAGAATTAAAATTTGTTGACAGAGATGAATTGGTAAGTAATCATTTCATTACTAACGATAGGAATCGCAATGGCCAAAGACTTACCTTCCCCAATGACCCTCAATGTGAACGGCGTGTCACATCAAGTGGACACAGATGGTCAAACCTTGCTGGACGTCCTGCGCGAAGACTTGCGGCTTACGGGTGCAAAGAAGGCATGTGACAACGGGGAATGCGGTAGTTGCATCGTGATGATGAACGGCAAACCGACGAAATCATGTTTGCTGGACGCTAGCCGTGCATCGGGTCGCGACATCATTACTATCGAAGGGCTTGCGCCCGCGGCGAAGGGGATAAAAGCCGGCGAAGACATTTCGGTTTTGCATCCCATTCAGCAAGCGTTCTTGGAAAAAGGCGCGACGCAATGCGGGTTTTGCATTCCTGGCATGATTATGAAAACGGCGACTCTGTTGCAAAACAAACCAAACCCCAGCCGTGACGAAATTGTAAAAAGTCTGTCCAAAAACCTGTGCCGTTGCACGGGGTATACCAAAATTCTTGAGGCCGTCGAGTATGCGGCTGAGTTGATCAACGATGGACGTTCAGGTGTTACGCAAGGCGTTGGCGACGGTAAAGCAGTGGGCGGCAATGTTGCACGATTGGACAGTCCCGCGACGGTCAACGGTGAAGCTATGTACGCTGGTGACTTGCAAATGGAAGGTATGCTGCACGCCAAATTGCTACGATCTACGCAGCACCATGCGCGGATTATCTCCATCGATACGTCAGAGGCGGAAGCCATGCCCGGTGTTGAATGTGTTGTGACGGCCGACGACATTCCCGGCACGCCGTTTCTACCAAACTGCCAGCCACAGGTTTATGTCTTCCCTACGGATCGTATCCGGTTCAAAGGCGAAGCATTGGCAGGTGTCGCGGCCACATCCGAAGCAATCGCCGAAGAAGCATTGAAGCGCATCAAAGTGGTGGTCGAAGAACTGCCGCACGCTATCGAAGTGGTCGATGCCGCAAGACCGGATGCGACGCCGCTTTACGATCACTCCCCCAGAGTTTCAGAACCTGATGAAGTCGCTTGTGGTGACATTGAAGCGGGGTTCGCTAAAGCCGACGTCATCATCCAAAACGACTACACCGTGCCCGTGCGCGAACACGCAGCAATGGAGCCGGAATCCGCGCTTGTTTATATAGAAGAAGGCAAGTTGGTGTGTGTCACAGGGCTGTACCACGCTTTTGTCCAAGGTACTGAATCCATTGCAAACAACTTGGCAATGAAACAAGAAGACATTCGTATTTCATGCCCTGCAATGGGTGGAAACTTTGGAACGCGTGGCGATACACTGATCGCGGTGACCTGTGGTCTGATGGCCCAAAAAACCGGTAATCCGATCCGCATGGTGTTTTCGCGTGAAGAGAGCATCTTGGGATCTTGCAAAGCGCCAAGCGTTGATATTCGCTACAAGACAGGCGCTACAAAAGATGGACGGATTGTTGCCGTTGATGTTGAAGTTATGCACGGCGCGGGATCTTGGGCCCCGTTTCTAATCGACAAAACCACCAAGGGTGTTGAGCTGTGTTTTTACGAAACACTCGGCGCGTTGCTGTCCCATATTACTGGCCCTTACGAGATCGAAAATGTGCGCGGGCGCGCTTGGGACGTTCTGACCAACGGGCCGCGTTATGTGCCGTTGCGGGGAACCAATGCGAACTATCTGCCGCTTGCTTACGAGTCTCAGGTTGATCTGGTTGCAGAGGAGCTGGGACTTGATCCACTCGAGGTACGTCTGAAAAATGCAATCCGTGTCGGCTCCAAGACCCATTTCGGGCAAGAGTTGACGGAACATGTTTCGATGGTCAAAGAATTGGAACTGCTGAAACCGCACTATGACGCGGCTAAAATTCGACTTGAAGAACGACGCGCAAATCTAGACGGCCCATGGGTTCCCGGATTGGGCATGGGTGCTGGTTGGCGCAACATAGGGTATTTGAAAACCTCGATCACTGCTGGGGCCGAACTTACCGACGATGGTGAAGTTCACGTCATGGCTGGTACAGTGGAACAAGGGCAAGGGCCAACGACACAGTTTGCGCAGATTGCAGCAGACCAGATCGGGGTTTCTATGGCCGAAATGAAGGTGACGCTTGGCGACACCGACGCGGCACCTTATCCAGTGCCGACTTTTAGCAGTATCTCGACCGTGGGCACTGGCAAGGCTGTTCAAATGGCGGCTGACAAACTGGCAGACAAATTGCGTGATGGGGCGGCAGAAATGTTGCAGACAACGCCGGATAGATTGTCGGTTAAAGGCAACCGGATTTTCCAAACCGCGACGCCCGACATTGGTGTCACCTTGGAGGAAATTGCCAAGCATTTTGCCGAGACCAATCAGTCGAGCCTTTCGGAAAGCGAGATTGTCTGGGCAGGTGAAGCCCCAACGATCCTGTACGGCTACAACACTGGCTTGATGGAATTGGACGTGAACACCGAAAATGGCGATGTTCGTTTGCTCAACCACGTCAATGTCTGCGACCCCGGAACTCGGATCAATCCACAGGCTGTGGATGGCCAGATTGACGGCGCGATTGCGTTTGGCATCGGGTTTGCGTTGTCGGAACGGTTTCATCCCGACAACCCAGCAACGCTGGAAGGGTACGGACTGCCTTCGACAAAAAGCGTGCCGCCGAATGTAACGCGGCTTTATGTCGAAGACCCGCTGGAGCGCGGACCGTTTGGTGCGAAAAGTATGGCTGAACATCCTGGAATTTCGCCCATTCCAGCTATCATCAACGCGATTGCAAATGCGACAGGGGCGCGTGTCAAAGATATTCCGGCGACTCCAGCCCGTGTACTTCAAGCGCTAACGAAAATTGCCGCAGAATAAGACGTCGAATAAGACCAAGAACCCGTACGGGGTTTATCATAAGCAAGGGAGAGAAGAATGACTAAAGACTTACAGACTAAAGGCCTCACACGCCGCAAAATGCTGGCGACAACTGCGGGTGCGGTTGCTGCTTCAAGCATGTTGGGTGCTCCGCTTTACGGCGCTGGCAAAAAGAAACTGCGCTACATCGCATTCATCAACCGCAACACCGTTTGGGGCAAACCCTACGACTTCCTCGCTGACGAAGTCGCGCGCATGTCCAATGGGGAGTTGGAGATCGAATACGCTGGCGGGTCTGACGTGATTGGCGGCTTTGATGCGCCAGAAGCGATTGCCAATGGTGTCTTTGACATGAGCCATTCGGCCAATTCCTACTTCGCAGGCGCGATGCCGTCGTCGATTTCACTGGCCAGTGGCAATGCTTCCGCAGATGCGCTGAAATCATCAGGCGTTCTGGATGCCTACGCTGACATTCTGATGCAGCAACGCGGTGTTAAAATGCTTGGCATGCCGCTCAGCGGTGTGGGCTATGTTCTGCAAGTGCGCGGTAATCCGGGTGAGCTGTCCTATTTCAAAGGCAAGAAAATCCGCTCTATCCCGCTTTATGATCCCATCTTAGAGGCTCTGGGCGCGACACCAGTTACAACGTCCCCGTCCGAGGCTTATACAGCGATGGAACGCGGTGTGGTTGATGGTCTTGGTTGGCCTGACATTGGCTTGCTGGACTTCAAATTCTACGAACAAGCGAAGTTCGTGATGCTGCCAGATTTCTATCAATTGCGCACAGTCACCTTGATCAACCCGAATTCGTTCAGCGGCTTGCCTGCAGAATTGCAAACAGTCCTGACCGAAGCATCGGCATCCGCAGATGCAATCGGCGCAAAATGGGCGAAAGAAAAGCGCGACGCAGAGCATGCTGAAATGGAAGCTGCTGGCGTTGAGTTTGTTTCTCTGAGCGATGCAGAGGGTGCGCAGTTCCGTGCATTGACCGAAGAAAAACTTTGGGACAAAGTGAACTCAATCGCGCCAGAAGATGCTGCACGGTTGAAGCCATTGTACGACGCGGCTGCTTCAGCTTAATCGGCGCTACGGCATTTAAAAATGGAGCCTGTCCCATCGGGGCAGGCTTTTTGATACACACAAACGGAACCAAGGGGACAAAATGCTGAACGCCGGTATTGCAATGTTCGAGCGTGTCACTTTGTTCATGGCGATTGTTGCCGCTGGGCTGATCCTTGGGATGAGTTGCTGGATCACCTACGATGTTCTAACGCGGTATTTCCTAGATTGGGCTTCGCCTTGGGCGTTTGATTTATCCGAGTATGCGTTGATCTGGATTACCTTTCTTGGCGCCCCTTGGGTGTTGCTGCAAGACCGACATGTGCGTATTGAACTGCTTGTTGATGTACTGCCAAAATCCTTGCAACGGGCGTTGGGTGTCGCAGTCTGTTTGATCGCATTTGCCGCCTGTGTCGTGCTTGCATGGAAGACCAGCGTTGCGGCTTTGCAGTACTATGATCGTGGAATAATGATGCCGCGTATCTGGCGGATCCCTCGGATTTACCCCTACAGCATCATTCCCATTGGCAGCATGTTTTTGGCAACGGTTTTCCTTGTCCGGTTGCGGCTTTATGTGTCCGAAACTGATCCAGAGGCAGCGCTGCACAAACGTGCATCTGCGGGCCAAGAAACAGGTCTTTCAGACAAAAGCGCGGGGATAGAATAATGGAATGGGTTGCAGATCTCGCGCTGTTTTTCGGGCTGCTGGTGGCAATGATGCTCAGCGGGATGCCCGTTGCTTTTGGTTTTATCACGCTCAACATTGTTGGGCTGTATTTGTATCTTGGCGTTGGCTCGCTGTCGCTTTTGGCGACCAGTTCGTTTTCGTCAATCGGGCAGTTTTCGTTGATCCCGATTCCGCTGTTTATCTTGATGGGAGAGCTTCTATTGCGCACTGGATTAGCCGGAAAAACGGTTGAGGCAGTGGACCAATGGATTGGGCGATTGCCGGGCCGTTTGTCGCTGTCTTCGGTAGGTGGTGGGACGCTGTTTGGCGCGCTCAGCGGTGCAAGCATGGCTTCGGTTGCGATGTTAGGATCGACACTGGTGCCTGAGATGGCAAAGCGCGGCTACAAGCCTGAAATGTCGGTCAGTTCGATCCTCGCAGGTGGAGGTCTGGCGGTCCTGATCCCGCCAAGCGCGTTGGGTGTTTTGCTGGGTGCATTGGCCAAAGTTTCAATTGCAGAGCTGTTATTGGCTGGCATTCTGCCCGGCATTTTACTGGCGAGCATGTATTTCATCTACTTTGCAGTACGTGCGAAACTGCAGCCGCATTTGGCTCCGCCCTATAATGCACCAAGCACGACGCTTGGTCAAAAACTCTACACTTTGCTGACAGTCTCACCTTTGCTGGCGCTGATAGTTGTTGTGACGGGGTTCATTTTTCTTGGCATCGCAACGCCTTCTGAATCCGCGGCGATGGGGGTGATCGCGACGTTAATCGTTGCTGCCTTGTATGGACGCCTTACGTTTGATGCGCTGAAAAAAGCGCTCATGTCGACAATGACGACCTCCTCAATGATGCTTCTGGTTATCGTTGGGTCCACAGGCTTTGGTCAGTTACTAGCCGCAAGCGGTGCAACCTCTTCACTGGTTGCATGGGTCAGCGCCCTGGTAATTGCGCCGATCCTGTTGGTGATCGTGATGCAAGGGATCGTTCTGCTGCTGGGTTGTTTCATCGACACAATCTCGATCATGCTGATCTCTATTCCGGTGTTCATGCCCATCATCATCCAGCTTGGCATCGACCCAATCTGGTTTTGCATTCTTATTCTTGTCCAGTTGGAACTGGCTGGGATTACGCCACCTTTTGGGGTCTTGCTGTTTGTTATGAAAGGTGTGCAACAACATCTGAAAGTTTCGGAGATTTACCGAGCGGCCCTACCGATTGTATTGATTCAAGTGGTGCTGGTCGCGATCTTGATGATATTCCCGCAAATCGTTACGACGTTACCTGAGCTGATACGCAATTAAACCCGTTGGGATGACCATGACTGTTGCTGAAGAAAAACAGAACATCCGCCGCGATGCGGTCGCGACCAAAGCACGTATCTTGAAGGCTGGATTGGCCGAGTTCGGGGCAAAAGGTTATGGCGGCGCCCGCACGGATGGCATCGCAAAGCGTGCCAAGTGCAATGTGCGAATGCTGTACCACTATTTTGGTGGCAAACAGGGGTTGTATCTGGCCTGTCTGGAAAAGGTCTACATTCATATTCGCGAAGAAGAACAGCGCTTGAACCTTGGTGCTTTGCCACCAAAAGAAGCGCTGGAAAAGCTTGTTCATTTTACTTTTGATCACATGCGAAAGAACTCTGATTTCGTGCATATGGCCGTTGCTGAAAACACCATGCGCGGCAAGTTCGTGAAGGAACTGCCACAAGTCGCCAAGGCTGCCGAAAACCTTGTCACAGCCATTCAGGATATTTTAGCGCGGGGCGAGAAAGAATGCCAATTCCGCGCTGGTATTGATGCGCTACAGCTTTACGTTTCCGTTCTGTCGCTTTCCTATTTGCACCTTTCCAACCGGCACACTTTGTCGGCCACTTATGGGCAGGACATGGCCCAAAAAGACTGGCTTGATGAACGTCGCGACCACGTGACGGAGATGGTCTTGGTTTTTTGTGGCGCCAAATCATGACAAATGCGCGGGCTTTGGAATACTGGACCCACGCGCCGCAAATCCCAAAATTGATTGCGCAAGTTAATCAGTATTTGCGATCTTCTGGTCTTGATATCGGATTGCAACATCTAGTGCTGTTGCGCGTGTCGCAGATCAACAAATGCGCATACTGTGTCGATCTACATTCGCATGAAGCATTGCGAGACGGAGAACTGGTCCAAAGGGTAAATTGCCTCCCAGTTTGGCGGGAATGCGATTTTTATTCAGACAAAGAAAAAGCAACATTTGGATGGGCCGAGGCCTTGACAGAAAGAAGAAGCGAAGACGAATTGGGTGAAAGCTATGCTCTCGTATTTGAATTCTTCGATGCAAAGAATCTATCTGACCTTACTTTCTTGATCGCTAGCATGAATGCTTGGAACCGCATGGGAGTTGGACTTGGCCGAAGCCCAGAAGCTCGCTTGGAATAGGCGTCAAATTGAAGCAAGACCGCAATAGATCCTGAGAAAGCAGCGGCGCAGCATCCAGATAGAGTTTGAAGGTCCGCTTT